>CANHKV010000018.1 GCA_947461445.1 Holosporales bacterium | reverse complement strand
CTCCTTTGGCGAGAGTAAGCCAGCCTACGGCAGCAGTGCTCCAAGGTCGGATTCTCCGCGTCCAGCCTATGGTTCATCTTCAGGTTCCCGTCCAGCCTATGGGGCGCCACGCACCAGCAGACCTGGGGTCAGATTTACCTCCAGCCCTAAATCTCCTCGGCCTACGTTGAAATTGGATAAATAAAGAGGACAAAAAAGCGTTTCAAGAAAAGCCCCATCATCAGGCCTCAGAAAAAACGGCCTTCATTCCACTTGTTCTTTACAAAAAGCAATCCCCCCCCTGTCATTTTTTTTGACCGGGGGTTTTTTATATTTGGGGGTACACAATTTTGATATAGACGGGGTGGGCGCGCGCCAGTTTGGTTACAGGTCAGTGGAATTATTCCATTACTTGGGTTTGATCTCGCAACAAAATTCCTATTCGTTTGCCGTCCAGCCGCCGTTGTTGATCCCTTTCGCCCCATTTAACCAGCAACAAGCAACCCCGATCCGCACATCTCAAAAAGGTCTAAACCCATAGGATGCAGGAGACAGTCGCTCGCTCGCATCATAAACGCCTCACCCGCACCTATGACAAACCTCCAATCTGTAACCAATAGAAAAAATCTATAAATAAAACCTTATCGCATTGCGAATGTCTGGGATTTTTTGGTATGGTATACCTATTCAAACACCTGTTTTTCCTCTATGACCCAGGCACGCTCTTTTCAATCCATGGTATTGACGTTACAAGAATTTTGGGCAGACCAGGGCTGTGTCATGTTGCAAGGGTATGATCTGGAAATGGGGGCAGGCACATCCAGCCCTTTTACGGCGTTGTATGCCTTGACACAAAAACCATGGAAAGCCGCCTTTGTTCAGCCGTGTCGACGGCCTAGCGATGGACGATATGGTGAAAATCCCAATCGTGTTCAAAAATACCACCAATTTCAAGTCATTTTAAAACCAGCCCCAGAGGATGTTCAGGATTTGTTGCTGCGCAGTTACGAATGCCTGGGCATTGATACCCAGAAACATGATATTCGCTTTGTCGAGGACGACTGGGAAAATCCCTCTTTGGGTGCGGCTGGTTTGGGGTGGGAGGTATGGTTGGATGGCATGGAGGTCACTCAATTTACCTATTTTCAACAAATGGGGGGCATAGCGTGTTCTCCGGTTTCTGCAGAAATTACCTATGGTTTAGAGCGCATCGCCCTATTTTTACAAAATAAAAACAGTTTCTTTGATTTGGCCTGGAATGATCCGGATTCCGATGCTCCATACACATGGGGGGACGTGGCTTTGCGTGGAGAACAACAGTTTTCGGCATGGTATTTTGAGCATGCGCCGGTTGCTGGATTGGTGCAGCATTTCGAGGATGCCTTGGCCTGGGGGGCATTGGCATTGGAAAAATCCTTGGTATTGCCGGCCTATGATTACGTCATTCAAGCCAATCACATCTTTAATATTTTAGATGCACGCGGCGCCATCGGTGTGGCCCAGAGGGCGGAAAATATTGCCCGCATTCGTCATTTGGCCAGCGCCTGTTGTGCAGCATGGATTCGAGATCAAGGTATGCCCCAAGCCCATCAGATTAGGGTGAATGGGAATGAAAAGGTTATAGAAATCAAGGGGCACTTTACACAGGATTCATAAGTATGTCTGATTTTTTATGGGAAATTGGGTGCGAAGAAATCCCCGCACGCATGCAAAAAGGGGCACAAGAACATTTAGAACGTTTGGTGATGCAGCACAGCGGAAAGTTGATTGTGCAGGGGATAAAAACATGGATTACACCTCGGCGATTAGGGGTCCGATTAAGCTCTATTTTTCCTGTTTTAAGCCAAGCCGTGGTTAAACAAGGTCCATTGGTCGATTTGGGTGAAAACGCTTTTGCGGGATTTTGTCGGACTTACGATCTGCAACCAGAAGAATGCATGCAAGTGTTAACACCCAAAGGGAAGGTGTGGTCCGCCACGTTGGCTGCAAAACAAGAACCAATGGAAACATTATTGGTTCAACTGTGCACCGATGTATTAACCCATATGTTTTGGCCAAAACGAATGGTTTGGACGGGGGATCAACCATGGATTCGTCCCATTCGCTGGATGGTGACGTTGTATGGAGAAACGCCGTTGGAATGGTCATTTAATGGGGTTCAGTCGGGATCCTGGTCAGAGGCCCACCGATTGGCCCCCCATAAGGATTTTTTTGACGTTCCAGCCGATGTTTTATATCAGAATGGACGTCATTCTCGCTTTGGCATGCGTATTGTTTCCCCAGAAACCTACGCGGTACAGTTGGCCCATTCTGGCGTGCTGATCGACCATGCTGCGCGATCAGAGCGTATCGCCCATGATGTACAACGATTGGCCCGAGAAGAGAATGCGACGGTGTGTGGAGAGACGTTTGATGCCTTGGTTGAGGAAAATGCAGGCCTGGCCCAATGGCCTGTGGCGGTGGTGTGCGCATTTGATTCCAAATTTTTAACATTGCCACCAGAAGTCATCATCACGACGTTACAGGTGCATCAAAAATGTTTTAGTTTGCGTTGTGGGGAAAAACCAGATCATCTGTTGCCCTATTTTATCATGATTGCCGATGGCCCAGTGCACGATGCCTTGGTCAGGCAGGGGTATGAACGGGTAGTGGATGCCCGTTTATCCGATGCATTGTTTTTTTGGACATTGGATTTAAAAACCCCCCTAAACCATCGTTTGGATGCCTTGGCCGATCGGTCATTTTTTCAAGGTTTAGGTACATTACGGGATAAAAGCTGGCGTTTAAAGGCGTTAATGCCTTGGATTGTGAATCATACAGGGCAGGATTTGTTAGAATTGGCAGAACAGGTGGCCATGCTGAGCAAATGTGATTTAGTAACGGCCATGGTGGGTGAATTTCCAGTTTTACAGGGAATTATGGGGCGATATTATGCAGAACATCAGGGGGTTGATTCAGTGGTGGCTGATGCATTGCAACAGGTCTATCATTATGGACGGGGTGGCATTGAGGATCTGAAAAAAGGTGGAATTTTGGGGGCTTTTTTGGCCATAGCCGATGGAATAGATACACTGGTGGGCTTTTTTGCCCTTGGTCGGATTCCTTCTGGATCAAAAGATCCCATGGCATTACGTCGCACTTGTCAAGCCGTCATCAAAGCCATGGTTGCCCATGGGATTTCTATGGATTTGGATGCATTGATTCGTCAAGCTGTTTCTCACTATCAAGCGCAAGGATTTTTGCCCCAGTGTGATGATCAGGGCATGGCAAAATTACAGTCCTTTTTTCAAGATCGTTTAGCCTTTTTGATCAAAGAGTCTGAAATGTTACACAACCTCAGCGCCATAAAATCCCTGTGTACAGGCCATAATATATGGGAAATGTGGAAAAAAGCAGAGCAGCTGGCCATACTGTTGAATAACCATGGGGATTTTGTATCGGCCTATCGTCGTGTATATGCTTTGGCCCAACAGATGCAGAATCAAGACAGCAGCAAAGATTTTTCTCTGCTGGACAACGCCTTGGAATGCACCATTCTGGCCTTGTTGGATGTGCCGTGCTCTTATGACGTTTTACCCCAATGGACAGGGGCATTAAATGCGTTTTTGGATTGCATCAAGGTGCAAGAAGAGCCCTTTGCCCAGGCGCGTTTAGGTCTGTTGCGTCAAACACTGGATCATTGCTCTGTTTTGGGGCCTGTGGTATTGGCCATGTGATTTTCTGAACCCATTGTGTTTTAATGAAAAAAGGGTATGATCTGATAAAAGTTAATTAAAAAAATATAAATGATGAAAAAAGCTTTTTTATTATCCCTTTTTGCCATGGTGGCCTTACCTGTTGTGGCGGTGGAAACAAAGAAGAAAGATGTAATGGTCATTGGCAGCATAGGAGAAGGCATTAAAGATAACCTGTATGATATTAATGGATCTAAGATAGATACAAACATCACAACGTTAGACTTAAAAAATTCTTCAAGTAAAAGTAAATTTAAACACATAAAAGGTAATTTTTTAACATACAATAACAGTATTCCTGGTTATAAACAATACGATATGGTTATATGGGAGCGTTTGTTTTGCACAGATGGTGTTATGACTTTCAGTAAGATTATAGACGATCCTCTAAAATTATTGAGATTTAATGATCTTTTTGAGCTTTCAACGAACATATTAAAGGAAACATTACAAACAGCCTTACAAAATATGATAGATATGACTAAACTAGGGGGGGAAATGATCATAACTCCTTCGTTTTTAAAAATAGACCCAGAATATAAAGATAGTTCAGAATTTTTAGATAAAAAAAACCTATATAATTTTTATGGTTTTATTATTTTTTCTAAAAATTTTGAAAAAAAATCAGATCGTCCAATAGAGCAAAAAACATTAAGTAAAATAAAGGAAAATATACTAAATAAAGCAAACAAAAAAATACTAAATAAAATAAACGAAAATATACTACTTACTGTTTGTCTTCTAAAAAATGGACCCTATAGAAAATATCTGGATACTCATGCTTGTATAAAAGTTGTATCTAAGGAGGAACCTCTACTTCTGCCTCAGATTACTGAT
>CANHKV010000017.1 GCA_947461445.1 Holosporales bacterium | reverse complement strand
TTATTAAAATATATTCTGAAAAAGATATGGGTTCTGGCAACACACTGGGGGATTCGACTTGAAGATGGCGGGAATAAAATGGTAAAATTAATTGTTCCATATCCTGACCTTATTAATCCATGAATTTATCTG
The DNA here is from genome assembly GCA_947461445.1 of Holosporales bacterium. GTDB lineage: Bacteria > Pseudomonadota > Alphaproteobacteria > Holosporales > Holosporaceae. Next base: position 5,781 of record CANHKV010000017.1, on the reverse strand, counting down.
TTTTTTTACCCAAAACATCTTTGCCAATGAAGGGTCGACTGGCTGAACAAGAGCCCATTTGGTTGCACCGATGGAAAGAAATAGAACTGTACCAACAGTGGCGTAAAAAACGTCAAGGGGCGCCTCTGTTTGTTATGCATGATGGGCCACCGTATGCCAATGGTCCCATTCATTTGGGGCATGCATTGAATAAAATTTTAAAGGATTTTACCGTTCGTTGTCGGTTTATGGCTGGATACGATGTGTCCTTTGTTCCGGGTTGGGATTGTCACGGCTTGCCCATTGAAACTCAAATCGAAAAGGATTATTTACAAAAAAAAGTACAGCGTCAGAACGTTCAGGTATCGGATTTTCGCTCTGACTGCAGAGATTTTGCACAAAAATGGATTGATGTACAAAAAACAGGATTCCAGCGTCTGGGCGTTATGGCCGATTGGGATCATGCGTACACCACCATGGATCCTGTATTTGAATCTCGCATTGTGCATCATTTTTATCGCATGGTGTCCAAGGGGTATATTTATCGCGGATTACGTCCTGTTTTATGGTCACCAGCAGAGCAAACGGCATTGGCGGAATCAGAGGTAGAATATCAAGATATCACATCGCCCTCTATTTATGTGCGTTTCTCTTTGAAACACAGCCCTGTGGGTTGGGATGATGCCAGCATCGTGATTTGGACCACCACGCCATGGTCATTGCCAGGCAATCGCGGCATTACGTACGCGCCAGAGGCCCAATATGGGTGTTATCACATTCGTGCAGTGGAACCGGATTCCTTGGCCGTTGTTGGGGAAAAAATCATCGTGGCGGTGGATTTGTGGGAACAGTTGTGCACAGCATGCGGCATCAGTGATGGGGTGATGATGGCATCGTGTGTGGGGTCAGATTTGGCAGGATCGGTGGCCGAACATCCTTGGAAAAATCTGGGATATGATCATGATGTGCCGTTGCTAGAGAGCGAATACGTCACCACCGATACAGGAACAGGATTGGTGCATACCGCACCAGGCCATGGCATCGAGGATTTTGAAATTGGAAAGCGTCATGGGTTAGAGGTGGCTTCTCCTTTGTCAGAACGGGGGATATTCAAGGCAGAGTGTCCTCTGGTTGCCGGCTTGGAAATGCGTGGGGCTTATCCTGTCATTCGCACAGCATTAATAGAGCAGGGGGCATTAATGGGAGAGTCGGCGTACACCCACAGTTATCCTCATTCTTGGCGTTCTAAAAAACCATTGTTTTATCGTGCCACATCCCAATGGTTTATTACATTGGATGGTCCGTTGGCTTTGCGTCAAAAAGCATTGGATGCGTTGCCTGGGGTACAGTGGTATCCAGCAGAGGCGGAAACACGCATGAAAAGCATGCTATCCAGTCGTCCAGATTGGTGCATTTCCCGTCAAAGGGTTTGGGGCGTGCCCATTGCCATGTTCATTCATGCAGAAAGCGGCGAGATTTTGACCGATGATCGGATTTTTCAACGCATCACCGATCGTATAGCCAGCCAAGGGGTAGATTTTTGGTTTACCGATGAGGCGCACAGCGTTTTGGATGGATTATATGACCCCAAAGAATGGATTAAAAATCAGGACATCATCGATGTATGGTTTGAATCAGGCGTGACCCACGAGGTTGTGTTAAAGGATGGCATTCCAGCATCGCGTACGGGGTCCATTGCATGGCCGGCATCGGTGTATTTCGAGGGATCTGATCAGCATCGTGCATGGTTTCAATCGTCGCTAGCCACCTCAATCGCGCTGGAAGATCAGGCGCCCTATCGTGCGGTGGTGACCCATGGGTTTTGCCTGGATCAACAGGGGCGAAAAATGTCAAAATCCCTGGGCAATGTGGTCAGCCCTCAGGATGTGATTGATCAGCATGGAGCGGATATTTTACGCCTGTGGGTGGCATACGAAGATTACCAAAAAGATGTGCGCATGGGGCCGGTTATTTTGGATCGTGTGACAGATATTTATCGCCGTCTACGCAATACGTTGCGTTTTTCCTTGGGGGCATTGCATGGGTTTTCTGCCCAAGAAATCCTACCTGTATCCGATATGGGAATTCTAGAGCGCATGATCCACCATCGTCTGTATGTTTTGGATCAAGATATTCATCAATCCATGGAACGGTACGATTTCCAAGCCATTGTTCAAATGATTTATGATTTTTGCAATCAAGATTTGTCGGCTTTTTATTTTGATATCAGCAAAGATTCGTTGTATTGTGATGCCGAAAACAACCCATTGCGTCAACAGATTCGTACAACGTTATGGCATGTACTGGTTCATATTGTGCATTGGTTGGCGCCATTTATTCCCTTTACCGCAGAGGAATCGTGGAAGCATTTGGCCAAAGATGTCATCGGGATTTCCGATCCTGAATCATCGGCCAAGGAGTGGTCTGCATCCAATGGATTGCTGGACGTATTACGGGATATGGGCCTCGTGGATGATGTGTGGAGCATTCATTTGAATCAAATGCCTCGGGCACCTGTGTCTTGGCAGGATCCGGTTGCTGCTGATATGGTTGATCGCTTGCGTACTGTTCGCTCTGCAGTAACCACGGTTCTGGAACGTGCCAGAGAAGATAAAAAGATCGGCAGTAATTTGCAAACGGCACCAGGTGTGGTGTTGGGTCCCCAGTGGCACGATGTGCTAACGGATCATTTTGCCATGTGGTGTGTGACGTCTCATATTCATGTTGAGCGGGTTGAAGAGGCTTTTTCAAGGGACAACCCAGGTCAGTGGACCCATACAGAGGGGTATGTTGTGGTGGGCGATGACATTGCCGTTAAGGTATTGATGGCCGATGGTGAAAAATGCCACCGGTGTTGGCGTTATTTACCCTGTGTACAGACACGAAACGGGGGAATGGGCGAGTCTGTTGATGGTGCGGCAGATCAGGCCCTTGATGTGGGGGTGTGTGATCGTTGTTGGTCTGTGGCCAGCATCAAAGCCTAGAGGCATAGGGGGGGGCTGCCCCCTTTATGGGGTGATTTGTGTCATTCATCCTTTTGCTTTAACAGCTGAATCCCCATCATCAGCATGATTGTACTGAGCACAAAGAAATACAGAGGCATGGGCAGCAATGTTCCGTTGTGCAAAAAACCCATGACAAAGGTCAGCAGAGCAGTGACTGCATAATAGAAAAATCCAAACAAACTGGATGCCGTACCGATGGATTTTTTGTAATCCGACAGCGCCAGTGCCAACGCTGTATTGGTGGCCAAGCTTATTCCAAAACTGGCGATTGCTAGGGAAACAATGGGGGCAGCAATCAGGATATGGTTGGGCAAGATTCCTTTCAAATGGTAAATCATGGCCAGCGCTGCAAATCCTATCAGCGCCAAATCAACAATCAACAGTCCACAGATCATGTTTTTTACTCGAATATCGATTTTGCAGTGTCTTGGAAACCATTCCACCCACCATGGCCGCCACACCGATTGGAATAAAACTTAGACCATAATCCCTTTGTGACAGGCCTAAACCCGTGATCAGATAAAACGGTCCTTCTGAGAAATAGCTGAATAAAATGCCCCAACAGCATGCAACAATAAGGCCGTAACCCAAGACTTTTGTATCTGTGATCAGTTGTTTTGCCACATGCCACAAGGATACCTTGGTACGTTCAGCCTTGGGCAGGGTTTCTGGTAATCGGGTATGAATCAGCACGACAAGAATGGCGGCCACCGTCATCAATACAATGAAAATGGACCTCCACCCCCATTGTTGTGCGATCCAACCACCACATAATGGTCCGAGAGCTGGAAAAATGGCTAATGCACTGCCCACAGATGCGTATACTTTGCCCAAAGCCGGACCATGAAAGGCGTCTCTGGCCATGGCTTGGGCCAACACACTGCCGATGCTGCCGCCAAAAGCTTGGATCAATCGAGCCATCATCAGCATCCCAACGGTATGGGACATATAGCACCCCATGCATCCCAGAATAAAGAGGATCAGGCCTGCCATCATGCAGGGTTTGCGTCCCCAAGCGTCCGAACATTTACCCCAAAACAGTATCCCCAGTGCAAATCCCAACAGATAAATGGTCAGGGTATGCTCTGTCATGGTCACGCTGGTTTGTAACGCCTGTGCCATATCGGGCAACGATGGGGAATAGACCGTTTCGGACAGTTGGGGCAATCCTGCAATCAGAACAATCAACCAAATGGCGGGCAGGGTGGCGCTGATGCGGGTATCCATGGGGTGTGAAAGATTTATGGGGTGGATGATCCCAGATTATCACAGTTTTGTTTGCGTCACGAGTGGGGTGATGGTGGCCTTTACATGCATTCTAGGTGTACAAAATCCTGTGAACAGCGCCTGGAGCCCAAACAACTTTTAATATATTTTTGTTGAATTTGTGAAATAATTACAAATATAAAGCAACTAAAAATAATCAAAATGAGTAAAAAGAACATCATAATGGCCCTTTTGGCCATTTCATTTATTGGCGGTGGCGATGCCAAGGGTATAGGTCTGGGTAAAGCTGTTTCATCCTGGAATCAAAATCGTTCCAATACGAATGGGGCGTCTAGAGTGGTATCATCTGGTTTAAATTCCAATGCCACTGTATCCAAGCTTGTATCTAGAGTGGGATCATCCGGTTTAAGTTCCAGAGCCACTGTATCCCAGCTTGTATCTAAAGCGAGATCATCCGGTTTAAGTTCCAGAGCCACTGCATCCAAGCCTAGAACCAGCGCCCCAACATTGCGTTCACTAGAAGCTAGATTAAAGACAATAATAAGTGCAGTGGATAAGATCAAAGGCGTGGCTGAGACCATTGGAGGTGATGTGACGAACCTTCAAAGGGAGGTTGTCGCTGGGGGTGCTGGTACCTTTAAAGAAGCTGTGGCAAACATTGGAGGTGGTGTGACGAACCTTCAAAGGGAGGTTGTCGCTGGGGGTGCTGGTACCTTTAAAGAAGCTGTGACAAAAATTGGAGGTGAGGTGACGGACATTAAAAAGGAGGTTGTCACTGGGGGTACTGATACCTTTAAAGCAGCTGTGACAGACATTGGAGGTGCTGTGACGGACATTAAAAAGGAGGTTGTCACTGGGGGTACTGATACCTTTAAAGCAGCTGTGACAAAAATTGGAGGTGAGGTGACGGACATTAAAAATGCGAGCAGTGGGGGCAATTCTTCTACGAGTGATAGATTAACTGGGTTCATAAGCCCTGCATGGTTTCCTCAGATTGAAAATAATGTAAAACCGGCCGGTATGTCTTACGATTTGTATAATGCTCTACAAGGGTTAAACGCACTTGATCTGATCTCTACTAGTGGTAATGGTATTCCATATGTAGTTAATGGTACAGTAAAATCTTATTTAAATCAAAAGCTTGCTGGATATAGCGCGACTGACATAGAAAGCAGACTTCCAGACAGTACTAACGTCCCTGTTAAGAACGGTATTACCACCTTAGACTCTATAAAACCGTTTTTGGATGCCATAGTTGCAGGTGGTGGCTGGAATTATTCTGCCCTCTAATTAAGTACGTTAATATGATGTGTGTCAAAGAACCCAACCCCTGATCAAAAACCACAACGCTGGGGTCTAGGGGGTGGGTGAGGATACCTTAAGAGGGGCTTAGGGGGGGGCCATCCATTCTTTTACCGTAACAGAAAACAAAAACTCTTCATTAATATATTTTTGTTGAATTTGTGAAATAATTACAAATATAAAGCAACTAAAAATAATCAAAATGAGTAAAAAGAACATCATAATGGCCCTTTTGGCCATTTCATTTATTGGCGGTGGCGATGCCAAG
>CANHKV010000016.1 GCA_947461445.1 Holosporales bacterium | reverse complement strand
GTTAGGGTTTTAACAAAACAAAAACAAAACAGGAAGGTTCACCATGAAAACAAAATTATTGAATACTTTAGGCGCTTTGGCATTGGCTATTCTACTTTCGGCTTGCTCTAGCCAGAAACCAGAAACCATCAGCGCATCTGTTGTGACCAGCAACATCGTCAGCCCAGGCAGCGTGAATGATTTCAAAAACAGTGCTGGTGATTCCGTCTATTTCAACTTTGATAAATCCGAATTATCCGAACAATCCCAACAGACTGTGTCGGCTCAATCCAGATGGTTAAACCAATATCCACAATATTATGTAGAAATTGTTGGTCATTGCGACGAACGCGGTACCGTTCAGTATAACAAGGCTTTGGGTGGACGTCGTGCAGAAGCCATCAAACAAGCCCTGATTAAATCAGGCATCAGCGCCAACCGCATCAAGACATCTTCTTTGGGCAGTGAGCATCCTGTTTGCGTAGGCAGCAACGAAGAAGCATGGGCTTTGAATCGTGTGGCCATCACATTCTTAACCAATCCAGCAGGAGAGGCTGCCGAGGCACCCTCTGGTCAACAAACAACAGTCGCTGTCATTAAAAATGGCCAAGTTGTCCCTACTGCCTAATCAAGCAGGCATACAAAGCCGAAATACAGAACACAGAGCAGAGAGGTTTCGGCTTCTTTGCTTTTTTTTATCGTACAATATCCATCACCGAACCATCATAAAAAGCTCCCCATCCCATGCCCATTGATGCCATTAAACATGCCGTTGCGTCATTGCCTACAGGTCCTGGTGTGTACCGTATGATTAATGCAGCGGGCAAGGATGTGTATATTGGAAAAGCAAAAAATATAAAAAAACGGGTCACCCACTATACCCAGTGGACAGGATTATCTCACCGATTAAAACAAATGGTCCATCAGGTTCATCGTGTTGGCGTTGTTACAACCAACACTGAACTAGAAGCCTTGTTACTGGAAGCACAATTAATCAAACGGTATAAACCGACATACAATATTTTATTAAAAAACGATAATCCCTTGGCCTATTTGGCCCTGAGCACCCATAATTTTCCCAGACTGCACAGCATTAAAAACAGAACTGTAGAAGGAGAATCCTGGACAATTGGACCCTTTTTATCCCGCAGTCCATTGCAATCCATGATGGATATCATCCAAAAAGGATTTTTATTGCGATCTTGCAGCGATGCGGTCTTTTCTCAACGAACACGCCCCTGTTTGCAATACCATATCGGTCGATGCAGTGCACCCTGTGTGGGCAAAATCACCCTTGCGGATTATGCCGCCAGTATAGATTCGGCCAAAGGGTTTTTAACGGGAAAAATGCCAGCCATTCAGGACGATTTAAAACAGAAAATGCAGCAGTATGTTCTGATGCATGCCTATGATCAGGCCGCCATTGTGCGGGATCAAATCCAAGCTATGGCCTATTTAATGCCCAGTCAAATCAGCGCTGCTGCGGCAAAGAGTGATGTGATCGTCTGGGCATACCAATCGGGTAAAGGCTGTATCCACGTGACATCCTGGAGAGATGGTGCCACTTATGGCTGTGAGACTTTTTTTTGGGATGAATGCAGCATATCCGATGGCCCCACCATTTTACTGTCTTTTTTACAGCAATTTTATGGAAAAAACCAGCCACCGCCTCGACTGATTTTACCCTTTTTACCTGATGATTGGTCAGATTTTCGCATGATGATGCGTCATACTTTTCAAAATATTCCTCATGGCGTTGTGCCTAAGCGAGGTCCATTAAAATCCCTGCTGGAACAAGCCCAAAATCAAGCACAAGATTCTCTGAATCATTACTGTACCCATCAATCCATTCAAAATCATGTCATCGACCAAGCCAAAGCATTGTTTTCTTGGCCAAAATCCATCAATAGAATCGAAATTTATGATAACAGTCACCTGCAAGGCACCCATGCCACAGCCGCTATGGTGGTGCATAATGGGCATACATGGGATAAAAAAGCCTATCGCACCTGGTCCATGAATTCCAATGACGATTACGACATGATGCGCCAAGTCATGATGCGTCGTTTTTCCCAATCACAATTGCCGCTGCCTGATGTGCTGATTATTGATGGCGGTAAAGGGCAATTATCTGCTGTTCAATCGGTATTGGCACAACTAAATCAGACCATACCCTGCATTACCATTGCAAAAACAGCCCCCCACGATACGATTTTTTTGCACGACTGTACGCCTCTTGTGTTACCTGAACATCACCCGGTATTGCATTGGGTACAATCCATGAGAGACGAAGCGCACCGTTTTGCCATCAGTACGCATCGCCGTAAACGGGAAAAATCCTTGCTACAAGATGTGCCCAGATGATCACGGGGGATGATTCTAGAAGGTGGTTATTCCAAAAGAATTCATGACCTGCGCTATGAATTATCCAAACTTACAACCGTTGCATCATGGCCCATTTTTGGTACAAGCCCTGTTGGGCCATCAATTCATGATGCTGTCCTTGTTGCATCATACGCCCTTGGTCCAAAACATAAATCACATCGGCTGCTTCTATGCTGCTGAACCGATGGGCAATCATCAAGGTTGTACGGTTTTCCATTAATCGAAAGGTGGCTTCTTTGATCTTTTTTTCCGATGTGGCATCCAGTGCTGATGTGGCTTCATCCAATAAAAGAATGGGGCTGTTGCGTAAAAATGCCCTGGCTAGAGCCAAACGTTGGCGCTGTCCACCAGACAATATCAGCCCACGCGTCCCTATAAGGGTGTCGTATCCTTTGGGTAAAGCATCAATAAATTCATCTGCGTATGCCATGCTGGCCGCATGAGCAATTTGATCCGGTGTGGCCGAAATGCCATAGGCAATATTGGCCGCAACAGTATCAGAAAATAAAGCAATTTCTTGCCCCACAAAAGCAATATTTTGACGCCAATTTTCCAAAGAAAAATCTTGTAAATCTCTATTTCCTATTAAAATGCGCCCCTTTTTGGGTTGATACAGACGCAACAGTAAATAAAACAGCGTTGTTTTTCCTGAGCCACTGTTTCCTACGAGTGCCATTTTTTTACCGCCGAAAAACCGACAGGAAAAATCTTGAAATAATGGCTCTGCAGACCCTGGATAGGAAAACGTCATGTTTTCAAAAGTCCAATCGTGCATGCCCAATGCCCAATTTTCAGAATCTTCTGATGCACTGCTTTCTGTCTGCCCCATGTGGGTCCGTCCTGTTTTTGATGGCATACTGACCTCGGCATGCCCCCATGCTGTGTGCCCTGTTGTTCCTGCTTCTCTAACCGCCAGACCATGGGATTGTATGGGGGCCTTGAGATCATCCAGCGGATCAAGATCCGGTCCAATGGGGGATTCCACAGGCATGGCCAAAACATCTGAAATACGTTGAGCCGATACCAGGCCTTCCTGTAATTTTGTATTCAAAGAAACCACATTTTTAATGGGTGGATAAATGAAAACAAGGGCAGTAACAAAAGTAAAAAAAGAGCCTACGGTTTTTTCACCCGCAATGACTTCTTGACCCACAAAGAAAATGCCCACGGCAATAGAAATGCCTGCCACAATATCCATCACGGGGTGAATGGCACTGTGGACCTTGGAAAAAGCGACGCTTTGTGCCCATAATTCCCGCATGCGCTGATTCATGGTGAATCGTTCTTTCAATTCTGTATTACTGCTCTTGACCAGCACAATATTTTGAAAAATCTGCTGAAAAAATACATTTAATTCCGATGTTTGTGTGGCCACTTTACTGCCCAAATCACGAGCCCGCATCTGACAATACCGTAACAACAATCCTGTAATGGGCAACAAACACGCCACGATCCACACCATGGTAAAGCTGCTTTGCACCATGGTTATGGCCAAAAAAATGACCATCAACGATTGCTTTAACAACGTCACCATGGTTTCAACCACCACCTTGCGAATGACTTGCACATCATGGGTCAATAAGGACATAATCACCCCTTCATGATGGGTGCGAAAAAAGTCAACATTCATGGCCACCACATGGGAAAAAACCCGCGCTTGCAATGACCGTATTAATCGTTCGCCCATAAAATCGGTACAGCGCTGGCTGATGTATTCCGATGCACCACGAAGGAAAAAGATGAAAAAAACCCCAAAACTGACCACAAGCAAGCGGTCGGCTTGATGTCCAATAAAAATATCATCAATAACGGGTTTAACCCACTGGGTTAATGCTGCTGTGGACAGAGCCGCCATAATCATGCTGATGGCTCCCAGAACCGCAACCCAACGTGGACCAGAAAAAACATGCTCTTTTAAAAAGGATCCAAATAGGGTCAAAGAGACGGGCTGTTTTTTCACAAAATTAACTTATTTTTTCTAAATTATAGACCAAAGAATTCCATAAAACCAAGAGGCTAGACAACCAAGGGAATAGGTGGGCCCTTTATTCTGGCCGTTCAGTCCACACGTTCTGCAGTCTTTACGGTGCTGTGTAGGGATTCACCAAGCCCTGGTCTTTTTTATAGGTTTTTGTTATTGGGGGATATACCAATGACCATCCGATCCTTTAACTGCGTTTATCTTTATGGTAACGGGTTTTCCTTCGGGATCTGTGGCCAAACAGGTTAATTGACGATAACACTGTCTTTGTGGTCCGTATTGAATGGGTCCAGGATTCCAAGTTCCACTGGCACCATCTGCTGACCAGCTGGTTCCTTGACCAGTGTTTGCAGCCTGTTGTGCGGCCAGCTCTGCTTTTTTCTTGGCTTTTTCATCAAATCGTTTACCCAACATGCCGCCCAGCGCCACACCGGCCACACCACCAATGACCGTCGCAATCACATTTCCCTTTCCACCCCCAATTTGTGATCCCACCAAGGCTCCGACCGAACCGCCCAGCAATTGTCCGGTGGATTCTCCAGTACATCCCGCCGACACAAGAGCCATAACGCAGGCCAAAACAGTACCAAAGGTTTGCTTTATCTCAGAAACGGTTGCATGGGAATACACAGATTGAATCCTTTTATCGTGCATTAAAGTGCTCATGATATCAAAAATACATAGTTATGATTCGTTATCATATAATTTTACGTCTGAAAAAGTCAACTCTGCTGGCTTTTTTGAAAACAGATTACACAGTCGCCCATTACACAAACATGCTAAAGGTAGAAATTTCTGGAATTTGATAGGATTGTTTTCGGATATGCCACAAAACCTCTGCAATACGTACACTGGCTATGGGAAACAAAACATTGGCGTGATGGCTTTGGGGGTTCGATGGAATGACAGAAAAAACATCCTTGTGGTGAAACAAAACGCCCAGATGAATATGCTGATTATGCTGCACAATGCATCGTTTTCCCAACAGGGTATGCGGGGCAGAGTTCCAAGAGCCCCCCACCAAGTCATCACGGGAATAAAACGGCTCCATATGATCACTTTTGATTTGATGAATCACCGTATTGCCATTGTCTTCAAAAAATCGTGCCCATTTTTCTAAAAAATCTTCTTTTGATTCTGCATTGGCCGGCAACATGCGTGTCGGTGGCGTACCTTTGGCCTCCATAATCCACAGTGCTCCAATATACAGTCCTTCTTTGACAAAGGCATCAATAATTTTTCCCAACTGTTTTGCCGAAATTTTCAAACGATCCAGCTCAATAGACGTTAACGTATTAAAATTAATACTGTATTTTTTACAAAAATCTTCCCTTGAAATGCCCAAAATAATCCGCAACATGCGGATGCGTTCTCCTGGTGACATGGTTTACCTTGTACCCAAACATCTCAAATTTTATCTTATTTTCAAAATCATTAAAAGCGGCATCTTCTTTAAAATATCAATCATAATAAATTGAAAGCAGACCATCCATTTTCAACTTTTTTATTACTATTTGTGAGAAATTAATTTATTATGAAAAACGATCAATAAAATTTTAACAAAAATCCAGGGCATCTTGCGCTGTCTGGGGATTGTTTGTTATGGATAAAAGATCTTTTTTCTGCGTTTTCTTTGTGATCGATTTAACGCTATCCAGCGGTTTGTATAAAATAGCATCGTGTGTGTGTTTTGCTCTGATTAATTTTCTGCTGAAAACCATTCATTTGCCGGCCTCTCAGGTCACCTGTTTCGAGAGTTTGTTTGCGGCCATTCTGTTATGGTCCATTTCTGTGAAAAGATCCCAACCTTCTTCGGCCAATCCATTGACCCCGCACAGTGGAGAGAGATCCACCCCCCCAGAGAATGCCTATTGGAAAAATCCGCTGTATTGGATCAGGGCAGCATTGGCCCTATTCAGCAGCTGGCTGTGGGTGATGAGCATGCAAAAATTACCCTTATTGCAAAGCGTATCTATGGGGTTTCTCAGCCCCTTTGTTACCATTCTTGGTGCGCGATTTTTCTTGAAAGAACGGTTAACATTTTGGAGAATTTTAGCAGTTTTACTGGCTTTTTTGGGGGGAACGTTGATCAGTTTTGGGGGCAGAGTCCAAGGTCTGGGTCTGGACCCGTGGGTATTGGCTCCTTTATTGACCACGGTTTTATTTGCGACAATCAATTTGATCAGTAAATCCTTGTTATCCCACACGCCGCCTTTGATTTTAACGCGATCGTTGATGATGATGACCGGACTGAGCTGGCTGTGTATTGGATTGTTCAAGGACTATGATCAATGGGTTATGCCATCGCATCAGCAATGGGTGCAATTTACAGCGCTGGGGGTGTTGGCTGCTGGTGCCCATATGTGTTCTCATCTGGCCATGGCTCGGGCTGATGTCATTGCGTTATTGCCTCTGGGCGTTATTCGTTTGGTTTTATCCGGCGTATTAGGATGGGTTTTTTTACAAGAAAGGCCTTCTTTTTGGCTGATTTGTGGTATCATTTGCGTTATAGGAGCGTCATCGTGTTTATCATGGCATTTAAAGAAATAATCCATATATTCAGACGATATATTATGTTGAGCACGCGTTATTTTTGTTAAAAACCATCCGTCAAACATTTTATTTTGCCCTTTCATTCATCACACCCAAAAAGACCATGAACCTGCACTCTCTTTTTCTAAATTTCATTTTTCCTATCGGCCTTTTGCCCCTGACAGGATGTCAAAGCCTGTCGCTGTTTTCCAGCCCCATTCAAAAACGAGGCGTTTCTGGATTTTTCAAAGACACCATTTTGCGCGCCAAAATCATCAAGGCCCTGTCTGGCAAATATTCTGGATCCATTACACTGTTGATTCAAAAGGGGCGCGTCATGCTGGTGGGGTATGTTAAAACGGAAGATGATCGTCAAAATGTATTGCAAATCTTGGGTTCATTTTCAGACATTCAACATTTGGCAGACCATTTGATCCTGGGGACGGGATCAGAAAACGCCATTGACGATACCTATCTCAGCCAATCGTTACAATCGCACTTGTTTTTTGATGCGCGCATTTCATCGCAAAATTATCATATTACGGCATCCCGTAAAATTCTGTATATTTTAGGAACGGCACGCTCTGAATCTGAAAAAAAGAACGTCTTGGGTCATGCCGAATCCATGTCCGTGCGGCGTGTCATCAGCGATATCACCATTGATGCCACCTTTGATACAGAATCAACAGAATCGCATCAAGCGATCCAATAATGTGCGCACAGGGGTCTGGTTTTTCTTAACAGCC
>CANHKV010000015.1 GCA_947461445.1 Holosporales bacterium | reverse complement strand
TCTAAATTTGCATTATTTTCAAATGTACTTTTATCTATAGTAATCAAAGGATTTGATTTTCTTTTAGAATCCATTTTTACCAATGAATTGCTAGGGATTAATTTTTTCTGACTTACAGGAGCTGCTTTTGCTTTTAATTTTGGACCAATACGGAATGATTTTCTCTGATTTACAGAAACTGCTTTTGCTTTTAATTTTGGACCAATACGATTTCGATTAATACGATTTCGATTAATACGGATTGATTTTCTCTGATTTACCAAAGGATTTCTAGCAACACCAATAGTTGCAGAAACGTCATTATTGGACATGCAACAACCCAATCCCAACAAGAGGAGACACTTAATAATACGTTTTCTCACGGTATGATTCATCCAGCAAGCCTTTTAACAAAGGTACGATGAATTTAACAAAAAAACAAATGTTTTTTTAGTAAAATATAGAATAAAGGTAAATATTTTTAAAAAGCAGGCCCTGCAGGGTTCGAACCTGCGACACCTTGATTAAAAGTCAAGTGCTCTACCAACTGAGCTAAGGGCCCACAATCTCTGCCTATTCTAAAATACATTACAGACAAAGTCAATGGCTTTTTTTCCATATCCATATGCCCCATACCCGACTTATTCCACCCTGGCCCCATGTGTTGAATTCTGTTCCATGAACTTGATCCAATGGGGTAAAAAGTTTATGCTATGGACAACAGTTTTCCAGGACATAAGCGCATGGATTTGGGGAAAACAGTTATTCACGATTCAGCTAAAGCATTGCTTGCTTTACATCAAAACTTTCCAGAATCTTTTCAGGACATTGTCCATTTTTTATCCAATATATCAGGAAAAGTAGTCTGCACAGGCATGGGAAAGAGCCATCATGTGGCTGAAAAAATTGCGGCCACCCTGTCGTCGACAGGAACTCCGGCTTTTTTTATCCATCCAGCAGAAAGCATGCATGGTGATCTGGGTATGATTCAAGAAAATGATGCGGTATTGGCCTTGTCTTTATCAGGTGAAACGGCTGAAACCATTCAATTGTTAAAACACAGCCCGACACAACGATCCATTGCCATGACGGCCAAGCCCCACAGCACCATTGCGCGCCTGTCTCGTTGGGTATTGCCCATCCCTGAATATCCAGAATCATGCCCTCTGGGTCTGGCCCCCACCACGTCGTGTTTGATGATGATGGCACTGGGAGATGCGCTGGCCATGGCATTGTCATCATATAAAAATTTTTCAAAACAGGATTTCAGGGCATTTCACCCCTGTGGATCCCTTGGCAAAGCCCTTAAACCAGTGACTGAAATGATGCAACCGGCACCCGTTTTTCCAGAAGATACCCCGTTTAAAACCATGATCACCCAATGGATCAACCTGCACACACCCCTTGTGGGCTTGATGGATAAGCAAGGCCTCTTAACGGCCACCATAACCGCTGATGATATTCAGAACTGGAATGCACAATGGGATAGCTCCCTTTTATGTTGGGAAATACCCGCAGCAAACCCATTAATCCAAACCCAATGCGTCTTGGAAAATACGTTATGGATGGATGCGATGAACATCATGCAGGACAGCAAACAAAAAGCCCTGTTGGTCATTAATGAATACGGTCGACCTGTGGGCATCATTTATCATGACGATTATGGAAAACCATCATGATTCAGTCCATAAAAAAGACAAAAAAATGGTGGTTTTACCATCCCTATACCCGTGGTTTGATGCGTTGGGGACTTATATCTTTTGGACTGGCTGTTACGGGAATATCCATTGGATATATGTTAAAAAACAGAAACGATTATCTTGCCCCTGCTTCCATGGGTATAGAACGACCGGATTTTTATTCCATTTCTCCTCACGGGCATCCGTATCACATCCATGCTGAATCCATTGAACACAAAAAATCAGGCCAATTCGTATTTTTTCAACCTTGGGCACGGTATGATTGGTTTGCGCAGAAACTGAATTTACGCAGTGAGAAAGGACACTGGAATGACACAATCCAAATGTTGACATTGGAAAAAAACGTCCGTATTTACGACGATCAAGAAACCCGTTTATACACCCAATGTGTGCAGATTTTATATCAAAACAAAGAAATTCACAGCCAGACAAAAACCACAGGATCCAGTCGTCATGGTCAATTTCAATCCCGTGGATTTTCTTGGACAAAACAGGCTCTGCGTCTTCATGGCCCCGTGACAATGACACTGAACACTCTTGGTCCTGTTGGGAAAACACGCCAATATCAGCATAAAAATGCGTTGCATTCCCCCTTCCAAAATACCCCCCAGCACAGGAGCCCCTAATGTCTCAATTTATCCGCCGGGTCCCATTTCGCTGGACCATGTTCGTAATAGTAATAATCTTGGATTTCATTATGAACCAGAACCGCTCCTTGATACCCAAAGATGCCCTGTCGGCCGTGATGGCCACCATCATGGCTGTCTTGGTGCTATGGTTTTCAAACAACTTCGTCATTGACATGATTGTAACAAAATGGACCCTGTATATCACTGACCCCTGGATAGACCCATTGATACACATTGATACCATGTCGACCATCATGATGGTGGTGGTCAGCGGCATTGGTGCCGTGGTGGCTTTGTTTTCAGAAAACTATCTTCAAGGAGATCGCCGATACCGCATTTTTTTTATCCAAATGGGTCTGCTGATTGCATCCGTCATCACCATCAGTGTGGCCAACCATCTGGTTCTGTTTTTAGGGGCCTGGTGCGTGTGCAACGTCACATTATCGCGCATGATTGCCCATAAAACCACATGGTCAGCGGCTGGATTTTCAGGAAAAATGGCTCTGATTCAATTGATCTTGGGCACCAGTTTTCTGGCCACTGCCTTTTCTTTGATGTATTACGCCACAGGCAGCCTGATGATTCAAGACATCATACAGCACCCCTTGAATTCTTGGTTCATGGGCCTTGCCACGGTGGCCATTATCCTGGCAGCCATGACCCAATCTGCCCTATACCCCTTTCACCGTTGGCTGATCAGCTCGGTCAATGCGCCGACGCCTGTATCGGCTCTGATGCATGCTGGCGTGGTCAACGGTGGTGGCTTTTTATTGCTACGATTTGCCCCATTGTATGCCAACAACATCTCCCTCATGAATACCATTTTTGTGGTGGGTTTTTTCAGTGCGCTGATGGGATCATTTTGGAAGATCATTCAAAATGACATCAAGCGCATGCTGGCCTGCTCTACCATTGCCCAGATGGGGTTTATGTTTGTTCAAATTGGACTGGGTATGTTTACGTCTGCTTTGGCCCATATTTGCTGGCATGGCCTGTTCAAAGCCTATTTGTTTTTATCTTCTGGAAATGCGGGCAAGGAAAAACGAAAGGATTTGGGGCATTATCCTTTTATTCCAGCACTCTTTTTCTCATTTTTTAACGGGTGTTTATCCACCCTTATCTTTGCCAAAATAAGCCATCATACCCAATGGGATGCAGGAATTGTTGTCTTGGGTGTGGTTTGGATATCCAGCGTCCAATTGTCCCTATCCATTTTATCCACCCAATCCATCAAAAGAGCCCCCTTTGCCCTGATGATCAGCACAGTTTTTTCCACCCTATACGGTCTAAATGTGCATTGCTTTGATGTTTTGTGTTCACCTTTGTGGTCCAAGTTACAGCCCATGGCCATTCAAAATGTACAGCCACTGCATATGGTTGCGCTGGGTGTATTGGTATTGGTCTGGATTCTGGTTTTATTTTTGAAATACGATCATAAAACACGTTTTTTTCCTCATTGGGCCCTGTTTTTGTACGTTAAAATGCTGAACAGCAGTCAACCTCACCCCAAAACCATCACAGACAATCGCAGAGGGTACGATTATGTATAACAATGCTATGCGGCTTTTGGAACATGAGATCAATCCTTTGATTCAGGATGCCTGGAAAATCATTGCACCATTTTGGCCACTGCGCAACCTGGTGTCCATCAATCCTTTGCAAGGATTAGAAGATTTACCCATAGAGCAAGCCTTGATCCAGGCCAATGCCCTATTCCAATACGCTGATTTTCCTGATGCCATGGGGGTGATCAATCGACAAACCATTAAATGGTTGCAGGCCTTTTTTGATGCTGGTCAAGCAACATTGAATATGCCCATGCGCCATCTTGGTCTGTATACTGCCTGGAAAAAGTTGGCCTGGTTTGATCAACAAATCCATTCTGGCGAGCAAACAAAACAGCTTTGGCTGAAAAATCTTCCTGAATCACCACAGGATGCCATCATTCAAGTACTGTCAGAATTATGCATTGCAAAAGATCAGATGCCCTTGTTTTTAACTCTGATGTTAACCACGCTGCCTGGTTGGGCTGGGCATATTCAATATCGCGTTCATGATGATGCAACGCAGAAATCCTTGAAAACGGATTATATGGCCATTCGATTAATCATGACACGTCTGATGTGGGGTACGGCCATGCCAGACCTGCTGCAATGGCACGCACGATGTCTGCAGCTTGCCCAAACAAAACCCAGTCCTCTGGCAGAAATGCAGAAAAACGAATCATCTTATATGGCCAATCTATTGCAGGCATTGTCCCTCAATAAGGTTGGTACAGAAACGGACGGTGGCGTGGTTGGTACAGAAACGGAGGCCAACGGTGGGAATGATGCAAGTGTGGGTGAACCATCGCCGGTTCATGCCCAATTGGTGTTTTGCATTGATGTGCGATCGGAACCATTTCGAGGAATTTTAGAAGGCATGGGCGCTTATGAAACTTTTGGTTTTTCTGGATTTTTTGGTCTGCCCATTGGCATTTGCGATACAACAACTGGACAAAAATTTGCATCATGTCCTGTGTTATTACAGCCCAAATATTACGTTGAAGAAGGTCCCGTTTCCACAGCATTGCGTCTGCGTGATGCTGCGGGGTACGAGCGATTATCCATGTTTAAAAATGCCTATCAATCCTTGAAATACAACATTGGTACGGCCTTTGCGCTGGTGGAATGTTTGGGTGTTTTTTCGGGCATTTGGATGGCCATTAAAACCCTCTTTCCTGTAAAATCTGTTCAAATCAGAGAAGAACTGGCTGGTCTTGTTCGCCCACCTGTGGATATGATGCCAACGATTGAACACATTTCTCTGGCTGATCAATGCCAATATGCGGAATTTGCCTTACGCAACATTGGATTGATTTCAAATTTTGCACCTGTTTTGGTTCTTTGCGGACATGGGAGCACGACGGAAAATAATGCCTATGCCAGTCTTTTACATTGCGGGGCGTGCGGTGGACAGCATGGTTCACATAATGCCAAAGTTTTAGCCCTTATTTTAAACAATCCAAAGGTCAGAACCCATCTGGCAACGGTGGGAATTATCATTCCTGAAACCACACGTTGTATCGCAGCAGAGCACAATACGACAACAGATGTTGTTGAATTGTATGAATCTTGCTTGGGTCATGGTTCTAACCTGCCCCCCCAGCTGATCCCCATTATAGAAACCTTGCGCGAGCATTTGATCCATGTACGCATGGCAAACACCCAAAAACGCTGTAAAACCATGGGGTTTTATGGGGATCAGACCGCTTGTTCCAAACATGCAAAAAAACGCAGCAATGATTGGTCACAGATTCGACCCGAGTGGGGATTGGCCGGCAATGCCAGTTTTATTATTGGACCACGATCCCTTTCAAAGGGTACAGATTTGCAGGGGCGTGTCTTTTTACATTCTTATGACCATCAACAGGATACGGATGGTCGTATTTTAACAGGTATTTTAACCGCACCGATGGTGGTGGCCCAGTGGATTAATAATCAGTATTTGTTCTCTACGTTGGACCCTGTGGCGTATGGTTCGGGCAGTAAAATAACGAAAAACATTACAGGCAAGATTGGTGTGATGCAGGGGGCAGCCAGTGATTTGATGACGGGCTTGCCTATGCAATCGGTTTATCGGACGGATACAGATCCTTATCATCAACCTCTTCGACTTAACGTAGTGATTCACGGGTCTCGAGCCCTTTTGGATTCTATTTTATCAGATCAACCCGTGTTGCAAAAACTGTTTGGCCATGGCTGGATTTTACTGACCTGCATTGACCCCCATCATCAGGCGCACTTTTTAAATCGAGATTTCACGTGGCGAAATTCCTTGATGTAAATTAGAAAATGTAGCCGCGCTTGATCAATCCAAATTTACAGGGAATATTTCACCATTTTGTTCTATGCATTCACGCCATAACTCATCAAAAATACTATTGCATGATTCTTCATCAACAGGTAGGCGATTATTGCTGATTTTATGTTCATGCTGCTGCAATTGATCAATCGCCTTTACTATATTTTGCTGATCAATAGGCATGTACGGAAAGATTTTTAGTCTAATGATGCGTGTTGCCTCAATTTCTTCGTAAACCACAGCACCAGTTCATCATCAAGCGGATAGCTATTACCTGGAATCGTGGGTTCATAATGATATGTAACGCCTTTTCCGTCAGGGATATAGCCACGTTTGATATACAGTCTTTGAGCAGCTCCATAGCCGCCATCTTCACCTGCATATAGACCAACACCGATGCCGATGATTTCGCTTTTTGTTAGCGCTTCTTTTTCAGCACGATCAAGCAGCAAGGAAGCAATGCCCATTTTTCGATAGACCGGCAATACGTTTAAATCCATAATCTCTGGGATGTTTTGACCTTTAAATGACGGATATTGTGATTGCCATTTTAAGGTCACATAACCGGCAAATTCGCCCTTGAAGTAAGCCACCCAAACAAGCCGCTTTCCCGCTTCTTGTTCCTTTAAATACCCTTCAAAAAGGGATGCCGGTTTATTCCAGCCGATTTTTTTAAAAGCCTCAGGGATGGTTGCAATGTCTTTTTCTATAAGCGGGCGAATTTGAATCTGATTTTTCATAACAACTTACCTATAGGAACATCGTTTGGATCAGATTCATGGTTTTCGGGATCGTCAAATGGCATATTTTTTATAGTCATTTCTATGTCATCTCCCCCTGAAGTACTCTGAACCTATGATTTTTATTGTACATTGTTGTAAAAAATGAATTGTTGCTAAAAAAAAGAAGCAAACATGTAACAGTTATGCACCAGAATATGTATATAACTTTTACCCTACATAATCAGTATACGGCATTAAACGCCTGGTGTGCAAATAACAGATCAATAGACTAATGGTAACACACATGTAAAGCAGGCCGATTTGTTCAATAAACTTTGGTTATACAGACGAACTGATTGAATGGTTCAACCCATTTTTTAACAGAAATCGTGTTTTTATTTGAATAAAATCGGCAACAGTGGATGGATCACCCCCAACAGAATGCACTCAATACGTGATGAGTGCCCCCAATCAATGGGTTTTAATAAAATCATATCTTTTTCAATATAAATATGACCAATCGGTCTGGAAAAAGACGAAACAATTGGGCAATACTGGCATAAAAAAAGGATGGATACCCACGTTTTTTATTGCGTTCAGAAAACCAGACCATATATTTTGCCATTTTTTCAGCACTCCAAGTAAAAGGCCAAGATCCCACCAATCCATCAGTGGCCACGGGGCCCGTATAAATGGATGAAAACCGCAGATTTTTTCCAAAATATGTTAATGACAAACTCTCAAAAGCCTTTGAAATGGCTGCTTTTGATGCAGAGTACGCGCTGCCTGTAGGTGGTGCAAAAATGGCATTGACCGAACTTGTCACAATAAAATGAGCACCCCCATTTTTCTGACATGGCTTTTCAAAACATTCAACACATTTCAAAACACCAAAATAATTAACGGCCATAATGCGTTCATGCATTTCAATTTTAAAAGATTCTGGATTTTCAACGATCTGATTGCCTGCCAAGCCTGCATTCAAAAAGAACACTGTTGGACAAAGGCCCTGATCAAGAATATCTTGATACACTATTGTCACATCAGATTGATTGGAAACGTCACACTGCAGAGGTATGAACTGATTTCCCAGATTTCCCATTTTACTTTTGATTTCACCCAGCTTTTCTATCGATCGTGCCAAACCAACCACAACCCAACCTTGCAACAGCAATTCGTGCACCAAGGCTTTGCCTATTCCAAAAGAGGCGCCCGTAACAAGAGCTATTTTCTTTTTATGCATAGGATTTGATTCTCTGACACTTTCCATTTTTGTTACCAAGGAATTTCGCGATTATTCTCAACATCTATCAATTTACCCGTATCCGTAAAAGACGCTGAAGAGATCGTATTTTTTATCATTTCAGCACTTTGATTTGGGTCCATTCCTTGATATTCCGTCATTTCTGTCTTTACTTGTCCGGGATGCAGCATTAACACTGTAATTTCTCTTTTTTTCAGATCCATAGCCAAGGCTACTAATGCAGAATTCGCAGCAGATTTTGACGAACGATAAGAATATCTTCCCTCATACTGATCCTTAATATTGGTTGTGTTACTGCCTCTTCTACTCGTAATAACAACATATTTTCCACCTTTTTCTATAAATTGTTTTTCTAAAGCAAAAGCGACTTCTATCGGTGCAATCGCGTTAATTACAAATGAATCAATCCAATCTTGACGATCTAGTATAGGACCTTTGTTTGACTTGTAACCAAATTTCCCTGCATTATAAATAATAATATCGAATTTAACATCTTTAAAAGCTTCTGATAGAGTCTGAATACTTTTCGGATCAATTAAATCAATGTTAAAATAGGCCACATTCTTGTGGGTTTTATCAGGATTCGTATTATTAAATGTCGCATATACATTGTAATTTGATTCTGAATATGCTGCTACAAGGGCTTTTCCGATCCCTGAACTTCCTCCTATGATTAGGATATTTTGATTATGCCCATGGGTGGATGCAGAAAAACAATATACAGACAGTGACACCATACAAATTATCATTCTTCTTGATAAAAATAAGATCAAACTTTTGCGGTGGTTTTTTTTAAATTCATTGTACAAATACTCAGAAACGTTGTTTATAAATCGTTCTATTTTTATATAGAATGGTATAGAATACGAATGGTTTTTTGCAAAAACTGCATCATATGATGTTTTTACATAAAATTCAAAAGTTTGTTTCCCTTAAACTTCGATTTGAAGATCATAGAACAGAGCTTTAAAAAGGTTTTTTATCATTTCTGTGTTTTTTATGTAAAACCAAATGTACTTCATATCCTAGACAGCATAAAATTTAAAGTAAATGCTGCGCTGCTTGACCAAGATTTTAATATAGAAATCGTAAATCAAAAGGTCAAGCGCCTATACAACACCCTATTTTCTATAGGTTTGGATCAACAGTAACGACAACGCGTAAATGACTAAACGGCTTTGTAATTCTACCCATTCTACTACGGCCTTTGATATCCATACGACGTAAAACAATGGCACGACCAACGGTTGCTTCTGTCACGATCAACTGATCCACATCCAAATCAAATTTGTTTTTTGCATTAGAAACAGCTGATATTAATGTTTTATAAACATCATGAGCAGATCTTTTTTTCATTCCTTTTAACAAAGCAATGGCTTCGGCAACGGATTTTTTACGTATGGGTTTGGCTACTTCATTCAACTTATACGGACTGATGCGCAACATATTCAAAGAAGCTCGCGCTTGATTCATATACATATTCTTTCCCTAGTTTTTCTGATCATTTTTTTGCTTTTTTGTCGCCAGAATGGCCATGAAATACCCGCGTTGGAGAAAATTCCCCCAATTTGTGGTTAATCATTTCCTCTGTCACAAAAACAGGTATAAATTTTTTCCCATTATAGACGTGAAATGTCACCCCAACGAACTGAGGCAAAATCACGGACCTACGGGACCAAGTCTTGATAGGGTCCTGTCTGCCAGATGCACGCAATTTTTGTACTTTTGTCAAAAGATATCCATCTACAAAAGGACCTTTCCAAACGGATCGAGTCATAATTTTATCCTTTATTTACGACGACTAATAATAAATTTAGAAGACGACTTTTTCTTGTTCCTTGTCTTATAACCCTTTGTAGGCTTACCCCAAGGTGTAACAGGATGACGTCCACCAGATGTTTTCCCCTCTCCACCACCATGAGGGTGGTCAATTGGGTTCATGGCCACACCACGAACAGAAGGTCTCCATCCCAACCAGCGATTTCTACCAGCTTTTGCAATGCGTTGGTTTTTCAAGTCGATATTAGACACAATACCAACCGTCGCACGACATTCTCCATGCACTCGACGAACTTCACCCGATGGCAATTTTAACAAAACGTACCCGCTGTCTCGGCCCATAATCTGAGCCCAAGTCCCTGCAGCACGAGCCAACTGCCCGCCTTTTCCAATTTTCAGCTCTATATTATGAACCGACAATCCGACTGGAGCATTTTTCAACTGCAATGTATTTCCAACTTTGATTTCCGTTGAATTTCCAGAAGCCAATCGATCTCCAATCCTAACAGTATCTGGTGCAATAATATAAGAGTGGTCTTGGGTTTCTGTATTTTGAACCAATGCAATAAACGCACTGCGATTAGGATCATACTCTACGCGCTGAACTTCCACCTCAGAATCTTTTCTCTTAAAATCAATCTCTCTGTATAATCTTTTATGACCACCTCCGCGATGGCGCATTGTAATACGACCATGGCTACGACCACCTGTGCTTTTTTTACCAGAAGTCAATTTTTTAAAAGGCTTCCCTTTCCAAAGACTGGAATAGTCGACCAAAACCAAACCACGCTGAGATGGCGTCGTTGGGTTATATTTTTTCAATGTCATGCCACTTCTCCTTTTTCAAGATCAATCGAATATCCATCCTGAAGAGAAACCATTGCCTTTTTGACATCAGATCGAACTCCAGAACGGCCCTTAAACCGCAATGTTTTTCCCTTTAATGTGGACGTATTAACTGTTTTTACCTTGACATTAAAGATTTTTTCCACAGCTGTTTTAATAAAAAATTTTGTGGCCCAAGGCTCTACTATAAAAAAGTATTGCCCTTTTTCTCTTCCTAATGTGGATTTTTCCGTCACAATGGGGCTTTTTATCACTTGATACAATGTCTCTTGTGATAAATTTTTGTGTCGATCTCGAATAACATAACGATGAACCATCTTTTTCCTCTTTGATAAAACTTTTTTCTGCTAACGCCTACTTATCTTAAAAATTCAAAACCCTCAGTCCGAAGAAACAGACAAAAAGTTTTCAAGATACTGAACGGCGTCTCTCGATAAAATTAATTGATCGTGTCTGAGGATATCATATACATTAATCCCGTGTCGAGGCAGTAAATTTAAAGAATGGACATTAGAAATGGCATTTTTCAAATTTTGACACACCGTTTCTCCACCAATCATCAGCACAGAGCCAGAAAAAACCTGGACGACATCCTTTGTTTTTCTGCTCTCCATGGAAAGATCATCCATCACAAACAATTTGTTTTCCTTCATTCGCGCAGACAATGCACAGCGTAAACCCATTTTACGAACTTTTTTAGGCAAAGAAAAACTGTGATCTCTGACCACTGGACCAAAAATCACAGCACCGCCTCGCATCTGCGGAGAACGCAAAGAACCTTGGCGGGCACGACCCGTTCCTTTTTGACGATGGGGCTTTCTTGTCGTTCCCGAAATGTCACTGATACCCTTGGCTTTGTGATTGCCAGACCGGCGCTTGGCTAGCTGCCATTGCACAACACGCGAAAGAATATCCTTGCGAATAGGCGCCGCAAAAACCTCTGAAGAAACAGAACATTCTTCAAGGGCATCCCCTTGAAAATTTCGAACAGGAACTTTTAACATCATAACTCACCTTAATACAAAAATAAAAAATTAAACAGCTTCCACTGCATTACCTTCAACGGACGATATCTTAACCCCGTCCAACAGACCTTTTGGATGAGCCGATTTTTTCACCGCATCCCGTATGGTCACCCAACCCCCTTCATATCCGGGAATATTTCCCTTGACCACAATCAAACCACGCTCCACATCAAAATCAATGACTTTAACATTTTGAACAGTTATTTTTTGACAGCCCATATGACCGGCCATTTTTTTCCCCTTGAAAACCTTTCCAGGATCTTTTCGATGCCCCGTGGAACCATGGCTTCTATGGGAAACAGACACACCGTGAGACGCTCGAAGACCCGAGAAATTGTGACGCTTCATGGCACCAGCAAAACCTCGACCTATGGTTATCCCCGAAATATCTACCCAGCAGCCCTTTTCAAAATAATCAGCCTGAAAAACAGATCCCACAGGAATTTCCTTATCAGAATCGATACGAAATTCACGTAAAATCTTTTTTGGCTCTACATTAGACTTGGAAAAATGACCTTGCATAGGCTTTGTGACATTTTTGGCTTTTCCACTTCCCACCTGCAGTGACGTCAACTGACCATCATTGGTTTTCTTGACCGCCACAACCGTACATCCCTCTATGGAAAGCAGAGTTACAGGACAGGCTTCTCCTGAATCCATAAACACCCTTGTCATGCCTATTTTTTTAACAATCATTCCAGAACGTTGAGTACTCATACCTTGATCTCCACCTCGACTTCAGAAGCTACTGTCAATCCCATCAACGCCTCTAGCGTTTGAGAAGTGCAGTCTACTTCTAAAAGTCGGTTGTATGTTCTACGCTCAAACTGGTCTCTCGCTTTTTTATCAATGTGCGGAGATCGTAAAATCGTAAATTTATGAATTTTTTGAGGCAACGGGATAGGGCCCCGTACACGAGCCCCTGTCCTTTGCGCGGTATCCATGATTTCGCTGACTGCACGATCCAGCACGCGATAATCATAACTCCGCAAACGCATTTTAATTTTTTGGTTCAAAATTACCCCCTAACCTTTGCATCAGATTTTGAGCGATCAGTAATAGAAGCATTCTCAAGAATCTCGGTTACGATACCAGACCCAACGGTTCTTCCACCTTCACGAATGGAAAAGCGAGACCCAACAGACATCGCAATGGGAGAAATCAACTGTACTTGCATTTTCACGTTATCACCAGGCAACACCATTTCTCTGTCGGCAGGCAATTCCACCGCACCAGTGACGTCTGTTGTTCTGAAATAGAACTGAGGACGATAGTTTGTAAAGAATGGACTGTGACGACCCCCTTCTTCTTTGGCTAAAATATAGGCTTCACACTCAAAGCGCGTATGGGGCTTTATGGTGCCTTTTTTCGCCACAACCTGTCCACGTTCCACATCTTCTCTCTTTAACCCACGAACCAAAATACCAACGTTGTCACCGGCTTGACCTGATTCCAGCTCTTTGCGGAACATTTCAACGCCCGTTACAGTGGTTTCTTGGGTTGGACGCAAACCAACGATTTCAACCACATCACCGATCTTAATGATCCCTTGCTCGATTCTACCCGTCATCACGGTTCCGCGACCTGAAATAGAAAAGACGTCTTCAACAGGCATCATAAAAGGCTTTTCAATGTCTCTTTCTGGAATAGGGATATAGGAATCCAACGCAGCCAACAATTTTTCCATGGCAGGATAACCCAATGGGCCAGCATCACCACTTAATGCCATGGTGGCAGAACCATGAATGATAGGAATATCATCGCCAGGGAACCCATTGCTGCTCAACAATTCTCTGACTTCCATTTCCACCAATTCCACCAAATCAGGATCTGCAATATCGATTTTGTTCAAAAATACAACGATATTCTTGACGTTTACCTGGCGAGCCAACAAAATATGTTCTCTTGTTTGTGGCATAGGACCATCAGTAGCCGCAACGACCAAAATCGCACCGTCCATCTGAGCCGCACCCGTAATCATGTTTTTAATATAGTCAGCGTGTCCAGGACAGTCCACGTGGCCATAGTGACGTGCAACCGTTTCATATTCAACGTGCGCGGTAGAAATGGTAATACCACGGGCTCTTTCTTCCGGAGCCTTATCAATTTGATCATAGCCTTGGAATTGAGCCAAACCTTTATCCGCTGAGTATTTTGTCAGCGCTGCGGTCAAAGTTGTTTTACCATGGTCAACGTGACCAATGGTTCCAACGTTCACGTGTGGTTTCGTTCGAACGTATTTTTCTTTCGCCATAAATCTTACCAATAAAAAATAACTCTCTCTAGATACCATATTCTCAACAATAATTCAACGGCGACAGCCAAAAATTTTATAAAACTGTGCAAGAAGATTGCGAACCAATGGCACCAGCCGTCTCTGGCATGATCTATAAGGATTGGGATATAATGAGAAATCCTATGCTGTTTTTGGTTATTTTATGTCTTTAATATCGGGTTTTCCAGAATGGTTGCCAGAACAACAACGTGTCTTGAACCAATGGAAACGACTTTTAGAAAATCATTTTGAACAATTTTGCTTTACCCCCATGGATACACCTGTGGTGGAACGCATGTCCACCCTGTTATCCAAAGGGGATGATTCTGAAATTTATACCCTTGGCCGTTGGGCAGATCTGGTCCAGGATCATCAAGCTGGTGGCGCTGAAAATGACACAAAAAATCCAGAATCTAATTTACACAAAAAATCCCTTGCTCCAGAGCGTCAATTGGGCTTGCGATTTGATTTAACCATTCCGCTGGCCCGATACGTTGTCCAACATCACGGGGTTTTGGTTTTTCCTTATCGCCGATACCACATTGCGCCCGTATGGCGAGGAGAGCGCCCCCAAGAAGGACGATTTCGTCAATTTTATCAATGCGATATTGATGTCATTGGTCAAGATGCGCTGCCCAGTGCCTATGATGGTGATATCATTTTCACCATGCATCGTGCCTTGGAATCCCTGGACATTCAATCTTTTTTGGGCCCCGTTTACTGGCACATCAATCACCGTTCCGTACTAACCTCTTGGGCTGATTATGCTGGGATTTCCGATGTCACAGGGGCATTACGCATCATCGATAAATGGGAAAAAATTGGAATAGAGGCTGTTTTGACGTTGTTAAAAGAATTAAATGCATCGCCAGAATCCTTGGATATTTTATCGTCTTGGGCCAACGATGGATCATCGGCATGCCAGCAGATCAATCGC
>CANHKV010000014.1 GCA_947461445.1 Holosporales bacterium | reverse complement strand
TATTTTTTGACGGGATAAACTTATTGATCGTTTATCTCTCTTTTTTCAAACTTTTTCAAAGATCACTCCATCAATCTACACCACTGCCACAGCCCCGTCAACACCCTTTTATCAAAAAATACAAAAAAAATACTAAATCCCATAAAACAAGGCTTTGCGCGCCATCGCTTGAACCACCATCAAAGAGGATGTATCATAAAAATGACACTAAAATCAGCCATTATGACCTTTAAAAACCCTTGTAAACCTGTTGTTTTAACAGGTGATCGCCCCACAGGACCATTGCATCTTGGTCACTATGTTGGATCATTGAAAAATCGCTTGGATCTGCAAAACAGAACCCAACCCCATGACATATATATTATGGTGGCCGACACTCAGGCCCTGACCGATCATTTTGAGCAGCCAAATCTGGTGCGGCAGTGTACCTTAGAATTGGTCAAAGATTATCTGGCCATCGGCATTGATCCTGAAAAAACCACCATGTTTATCCAATCTCAAATTCCTGAACTGTGCGAACTGACCACCTATTTCATGAATTTGGTGACCGTCAGTCGTCTGGAACGCAACCCCACCGTTAAGTCTGAAATTCAGCAAAAAGGGATGCAAGAAAGTTTACCCGCCGGATTTTTATGCTATCCCGTCAGTCAAGCGGCGGATATTAGCGCTTTTGGTCTGCCAGAATCTGGAAATATTCTGGTTCCAGTGGGCCAAGATCAGATGCCCATGATTGAAATCAGCAATGAAATTGTGCGCCGATTTAATCGATTGTATGGCCCTTGTTTGCAAGAAGCCACCGGTGTGCTCAGCCCCACAGCACGATTAATGGGCATTGATGGGCAAAACAAGGCCAGTAAATCATTGAATAACGCCATTTATTTAAAAGACAGCAAAGACATTTTGCGTGAAAAAGTATTCCAAATGTATACAGATCCTGGACATATTCACGTTCAAGACCCTGGAAAAGTAGAGGGCAACATGATTTTTCATTATTTGGATGCCTTTGCCCCAGATCAAGAACAAGTCCATGCGTTTAAAACCCATTATGAAAAGGGTGGCCTAGGCGATGTTGTATTAAAAAAATATCTGTTTTCTGTTTTGGATGATTTGCTGGCCCCCATTGTCGAAAAACGCCACACAGTGCGCGATCAAGATGCCATGGAAATCCTGATGGAGGGATCGAAACAGGCGCGCCAAAGGGTGCAAGAAAAAATGAAGCATGTTCGTGCGGCCATGCAATTGGATTATTCCAAACCGATGGCTACGGATCCTGGTTTACACCCCCAGGTGTCGTTGTGACAAAGCATGGATAATGGCATCCAAAACATGACGATTGCGATGCATCATATCCGCACTGGCTTTGCTGATGTGTTTCAAATGGTCATCTGACACATTGTCTAGTTTTGATATATCGGACCTAAAATGGGGCTCTATTCGCCAATAGGCCCCAGGGTTTTGATCTTTTTTTCGTAAATTTTTCAATACTTTTTCATAAACCGACAATTGGGGATCACTGATCAATACCCCTATTTTGCTTAACCAAGCCAAAGTCCCTGGGCAGTGATCTTTTTTAATGTCTGCGTAAACATCCGATTTGCGCCCTGAACCCAAAGAAAGGATATGAATGGGGGATTTGGGATAACACGAGCGCAATTTTTCATAAGCCAATAGAGTAGGATTATTGATGGCAACCCCACCATCGATAAAATAATCATCAGATAGAACGGTTTTTCCATTGGTGATGGTGTGAATGCGATGAGGTGGAAAATAGGTGGGAACGGCCGATGTGGCCAGTGCAATATCATGCATAAAATAATCGTGGGTTTTTTTACGTTTAATGCTAAGAGAGTCAAAAATCTTGATGCGCGGGGTTTTTAAATCAGTCCCATGGATGTTGTACGCCGGTATAATGGTTTGGGTTAACGTTTGCGAGAACGTATGCTGGCCCAACAATTTTGTATACATTTTTTTTGCTGTTAGCGCGCAATATTTTGCGGACATTAAAAAGCCCAGTGTGCTGATTATGGGAATTTTTTGATGGATCTTTTTATGAAAAATCTCTTGGGCGCCCCTTTGAAATACATCAATCAATTGTTCTGCGCAATGGGCTGGTCCAGAGTGGTTCTCATGGGGCACCACCAGACCCAGGGCGATGAGCCCGCCGGCCGAAACACCAGAAATACAGTCAAAAAGAGAGTGTATGGGGCGTTTCATTCGTTGTTCTAAATGTTGTAGTACCGATAATGCAAATAACCCTAAAATACCACCTCCATCGATACTAAGTAAAAAAATGGGGTGATTGTCGGATCGAATCATGACATAATTCCTGGGGAAAAGAGAGAACGGGTATAGCAATCTGGACGAATGGCCTGAAATATAGATTCCCCTAGCCTTTATCCCTGCCGAATGCATCCCCATAGGTATTATTCTACCTAATGGCATGATCAAAAATCTATTTTTACCCATTCCCCCTGGAACGCCCTGTTTTTTCCCTGAAAGGGGGCAGAGACCTCTTCCTATTTTTACCCGATTCCCTCTGGAAGGTTTTTCAGTTGATCAGAGAGGTGTTTCATGGGAATGAAGGAATCATCCCATAAAATCCAGCCCATAAAACGGAACCATTATGCCGCAATAGGAGGGCTTTTTGATGGATGGGTTTCTTTTGAAAAGAAACTGATAATGGATGCGATTAAAAAACATACCGTTAGGCTGCTGAAGGCCAATCGATAATCCATCAGCTCTGGTTCTCCACCCAAATAGCGGGATCGAAGGGTTAAAAGATCTCCCACCAGAGGGTTATGAATGGCGCCCCCCAACATCAGTAATGCGTTGGTAATGCCAATGGAAATACCCGTTAAACGCGATGGAAAACTTTCAGCTACTATGGCAAAAATTAAAATTTGACCACTAGAGACAACACCCAGTATAAAAAACAAAACACCAACGATGGTCGGCGGAAGGGCAGGGCCATAAAAAATCCAACTGCTGATGAACAATGTCATACAAGAACAGATGCGTAAAAACAATTTGCGTTGTTTAAAATGATCCGATAAAAAGGAAATCAGAGACGCACCAATGGCCGAACCAATGGGTGCCCAAGAGGATAAACTTCCAGCATATTCTGTTGAGATGTTTAAACTGGATGACAAAAACTTAATGGAATAGGTGTCAGACAAAACGGATAATACCAAATACATAGAGTATCCGTAAATTCCCATGGCCCATACGATGGGTTTTTTTAATACACTCCAACTCTCTTGACGAATAATGGTCCAAGATGGCCTGTTTGATACCCCGTGAAAAACATCTTGGGGACCGTTTTTTAAAAACATCCAAACAAAAATGGTCAAAAATGTACCCACGACACACAAAAAACCAATGACCGATTGCCAACTGTACCCACATTCTAAAAGATGAGGCAAAATTTTGATGGCCAATGCACTGCCTAATTTCCCCATGGCGGACAATAACCCAATGGAAAAAGCCAAATATTGGGGGGAAAACCACAAGGTGCTCATGCGAATGCTGCCGATAAAGGATGCTGCAGCCCCCATTCCAATAAACATACGCGCCAACAAGGCACACCCAAAGGTGGGGGACAATACAAACAGTATGGCGCCCCCCATACAAATGATGGTTCCTATGCGTAAAATACGTTTTGGCCCCCAAACATCGAGAGCAACGCCCAAAGGAACCTGGAGCAACGAATACGATACAAAATACATGGCCGAAAACCAGCCAATTTCCTCTATACCGATGCTAAAGTGCGCCATCAGTGAATGGCTCATGGCATTGGGAGAGCTGCGTAAAAAAAACTGAAAACTATAAAACAAACTGCTGATCAGCCACGTAAAACACGCACCAAAAAGATGGGATTTTAATAGGGATTTAGAGCGATTCAGTGCCATGACAGTGTTGTTAAAGGGACTCTAGATGATACCTCGGACCGACAAAAAAAGCAATTAAATCAAGTTTCTCGGCCAGGAAAACCAAAAATTCAGATGGTTTTCCATGGGGGTTTTATGGGTTTAAAGCCGTGAATTTAGACACAAGGGCAGATGGGGCATCCGCAGATGCCATCATCAGAGACGACCCCACCCCCCGCCAAAGTCTTGTATTAAAAAAAGAGACCGGCGCCAACACCAGAACGATTTAACCGGCAGACCACTCTAAAGAGCGGCCTGATCTAGACCGTAAGCGTATCGTGCTGGTGTGCCCGCTCTGTCAGCAGCCTGGCTGGGCTCTTCCCCCCCTCTGGCAGCAGCCTGGCTGGGCTCTTATTCGTCTAGGCCTGTATCCCCCCCCTCTGAGCCCCCTCCAACCTCTGCATCATCCTGCCTATTATCCCCAACAGAATGGCCGCCTTGATCTGTTTTACAGGATTTATTCGGGGATTTCTTGACCTTACGGTTAGTACCTGCTGTTTCCTCCTCTGATTCTGTACCTGAAGCGCTGAACTGATTGCTGTACCCCACCAAGGCATGCTCCAAGGCATCATCCAGGTGTGATATATACACAATTTTAAGATCATCCAACACATTTTGAGGAATATCAATGACATTACCCCGATTGCATTCTGGAATCAGAACGGTTTTAACCCCAGATCGATGGGCAGCCAACAGCTTTTCTTTTAACCCCCCGATGGGCCAACTTTCACCATTTAAACTGATCTCTCCTGTAATGGCCATGGCACTGGAAATCGGTATGTTCAGCAATACCGAAAGAATGGACAGCGCAATGGCACAACCCGCAGATGGACCATCTTTTGGCGTGGCACCGGCTGGGAAATGAACGTGGACATCCTTGTCTTTTAGAATATCCAAACGAAAACCCCGCTCTTTTGCCATAGATTTAATACAGGTAAAGGCTACTTTAGTCGATTCTTCCATCACGTTGCCCAAGCTGCCGGTGCTGATAATCTTGCCTCGGCCTGCAATCAGCGAGGTTTGAATCATCAAAACAGATCCCCCAACAGAGCTCCACGCCAAACCGTTAATAACCCCGATTTGATTGGGTCGTTTTTTATCCCGTTCAGAGTAAGGGGCAGGGCCAAGATATTTTTCCAAGTTGCTTGCTGTAATGGAAAGTTTTATTCTTTTTGTCACTTTCTTGGCGTGTTGTTTATGTGGAACCCCCTCTTCTGTTTTTGGGGTTTCTCCTGATGTGGATTCATCAGATTGGCGTTTTGTACCTGAATCAGCTGATTCAGGTGACAACGCCCCGTTTTGCTCCTCCCCATGATGCACCTTTGCATTGCCTTGCTCTGCCCCATTCTCTTCGGCAGATTCAGGTGCCAGACTCCCCTTTGTGTTCTGCACAATGGCTTTTGCAATTAAATATTTAATGAGTCTGGTTAAACCCCGTACACCAGACTCTCTCGTATACCAACGGATCAACAGACTCAAAGCCTTATCGCTAATGGAAAATTCTGAATCCAAAGCCCCACTTTTGGTCATTTGTTTTTTGACCAGGTGTTTCTTGGCAATTTCAAATTTTTCCTCATGGGTATAACTGGGCAGTTGAATGATGTCCATACGATCGTATAAAGCAGGCGGAATTTTATTCACATCATTGGCTGTGCAAATGAAAAAACATTCATTCAGCGGAAAGGGGACCTCTAAATAGTGATCTGTAAATTCATGATTTTGCTCTGGATCCAATACTTCGAGCAACGCATCGGACAGATCTCCTCGAAAATCTCTGCCTGTTTTATCAATTTCATCCAATAAAAATACAGGATTGATGGTGCCGCAATTTTTGATGGAACTCAAAATTTTTCCAGCCATTGCCCCCAAATACGTTCGGCGATGTCCTCTGATTTCAGCTTCATCCTTGACCCCACCCAACGCAAAGCGTATAAACTTTCGACCCAGCGCCTTTGCCACAGTGGACGACAAAGATGTTTTACCCACACCAGGAGGCCCAACAAAACAGAGTATGTTTCCCATAGGCCCTTTTGCACGCATGCTCACGGCGATATGCATCACAATGGCTTCTTTGATTTTTTCTAATCCATAATGACTTTCATTTAATATTTTTTCTGCTTTATTTAAATTATTTTCCAAATTAGACCGGATTCCCCATGGCAAATCACACAAAAAATCAATATACGTCCGTATGATCGTGGCTTCTTGATGGGAACTTCTTCGTAATTTTTCAAATTCAGATTTCGCTTTTTCCTGGGCTTCTGGTGGCATTTTAGAATTTTTAATTTTTTGAGATAACGCCATCAGGCTGGGATCCCCCCCAAACTCTTCTTCTATGGTTTGCCTGTATATGGATTCCAAATATTTCTTTTGATTGTCATTGTGCTTTTGCTGCATTGTTAGTTTCAGTTTTTTCTGTATGGCAATGCGTTCTATTTTATTAATCAAACTTTCCAGTACCAGATCATATCGTTTTTCCAGGCAAACGGTTTCTAGCACCTCTTGTTTTGTGGATAGTTCAATAATATCCATATCCAAAACATGAACCAACAGGTCAAGCATTTCTTCGTGATCAGAAATGGACAAAATGGACAAGATTCTTTCCGCATCTTTTGACTTTATAATGCCATCGTCACACATTTTACGTATATTGTGATCCACCAAAGGGCGTCTGGCCTCTATGCCTATGGATGACTTGGCTTCTGTTTCCAGTATGTCTCCATATACAATAGGGGTTGGATCACCCACCGTAATGCTGGTGACGGCAAAACGCTTTATTCCGGTAAAGACCACTTTTCGACCATAAGAGTAGTTTTGATCAGAACTGATTTTGTCAGAAGCGATTTTGACCAAAGTGCCTACAGAATACAGCTTATATAGGGTTAAAGCCTTGTCGTCTTTTAGATTTTTATGGTTACCCCTACTGGAATCATCAGACAAAACAGGCCTTCTTCTTAACAAAACCAGCTCTTCGCCCTCTTTAAAGTTTTTTAAATTCTTCAAATTTTTTATGGCGTGGGATAAATCAGAAACATTCAATTGACCTTTTGGCATGACAATGCTTTCTTCCAACAAAAGCATATTGTATGTTCGGGATGACGGTATTCGGGATGGCATAAAGACATACTCCTAGTATAAGATCTATTTTATGTAAAATTGCAAATTTTTTTGAAAAAGACATTGGCTAATATAAAAAAATATAATAAATGAATCCTTCTCTTTTTCAGAGTATCCTTTTCAGCGACAAAAATGCAAATATTACAATTAATCTACAGAGTCTTTGTTGTTCATAGATACCAAATGGCGTGTTTGCCCTGGAATGGTGACCACCAATCCGTCTAGTTCAAGGGATAAAACAATTTGGCAACCCAAACGAGATGTGTTGGTTAAACCAAAGGCCAAATCCAGCATATCTTCTTCGTCTACAGAGGTTTCAGATAATTTTGGATACCATTTTGGATCCACAATCACATGACAGGTCGAGCACGCCAATGAACCTTCGCATGCCCCTTCCAGAGGGATGTGGTGACTGCGGGCTGTTTCCAAAAGGGTCATTCCGACACAGGATTGCACGGTAATGGGTGTGCCATCTTGAACAAACGTGACAGAAATGGTTGGGATAGACATGATGAAATGCTCTCTATTGGCTAAGATTCTTCGTTCTCATTACACTCAAAAATGCTGACATTGTCAAAGATGATTTCACATGTAGGCTTTTTCCCATACTTAGACCGATGTTTCCCCAGAATTTTTGGCTTTTTGCGCCGCTTTTAAACGTTGGAAATGATCGCCCGCATGGTAGGACGATCGCGTCAGTGGTGATGCCGATACGTGTAAAAAACCTTTTCGCTGTGCTGCACGTTCTATTAACGTATAGGCTTTAGGTGGTAAATAGGCCATCACAGGATAATGTTTTGGCGTAGGCTGTAAATATTGTCCAACGGTTAAAAAATCTACATCCGCACAGCGTAAATCATTCATCAGTTGTCGAATTTCCATAGCATCCTCACCCAATCCCACCATAAATCCCGATTTGGTAAACACCGATGTATCCAACATTTTTGCCCGTTTTAATTGATACAAGGAATGAAAATACCGCGCCTTTGGGCGAACATGGGGGTACAAACGTGCCACCGTTTCCACATTATGATTGTACACATCGGGCCGCGCTGCCATCACCGTTTCCAGCGCACCTGCTTTGTTTAAAAAATCAGGGGTTAATACTTCGATGGTGGTGTCTGGCATAACGGCACGAATGGCCAAAATGGTTGCAGCAAAGTGCTCTGCCCCCCCATCAGGCAAATCATCGCGATCGACGGATGTCACCACCACATGAGCCAGCCCCAAGGATTTCACCAAAAGGGCTGTATTTTCTGGCTCCATGGGGTCCACTGGCGTAGGTTTCCCCGTCGCCACATTGCAAAATCGACAGGCTCGGGTACAAATGCGTCCTAAAATCATAACGGTGGCGTGTTTTTTACTCCAACATTCCCCGATGTTGGGGCAAGCGGCTTCTTGACACACCGTGTGCAGATTCAACCTTTGAACGGTATCGGCCGTTTCATAATACGTCTGTGTTAACGCCGCTCTGGCTTTGATCCACTGTGGTTTGACTAGCGTCGCAGACGGTAAAGGAGCAGTCATGGGGCATCACACTGAGGTCTTTTTTATAGCTTAGAGAACAGAGCTTCTAGACTCAAGGGGGACAGGCGCGTTTTGCAACAAAGGGGCCAAATATTGCCCCGTATAGCTGCCAGCCGTTTGGGCCACATGTTCGGGGGTGCCCTCTGATACCACCATACCACCACCGCTGCCGCCCTCTGGTCCAATATCAATGACCCAGTCGGCTGTTTTAACCACTTCTAGGTTATGCTCAATCACAATCACCGTATTGCCCTGATTCACCAAACGGTGCAATACGCCCAACAATACTTTTACATCGTTAAAATGCAAACCCGTGGTGGGTTCATCCAAAATATACACTGTTTTTCCTGTGGAACGCCGACTCAACTCCTTGGCCAATTTTACCCTTTGGGCTTCTCCGCCCGATAACGTTGGGGCCGATTGTCCAATTTGAAGGTATCCCAACCCCACATCCACCAGTGTGTTCAGACGTTGGGCAATGCTGGGAATGGCATTGAAAAATACAGCCGCTTCTTCGCATGACATGGCCAAAACATCGGCTATGGATTTCCCTTTGTACGTAATGCCAAGGGTGTCGTATCCATAACGTTTCCCCTTGCATGCTTCGCAGGGGACTTGAATATCGGGTAAAAAATGCATGGCAATGGTTAAAACGCCATCGCCCTCGCATGCCTCGCATCGGCCACCCTTGACGTTAAAAGAAAATCGACCCGGCCCATACCCCAATGCTTTGGATTCAGGTAAAAAGGCAAACCACTCCCGAATAGGGGTAAACACACCCGTATAGGTGGCGGGATTGGATCGAGGGGTACGTCCAATGGGTGATTGATCGATGGATACCAGCTTGTCGATGTGTTCTGTGCCCTCTATGGCATCGCACGCCACGGAAAAGGATGCTTTGTTACAATGATCCGCCAATCCTTCTCGTAACGTATCCATAATAAGGGATGATTTACCGCTGCCAGAAACGCCTGTAACGGCAATCAGTGTGCCCAGAGGAAAATCGACCGTAATGTGTTTTAAATTGTTGGCCCATGCATTGACAATGCGCAACGTTTTATCACTGGTCCGGCGTTTTTCCGGCACATCAATGCGTTTTCGACCCGTTAAAAAATCACCCGTCAGGCTGTGGGGTGATTCCAAAATGGCGCGCAGTGGACCCTGGGCACAAATTTCTCCACCAAAACGTCCAGCACCAGGCCCAAAATCCACCACGTAATCGGCCAATCGAATGGCATCCTCGTCATGCTCCACCACAATCACCGTATTGCCCAGCGCCTTTAATTTCGTCAATGTTTTTAACAGCTGAGCATTATCGCGTTGGTGTAACCCGATGGATGGTTCATCCAACACGTACAATACCCCTGTTAAACCCGATCCAACTTGGGATGCCAAACGAATGCGTTGG
The DNA here is from genome assembly GCA_947461445.1 of Holosporales bacterium. GTDB lineage: Bacteria > Pseudomonadota > Alphaproteobacteria > Holosporales > Holosporaceae. The sequence continues at coordinate 5,314 of CANHKV010000014.1, read as the reverse complement.
CTTTCTCCCCCTGATAAGGTTCCCGACCCCCGAGACAGGGATAAATACCCCAATCCGACTTCTAGTAAAAAGCATAACCGACTGTTGATTTCCCGCAGAATGCGATCTGCAATGGCCAAGTGTTGGGTATTCAAATCCACAGGTACATTCTGACACCATTGGAAAATCTCATCGATTGCTCGTTGGCATACTTGACCGATATGATCACCGGAAATTTTGATGCATAAGGCTTCTGGCTTTAAACGATATCCTTGGCAGGCATCACAAATGGGTAATTTTGCCACATCCATCAAATCATCCCCATAATGGGCCACCCCCCATTCTGGTACGCCTAAACCAGAACACGCTGGACACGCACCAAAAGGATTGTTAAAAGAAAACAGTCGAGGTTCGATTTCTTCCAGGGTAAATCCCGATTCTGGACAAGAAAATTGGGATGACAGAGTAAAAGGCTCTATTTGATGCGCATCATCGGGCGATGGAACAGGTGAAATGACCACAATGCCTCGACCCAAAGCCAGTGCCGTTTCCAAACTGGCCATTAAACGGGCACGGGTGTCCTCTTGATCATTTTGCACCAAGCGATCGACCACCACATGGATGGTGTGACGTTTGTTTTTGGTCAATATGGGCAGCACACCATCCAATTCATGAATGACACCATCGATTTGTACCCGTTGGTACCCCCGTTTACGTAAATCTTCCAGCTCCTTGCGAAATTCCCCCTTTTCACTGCGCGCAATGGGGGCCATCAGCATGTAACGGGTGTTTTCAGGCATTTTTTCAATGCGTTGAATCATTTGAGGCCGCGTTTGAGGGGAAATGGGCAAACCGGTGGTGGGAGAATATGCCGTGCCAACGCGTGCAAAAAGCAAGCGCAAATAATCATAAATTTCTGTTACCGTACCCACGGTGGAACGGGGATTGTTGGCCGTGGTTTTCTGATCGATGGAAATGGCGGGCGATAATCCATCAATGCGATCCACATCGGGTTTGGACATTTGGTCTAAAAATTGTCGGGCATAAGCGGATAAGCTCTCGACATAACGACGCTGGCCCTCGGCATACAGGGTATCAAAGGCCAAAGAGCTCTTGCCAGACCCGCTGGGCCCTGTAAAGACAATAAGATCGCCTTTGGGCAAGGTTACATTGATGTTTTTTAGGTTGTGTTCGCGAGCGCCTATAACGGTGATGGTCGAATCGCTGTGTAAGGGCAGGGCGGAGAGGTGATTGTTTTCCATCGAAAAATGGCTCCTTGAAGCATAAGTGCAGCGGCATGATCGTCAATGACTGCTTTGGGTTGATGTAAAAAGGCGGCCACACCTTGGGTGGTAAAACGCTCGTCATATAGGGCAATGGGCCAACCATGATCGTTGTACAGGCGTGTGGCTAGGCGTAAAATGGGGGCGCATAAGGTGCTGGGTTCACCCGTATGATGCATGGGCCAACCCATCACAATGGCCTTGATGGCGTAATCCTTCCATAATTGGGATAACGCACCGCGCAGAGCCCCCCCCGTCGGCACAATTTTCAGAGGCATGGACAGGGTGTTGTCCGGATCAGACAAGGCAATGCCCACACGAGATGTGCCCCAATCGATGCCTAAAAATGGCCCCTGTGGAACAGTTTTGGCCAAATGGTCGATATGAAAATGGTCAGGAAAATGATGGGCCATGGCGGGCAGATCTGTCAGGTTGGTCATCACATGGGTCCCTGTGGGTGGTTTTGGCATCATGGGGTTATATGAATTTTAAAAATCGATCGATGACTTTTTTCAGACCATGTTTTTCAAATAATACGGAAACCATGTGGCCGATTTTTGTTTGCACCACGCCTGCACCAAATACACTGTGCATCACGCGTTTTTGCTCGTCAACAGAGGCATCTTGGGCATTATGTTTTAACTTTAACGTCATGACCACATCATCAGCAGGTAATTCCTGAATAAAACGCGATGGCGAGGATGGGGAAAATCCCTGATGCCCTTTTCGATTCCAACAAAAACTGATGGTACTGGTTTTTTTAGCGCGTGTTAATCCCACATAAGCCAAGCGGCGCTCTTCTTCTATGCCTTTTTTGCCCTGTTCCTCGATGCAACGGATGTGGGGAAAGAGACCTTCCTCCCACCCGGGTAAAAACACATGATCAAATTCTAATCCTTTGGCCGCATGCAACGTCATCATGGCAATGCCTTCGTCTTTTTCATCATCGTTTACCTCTGTCAGCAAACTGACATGGTCTAAAAATTCACCCAAGGTGGCAAAATGGTCGATGCTTTTCATCAGTTCTATGATGTTATCCATGCGGGCTTGGCCCTGAATGCCTTGCTCTTTCCACATCTGGGCATAACCGGAATCGGCGATGATGCGTTCGGTTAATTGACTTAAATTGATCGTACTTAAACACAGGCGCCATGCGCTGACCATGGATAAAAAAGCCTTTAAACTGCGCGACAATACCCCGTCTTTAAGGGTGCTGCACAGGGCTCTGGCGGCACGTTCCAGAGATCCCCCATGTTCTGGCACCAGAGCATACAATGTGTCCATGGTGCTGGGACCAATGCCGCGTTTTGGGGTATTAATGATGCGATCAAAGGCCAAATTATCCGTTTCAGAGTGGACAACACGTAAATAGGCCACCACATCGCGAATTTCCAAACGGTCGTAAAATCGTGTGTTGCCCACCAAATAATAGGGGATATTTTGCTGAACAAATCGTTCCTCGAATTCCCGCGTTTGGGCACCAGTTCTGACCAAAATGGCCATGGTGGACAGCGCAATCCCCGCCCGGGCACAGACCATAATTTTATCGGCAATAAAGGTGGCCTCTTCGCCACTATCCCACAACCCCTGAATGGCAACCTTTTCACCCGATACCGATTGTGTCCGCAATATTTTGCCATGTCTGGCGGAATTGTGTCCAATCAAATGGCTGGCCGCTGATAAAATATGCGGCGTAGAACGATAGTTGTCTTCTAGACATAACAGACCGGCCGATGGAAAATCTTGGTTGAATTTCAGAATTTTATCAATGCTGGCCCCGCGCCACCCGTAAATGGACTGATCGTCATCACCGACACAAAAAACCTTGGTATCGCATCGACACAGTGCGCGCAACCACCCATACTGCATGCTGTTAATGTCCTGGTACTCATCCACCAAAATATGTTGAAACCCACAGGATTCCACAATGTCAGGATGATGGCGTAACAGGCCCAGGCTGCACATGATTAAATCATCAAAATCCAGGCCATTCATCTGAACCAAGTGGGCTTGATAGGCTCGGTACATTTCTAAATAAAAGGGAACAGGGGGGTGCAAGACCTCATCAGGGGACAACAATCGATGCTTCCATCCACTGATGATGGGCAAGATCATGCGGGGCGTATAGGTTTTAGTCGATCCTGTGGCCTTGATCAATTTTTGCATCAATGCATTTTGATCGTGGGTGTCTAGGATGCTGAAATCTGATCTGCGGCCGATTAATTCGGCGTGATGGCGCAACAGGCGTAACCCCAAACTGTGAAACGTCCCAATCCACAGGTTTTTTACTGGAAAAAGATCGTATAAACGCCGTTTCATTTCATTGGCGGCCTTGTTGGTAAAGGTCACGGCCATGATGGTTTTTGGGTCAATGTTGTGATCCAGTGCCAAGTAGGCGTAACGCAGGGTCAGGACTCGGGTTTTTCCTGTTCCGGCGCCAGCTGAAATCAGCATATCCTGCAATGGGGCCATCACAGCCTGGGATTGAGCAGCATTCAAACTGGACATCTGTTGATGTAAAGCGGATTGGTGCATGATCAGTTTAAATGATCAAGAGAAAAGAATGTCCAACATGGGCGTAACAGGTGCAACAAAAGAATGGGAAAGTCAAAAATATCTGTATAATTTTAACTGATTTTTTACCAATGCGCAAAGGCGTTCGTTATGGCCGCGTCCTGACAATAAAATGGGGTCCTGACTTGAGTCATTGTTGAAAAAAGGATACCGTTAGAGGGATCAATTATCAATTATGTGCTGTAATGACATCTGCGCGCGTGGTAACTTTGGGCTGTCGATTGAACGCGGCCGAATCAGAAGTCATGAAAACGTGGGCAGACGAGCAAAAAATGGCCAATGCCATTATCGTCAATACCTGCGCAGTGACCAATGAAGCAGAGCGTCAAGCACGACAAACCATTCGACGGTTAAGGCGAGAAAATCCCGATGCCTATATTATCGTGACGGGATGCGCTGTGCAGTTGCGACCAAAAGTATTTGCCACTATGCCAGAAATCGATCGCGTTTTGGGCAATGACGCCAAGGCGGATCCATCAAATTTTAAACCCGACAGTGGGAACAGGGTTCAAGTGGGACCAGTGGCACAAACGGTGGTGGACCAGGTGCCCCTTGTTCATCCTGTGGCGGGGCAGGTCAAGGCCTTTATCCAGGTTCAAAATGGGTGTAATCATTTCTGTACGTTTTGCACCATTGCATTGGCCAGGGGGCGCAGTCGCAGCGTGCCATTACGCTTGCTGATTCCTCAGGTTCAGAATTTTTTGACCTCTGGTGTAAAGGAAATCATTCTGACGGGGGTGGATTTAACCTCTTATCAGGATGAAGGACTGACATTGGGGGGTATGATCGGTGGATTATTGGATGCCTTGCCGGATTTGCAAAGGGTCCGATTGTCCTCTTTGGATTCTATGGAGGTGGATGACGATTTATTCCAAATCATTACAGAAGATCCCAGAATATTGCCCCATATTCATCTCAGTCTGCAGGCGGGCAGCAACACCATTTTAAGGGCGATGAAGCGTCGGCATGATCGCGAGCAAGCCATTGCGTTATGTCAAAATCTGAAAAAACATAGGCCAGAAATCGCTTTGGGGGCAGATTTTATCACCGGCTTTCCTGGCGAGAGTGAAGAAATGTTTCAAGAGACCATAGATCTGGTGCATCAGTGTGCATTGACCCATTTGCATGTGTTTCCCTTTTCAAAAAGACCTGGAACACCTGCTGCCCGTATGACCAATCAAATTGCGCCAGAGGTAATCAAGGATCGAGCTGCCCGCTTGCGTGTGGTGGGTCAAGAGGTTTTGGGCCAATTTTTAACAGAAAAAATAGGAACGACCATCAATGTTTTGGCGGAAAATGTTGCCCGTGGCCACAGCGATGATTTTACCGATGTGCATTTTTCCGAACCTGTGCAGCCATTGCAAATGGTGCGTGCTCGGGTTATTGGAGTTAAGGGTACAGGTGTTGTGGCGCACCCGCTGGCATAAGGGGTGGTACCTGGGCACAACGCAGATCCATTGGGCTGGAACAATGGTTGG
>CANHKV010000013.1 GCA_947461445.1 Holosporales bacterium | reverse complement strand
TCCATGGCGGTGTTATAATGATCAACCTCAGAGATATCCTGAACGACAGGGATCATATCGATCATTGGCTTAGCCACAAGTCATGGTACTGAAGTGGCCCCATATGATGAATCGCCAAACAATTATGTCCTAAGGATTCTTTGCTATGTTCTAATCTTTTTTGAAAATAACGACGCAACGAAATCCCATATTCTCCCATAGCTTTGTATCCTAGAGCTTCCATGGCGGCGTTATAATGATCAACCTCAGTAATATCCTGAACGACAGGGATCATATCGATCATTGGCTTAGCCACAAGTCCTGGTACTGAAGTGGATCCCATATGATGAATCGCCAAACAATTATGACCTAAAGCTTCTTTGATAATTTTAGCTTCTATTTCAAACGCACTCGGCCAATTAGCGTCATAAGTTTTCAACACGATCTATTTTTTGCATGGGACTTAACTCTGATAAGATATGGATGTATTTTATCCCAGCGTAAAGAAATTTTTAGACACACACCATTTCAAAGATGCTCCAGGGGTATAATGATGGTCAAAAGATGACGAAAATAATTCACAGTGCAGGTTGAGGGGTAGGTTTAGAAGGTCTAAACCCAGGTCTAAAATGGTGCAATAGCGTAAAAGCATTTATGGCATCCTCTTCTTGCACCCCCATGCCGATATTGTGAATGATCAGCAAGCGTTTTTTATCTGCAGATCTGCGAGAACTGACCAGTGCAATATGCCACTGCCCATATCCTAGGTCAAAAACAAGTATATCTCCTGCTGTGTAGGCGCGTGTTTTTTTCTCCCAGCCTTTTTTCTTGAAGTAGATGGATAAAATCTTGACACGCCTGTGATCAATGTTGGTATCACGGCGCCCCTTTGTGAGGTGTTTTTTGTACAAAGCAGGGTTAAGGGCAATGCTTTCCGCCACATTTTTTTGTAAATCGATGCCGAAAACACGAAATGCGCGAATAATGACATCGCTGCACACACCTGTTTTCATCGGCACATCACCCAAAGGAAAAGATATTTTTCTGTAATATGGGTCATACAGGATCGTTTTGCCTATTTGTGCTGCTGCAGCGTTAACGAGTGCCTGTGGCGTTAATGGGGGTGGATCGTTTTTGGCCACAACCCAATGCGCATCAAAAATGATGCCTATGATTAAACCCTTGATCAGAATTGAGGGAAAATTTCTGATGATGAAAAAAGATGGAATATAACAGTAAAAACAGCACATTAACATCGAAGTAATATTTTTTATTGCAATATTATATCGTATTGAAATTAAATTTTGATATTCAATAGAGGGAGATCTATGGCGCAGCCATGGGGGGTGTGTTTGTGCCAGAAGTAGTAATTTTTTTATCCCGATAAGCCAGGCGCACCATTTTTTCTACCATATGATCCACCATACCTTCTGGCCCCATGAGATCTGACACAAGGGTATGTGATGCTTGTTTTTTCCCAATCCACTTTAAACATTACAAGGGCCGATTTAAAAAGATACACCGAGAACCACACGCATATCCTGGCCTTTTAAAATCACTTACGTATCCCAATTCAGGGGGTGTCATTTTGCGGCAGAGTGCTTCAGCCAGGGCGTAATGGTTTTCAATCTTTATCATAACACCTTCTTTAAATAGTAAATGAGGTGCATGCTGCATAACCATCTCTCTTGAGTTCGATTTCAAATCCAAGCTTCTGATAAAATTCCGGAGCTTGGAAACTCATTGTTTCAACAAATGCAAAATGACATCCATTCTCTTTGCCAAAATTAAAGACATGTTCCATTAAAGCTCTCGCTATACCCCGCCCACGATGCTCTTTGTTGGTCAGTAAGGATTTGATATGTACATTGCCCCAAAATAATTGGCAAACAACCACTCCAAGAGATACGTCATTTTCCATGATCTCGAATGCTACTGGCTCTTGTGCTAAACCATCAAATCCCACAGAATCAATCGAATGTTTTGCAAAAGCTTCGTAGATCGACGCCTTTAGTTCCGAAGTCAGCGTTGTTTGTGTGATTTTATCTCTTATAACGCTTTCCTCATAAAATGGCAGCTAGAACCACCCGTATACCCGTGCCTTTCAAAATCAGTGACGTATCCCAATTTTTCATAGAATGTTTTTGCGCCTTGAAAATCCATCGTGGCAACGGTACTCATAGAACATTGGCACGTGCGCCCATAATCATGGACCGCTTTCATCAATTGCTGCCCCAAACCATTTTTACGATGATCGGGATGTACCCATAATTGATCGGTATAAATACTGCCGAACATGATACTCCCGTTGCAGCTTGCTATGATTTCATTCTGCTCATTCCGTATAAAAAATGTAAAAGGATAGGCAGAACCACATTCAGGGGTTTCTTGATTGATTTTTTGTGTTAAAAAATCCACATCTGCGGGTTTTGGTGTGGATGTATCGTGTATATGGCCCCAAGGTTTCATATCTCAGCCCCCATTTGATCGATCAGATACAGTATAATATACGCCCTTCTCTTTTCCAAACACCTTGTCTAGCAACAGCATTCCATCAGCCCCCCTGATCTGTTCTATACCGATAAGGTCACGTCTTGTGGGCTTTTCACAATCATCCGGGGGACCGCTTATCATCAATATATATCGAATCTATATCGCGCAGATGGTCTAATAAGACCATTCACCCGCCTGCCGATGATTACACCACATGAATAATGTAATCGGGTGATAGCAGGTATTTTTTATCAATATGCGGTATATCCAAAACAGTTGGCAGACCCGAAGGATTGTGGTGGGTCGTTTTTTTGATTGCTTGAATCGATTTCTTTTGGGCTGATTGGTGATCTGTTTTACCATGTTCAAAGCTTGCACCACCAGAACCTGCACCGATCCCAGTGGAACTAGGTTTTGTTTTTCTAGACAGCAATTGGGCAACATTTTCTAGATTCCTGCCATTACCGATATATTGCAAACCTTGTCCATTTCCAACATCAATCCCATGGCGATACTCGAATCCACTTTTTGTTCGAATCAGCTCTTTACGACCTGCATGATGGTAACGTCGATCAAATTCAAAGGTTTCATCCAGTTTCTTTTTAATGGATAGATCATATACATTTAACAACATGTCAAAGGTTTCTTTACGTTGAAAAATTCCAGAATCACTGCCTAAATACACAATACCCATGCGTTTGCATAATATTTCACCCAATTTATTGTAATACAATCTGTCCCGAAAATAATTGCCTTCGCTGAGTTTTTGTTGGTACAAGAAAACCCAGGCCGATCCATCCGTTGCCCTGCCAAAGGTATACGCCCACGGTATGCCTGTACTTTTTACGACATGGTGATTCAAAAAAGAATTGTTCGATGCCCTTATACTGAATTTATCTGGGGCAAACATAAAATCTTTTAAATGGGTTTGATTTAAATTTGATGATTTATGCCACACCTCCATAAGAGATCTAATTTTATTAGGTGCGGTTGTCTGTATCAGATGCGGATGACTATGAATTAGGGGCTCTTGCCATGACAGCACATCGATCTGTTCACGCAGTTCGCTGGGCGTTGTGTCACTGGGTTCATACAGCAGTGCCCCCATCACGGATGCAGCCATGAAAAACAGATGAAAAATCTTTGCAATAAAGTAAAAGCGCAAAATAAAAGACCATAATTCAAAAATTCAAATTTTATTATAATAAAAATAAAATAAAATACGGTTTATTTTGTTGCAAAAAACAGATGATGTTACAAACGACCCTGATAAGGTGAAAGTCGACTAGAAGAAATACCGCAATCGGCTAGAATATCATGCCATTGATGATCGGGATCTGCATCAAAGATAAATTCTTTGCGATACGGAATCGCAATCCACTCATTTTCAGCCCATTCTTTTTCCAGCTCTCCTGATTTCCAAGCCACATGGCCCAAAATGGCTTTATAGAATTGGGGTGCAGGTGAATCGTTTTCCGATCCATCCAGCATATCAAAATGGGGAGTAACGGACAAATCATCATTGACAGACAGGGTGCTGGATCCGCTGACTTCAGAAGAATGTAAAACAAATCCTTGGTCCATATTAATAGGACCACCCCAAAAAATTTCAGGATCGGAATCCTCATCATTTTGGCTAATGGGATTATGCATAATATCAGCCAGATCAAGGCCATTAATGGGTTGATTGATCACCAACCCCATGGCTCCACTGGAATCATGGTGACAAATAAATATGACGGCTTCTTGAAAAACTTCGGTTTTTAACCCGGGCAATGCCACCATAAAATGTCCGCTTAAGCTGTCGTTTACAGATTCGCTCATATCTGACTTTCTGCTTTTTATGTATTTAACAATCAAGAACAGTGTACGTTTTCATCGGATCACTGTACAGCCCCTGATGCACGTCCGTTTGTTTTAAACATAGAGCAGGCATTTAAAAATTTTCTGATATTTTTGTCAGAATCCACCGATTATTGGCTGACTAATTGATTTTTTTCAGATACAATGTAATGGCATCAAGAGCGGGCATGGTGGAATTGGTAGACACGCCAGGTTTAGGTCCTGGTGGCTTCACAGCTTTGGGGGTTCAAGTCCCTCTGCCCGTACCATGGTAAGTTAAGTTTCATAACAATGGGGATCGTATGCGTGTTTTAAAAAACGAGCGTCTTGAAAAAGAAGTTTTGCTCACCCTTTCTAAAAGTGACTTAGAGCGCGATGTTTTAACAGAGCTTTTGTCGCAATCTCATCAGGTCAAAAAACATGGGTTCCGATCTGGAAAGATTCCCCCTTCCCTTTTGTTTCAAGAAAGAGGTCAACAGGCCATTGATGCCGTTGTCCATAAGGCTGTTTTAAACGCAGCTGATGAAATCATTGGGGATAAACCATTGGGTGCGCCTCTGGGTTATCAGATAGAAAACCCTTTTACGGGTTCTTCTTTGAGTGATTTGGTTGACCTAGACATTAAAGTTCATGCTGTTTTTGCTCCAGAAATGGACGACATTGTATGGAAAGATGTGCATTTAGACCGTTGCATTCCTGTTCCCACAGAGGAAGAAGTTAATGTCAGTATGGCAGAGCGGGCTGGGCGCGTTATGACATCTGTTGCTTTGGATGAAAAGCGTCCAGCCGCCATTGGTGACACGCTGGTTTATACCATGACGTATACCCACAAAGATGGCACAATAAAAGAAATGGGCGGATCCTTTCAGTTGGGCAGCAACACTTTGCCAGAAGAGTTCGAGAAAACGTTGGAAGGCATCACAGAGGGGCATGTTGTCAGTGAGGGAATAAAAGTTCCTGGAGATTTCCCAGACAAGAGCTTGGCGGGTAAAAAAGTCAATTTTAAGATTAACTTTCGCGAAATTCGTCAGACCGTTCCCCATCAGGCCGATGAAGAATTTGCAAAATCTCAGGGCTTTGAGACCTTGGATGCGTTGCGTGAAGTGGTACGTAAGTCCTTGGTCGATTCTGGCGAGGTTTTATCTGGTATGATTTTACGCGACAGTCTGAAGAAAAAGCTGGGTACTTTTCAGGCTTTTGATGTGCCTGCCTCTTGGATGGAGTCTGCCCTAAGCGCCCTAAAGCGTGACGCAGAGAGGAAAGCGTTGGGTTCTGCTCCATCTGGCGATGCCACGGACGGGGATTCTGTGGGTTCGTCCAACACGATGGATTCTGTTCAGGATTCTGTGCTTGCTGAAAAGGCTTTGGCCAGGGTTCGTGCCAACTGTGTCATTCAAAAAGTGGTTCGTGATCAGCGGTTTTCCGTTTCTGATGGGGAATTGTTTGCCTACGCCAAGGCCATGGCGCAAAGCGAGGGGCGGTCCATTGACGAAGTTGTCGGCTTTTTAAGACGAAACAAGAATGTCGTGGATCGAATTTCTAGCGAAATCCAAGAAAGAAAAGCTCTGGATTGGATGTCGGGTCAATGCACAATAGAAGACAAAGAAGTCTCTTTTGATGGGCTGAAGAGTCTGTTTGGTGCGGCGGAGGATTCCATATGAGCCATCTCATCCCTATGGTGGTAGAGCAAAGCGGTCGCAGTGAGCGGGCGTTTGATATCTACTCTAGGTTGTTAAAAGAGCGCATTATCTTTTTAACAGGCCCTATTGACGACCATATGTCCACAGTAATTTGTGCTCAGTTGTTGTTTTTAGAGGCAGAAGCTCCGGAAAAAGATATTTTTATGTACATCAATTCTCCTGGTGGGGTGGTGACTTCTGCTCTGTCCATTTATGATACGATGCATTATATCAAACCGGACGTGGTGACGGTGTGTTTGGGTCAAGCTTCTTCGGCAGGATCCTTGCTGTTGGCCAGTGGTGCCAAGGGAAAACGATACAGTTTGCGCAATTCTCGCATTATGATTCACCAGCCTTTGGGGGGATTTCGCGGTCAAGCCAGCGATATAGAAATTCATGCCAATGAAATATTGGACATTCGTCGGCGTTTAAATGCTATTTTGTCCCATCATACAGGACAAACCTTTGACGTCATTGCTGATGCCACGGATCGCGATCAATTTTTCTCTCCAGAACGCGCATTGGATTTCGGTCTTATTGATCAAGTTGTTGTTAATCGCAGTGATTTGATGAGCAATTTAAAAGCGGGAGCATCCAGTGACACTGTGGGAAAAAATGGATGATTTTTTTCAAGAATCATCCTTTATTTATGGCTTTGTGTCATAATAATCTAGAACATGTTTTTTTTGAAAGAGAGTAAGAATGGCAAAAACGATCGACAGTCAATCTCTTCTTCGGTGCTCTTTTTGCGGAAAAAGTCAATACGAAGTCACAAAACTTATTGCAGGGCCAACAGTATTTATCTGCAACGAATGCATTGATTTGTGTGGAGACATCTTAAAAGAAGAGCAAAAAAAACAGAATTTGTCAGGAGATGGAGGCAAGATCAGTCTGCCCAATCCCCATGAGATTTCAAAGATTTTGGACGAGTATGTGATTGGTCAAGATCGGGCAAAACGTGTGTTGTCTGTCGCGGTTTATAATCACTATAAGCGCATTCAGAACAGAGAAGATGATTCCATTGAATTGACAAAATCCAACATTTTGCTGATCGGGCCAACGGGGTGCGGAAAAACATTACTGGCGCAAACATTGGCAAAAGTTTTGGATGTGCCATTTACCATTGCTGATGCCACCACGTTGACCGAGGCCGGTTATGTGGGCGAAGACGTGGAAAATATTATTTTAAAACTGTTACAAGCCTCTTCTCATGATGTGGAAAAGGCCCAGCGCGGCATCGTTTATATTGATGAAATTGATAAAATTGCTAGAAAGTCTGAAAATGTATCCATTACGCGGGATGTTTCTGGTGAGGGCGTTCAGCAAGCCTTGTTAAAAATGATGGAAGGAACTGTAGCATCTGTGCCTCCTCAGGGTGGAAGAAAGCATCCTCAGCAAGAATTTGTTCAGATTGACACATCCAATATTTTGTTTATTTGTGGCGGTGCATTTTCAGGTTTGGATAAGATCGTATCCAACCGCAACCGCGGCCAAAGCATTGGTTTTACCTCCACATTAACCCAATCCGACCATCGGACAGAGGGGCAAATTCTAGAGGATGTTAAGCCAGAAGACTTGTTGAAATACGGTCTTATCCCAGAATTTGTGGGTCGTTTGCCTGTCATCGTTTCGTTATCTAATCTGGACTCTTCGGCTCTGGTAAAAATCTTAACCGAACCTAAAAATGCATTGGTTAAACAATATGCACACCTGTTTCGTATGGATGGTGCAGATTTGAAATTCAAGACAGAAGCCTTGGTGGCCATTGCTGAAAAATCCATTCAGTTGAAAACAGGAGCCAGAGGTTTGCGCGCCATTGTGGAAACGGCTCTGTTGGATACGATGTACGATTTACCGTCCACTCAAGATGTATCCGAGGTCATTGTTACAGAAAAAACCATTTTGGAAAATAAACCCCCCATACTGGTAACCCATTCTGATGCGGCACACGCGACAGATACCAATAAAGACAGCGCATTGGAAAAGAAGACACCATCGAAAGAAATGCTGAGAAAGGGGTAAAATTGTATACTAGGGCATTTCGATGGCCCTAGTAAAATCTGAATAGGCTGGCTGAATAGGATAAAATCAGATACATCGTATTTTACAGCCTGTTTTCATTGATTCATCTGAAATCTCTTGTACGGAATGTGCTCATTATAATCTGGTTTTTTATGGGGTAGTTCATGACGATTCTGAAATCTACGATTGTTGGTCTGAAGGTTTTTTAGACCGTTCCGCATTCGTTGGTCAAGGTGTAATCAAAATTTTGATACATCTGTCATTATCCTTTATCGTGCTGATTGGCAATATTCTACCTTCAAAATTAAAACTTTACTGTACCCAAAGTCTGAAAAATCCGTCTTACAACAGCATTGGGTTTTGAGCAGATTGAACCGACAGCATCAAGGCAAATGGGATAGATTAGAGTGAGATGGATTACTGTACCCAAAGTCTGAAAAATCCGTCCTACAATAGCATTGGGTTTTGAGCAGATTGAACCGGCAGCATCAAGGCAAATGGGATAGATTAGAGTGAGATGGATTACTGTACCCAAAGTCTGAAAAATCCGCCTTACAATAGCACTGGGTTTTGGGCAGATTGAACCAGCAGCATTAGGGGAAATGGGATGGATTACTGTACCCAAAGTCTGAAAAATCCGCCTTACAATAGCACTGGGTTTTGGGCAGATTGAACCAGCAGCATTAGGGGAAATGGGATGGATTACTGTACCCGAAGTCTGAAAAATCCGCCTTACAATAGCACTGGGGTTTAGGCAGATTAAACCGGCAGCATCAAGGCAAATGGGATAGACTGGAATGGGATGGTTTACTGTACCCGAAGTCTGAAAAATCCGTCTTACAACAGCATTGGGTTTTGAGCACGCTGAACCAGCAGCATTACGGGAAATTAGAATGTTTTATGGATGTGTTAAAACTTGAAATTCAAGACAGAAGCGTTGGTGACCATTGCTGAAAACATTCCATGGAAAACAGGAGCCAGAGGTTTGCGCGCCATTGTGGAAACGGCACTGTTGGATATGGTATAGAATGCCGTATTTTTTGGGCCACCACTCACCATAGTCGGCCCCTTGCTCCGCCCATCATCTTCCTGGTATCATTAAAGCAATATTTAAAGTGTGTATTATTAGCCCAGTTTATGACAAAAAAATATTTCAAAACACTAGGAAAATTAAAAGTTTTCCAACTTTTATTGGCTTTTATTTGCGTATCTTATCCGATCATGGAAACACAGGCCATTTTGGGGTTTTTTAAAAAAAAGAAGAAACCTGCTGAAAATAATAAATCTGTTAATAGGAGAACAAAAGATAGAACAGTAAAAAAAGATGGCAGTGGCGCTAAGAATAGAAAATTTGGTAAAACAAAAAAAACCAACAAAAAATCCAAAAAAACCGCCAACCATCATAGGGTCAAAAAAAGCATCCCTACTCATTCGAAAAGACAAGAATACACAAACCTTTCTAATTCTAAATTGCAAATTGACAGCAATAAAAATGTTGACCTTTATTTAAAAGAAAAGAAAATTAATATAAAAATCGAACCTTCGCTGACATCCATGCGCAATAATTCAGCAGAAGCGATGAAGTCTGTTCTGTGCCGTGTATTACCTCTGTCCATGTGTTACGACTATCCCACATCAAACCGTGAAGTTGTCACTGTTCCTTTAAAGAAAATTCCAGATATTGAATCATCCGGAAAAGAATTCATTAACCAGGTCAGTCTGTTTTTAGCAGACCCTAAATCTGATCCAAAACTAGAAAGTTTTGCCAATGATTTGGAGCGTTACATTACATGTATGAAAAAAGAAAAAACTATCTTGAAAAAAGAGCTGGTAGAATTCATGGAACTGCATAAAAAATATCATGATCCAAAAAAGTGTGTTTTGAATTTTGAACAATCAAACTTTGATGTTTTGCTTGATTCTTCTAAAAAAATTATGCGCCTGATTCAGGGAGTGAAAAAAAATGGCGATCATGATCATATGGCACAAGAGAAATATGCTATGTTGAAAGAATTAAACACCATTGAAAATATTTTAGGGTATGAAAAAACCAAGGAAAAAATAGAGACGGTTCACGTTAAAAAAGTAACGTACGAAAGGCCAGCCATAGAAGCGCAAGGTGACCAACATAAGGATGATATGAGACAGAAATCGAGCTCTTCATTGTATGCCTCTGACCTTAACAACAATGCATCTGCTGCCTAACCCTCACCCTCTCCTCCTCAATCCCCGAGTACATCATGCATACGAATCGTTTTAAATCTCTTGTTCAGTCCACTTGGGCCCATTGGCAGCAGCATTTAGACCGCTTTCCAGAAATCGATTGGGAGGAAACAGAGGAGTCAATGACCATTCTGATGCCAGATGGGCGCAAGTATCTGTTTAACAGGCATACCGGCATGCAGCAATTGTGGATGGCTTCACCTATTTCAGGGGGGCGACATTTTGCCATGATGGGCCATGGAGATTGTTCCAAACCCCAGATCCACGGTCAGGATCCTATGCAATGCTTACAACGATCTCTCCTGGCGTATAGTGGCCATGGTGGTGATGCACCAAGCCATCAGGATGCATCGGGCAATAAGGTCTATTGGACCGACACACGCAATGGGGAAATCATTGAATCGGTGGTGAATGCAGAATTTACCAGCCACTGGAATATGATACTCAATGTGCAACCCTTTCAGGCTGTAACATGATGAACGATGCGGCACCCCATTCTGGGTGCAAGCAAGCCAAAACAATAGAGAAGCCCTTGATTTTACACAAAAAAAGTTTTACCCTTGAAGGGTGCAAAATGAATGTTTTTTCCCATGTCTATCCCCACCAATCGTTACGTTATTGAATTGCCATTTCAAGCGGATGACCTGGCCCCATACATTTCAAAAGAAACCATAGATGTTCATTATGAAAAGCATCATAAAGGTTATGAAACGGTACTTTTGGGTCTGATTTCGGGTACAGAGCATGAACAATATTCCTTAGAGGATCTGATTGTGCACAGCCATACCAGCCCAGATCAGCGTATTTACAATAATGCTGCCCAGATTTGGAATCATAATTTTTATTGGAAAAGTCTTTGTGCCCCTGCAACATCAAAACACCCTACACAAGGTGCATTTTTTGACGCCATTAAGGCTTTTGGTGGATTTGAAAAGGTTGAAACAGATCTGTTGACTGCGGCAACGTCACAATTTGGCAGTGGTTGGGCATGGTTGGTGCGTACCGAACATCATGAAATTGCCATCAGAAAAACCGGTAATGCAGATCCCGTGTGGTTAAATTCTGCCGATCACCCTCTGTTCATTGTTGATGTGTGGGAGCATGCTTATTACCTAGATTATAAAAATCGCCGTAAAGATCATGTGGAATCTGTATTAAAAAATGTCATGAATTGGTCTTTTGCAGAACGCCAGTTTAATGCTGCATAGTGCAATGAGTCAGGGTCTATTTTTATTACAGAAAAAACGCCTGGCGAAGGTTTTTTATCCAATAAACCGTTTTGCTTTTGTTTATATTTTTTTGATTACGGTTTTTTTGTCCCATTTTGACTGTTGTCGTTGTGCTCCTCATAGAAATGACGATTCTCACCTGAATACGCTGTTGACGCCATTGGACTTTATTTTCCAGCGCATCGTTGCTGTTCCTAATAATGCTTTTTTACAACAAGTATTACGATTTGGCTATACCCACTCTCTCTTTCTATTTGCGGTTAATCACCGGTTGGCAGAATCAAAGAAAATGTCTCTAGAAGAGAAAAAACGCTTGCTTGCAGCCAGAGCCGTCTTTTTGAAAGCGGTTCAGCCCTTTCTTGTTGCTTTTCCCGTGATTAATTCCGTTGCTGGCATTACGGACTTATTCCAAGTGTTGGACACAGAACGACGAGATCATCAGATGTTACGCTGTTAATGTACTCTGGGGATTTCTTTCTGCCATTTCTCTTTTAACCCTTTCCACCTTTCCGCGCCATTTTTATTTTGTATCGGCGTCTTGTTTCGCAATGCACAGCCCAAGAGGGGTATTCCCCCTTTCAGGCCACAGACTTTTCCAAACAATGATTGATCAAAACTTACCCGTAAAACCTCTTTCCCCCTCTGGAACCCCATCACATCGAATGAGTGACGAGAAGAATTTTGTGGTGTGCATCACCTTAAAAAAGAAACACGAATCATTCAACAGGCCTATCTCTTTTGGAAAAAGGGTGCATCATAGATCCAACATTTACTCCACAACGGTGTGACCCTGCACAGTTTAAAAGCACAGCAGAAACCCCTGTAGATTTTGAAGCCACAACGGTGCACCTCTTTACAGTTCTACCCCATGTACAGAATCATTGAATAACAGGCCTATCTCTTTTGGAAAAAGGGCGTACCATAGATCCAAGATTTACTCCACAACAGTGTGACCCTGCACAGTTTAAAAGCACAGCAGCAACCCCTGTAGATTTTGAAGCCACAACGGTGCACCTCTTTAGCCACAACAGTGAACCCAACAGGGTTATGGCATGATCGGGCAGAGCAGCTGTGCTGATCCAGGATAAAAACTTACGCCTATGGCACCCATACTGTGATGGAAGACACAAAAAATCACTCCTTTTGTGATGCGAGATCTGCTCTAACAGCGTAAAACGGGCAAAGAGAGAGCTGCAAACCAAAAATCAGGCACACAGGCTGGGTTCATTGCCTTGTGCACCACACTTGGGAATAGGGTTAAAGATATTTCGAACATTACAAAATGGGCTTTAAAAAAAACAGCCCAAGAGGGCTATTAAATCAATCTTTTACCAATCTCAGACCACGATGCCCAACTCTTTGTTTAAAAAATCAGCCAACGATGCGTATTTTGTATTAAATGCATCCGCACAATAAAACAGAACCACATCAAGGCCAGCCACGCCACATTGTTTTAAAAATTGCTTTGGTGTATAAACATCACAGATGGCCTTCATATCATAGGCATCGCTGATTAATAAAGGTTTTTGAGAAACCCCAGAATGCAGCAGCTCTTTCCTCAAGAAATCAACGACTTTTTTAGACATGCTGGCAGGAAATTTTCCGTCTTTCGTGCGCAACATCACATGCGACATCATCATCGCCACTTTTGGATGGGCCTTAAAACACTGTATAAAGGGGGCCAATTCTTTCTTGTCCCACGTGAAGGTGACATCGGTTAACCCCTTATGCGAGTCTTCTAAAGAGCTGCCATGTCCAGGAACATGCTTTAAACAGGCCATCAATCCATATTTTTCATAAGCAGTAATGACCGCGTTACAGCAATGCGTGACCTGATTTGGCTGATCAGAAAAGGATCTGCCCAGCGCTCCAATAACGGGACAACGTGGATTGCTGTTGGTATCCGCAACAGGGCCAAAAACCATAGTAATGCCCAAATCGCTCATTTCCTTGGCCGCGGCTTCGTGAATGGTTTGAATGTCCAATACATTGCCCTGGTAATCAGCTGCAGCCCGCATCGCACCACAAGCCAAAAATCCATTATTCTCTTTTAAACGCCTGACTTTTCCGCCTTCCTGATCAATGGCCACGGGAATATGGCGATTATTGCGGGTTAAAAAGGATACAAGAGAACGAACTTGATTCGGGTTTACGATATTTCGGCCAAATAAAATGATGCCGTGAACCTTTTTCAATGCCAGCGCCCGTTGTAACACCGCCACATCCGGATCTTTTTCGCTTGTACCCACAAAGCCAACCCAAATATCGGGTGTTTTAACGCCATAATTTTTCCAAAAAAGACACGCGAATGCAATCAGAATCGTGGCAATAAAAACAAAAATTTTTTTATATTCTTGGAAGACCGATCTAAATGGTGTTTTTAATAACATAATCTGAAAATCACACATGATGTATAATTAAATTTTACACTATAGAATGCATCTATGCAAAATGTTGCAATCAAAATTACAACTTTTTTTGGATGATTTTAATCTTTTTGCAGACCACCTAAACCAGATGGTCTGTTCTCTGACTCCACAGAACCTCATGCATTATGATGAAAGAGCGTTTGTGTCCTGAATCCCACGTTTTTTACCCACCGATTCCAGATTTTTGACCTTTCCAGTGCCGATTTTCTCTCTTGCATCCACACCTTCCATAAAGTTATTAACCTTTGAATAAAATTCTTCTCGTTTTTCACAATACATACTATGGCCAGTACCTTTCATCACATATAATTCTGAATGTGGGATCTTATCGGCTGTGATTTTTGCACTTTGTGGATCTAAACTGTCATGCTCGCCCGCAATAATCAGTGTGGGGACTTTAATATTTTTCAACACCTCATGATCCTTTCCATCTTTATGCCTTTTTAACCAATCTTGTACCATATTACCGTTTTTACGACACCGCATTTTCCTGGAATGTTGATAATAGATCGCATTTTTATACAACAAACTAAGCGCATCACTCCTGGCTCCTTCATCGAAAAATTGTCGTGCTTTGTTCAGGTCAGAAAATCTTGTAACCTGGACGCACTCCCGCAATCTGTTTTTAATCAAGGGGTTTTTTTCTCTTCTGATTTCTGCCCGATGATTTGCCATTGACTCCTGACGCTTTAAAATAACTCTGACAGAACTTGTGAGATCGGTCTCTGCTGGCCCTGCGGCAATATAGCTGGCAACCTTATTCTTATCCATGGTTCCTAAATACTCGTTCACAATGGCTGAACCAAAGGAATATCCACATACAACAACCTGTTTTTTGCCTGATAATGCCAAAGTTGCATCAATGACTTTGTCCAAATCTTGCGCAGATTGGGTAAAACTGTCTTTTCCAGGATCAAAAGAAGCGCTGGATCCCGCGCAACCACGCTGAGTATACAGCATAACACTACGGCCCGTTGTTTTTGACAACTCTACACCCAAGGGCAACATGTTAACCGCGCTTCCCTCAGGTCCACCATGAACCGTAACGACAGGATCCCTGCTTGAATCTTCACCAGGAATATAAAATCCTGTTAAAAATTCACGATCATAACTCGTAGGATTTAACAAATGTGTGTCACGATACATAGATATATTATTCTTGTGGGTATAACGACATAGTGCATCTGTTAATTCTAGATTATCATCCATTTTTTGGTAAAGTTCAGCATACCAATCCGACATTTTTTTGTTTCTTTCTTTTTCTGGAAGCGCTATGATTTTTCCTAATTCTTCTTTGGGAAGAGCGAGCATTTCCTTTAATTTTTGATCATTCTCTTGCACTGCTCGAATACGCAACCCATATATTGCAGCTTTTTTTCCTTTGATTAGGCCATAATCAGGTGTATGCTCACAAATCTTTTTAAAATCAAAAATTCCCTCGTTCGCGCCCGCAGCTGGTGGAACAAACCCTGGGTTTTCCTGATGGTTAGAAATTTTTTGATCTGAAACAATAGAATTTTGGATACTTGGGTTAGCAAAAATACTGATTGAAATCATATTCAGCATTCCTATGGCCGCGATTAGATTTTTTTTCATATGGATTTTTAGTTTTTAAATATAAAAAATATACTCGTGTTTTAAAATTTTGTAAATAAAAATTTAATATATATTCTATTTTCTAAATTACAGCGCTTTAGGTGCGACGGGGTAACGAACAAGCGACGTCTTGGGGTAGGGAACAAGCGACGTCTTGGGGTGGAGAGAGAGGGAAAGACTCAGAATCGCCTGAAACGATTCTTCACCCTTACGGGCGTTTCAAAAATGAAACGTCCTAAATGCTGTGCATATAGTCGAACCCTCTGCTCGGGTTCTCATCCCTATTACCATAAAATCTTGAATAAACTGGCGGAGAGAGAGGGATTCGAACCCTCGATACAGGTTAAGCTGTATACACGATTTCCAATCGGGCGCCTTCAACCGCTCGGCCACCTCTCCTTGCACTCTTATTTCTAAACCAATTTGGCCTGCAAAGTCAATCCTTTTAAGCAAAAAAAATGCCAATCCTTGAGATCATCTCGCAGGCTTAACCACACCCACAACCCTCTCTCGCCAGCAAGATTACACCTATTTCTATGGCGTCTTCTGATCCACCCCGTGATGATCAATGACAAGTTGATCTTTGGCCACGTGCACATGAACAGAAGATCCCTGAAAGAGTTTTCCTTGTAAAACCAGAGTCGACAAAGGATCAACCACATCCTTTTGAATCACACGCTTTAACGGGCGCGCACCATAAGCCGGATCGTACCCCTTTTCCCCCAACCAAGAAATCGCCTGATCCGTAATGGTAAAATGCATATGGCGATCC
>CANHKV010000012.1 GCA_947461445.1 Holosporales bacterium | reverse complement strand
TTGTGTACGCTTAGGGCTGGTGGTGCCTTGGGTACGTTTAGGGCTGGTGTCGGAGGTAGCAGGCTGCCTTCAGTTCTAACTGGTGGTGCTTTGCGTACGCTTAGGGCTGGTGGTGCCTTGGGTGCGTTTAGGGCTGGTGTCGGAGGTAGCAATGCCGTGCGCTCCCGTGAAAACCTCTTGGCTGACTTATTACGCACTTGCAAAGGTCTTGTTCTTACAGGTTGTTTTTTCTTCTGCTGGGCAGATCTATGCTTCTGCGCCGCAGACTCTTTTTTCAGCTCTTTTTTCAGTTTTGATATTTCTTCATTCAAAACCTTTACCTGACGAAATACCCCCTTTTTCCCAGAGAGATTTTTTATTTCCAATTCCTTGATCTTGATTTGATGTTTCAGATCTTCAACCATTTGTAATGGCGAATCTGCATTGCCATAGGTAATTCCTGGTTCTTGATTGAAGTATTTATCTTTTTTATCTAATTTCTGTTTGCCAGAAGGAGGCATAAGATCAACCCTTTGTAATGGCGAATCTGCATTGCCATAGGCAATTCCTGGTTCTTGAGTCAAGTATTTATCTTTTTTATCTAATTTCCGTTTGCCAGGAGGAGGAAGGTTCTGTTTGCCAGAAGGAGGCATAAGAGGGCGGGTTCCAGGCCTACCATTATCAGAACCCGGTTTATTTCTGGAAAATGTACCTGAAACTCCTTCTGTGACCTTTTTCTTTATCTCCACGAAATCTTTCTTCATTTCCCCGACCTCTTTCTTTATCGCATCCACCATCTCCTTCCTTATCGAACCCACATTCGCAGTCAACGAAGTATCGAGGCTACTTTTTACCTCCTTCAGCTGATCACCTGTCAATGTGGCCGGTGTTGTATTATTCACAGTCTGATAAGTTGAAGATGATCCAGAGGACATTGCAGGCCTTGCTTGCAGTTGGGTCATTATACTAGCGATATTTGCATTAGCAGTAGCTTGGGCAACAGATTGGGCGCTATACTGGCTACTCAAATTATTTATAGCGGAAGTAGTATTATTACCGCTTACAAGTTGGTAAGCGTCATACAGAGCGTTTTTCGCTTGTTGCAACTTAGTCCTTGCTGCTTGAGCATATTGTACCGGATCTGCATCTATAGATATTTTATTCAGTATTGCCATAATATCGACAATGTAACGTTCGAGTTTACTACTATCTATGCCACCAATTCCATCACCTGTATCCATCAAACCATCTATCAATGTCTGAAAAGCAACCTGAACGTCCTGTTCAACTTGTTGTGTTAACGTGCTGGGCGCATTGCTTGAGAAATCCTTCTGTATTGCATTCAGCAAAAAGGTGTTGGGGTTCTTAATTTCTCCTATTTTCAACGCACTTCCCAGTGTACTCAACAGTGTATCAGCCTCAGTCCCAAGCGCCAATTTACCATCCGTACTTAGTTTGGCTGCTAATATTGATAATTGATCATCCAAAACTGTGTTAAGGGCATTATCTGCCATCTTGTCAACCGCAGAGCTTTCCAAGAGCCCTAATGCTTGTACCTCAGTAGCGGCATCCTCGATACTATCCCCCTTCACCGCACCTGCATTCAACGCACCTTCAACAGCTTGATTCAGAGGTTCCAGAATAATGTTTTGAAAATCACTGATTTTCCCAGGTTTCAAGAATTCTAAGGTTTCCTTTCCTCCTGTAGTCAAACCATCTGTTTGTGTAAATACATCGCTAAGTTTTAATGTCTTAATTATTTCAGTAAGAATAGAGTTGATGGCAGAAACAACAAGTTCTGCCACTTCATCATTTGTGAAGCCTGCTTTTTCTAATGTGATATACGCATCATCTCCTCCAGAAGTACGATTCTGTAAAAATTGTTCAATGCCTTTAGTCGCTTTGAGTGCTGGTATTTTTTCCATGAATATTATTTTTGTTGTAACATCATCCAATTTATTAAAAGTAGCGTTTATTGTAATACCATCTATCGGGTTTAACAGTTTCCTCACCTCATCTGAAACGGCCTCTACGTTTGTTTTATTTGGAGTGGCATTTGCTGCACCAATCTTATCATGTAAATCAATAAAGGTTTTTAAGGAAGCAATCACATGTTTTGGATCATCGATCGTTAGATCCGCGATCCTCTCATTGGTTGTTTGAGCAGCTTTTTCCAGAGGGAGCAAATTCTTTTCCTCCGCATCAAGTTCTTGTTCTGCCGTATTTAATGCGTTTATGTTAATTGCATCAAGATTGTCAGTAATTTTATCACTAATGGCTTTTGCATCAACATCACCACCACCACCAGGATTAGCAGCATTAGCCAGAGTATCCTTCTGTGTTAACCATTTAGAAAGAGGAGTTTTTACACCGTCAATAAGTGATTGAATAGCGTCCGATTTTGCCGTCTTCGTACCATCAATCACCTCTTTCAATCCAGCAATCAGTTGTGTCAGTAGGTCTGTAACCTCTTCCTTTTTTACTTCACCTGCTCCAGTATTATCAGCAGCAGCATTACCAATCTCACCAATAAAACTGGTCAGTGCCGCAAGGGCGTCAGCAGCAGTATTATCTTTATCTTTAAAGTTAACGGCTTTGTTCGCGTTTTCCAATAGAGTTTTCAAATCATTCTGTAGCGTAACCAGAGCAATCTTTTTCCCATTTATCTGCGATATTTGAGTAGCAACTTTCTGAACAGCCGATGCTTTGACTCCATTTAATGCAACCAAAGATATATTTCTTTGCTTCTCTGCAGCATCAAGCTCTTGTACAAAATCGGATGTTAATGTGGCGGCTATAGCGGAGGCTAAACCCTGGACCGTCAAACTAGACAGATCAATGTTTAAGGTAGTGATAAAATTATTGTTTTTATTATTAGTAAATTTACCTTTTACCTTAGGATTTTGTATAGCACACAGTTTGTTTAACAATTCACCTGATGTTTTCAGTGCATTATTATTAGTATTATCCATCAGATAGTCGTCTACCCATTTTTCCAGAGAATACAGGTCAGTAACCTTTTGTTGTATAGCAACCCTTGCCTCGTCTGCCAGTGTATCGGCCTTTGTTTTAGTTCCGAATACAGTAGATGCCCTTGCAGCCTTCGTCAGCGATGTATTCAAACCAGTTGTCATGTATCCTTCAAATGTATCTTTGTCATCCCCCAAAACATCAATAACCTTTTTTATCTGGGCCAGAAGATCAGTCTCATTTGACACATGGCCTGCTGTGAAATCAGCTGTAGCAACATCTGGAATAAACTTCTTCACAATGGTGTCTAGGGCAAGGGTTGCAGCAACCACAGCACCTGGTGCTGCTGCTGCTGCTGTTGCTGCTGTTGCTTGCGCATCCAACTTTGTACACAAATTATCCACTGTTACACCAGAAGAAGTACCAACAGCCGCCAACGCCGCAGCAGCATCAGCGAGTTCAAATTCCCCGTTCATACTCGTGCTGTCATATTTCACATTTTCTTTTGTGCGCAGCTTTGCGAATGTTGTAGAGCTTGCCCTTGCGATCGCACCAGCCAAATCATCCATATCTTCTAATTTGAAATCACCAAGTTTTTGGATAGAGGTCGGTTTGGTCGCATCGAATAGAGAACTCAGATGAGTTGCCTTTTGGTATTCTGCTGTAAGTGCGTCATTAATTTCTTTTTCTGCACCCAGAGTATAAATGAAATCCCAATCAATGAATGCGGATTCATAATTTTCTTTTGTTACACCATCAAGATATTTTAATCTTTTAAGAAGATCTTTATATTTATTAAAAACGCTTTCTGCTGCATCAGTAGCATCTTTGAGTTCCTGTACCGGACTCTTTCGCGTAATCTTAATATTCATCGCCGTCGTCACATCAGCCATCACGGTTAACATGAATAGGGTTTGCAGCATGATGGTGACAGACCTTGACGCATTTTTTTGTATTGTCATGGATTTTTTCCTTGTAAAACGTATTTTAATTTTTCCATATTCTATCACGCATTGGATAAAAAACAATGTGTAAATGCTGGAGGTGGAGAGAGAATTATTTTTTGGGACATCTAACAACAACATATTTTTAATGCATTGTTTTTTATACTATACATGGTATTGTAAAAAATATCAAGAAATATCCTGTCATTGCTTTTGGCCACCGTGAAAAAGGGGTCCCACCTGCAGCCAGCCATGCCATATCCTGGGCTTATGGGCCTTGTGGCAAGGGTTTCTGGGCCGTGTTGAGCGCCATCTGGCCATGGTCTGTGATTTTTCGTCCCCGTGGGGTGCGCTGTATCAGACCACTTTGCAGTAAATAGGGTTCTATGACATCTTCGATTGTGTCGCGCGTTTCTGACAATGCCGCCGCCAGAGTGTCCAGACCCGCTGGGCCACCGCCAAAAAATCCATGCAGCACATGTAAATATTTTTGATCCAATCGATCCAGACCATGGCCATTAACGCCCAATTGATTCAGGGCACGATCCACAGCGTCATCATCAATGACTGTCCCGTTTCCTGAAAAATCTCGTACACGACGCAACAAGCGCAACGCAATACGTGGTGTGCCACGAGAACGCTGGGCCAAGCGATACGCCGCCGTTTGGGTCAATGCAAAACCCAATGCACCACAGGCCCGCATAATCAAATCAGACAACGCCTTGGGGGTGTAAAATTCTAATGCCAGAGCAATGCCGAAACGATCTCGCAATGGTGCCGACAGCAATCCTGAACGCGTCGTGGCACCCACCAAAGTAAAGGGAGGCAGAGTCAGTTGTAACGAGCGTGCTTGCGGCCCCTGGCCCAATAAAATATCGATGCGGTAATCCTCCATGGCCGAATACAACAGTTCCTCTACGGCCACGGGCAAGCGATGGATCTCGTCAATAAACAATACGTCATGAGCTTGCAATTGGGTTAACAGGGCGGCCAAATCTCCAGGCTTGGTCAACACGGGCCCCGATGTGGTGCGCAAAGCTCCCTTCATGGCGTAAGCCGTTAAGTGGGCCAACGTGGTTTTTCCTAGACCGGGCGGACCGTGTAGCAATACATGATCCAGTGATTCCCCGCGAACACAAGCCGCCTGAATAAAAATACGCAGATTATGCACCAAATGGTCTTGGCCGACAAAATCATCAAAAGTCAAAGGGCGCAAGGCGCGATCCAACGGTTCATCCCCACGCAGCAATTGGGGAAAAGATTCCTCATCGTGGCCTGAAAAGTGTGGCGATGATGGGCGGGGATCTTGAGAGGATTCTAGCAAGCAGCCTTGGCCTGGCTGGGGAACTTTACCCCAATGGAATGGGGCCCCAGCTGCGTCATGATTCATTGCAACCCCCTGCCCTATTTCTTTTACTGTGCCAGATTGGTAAAAAAGGCGCAACCGTTTATCATGCCCATCAAGGGCAAGCCCCCTTGGTTTAAGGTTTACACATCCGCCGTGTCTAATGCCACCCCCATCGCTTGCAAAGGGTTAAAATCCACCCTATCGCGCGCCCCCAACCCTTTCGTGTAAACAACCATGGCCAAGCATCGCCAGAGGGCATTCACCTGTGGGCAATGCTGGAATTACCCTATGCCACGGCCATGCGTACATCTGAATGAATGACATTGCCCTTATTTTGTCTGTCAAAGTTTTTTGAATTCACCAAAGGCTTAACGCCCATTTTTGTTTCCATCACGCGGCAAGAGCCCTTATGCCACCCATCAACACGTTGGGTGATGGCTGAATCAAATGGCTCTATCCGGTGGATCCAGAATCCATCAGCCCTCATGGGGCAGAATGATTGAAAAAACACGATTCCTTAGGGCAAAACTTTTGAGCAAAAAAAACCTTTAAAAAAAATGGAAAAGGGTATTGACGGTCATGGGGAATCCAGGCATAGTGTTCATAGATTGTTAGGTGGGCTGGTGGTTAAAGCGAGAGGGGAACACACGATCCCATTCCGAACTCGAACGTGAAAACTTTCAGCACCGATGGTATTACGTCTTAAGGCGTGAAAGAGTAGGCCATTGCCAGCCCATTTAAAAATCTTATTTTTAGTCGTGTTTTTTGTTTTAAAGATAATTTTGATATAATTACATAATGCTAAAATAACTCTATTTTTATCATTTTTATAGTTTTTTGGGATCTGATGCATCCAAAAGGTTTTTCTCCTCTCCATTTTTGTCACACATTCAGGTGGTTTGATGAATCGCTTAATATTGGGTTTTGTTATGTTCAGACCAGATGCCACCATATTCTGATTGAACAACCATTGCGCTTGATTCATTCCAAAATGATAGATCCCAATCTGAGATAAGGTGGTCAAGATGGGTAATAAAGGTGGATATGGTGATGATTATGTTTGTGCCTGATTTATCCAACATGATTTTTCCCAATATTTTTAAGGCCGATTTGAAGGGCTTTTGGGGCCTTACTTGGGCCATGGGATGGGTCGTTTTCAAAAACTAAACTTTTTTAAAAAAGGGTATTGACGGTCATGGGGAATCCAGGCATAGTGTCTATAGATTGTTAGGTGGGCTGGTGGTTAAAGCGAGAGGGGAACACACGATCCCATTCCGAACTCGAACGTGAAAACTTTCAGCACCGATGGTATTACGTCTTAAGGCGTGAAAGAGTAGGCCATTGCCAGCCCATTTAAAAATCTGATTACAAAATGTCTTTTGTTTTGTCAATCAAATCATCAAGGGACTCCCAAACATGAAGTGTCCTGATTTAGATTCTATATCTTTTGATACCATGAAATTACATAAAAGTTCTGATCCAATAAAAAACGATCTTTGGCATTCTCAACCAGACTGTGAACAACAGACGGTGGGGTGTAATGATTTGGGGGAAAATTCTGTAAATGTGTTTTCCAAAAAACAGCCATCCCATATCGATACAAACCAGAACACCCAGACCCCTTCTGAGGAGCCAGATCCCGTTCACTCTACGCCACATTTAATGGTGGATTCAACAGTTTATTCCCATGCTTATGTCAGCACGTTGCCACAGCAGGCACAATCTGATCTGCTTGATTTCCATACCAGCACCATCGAAGAGAATGGGGATAGGGGCATGGCAAAGCCATCAGGTGGGAAAAATAATGATGCCCTTCCTCCTTTGCGTGCCCTGCTGATTCGATCAGAAAGCGGCCCATTAGGCTTGAAACACGATGCTCGATTAGAGGAAAATACAGGGTTGGTCAAAGCACTGGGGTGGAATTTAATCGAAGCATACGTCTGTCGTTTAAGGCGCTCGCCGCACCCTGCAACATTTTTAGGCAAGGGGTGGGTTGAGCGTATCACTGCAGCCATTAAGGCCCACGACATCCAAATTGTGATTATGGATCCTGATCTGACATCCATTCAACAGAGGGTATTGGAAAAAACATGGAAATGCGACGTCTTGGACCGTACGGCATTAATTTTACGCATTTTTCAACACCGTGCCCGCACTGCTGCAGGACAATTACAGGTCAAGTTGGCGTCTTTGTTGTACCAAAAAAGCCGCCTCGTCAGAGCTTGGACACATTTGGAACGTCAACGCGGTGGTTTTGGATTTTTAGGCGGTCCAGGGGAATCCCAGTTAGAGCTGGATCGACGCATTTTGGACACCCAAATTTTGAAAATCAAAAAGCAATTGGAACAAGTCCGAAAAACCCGTGCGTTGCATCGAAAATCTCGCCAAGGTTTCCCCACGGTGGCCCTGGTTGGATATACAAACACGGGAAAGTCTACACTGTTTCGGGCTCTGACCGGCGCCGATATTTTGTGCGCGGATATGCCCTTTGCCACACTGGATCCCACAGTTCGCAAAATTCGTTTACCATCAGGTCGGTTTATTCTGTTAACGGATACGGTTGGCTTTATATCCGAATTGCCATCTTTTTTAAAACTGGCCTTTCAAGCCACACTAGAAGAAATTCACGAGGCCGATTTAATCATTCATGTCAGAGACATGGCCTGCGTGACCAGCACTTTGCAAAAAGAGGATGTATTAACCCTGCTGCATGACTTAAAATGCATCCAAACCATCATAGAAGTGTGGAATAAGGCAGATTTGGTGCCAAAAGAGGAACAGCTGTCTCAGCCCGGATTGTGGACCATTGCTACGGAAAAAACAGGGATCTTTGAACTGTTAAAAGAAATCGACCACCATCTATTCCCCATGGATTTACAGCCATAGATCATCATACTAATCCCATAGAGCATGAGGACAAGAAGGGGTTTTTCACCGATTAAGCCCCTTTAACGCTTTGTATAGATTTTCTTGATATTGTTGTGTTTTAGACCATAAAACAGTGCCTTATGAAAAAAATTATTGTTCTTACCCTCTGTGCAAGCCCTATTCTTCAAACCATTTCCGCCACAGAGGTTTCTGCTACATTTAACCAGTATATATTGTTACAACAAGATACGCTTAATGTTCAAAAAAAACAAATACCAAACACACGTTATAGCAACACCAGCGATATTACTACTAGCAGCTTAGCATGGGGATTAGGTGCAGACTCACGTAGTTCCCAGAGCCATCCAGATGCCAGCCATTCCAGCGTGCCACTGTTAAACCCTGCGGCAACGGGGTATACCAACAATACAGATTTTAATACGCTCAACGATACTGCTCAATTTTTATTCAATAACAATAACAATAACAATAAGGATGCGCGACCCCCTCATCTGACAGGCAATCCAATGATTCCACCAAAAACAACGGGAAAAAGCTGCTGTGAAATCCTTCAATGGATATTTTGTTGTTTCAAGGGCAATGAGGCTCGGCCTATGAATGAAAAACAACACACCAGCATGGATATTGATGACTCGATTATCGATAATGAAAATCATTCAAAATCACATTCGCTTAATTGCAGCAATCGTAAACAAGGAATAGACTTTGACAATAGAGCATCATCTCCACCTTCACCTCCACCTCCACCCTCATTTTCATTACCGTCATCTATTGATAATCCTATAAAAAAGGAGATTGACATTGGTTTATTATCTGGGCAAAAAAATCCAATAAAAGCACATTCACTGCAAGAACCTGTCTTTGTACCTAAAACAAAGTCTTGCACCAATCCGTTTGACATGTTGGATTAACCCTCTTGACAGTTTTTCTTATAAATCTTCCGGTTTGGAAGAAAGACAATAATGCCCATCATACCCCTTATAAAAAGGGGGTATGGGCCTTTACACAGGATGTTACACTATACATTAAACAAAAAATGCATCACATCACCATCAGAAACACGATATTCCTTGCCCTCTAGACGTTTTTTGCCCTCATCACGTACCTTTTGATCCGTTACACAGGCAATATAATCGGCATAATCTACGACCTCGGCCCGAATAAACCCTTTTTGAAAATCTGTATGAATGACGCCTGCTGCTTCTGGGGCAGAGGCTCCACGGCGAACCGTCCAGGCATGCACCTCTTTTGGACCAGAGGTAAAAAAGGTAATTAATCCCAATACGTCATAGGCTGTACGCACCATGGTGGCCAACCCGGTCTGGGTCATGCCCATGCTTTCCAACAATTCTTGACGTTCTTGTTCCGGCACTTGAGCAATTTGCGACTCTAGTTCATTACACAACACCACGCTTTGACAACCTACAGAGCGCACATAATCCTGAACACGCGCCACCAATTCCATATCAGGATTGGATTCACCAATGTTACATACATAAATCACGGGTTTGGCTGTCAATAAATCCAAATGCTTGGCATCATTTTTTTCGTTTGCCTCCCACACAATTGTTCGGGCCCATTGACCTTTTTGTAATGCCGCATGTGCTTTGGTCAATAAAGGATGCAAATCATCCTTTTTCTTGCGTCCCAAACGGGTTTCCAAACTTTGCAAATCGGCCAATAACAATTCCGTTTCCACCACCCCAATGTCGGACAAGGGGTCCACGGCACCGCCCACATGGGTGATGTTGTCGTCATGAAAGCAACGGACCACTTGGATAATGGCATCCACACCGCGAATATGTCCTAAAAATTTATTGCCTAAACCTTCGCCACTGCTGGCCCCACGTACCAAACCTGCAATATCTACAAAAGTTAATTGCGTTGGAATAATGGCTCGTGATCCATCCCGTTGGGCCAAAGCCTGTAACCGCTGATCCGGAACGCATACGGTCCCGGTATTCGGTTCAATGGTGCAAAAGGGATAATTGGATGCTTCGGCTGCTGCCGTTTGAGTTAATGCATTAAATAACGTTGATTTTCCCACATTGGGCAGTCCGACAATGCCACATTTCATATACACATTCCATTAGACACATGATGACTTATGGTACCACATTGTGGATGGTTTGGCTGCTGGGGGTTCCCCCTGTCGTGGGGGGCTGCTGTTATGTAAGGCACACCATGGTTCTGTTATGCACCTGTCATCCATCCACAGGCTGCCATATACCCCAAAACGCCACACAGGGCCATGGCCCCAACCCAACGCCACATATAGGGCGCGCGACGTGTAGGTTCCTCGACATAACGATATACCATGGGACCTATCTCCAAACACAGTAAAAACATAAAGGTCAGCAATCCTTTATCCAACAGTACCTGATGGCCACGAGCCATGATCCACATGGTGTATAAGGGATAGTGAATGACATACAGCGCATAACTGATGCGCCCAAAATAGGTCATCATGGCGCAGGATAAAAAGGCATAGGACCATCCTTTGTGCACGGGATGGGGGTTTTGATGGGCAGGAATGCTCTTGGGCTTTGGGCTTTGGGTCTCGTCACTGCTGGACTTCTGGTCCGAAGGAAAAATCGCGTTGTTTGGCAATCCCGTACCCCCCGTGATCAGAGCAACCATACCAATGGTGGATAAAATGGCCGCCACACACAGGGGAACCGTGTGGGGCATGCTCAGACCGCTGAGAATAAGAAACCAACCCAAAAGGGTCATCAAGCTGTAAAATGGTTTTGCAGATGGTGTGGCATCCGTACTGATGCCATGGGCAACACCTTGATTCATCATCCCTGCCCCATCGTTGGCACGTTTCAGGAAAAACCAAGCCCCTATCCAACATGCTGTGCCCGCCAACACCAGCCCCCTATTCGACCCCATTTCCAGAACCATCAACATGGTGCCGATAAAACGCAGTAAAAAGACAGGTATTTTGATTAAATTCCACGGGCGCACCATGGCACTGTATTTCACGCTGATGCCCTGGATCCATCCCCACGATAAGGCCAGAATCACACCCGCCAGCAATTCCCAAGATCGGGCCAAGGGATTATAATAGGTTCTGCCAAAAATCTCTCTGTGTTCATACCAATATTGCCAGGACAAAATCGACAGGATCAATAAAATTGGAATAATCATTTTTCGAAACACAGCGTTGCGTTTTGTCGCCACCACCACAAAGGGCAAGATCAGATAAAATTGTTCTTCCAGAGCCAAGCTCCACAAATGACCAAAGGGTAAAATACGTGCATCCGTGGGGAAAAAATCCATTCCCATGGCCAAAACCAGATTCATTACGCCCGAAGCCGATGCCGCCACCGTTCCACCCAGTAAACGAAATGCAGCCGAATCCAACACAAACCATCCCACCACCAATGTCACCACAAAACAGGCAATTAATGTGGGAAACAATCGTTTGATACGACGGGCATAAAAGGATGCAAAGGAAAAGGTGCCATTGGCGTATTCTTTGGATATGATGCTGGTGGTCAAATAACCGGAAATGACAAAAAATATGTCCACCCCCAGTTGACCACGAAACAGATCAAAACTGCCAAAATAGTGATCCGCCATCACCAAAATAACGGCCAAACCTCGTAACCCATCCAAATCCGGACGATAGGCAAAAATTTCTCTTGGTTTAGAGGCCACACCCGCCCCATCAGCCATAGGGACTGAATGGGAGGAATGACTAGTGATTGTTTGATCCAACATGCCTGATTGAGATCGGTTAATAATGTCAATATGGTATCATAAACCTGGCTAATTTTCCTATAAACCTTGCATGTGGGCATACTTTATTTCATGGTAAAGGAACCACACCATATCCAAAAGAGTTTATGCGAGAAATCATTTTAGACACAGAAACCACTGGCCTTTCCCCATCCTCTGGCCATCGCATTGTGGACATTGGGTGTGTGGAGTTGTTTTCAGGGGCCCCCACCGGAAAAATATTTCAACAGTACATCAATCCAGAGCGTGATATGCCGGCCGAAGCCTTTGCGGTTCATGGATTAAGCCATGCTTTTTTACAGCCATTCCCCACTTTTCACCAAATATTTCAAGATTTTTTGGATTTTATTCAAGACAGCCCGCTGGTCATTCACAATGCCAAATTTGATGTCACTTTTTTAAATGCAGAATTAACTCGGGCTTGCGTTCCTGTACTGATGAACCCCATTGTGGACACATTAAAACTGGCCAAATCTCGATTTCCAGGTGCTCCTGCCAGTTTGGATGCGTTGTGTCGACGATTTAATGTGGATTTAAAACAGAGAAATCAACATGGTGCCCTGCTGGATGCCCATTTATTGGCAAAAGTGTACCCCGCATTACAAGAAAAAACCATTTTAGAATGGACAAAAAACCCTGTAACCAGGATGCCCCGTAAACGCACACCAAAAACAGCACGACTTTTTTCCTTATCGGAAACAGAACGCACCCTGTTTGCAGCCTTGAGAGAAACCTTGGAAAAATCATAACTTTAAACCTGTCATTTTACGGCCTAATGATCAGGATGATGGTGTATATCGCACCAGGAAATGAAACGTTTTTTAGAGTAAAATGTCTCATGTTTCAATGAAGCCTTGAATCTTGAAGATTTTAACAAAAGATTTTATTGGGAAATGGTCGTTTAAAAAACGTACCCCGGGAGAGAGTCGAACTCTCAAGTCCTTGCGAACAACGGTTTTTGAGACCGCCGCGTCTACCATTCCGCCACCGAGGCATGTTGTTATAATAACAGAGGATTAATCGGTGGTGCAAGGGGGGCTGTGCATCATTTTTAACACGTTCTAGGTTCATATTTTCCTTTGTCTAATCCGGGATATTCCAGCCCAGATGGTTAAGATATTGACAGGATCACGCCTATGGCACAACAATCTAGCCTATACAATTCAATTCATCCATCCATGACGTTTGCCCTTCCCTCTACTTCTGGCACCCCAGATATACTCAATACGCTGATTATCGGCGCAGGACCTGCTGGCTATACAGCGGCCATTTATCTGGCCCGATATGGACGAAATCCTCTGCTGGTCACAGGTATGCAGCCAGGTGGACAATTAACACTAACCACAGAGGTTGAAAATTTTCCAGGTTTTGCTGAACCCATCCAAGGGCCATGGCTGATGGACCAATGCCGTGATCAGGCGCTGGCTTGTGGGGCAAAAATTGAATACGACACCATTAATACCGTAGATTTCAGTGTCCGACCCTTTCAATGCATCGGGGATGTACGTACGTATTACGCCCACAGCGTCATCATTGCCACAGGGGCTGCGACCAAATGGTTGGATTTAGACAGCGAAACATTTTATCGCGGTCATGGCGTATCGTCTTGTGCCACCTGCGATGGTCGATTTTTCAAAGACAAAGATGTGGCCATTGTTGGTGGGGGAAATACAGCAGCAGAAGAAGCGATTTTTCTATCTCAACATGCCAAAACCGTGACACTGATCCATCGTCGTGATGCGTTGCGCGCGGATAAAGTATTGCAACAACGCCTGTTTGATATACCAAAATTACGTCTGCTGTGGAATCATAAAGTCGTTCAAGTTTTGGGTACAACCCAAGAAAACAACCATGTTCTGCCAGGAAAAGTCACAGGCATTGTGGTGGAAAACACCCTTTCCAATGCACAAACCACTTTGCCCATGGATGGTCTTTTTGTGGCCATTGGACACAGCCCAAACACGGGAATCTTTAAACAGGCTTTGCCCACCGATTCCGATGGATATTTGCTTAGCACACCAGGATCATCGACCACGTCAATTCCTGGAATTTTTGTCGCAGGTGATGTCCAAGATCATGTATATCGCCAAGCCGTAACCGCAGCCGGACAAGGATGTATGGCCGCCATGGATGCCGAGCGGTTTTTGCAAATTCACATTAAACCTGAATAAGGCGGGCATTGGACCCCATGATGCAATAAGGGGCTTTATGCCCCTCGATATTCCCTCTTCTATCTGCAGGGGGTCGATGATAGAATGAACAGGGTTACTTTTTTATCCATTTGAATCTTTTTCATGTCAGAATTCATCGAAATACACCCGATTTCCAAGGTGTTGATTGCCAATCGTGGAGAAATTGCTCTGCGTATTTTAAGGGCTTGCCAAGAACTTGGCCTGAAAACGGTGGCCGTTCATTCCACAGCCGATGCCGAAGCCATGCATGTGCGTTTGGCAGACGAGAGTGTATGCATTGGGCCGGCCCCAGGCCTGCAAAGTTATTTGAACATTCCGTCTATTTTAAGCGCAGCCGAAGTCACCAATGCTGATGCCATCCATCCCGGATTTGGCTTTTTATCCGAAAATGCAAATTTTGCTGAAATGGTCATCGCCCACGGCATGTGTTTTATTGGGCCAAAGCCCCACCATATTCGTACCATGGGACAAAAAGTGGTGGCCAAACAAACGGCCATTCATCTGGGACTGCAGGTCATTACGGGTTCCGATGGAGAGTTAGGATCCTTAGATCATGCCCGCCATTTGGGGCAAACGGTGGGCTATCCCGTTCTGTTAAAAGCCACAGCCGGAGGCGGGGGAAAGGGCATGCGCGTGGTTTGGAATGATTCGGAAATGGTTCAATTGTTTCCCCAAGCCGTGGCCGAAGCCATGGCCAGTTTTGGGTCTGGGGGCATGTATCTGGAAAAATTCCTGCAGCGTCCACGCCACATTGAGTTTCAAATGTTGGGTGATTTGCATGGTCATGTGGTGTGTTTGGGGGATCGAGAATGCTCTATCCAGCGCAACCATCAGAAAATATGGGAAGAAGCCCCCAGCAGCATATTATCTCCAGAAGAACGGGCCCGCATGATGGAGATATGTTCTACGGCCATGAAACAGTTTGACTACTCTAGTCTGGGAACATTAGAATTTTTGTACGAAAATGGTCAGTTTTATTTCATTGAAATGAACACCCGCATTCAGGTCGAACATCCCGTAACGGAAATGATTACCGGATTGGATTTGGTCAAAGAACAAATTCGTGTGGCACAGGGATATGCCCTGTCTTTTCAGCAAAAAGATGTGGAGTTACGTGGACACGCCATTGAATGTCGCATTAATGCGGAAAACAGCCTGACTTTCTTCCCATCTCCTGGGGTGGTTGAGAGTTATTTGGCACCTGGTGGCCCTTTTGTCAGGGTGGACAGTGCGTTGTTTGCAGGATACCGTATCCCTCCGTATTACGACAGTTTGATTTCTAAACTCATCGTTCATGGTCGAGATCGAGATGAGTGTTTAGCCCGATTACGCCATGCATTGAATGAGTACGTGATTACGGGGGTGGATACGCTGTTGCCCTTGCATCAAAAATTGTGTGCACATCCTGATGTAAAATCTGCTGATTATCATGTCAAATGGCTAGAAAACACTTTTTTACCTTTACAGGATGCATCGTGAATTATTCTTGTTTCCTGTCTCTTTTTGCCATCTTGCTGATGGGGGGATGCAAACCCAGCACTCCAACCTCACCGGGGTTGACCTATATCCAAATGCCAAAAGTACCCATAGCTGTGTCTCGGATAGACGTGAGTATTTCTCCGTGTGTGCACGAAGAAAATCCACTGATTTCCGTACCGCTTTCTGTCATGTTAAAACAATGGGCCAAAGACCATTGGGAAATGATAGGAGGGCGCCCACGCATGACCATTTGCATCAATAAGGTCGATATTAAAGAACACGTTCTGGTATGCCCTACATCCTTGAATCGCTGGGCAGCCATTCCCAACAGTGATGTATACAAGGCCAGCATGATGGTGTCATGCGAATTAACGGCCCCCAACGGTGCACAAATGGGGAAAACAGATTTTACCATTCGTTACGAACAGTATGTTCCAGAAAATTACACGTTGGCACAACGCAAAGAATTATGGAACCAAGTTTACGAAGGGTTGATCAACCAATTAACCATAGAATCCAACGAACATATCCCCCGCTTGTTATCACGTGCATCGTCTGCATCCCACACCACACCATAACACAGCCAAAACGGAGCAAAACCCATGATCAGTCGTAAAATGTTTGATATTATGTTTTCCACACGCATTCATCCTAAGTGTTGGCCTTTTGTGTGCATCAGCTTGGTGGTGACTTTGTTGTTTTCTTGGTTGAATTTGGGTTGGTTTATGGTCACTGTGGGGCTGTGTACCAGCGCATTTATGCTGTTCTTTTTTCGCGATCCAGCGCGAACCATATCGGATTTGGCAGGTGGAATCGTCAGTCCAGCCGATGGCGTCATTGTGGAAATCAGTCAACAGGCTCCACCAGAAGAGCTGGGTCTATCCCCAGAATCATTATGGACAAAAATTGGAATTTTTTTATCCCCTTGGAATGCCCACTTGAATCGCAGCCCCGTTGCCGCAGAAATCATACAAAGGGTCTATCGCAAAGGTTCATTTAATCACGTCGCCACCACCGATACGCGCATGGACAACGAGCGGCTCAGTCTGATTTTAAAAACAAAAGGGGGGGATACGGTGGTTTGCACTCAGATCGCAGGATTTTTGGCTCGGCGCATCATCTGTGAATGTGATGTGGGGCAAGAAATTGCTTTGGGGCAATATTATGGTCTGATTTGTTTCGGCAGCCGTGTGGATTTGTATGTGCCTCGCGGCTCTTGTCTGTTGGTGTGTCAAGAACAACGCGTTCATGCGGGTGAGAGCATTCTCGGGTTTTTACCCCACAGTGCTATGACCCATCATATAGAATCCATGTAAGCCTGCGGGCATCGCATCACGGAATGATTATACATGAATGGATCCCATGCATGATTGGTGATCAAGGGAAAAAAATGGCCATTGCATGGCCATCCATCCTGTTATTGAATGCGGTGGGCGTAGGTTTATCCATTATGAGGTGCATGACCTCAATGACAGATGCGTGAGCAGACGGGTATAGGGGGGGGTACAAGGTATCACCCAAAAAGATGCCTAATTATACCACCATATGTAAAAATTCAGATATAGCGCAAATAAAACCCAAACTAAATAGGGTGTCATCAAAACAGATACCGTTCTTTGCGCCAGAACCATTAACGCACCAATTGTAATGGCCAAAAATGTGACCACCAACACCGCACCACCAATCCAGTGATAATGGAAAAATATGGGACTCCACATCCAATTTAAAAGCAGCTGCAGGATGTATACTGTTTTTACGAGTCTTTGTCTTCGACATTCTGTATCACCCCAAATCAACCAGCCAGAAACCCCAATCATGGCATACAAAAATGTCCAAACCACGGGAAATACACCATTGGGTGGCGTCAGAACCGAGCGATTTAAAGCCTTGTACCACAGGGTCACATCATCACCAGTCAATACACCAATACCTGATCCCAAAAGAATCAATACCATGATCCAAAGCACAAGAGCTATCTTTTTTTGTGTACCCATGCTTGCCTCCTGTGTGGGATTAACCCAGAGATTTTGCCCCATTTCTGATTCATTAACGCTGTCCAACAGATCTCTTGTTCACCATTGGTACATCCCATCTGCAACACGATTCAAATGATTTTTAACGCGATTCAAATAAATATTCCCACAAATTGTACAAAAATCGAATAATACTGGTTTGTGTTGTGCACATAATGCTTTTTAGCAGAACGAGAGGAGTGATGTTTTCATCCGCCAGTAGTTTTGTTTGTTTAATATCTGAATCCCCAAACGTTTGATGCACCAGCATGGGGTTTTCAACCCCAGTATACCGGATACCCAGTTCCCACGATCTGGTAAAATAATGGTCCACAGGCATTTTAATGGGCAATGCTTTTTGTAACAAATGTTTGGCGGCCTTTCTGTTGATCATATAGCACCCCGTATGGGTTGATTTTGACAAATAGAGACACAATTGGTGGTGATTCACCAGGGTTTTAATGGATACGGGCATTCGAGGATGGGAATGTATTTCAAAATTAACCACATCCCACAGGTTGCTGTTTTTCAAAACATCTTCCATCACAATTTTCAGCTTGTTTGGTTCAAAACTGACGTCATCCTCAAAAACAAGCGCGTACTTATAATTTGATTTCAAAAATGTTTGCCAAACCTTGATATGACTAAACGAACATCCGATGGTGCCACGTTTAGGGGTGTGCCCCAAGAATATTCTGCAGGATTCCAAATCAACTTTTTCCTTGATATCCTCTTCTGAAAGTTTAGATCCATCAACGGCTTCTATGCGCTCTGTGGGCAATTGCAATTGGGCAACATAGGGTTTTATAGATTCATAGCGTTCTTTTGATCGATCTAAATTAATGATATAGGCCCCAACCCCTTCGCCTCCTGTAATGGAAAAGGGAAATTCTTTGGTTAACGGGCATGTGTCGAGAAAGAAATATCCAACAGGATAGGAAAAAAACAAAATGGCTGCGGATGGTAATGCCCACCAGAGAACCGCTAGTTTTTTCACCTAAGAACGCCTATTTATATTTTATTCATAATATTTGAAAAGACTGGGTTCTGCAACACAAGCCCGTGATGGGATACGCTTAAGTGATCCCTTGCCCCAGAATCATTGTTTTAACCAGAGAGCCCCACCCCCTCTAGCCTGTGATCGAATCTTGTTGTTATGATCAGGACCTGCTATGAACATGATCACCCACAACACCGATCCATCACCCAAGTCGGAAATGATATTCAACGAGACCCAAAAAAATATAATTTTAAATTATACGCAAATCGAATGATGCTGGTTTGGCTCACCCACATAAGCCTATTTAACACATCCAAAGCACTGACTTTATCCTCAGAAACTCTGTTTGTTTTACTAATATCTGAATCCCCAAAGGTTTGGAATACCAATCTAGGATTCTCAACACCTGTAAATTTGATGTCTAATTCCCAAGATCGATTAAAATACTGGTCTACATGCATTTTGATGGGCAAGGCTTTTTCCAACAAATGTTTGGCTGCTTTTCTGTTAATCATATAGCACCCCGTATGGGTCGCTTTTCCTAAAAACAGGCACAATTGGTGATTATTCACCAGCGTTTTAATGGATATGGGCATTCGGCGATTGCCATGGGTTTCAAAATTGACCACATCCCAAAGGTCACTGTTTTTCAAAACATCGTCCATCACAACCTTCAGTTTTTTTGGTTCAAAACTGACATCATCTTCAAATATAACCGCAAACTTAAAGGTAGATTTCAAAAATGTTTGCCATACTTTTATATGGCTTAAAGAACACCCTATGGTGCCACGTTTAGGATTGTTCAGAAAGAACGCTCTATACGTATCCAAATCTAATTTTTCGTTGACTTCCTGCTGTGAAAGGGCTGCTCCATCCACGGCTTCTATACGCTCTGTGGGCAATTGCAATTGGGCAACATAGGGTTTTATAGATTCATAGCGTTCTTTTGATCGATCTAAATTAATGATATAGGCCCCAACCCCTTCGCCTCCTGTAATGGAAAAGGGAAATTCTTTG
>CANHKV010000011.1 GCA_947461445.1 Holosporales bacterium | reverse complement strand
CAGGTCCCAAGGGTTTGGCTGTTCGCCAATTAAAGTGGTACGTGAGCTGGGTTCAGAACGTCGTGAGACAGTTCGGTCCCTATCTGCCGTGGGTGTTGGAAAATTGAGAGGATCTGTCCTTAGTACGAGAGGACCGGGATGGACATACCTCTGGTGTACCAGTTGTCATACCAAGGGCAACGCTGGGTAGCTATGTATGGAATAGATAACCGCTGAAAGCATCTAAGCGGGAAACTAACCTCAAAACTAATTTTCCCTATGAGAGCCGTGGAAGACCACCACGTTAATAGGCTGGGTGTAGAAGAGGAGTAATCCTTGCAGCTAACCAGTACTAATCGCTCCATTGGCTTGATTTACATTCATATTAGTCTTTTGATTGTTTAAAAAATAACCCTTTTAAATCTGTAAAATATACAGAAAAACAATATAATTTTATTGTATTTTATACGATGATATAATAAATTATAAAAAAATTAATTTTTCCTTGCACATTTTTTTCAAAAAATGGTTCGTATTCGATATACACCTATATCCTGACCTCATTGGAATATATTACGATGAAAAATGTATCATAATTTTGACGGGTACTCCTTTTCACAAAACAAAGGTCATAAAAAATACCGTTGAATATTTTATATACTATGATTTTTTATCAATTACTGATAACATTTTGAGTTTATCAATTACTGATAACATTTTGAGTTTATCAATCATAAATATACCCTCCATTGCTTACTATTGTGTACTCTTTTTAAAATCGGATTGAAAATTCACAGTTTACCAATGATTTTGTTTGCTTCATCCACGAGGCTCAGACGGAGAAACGCCAACCATCCAGCTTTTTTATCAATTGCGGCTATAAAATCTTCCTTTCCTAAGCAATAAGAAAATATATCGTTTTTAAAATGGATAGCTAAAAGTTTCTTCAGATCTGTATAGGCTTGCATATCCTCAGGATGTGTTCGCATCCTATCTCTAAATTTAAGATGTCGATGGATTTCAGGATTGTTTTTTTCAAAAACATGAATGTTATGGGTTCTATATTCTAATCCTTTTTGAAAATAACGACGTAACGGAATCCCATATTCTCCCATAGATTTGTATCCTAGAGCTTCCATGGCGGTGTTATAATGATCAACCTCAGAGATATCCTGAACGACAGGGATCATATCGATCATTGGCTTAGCCACAAGTCATGGTACTGAAGTGGCCCCATATGATGAATCACCAAACAATTATGACCTAAGGCTTCTTTGATACCTTTGGCTTCTATTTCAAACGTAATCGGTCAATTACCGTCATAAGTTTTCAATACGATCTATTTTTTGCATGGGACTTAACTCTGATAAGATATGGATGTATTTTATCCCAGCGTAAAGAAATTTTTAGACACACACCATTTCAAAGATGCTCCAGGGGTATAATGATAGGAGGAGCTTGGGGAATAGAGACCAACAGCGTCACAGTTAAAGGGTTGCTGCCATTTTTTCAAAATCATCATCGTGATCAAATCATAGCCATTGTACCTATACATACTTTGTACCAATACGCAGATCTAATGGGAGTGGAATAGAGCTCTATTGTGAAAACGATACAATTTTTTCTTGTCGCTATGCTCTACTCATTTTTGATGGTATTAAACAACCTAGTGGAGATATCTCGTATAAAAAAACATTTGGATCCATCAAGCAATTTTATTTTTATAATAAACCCTTTGACTCTATCAATAACAATATAAAAAACAGACGTTATGGTAAAAATTATGTGAACGGTTTTTACAGGATGGTTCACATACATTTTATCCCCCACCTTGTTTCACAATATATATCTATGTTGAACCATCCTGATCCAAAAAAAGCATTCTTGCGACCTAAAAAGCCTTTTCTTTACTTTGCCCTTTAAAAATAGGTGTGGAATATTACAAACCAGTTTAATCAAGCCATATATCAATTCGTTTCTTTTTTATAAAATAAAAAAATAATATTTTAGGTATTTTTATGGATAGCCCCATTCAAATCCCATCTTATATGCCATATGATTGCGAAATAGAGACATTATTTTTCCCCATTGTCATTTCTTGTTTCTCTCTACTTGTTCCCTCTATGATGAATGATCTTTCTCATCTCAATCAGCCCCTATAACAAAGGAAAAATAGACCATCCTTTCTACTAAACTATGGGCACGCTATATTCGTATAGGCCGGATTGCTTGGAAAACGTGGAGACTCAAGGGTTTTTATCCAAAGTCTGATGACCCGTTCATGGATAATACGACTGAACACTCTATTCATACCCATGGTCTATTTCATACAGATTCTGGAAAAGATTCTCAAAAACTTTTGAATACCAAAAACAACCACCTCCCCTGTTTTCATAATGTGAATGACTCATCCAATCCATTGGATCTGTTGGATGAAAATATTAATCACAAAACCCTTCTTTTACAAAATTCTTGCTCCTCTAATCCAATGGATTTAGGTCACATCACAGTGCCATACCAGAGGGCAAAAGAGATGAAATACACCAAGAACACAGATTGCAATTGTTGCAAAGAGGGGTTCAAAATGGCCACAAAAGCCTGCAAACCCCACACGAGCCATAAAGACCCGTTTAAAAATGCCTTCACCCAAAACCAGAGCAGTAAAACCGAACTTGTGAAAACCAAACGTGTAAACCATTTAAAAAAAGAAAGTTTGGGATTGGCAGAGTCCTCTTTGCAGGGGGCAGATACCACCATGAGAGAAGAGCGTGAATGGTTTTCCCTACAAAGAACCTGTGATTCAAACGCTTTACAGAATGTGGTTCCGTCAAATGCCATGCCACCCCCTTCTTTGTCCTTACAATATTGTAATTCCACCTCTGAGGCCATGGTGTCAC
Source organism: Holosporales bacterium (assembly GCA_947461445.1). Classification (GTDB taxonomy): domain Bacteria; phylum Pseudomonadota; class Alphaproteobacteria; order Holosporales; family Holosporaceae. Next base: position 23,838 of record CANHKV010000011.1, on the reverse strand, counting down.
CCAACGGTCAGACGAGTACGACCTCTGCAAAACCCCTAGGGCATGACACCCATCATGATGCAGATCCAACCTCTGCCAGAGCCAAATTCATTCAAGAAATAATCACAGCATTGGGGGCACTAAAAGGGCCTATGGTCAAAATGGCTCAAATGGCGGGTATGATTCCAGGTCTATTGCCCGATGATTGTGCACAGGCTTTGTTGACACTGTGCACCACAGCACCAGCCATGCATCCATCCTTACTGGGGCGTAAAATGCAACTGGAGTGGGGAAAAGATTGGCACACTCGTTTTTCACATTTTGATCAAAAAGCAATGGCAGCAGCATCATTAGGACAAATTCACAGGGCCGAATTGCATGATGGAACCGTGGTGGCGGTTAAGGTTCAATACCCTGCCATGAAGCAAGCCATCCAAGGAGATTTGGCCTTGTTTAAAATGCTGTTGCATCGGTGGGCATTGGACAATGCTTTGGATATGCAGGATTTCCCCCGCGAATGGGAACAGCGTTTGTATGAAGAACTGGATTATGCATGCGAAATCAAGCATATGGCCTGTTGGAGAGAATTATTCAAGGATTATCCGCTGATTCATATCCCTATACCCTTCCCCCATTTAACCACAGAACAGATCTTAACCATGTCGTGGTCATCGGCCCAAGGCATTCAAACGGCTTTTCATCAGGACCAGGATTTACGCAACGATTTGGGGAAAAAGATTTTCTGGGCATGGTATTACCCCTTTTATCATGCGGGTATGCTGCATGGCGATCCGCACATGGGCAATATGGCATGGTTTTGTCAACAGCTGCCTGTCTCTGTCACAGAAACGGCTTTGGACAAAAAACTGTTCTATGAAACCAATGCCCAGATCCATATTTTTGATTTTGGGTGTGTACGCGTTTTTTCGCCCATGTTTGTCCAAGGATTTTGTCATTTATATCAAGGACTGTTGAACAAAAACCAGGAATTAACCCAACAAGCCTATACAGAGCTGGGGTTTACGAACCTGACACAGCCCATGATTATGGCATTAAATGATTGGGCATATTTTTTATTGGCACCATTTTTATACGATCAAGAATGTCTTTTAGAAGAACTGTCCTGTCCAAAAAAGGCACTGGCTGCGATGCAACATTTAGAGAAAACCCTAAAATCCCATGGGGGCACCAAAATTCCTGCAGAGTTTCTAATTTTTGACCGTGTTGCGGTTATTCTAGGCGCCGTACTGATGCGATTACAGGTCAAAACCAATTGGTATGGGTTAATGGCTCCCTTGGTTCAATCTTTTTGCTTAAAAAAATGCCGCGCGGATCAAAAACGGCTCTTGGAAATTTGCAAAAAAAATGATATTCTTTATTAAATGATGGCTTATGTTTTTTTGACTCATTTAAAATACATCATATTTCATAATAAAATATATAGGAAAAACACTTTATGAGCACTGGGAAAGATCTTTTCCGTAATAAGAAACCATTTACCCCAACCCAAAAAAGTAATCTTGGTCGATCCTCTGTGATTGAAAGCCACGGTCCTGAGGGAAAAGTCAGAGGCAATGCTCAGCAATTAATTGATCGGTACATCGTATTGGGAAAAGATGCGTTGCGCGACAGTGATATGGTTCTGGCAGAATCCTATTTTCAACATGCGGAACATTATCGTCGTTTATTGGGTGGCATGCGTCGTGAGGCACCAGAGCCAAAACCCACCCCAAACACCCATCGTTCAGCAGATGATACGGCGGTGGAAGAAGCCATTATCTTGGCGCCAGCGTTAACCTATAGTGAACCTGAGGCCTTGGAAATCATTGAAACCATTGCCCAAGATTAGAGCCTTTCATATAGACCGTTTAATGGGTGCAAAAAACAAGACATCAGTGTCTGGTATGACTGACGACAGAGCGTGGCATAACCCATCTGTTTTCCCTGCACCAAATTTGGTATGCTAGATACAAAGATGCTGTACCGAGGAACCCCATTGAGCAGTCCACTATTTCCCCGCACAGTATCGCGATTGGCGGCCGTTCAAGCCACTTTTCAAAAATTATTACGTCCGGATATGTCCATTGCCGATATTATTCAAGATTTTATCCTGTATCGATTTAATTCTGAAGGGTATGCGTTGTTCCAGGAAGAACGTTGCGCCATTGATCAAGACTTTTTCACCTTTATTACTCTGGGTGCGGATGAATCCTGGAGAAATATTGAAAGCACCATTGTCGGCGCATTGCCTTCTGGCTGGTCCATGGATCAAATGGAAAACACCACCCGGGCGATTTTTCGATGTTCAGGATTTGAAATTCAAAACTGTCCATCCACACCAAAAGGCGTTATTTTAAATGAGTACATCATGGCCGCTCATTGCTTTTTATTGGATAAAGGCCATGGTTTAATTAATGCCGTATTGGAAAAAACATTTGACACCTTTCGTGGGTCAGCCCAAGGACTTAGCCTGAAAAATTCCAGTATGGAACCCATCGATTTACCCTCTATTCTATGAGAGACATGATGGCGTGATGGATCGTTTTACAGCGAGAGGGTGGACCAGGATTTACATTGCTCCCGTTTGAACCATATCTTGAATTTTGTTGACCAAATCGTCTAGGGCAAAGGGTTTAGGTAAAAAATAGATTTGATCCATGGCATCGGGTAAATGGGTTCGCACGGATTCTTCTGGATAACCAGAAACAAACAATATTTTGGTTGTGGGCATCAATTGTCGAACGGATGCCGCCAAAGTTGGGCCATCAATACCCGGCATCATCACATCGGTTACCATTACATGAACGATTAATTGGTTTTCTAAAAAACTCATGGCTTGGACGCCATCACGGGCCTCGATGACATCATGACCTTTTTCACGTAATGCTCTGGCGGCAAATAAGCGAACGGGGTCTTCGTCTTCCACCAATAAAATGCGTATGGTTTTAGATTGTTTTGTGGTGGATGGCGCATGATTGGTGGTATCATGTTCAACCACATCTTGCTGGGAACACGCTGGAAAATACAACGACAGTGTGGTGCCCACACCTATGGCGGTTTCCACTGTAATCCCTCCGTTGATTTGATCCATAATTTGCAATACATTAGACAAACCCAAGCCTGTGCCTTGACCGGGGTCTTTTGTGGAAAAGAATGGATCAAAAATTCGATCCACATGCTGGGCATCGATGCCCATACCCGTATCTTTGATGTCCATCACCACATACGTTTGCGGTGGCAAAACCCCCTTGATCACGGGGTACGTTTCTGCAAACGTCATCATGCGTAAACAGACCGTTAACATGCCACCCAGAGCCATGGCGTCACGCCCATTGATGACCAAATTCAGAATAATTTGCTCTAATTGACTCAAGTCACCCTTCATGACATAAGATGTTTGCCCTTGGTCTTCTATGGTGACCAAAATCTTTGGGCCCACCATACGATTAATCAGGGGAAATAATTCTTGCAAGCACTGTTTTAAGCAGATGCGGGTGTAGGCAGAGGGCGTATCCTTTGAAAAGGACAACAGTTTTTGAATCAATCGTGCCGCACGCATGGCGCTTTGCTTGATTTGCTGAATATCTTGAAAAGACATTTCTTCGGGCTGGTGGCGTTGCAACAATAAATCACAAAATCCCAATATTCCTGTCAGTAAGTTGTTAAAATCGTGGACGATGCCACTGGCCAATTGACCCAATAATTGCATTTTCTGAGGATCGGCTTCTTTCATGGGTAAAACATGATCATCCACAGCAAAAATAGAAAAAAAGTGTCCAGGCCCATTGTCGTCATGACCCGCAATATACTTTAAGAAGATGAACACCGTGCGATCATGATGGTGGCGTAATTGTACTGTAATGCTGCCCACCCCTTCTTGCATTTTTCGCAATCGTCGCAATTGTTGGGCAAAGGCATATCGATCTTTTTCCCCAATCCATTGGGCCAATGTGGTCACAGGAGATATGCCCAGTTGTTCTTTGCACAACATATTGGCTTCTTGGATTCCCCCATTTTCGTCTAATAATGCAGCCGGCAAAGGCAATGTCCCCAAAAATTCCACATCGCCCAATCGAAATCCGCTGTTGTGTAAAAACGTTGGGAATAAGAAAAACGTAACGCACTGATCACTGTTAATCATATGGGAAATGGTTACGCGCAGATGGACACCTTGCATGGTTTTTAATTGATAGGTTTTCTGATGAAATTCCTTTTCAAAAACGGGTGGATCCACAAATAAATCAAAAAAGGTTTGCCCTTCTAAACTGCTGGATGCCACACCCAAAAATTGGGCCAGTGCAGCATTAACCCCTGTAATTTGCCCATCTTGAGACGTCAAACATACCGGCCATGGATAGGCTTTTATCATACTTTGAACGCCATAAGATACGACTTCGGCTGGGCATTCTTCGATGGTCCAGACCATCAATCCCTTGATCCACTTTTTGCGCTTGATCCAAAAAGAACCCCTGTTAATTTCAATCACCGCACCCGTGGGACCGTCTAATAGCTCCAACAATATGGCTTGTGCCTTTTGACGGTAACGAACCCAATCATGTCTAGCCCAACGGTACACCATGCGTGCTTGCATTGTGGTTACTATAAAACTGCGCATACCCGAAAATCCAAAGGCACTCCTCTAACAGGATCTCGAAAAATGAGAGAAATGAAAAGACTAAGATCTTGAATTTTCAATGAATTTTCAATATTTTTTCGAAATCCACCTCATTTTTGTGTTCCAGCGTTGGCTTTTTTCCATTTGTCATTCACAATAAGATTACAGGTTTTAACCAATCAAACCATGTCTGGGATTGTTACACGCTTTGCGCCCTCACCCACCGGTATTTTACATTTGGGCAGTGCCAGAACGGCTCTGTTCAACTGGTTGTATGCTCGACATTATGGCGGGCAGTTTTTATTGCGTCTAGAAGATACGGATCAGGCCCGCTCTACTCAAGAATCGGCGGACAATATTTTATCCAATTTGAAATGGCTTGGTCTGGACTGGGATGGTGATGTGGTGATTCAATCACAGAGACAAAAGCGACACCAAGCCATCGCCCAACAGCTGCTGGATATGGGCAAAGCATACCGTTGTTATTGCACACCAGAAGAATTGACAGCCATGAAGGAAGAGGCGCTGGCTCGCGGTTTGCACCCCACCTATGATCGCCGATGGAGGGATCGCACCGACCAACCTAATGCTCCCTTTGTTATTCGATTAAAAGCCCCCCTGTCAGGAGAAATGGCCTTTCATGATACGGTGCAAGGCTTGGTCAAGGTGGATGCCGAACATTTGGACGATATGATTTTATTGCGCAGTGATGGTACCCCAACGTATATGTTGGCTGTGGTGGTGGATGATCATGATATGGGCGTTACCCACATCATTCGTGGTGACGATCATTTAACCAATGGATTTAGACAGATGAATGTGTATACGGCCATGGGTTGGGCTGTGCCCTCTATGAGCCATATTCCTCTGATTCATTCTGATGATGGTGCAAAATTATCCAAACGACATGGGGCCATTGGCATTGAACAATATCGTACGGATGGATTTTTACCCGAAGCCATCTGTAATGGATTGCTGCGGTTGGGTTGGTCCCACGGCAATGATGAAAGAATTGATCAAGCTCAAGCCATTGCCTGGTTTGATGGCACATCATTGTCCAAATCAGCCGCCCGCTTTGATTGCGATAAATTCCTGTCATTAAATGGCCATTATTTACGCCAACGCACCTTGTCCCATGAAGGATTAGAATCCTTGTGGCATGATGTCATCCATGAACCTTTAAATGCTGCTGCTGTACCAGATATACTGTCTGATGCTGCATGCTGTATAGGAAAATCTATTTTACCGGCTCTGGCTGTGCGGGCCACCAGTTTGTGTTCTTTGCGCACCCAGCTGATACCCTACCTCACCCCTTGTTTAGAAAACGCTCCCGTATTATCTGGGGATGATGGGCGTTTGCTATCTGTATTGATTCCCCTTTTACACGGTTTATCTCCCTGGACAGCGGATTGCATCGAAGAATTCTTGCGCCAGTGGGCAAAGACCCAATCCATTTCTTTTGGAGCCGTTGCAAAACCGTTGCGCTTGGTCTTAACAGGCCAACCCATATCCCCTAGTTTAACGGATATCATGGTGGCTTTGGGGAAAGAAATCACCGTATTACGGATGCAAAACAGCATTGATGCCAGCCCCTGTGCATAATCCTTGGTTCAGGGGTACTTTCAGAAGGGCCTGATGGGGGGCTCTTCTGCGTGCAATACAAAGGGTGGGGGTGAATACGAGAGGGATTAGAGGTTTTTCTGTGCTATTGAGAAGGGGAATAGAGAAACCATTCATCATGTTCAATCATCAGTGATTTTTGTCCTAGTGTTTTCCCATTTTTATCCTATTTTTTGCGATAAAAACGCCACCCCCTGTGGCCCAACAGCAAAAACGCCAATACCACCACCATCACGGCAAAAATGCGATCCTGATGGCGCCCATAAGGCGTAATGGGAATGGCCACAGGCAATGCACCATCCAATACACCGCGCTGTCCCAGTGACAAAGACTGCAGAATACGTCCCAAAGGATCGATGATGGCAGATATGCCTGTGTTGGCTACTCTGACCAGTGGTAAACCTTCTTCTATGGCACGAAATTGAGCACACACAAAATGCTGATATGGTCCCCAGGATTGGCCAAACCACCCATCATTGGTGATGTTTAAAATCCATTGTGGTGCTGACTGTGTATACGGTGCAGATTTACCCTCTTGTGTCTGACTTTTGATCTTTGGCTTGCTTGGTTGTGTCTGTGCCGGGTGCCATTCCTTCTGCGGGGCCAAAATTGCCGGTTGTGTCTCTGGGTGCGTCTTTTTTGATGCGTTGGTAACGAGCGGGGTTCTGATGGTGCCCGGAAAAATGGATTCGTAACAAATCAAGCAGCGAAAGGGAGGCAATTCTGCACATGTTAAACCATAGGTAACGCTTGTCCGCGGGTTGCCTGTTGCCATTGTGTCTGTTCCGGATGCAATCCCTGCCCTAATGGCATCTCTGCCTGTATCCCTTCCTCCTGCCAATATGGTGATGGCGCTGATGAATGGGCCATGGGAAAAATCTCGTGCTCCTGGAGTAATTTTGGCTAAAAATCCTTTGGGTAACATCTTTTCCAGCCAGGCGCGACCAGGAAAATACTCCCCAAAAGGCACCAAATGTTGTTTGGCATAGAGGGGATAAACACCCTTGCCAGATTGTTTAACCAACAGAGCATTATACAAGGCATCCCCATCACGATAATCCCCACCGATCAATACCACAGGTGCAGAAAATTCAGGCAATGCATGATGGGTATCTGGTGTGATGGACCAGGGCAAGGCGCCCTCTGGCCAAATGACAACGCTGGGTGGATTCAATGATGGGGTGTGGGACAATGTCCATAATGTATGCCAATGGGCTGTGGCATAGCTGGGATCAATTTTTTCCTTTTGATCAATGGCGGGCTGAACGCAACGTACGGTTATCTTTTCATGATAGTGGGTGGGATATTTAGCCAACCGCATGGTACCCACGAAAATGCATATCAGCATACCAACCAAACCAACACCACAGCCCCTGATCAGCCCAACCATCAAGGATTTTGACCGTTGATGGGCATCCAAAACGCACCACCCCATCACAGAAATCCAACATAGGGTCAATACACCCAGGCCATAGGCCCCCACATACGCTGCCATCTGAGCCACGGGCAAGCAATTACCCCACATATAGGCCACCAATAACCAGGGAAATCCTGTAAAGGCGTGTCCCAGGATCCACTCCATGATTGCCCACATCCATACAAAACCCAAGGCATACTCTAGACAAGACAAAGAGAACACGATTTTTGCTCTAACCAAAACACCCATCATCAGAGCGGTATAGATGGCCAAAATGGCTGGAGAAACCAAAAAAACCACGGGCCAAAACCAAGCAAAACGTGGGGCATCCACCCATAATCCATGACCAATCCAATACAAACTGCCCATGTAAAACCCATATCCCCACCACCACGCGCATCGCTGTGCTTGTATGCCTGAACCACAGATCCAGCCAGCCAGCATCAACAGCACAATGGATGCCACACCACTCAACCACACATGCATAGGGGCCATGGCCAGTGCTCCCATTAACCCTACACAAAACATGGGCAATGGGTTGGATGCCAACGATTGAATCCATTTAAAGAGATGATTTTGGATCAGAAGCCCGTCAATACGGTACAATGGTCTGCCCCTCCTCTGAGCCATACGTTACGCCATGTCATTATGCCCATTCTGAATTTTTTTGGAATCATACCATTATAAGGCGAAAAGGCTGAACCAAGCCACTGTTCGCCGGGTACCCCACCCTATTGGATTAAATGATGAATCATGTGAACTCAGGCATGAGGGATAATGATGGGCACGATCCCACCCATGCAGATGTCCATAAGAGGGGATAGGATGTTCAGTGAGTGCATTCTATTGTGCGGGGCACTATATTTCCACTTGTGCGATAACAGATGGCTCTGGGGGCATTTTTGGGGCAACAGATTTGATTCGGGTATACCATCATTGATGGCGTACAGGGCGTTGTACATTGGATTGAAATCCTTTATCCAACAGTCAAGCTGTATCTCTATGGGGTGGTTTGTGCTTTGAGTTTCCAGAACAGTTGTGGTATACATAAAACAAGCGCCCGTAGCTCAGGGGATAGAGCACAGGATTCCTAATCCTGGTGTCGCAGGTTCAATTCCTGCCGGGCGCGCACAAAAAATACCCATAAAATTTCCCCAACCGTTGATCGGATGATGGGCGAACCTTACAGCCCATGCAGCCTTCACCAATCACCCAAAACCATCGGGTTTTACGTTTTCAACCATGGGGCCCTGTCATACCAGACCATTCCGGGCCACATCTTTTTCACCCTTGAGATGTTTTTACGGATACACCAGCAGCCTTTGTCCCATCAGATTCCATTACCCCTGCCTTACCATAGATTTTATCATCCACTTTACACGCATTTTTTGTAAATTTACGCTGATAAAAAGATAAATATCCATTTTCAGAAAACAGCAACAACCCCCCATTGATGGGAATAGGAGCCATGGTATACCCATCGCTTATGGATTGCTGGGAAACAAAAGCCCCCTTTTGATAGGGATCATAAGCACGCAATTGGCCATTTGCACTTAAAATATACAGCAAATCACCTGCCATAACCGGTCCAAACCACTGGTTTGATTCTGGCAATGTGATGCTCCAATATTCTTTCCCCGTATGCCGGTCCATGGCCACACAGCGTCCCACACTTGTCAACGTAATCAAAACATCGCCCACAACGATGGGGGTTTGCATACCGCCAGCATCCCGTGACCATAAAATGTCTCCGGAATACAGATCACAACACATGATATGACCATGATCACTGGTGGTATACACGTGCGACCCCACGACAACAGGATAGGCTTGAAGATGCCTGAAATTCTTTTCCCCTTCTGCAGAACTGATGGTGGCCAAAGGCCGATCCCACAATCGGTCACCGGAATCCAAAGAGAGGGCAATGATTTCACCTGATACAGCGGCCACGATGACCCGATCTTTGGTTACAGCTGGAATCGACCCCCCTAAAATCAGAGTATCTTCCCTCATGCCCTGATCATCCCACACTTCTTTTCCTGTGCAAGCATCCAAAATGATGGTTTGATTGGCCAATGTTAAAAGGGCAAGCTTTTTCTCTCCCACAGCCAGCCCATTGCGTGCTGGGTGGGTCAGACGATAAGACCAAACCACTTTTCCGGTGGCACAGTCCAATGCCAAAACCCATTTGTGTGGCGTGGTGACATAAATGCGCGCTCCATCTGTGGCCAGACCACCCCCCATGCCATAGGTGTTTTTCTGTTGATTAACCTGGACAGACCACAGGGTTTTTCCTGCCCAATCCAAGGCAGATACGACGCCAGAATGATCCATAATAAAAATGCGATGTGGGGTAGTCACAGGTGTAACAGGTAAAGTCACCCTTCTTGAAACGCTTTTTTTCCACACACGCTGTAATGACCACGATCGATGGCCTTTCAATGGAAAGGCCCCCATATGATGATTAGAATTCAGACCGGGTTGAGGCCATTGCTGGACACATATGGAGGGTGACCCGAGTTTTTCCACAGAAAAAACAGCTGTTTCAGGATCTTTGGATTCCGGAGCATACAATGCCGTACGCACCCCCTGAACAGGGATTTTCTTTGCCTGAAACAGTCGATTTAATCCAGAACACCCAGACAATACCATGCCGCACATCAGGCTAAACGTAATGCTTTGGATACTGGATGGGATTGCTGACATTTTCATCTGTGCAAATCCTTGGCCAACCCCATCAAGGTAATCAACGGAATGCGAATTTTTGAACGCTGAATCCATTCTTTTAAGGCCGTGGTCTGTTGTGGACTGCCTTTTGGAAATTCAAGGACACTGATCGCCATACTGAGACCAGACCACAGGGGGTTGGTATTAAAGACATTCAAACTGTTGGTGACATCTTGTGCAGACAAAGAAACAGGTACCGTATCTTTTTTGGATGCATCATGATAACGAATCAGAGGCGAAGGCCCAAAATATGACCACGGCTGTTGCGTATCCAACATCAATCGACACAGGGATAAAAACTGACCCAGCTGTGGATCTGAAAATTGAGAGAGAAGTCGATAATCCCATGACGCCAATTTTTTTCGTGCATCCAAGACGTTCTGTGGATCAGCGTTGCCAGAGCGTCCCGATTCCCTTTTTTCTGATGACGAATCCGTCTGATGGCTTGTCATTTGAATCAGCATTGCTTTGTGCATATCGGCCAACGTCATCAGGGCCAAAAATTCTAAACCGGGACACTGTTGTGCGACCTCTTGCAACAATTTTTCTGCGCCCAAGCCATCTTTTTGCGCGATTTTTTCCAATGCCTGTTCGTATACTTTTTCGTATAGAACCAGGTTTTTTTCCGCCCGCCACTGCATCAGGGTATACCCAGCGGCCGCCATTAATGTGGCTGTAACCGCGCCAATGATCCAGGGTAATTTCTTTTTTAATGTATTAAAAAAATCTTCACGACGCAGTTCTTCTTGAATATCGTCAATAAGAGGAGACACAGGTGTTTACACTAAAAAATCAATGGTTTTATCTTACCATGTATCCCCTAATAGGGTAAACACCCCAGCAGCTGGTCCCCCCATGGGTGCCGCATCATCAGGCAGCCGGGGCTGTGACGGATTTTTTTGCTGGCGTTTCCCCTTCTTTCTGTTGCTGATCCTTTGAGGTAGATTTGGCAAGCTTTTGACTTTCTGCGGCTTTTTGACCCTCAGCAAACCCTTTACTATACCCATCGGCAAAGGCTTTTTGTCGCTTTTCCTCTACCTGTTTTTTCAAATCATCCGTCACAAGAGGCCCCATTTTGGCCAGAATGGCTTGATCGGCTGGGTTTGCAGGTGCAACAGGGTGTACAACAGGCGCAGACTTACCCCTCTTGGCCCCATCAAATCCTTGAGAAAACCCTTTATTATACCCGTCAGAAAAAGCTTGGCGTCCCATTTCCTCTGCCTTTTTTCTCAAATCATCCTCAATCTTGTTGACATTGCTAGGATTAACATCCGGTTTTCCAGACACCACCGAACCAGAAAAGAACCCCCCAGCAGCAGGTGGCATTGGTACTGGACTTGCTGCTGACATAGATTGAGGTGGGGTATTTCCACTGCCACCACTGTTGTTGTCATTACTGCCGCTGCTTATAACCTTGGATGCCACCGCTAATCCCGTCGCTGTTTTAGCTGGTTTTGCTGCAGCAAATTGTAAAATTTTTGCTGCAACACTATCTGCACTAACAGACGCAGTCAAACCCAATAATAACCATGCTTTTTTCATTGTAAAATCCTTTTATAGGGGTGAAACAACCCCATTTTTTATTCGATTCTATTCTTTTTATATAAAAAAACTGTTAGATTCAACCAGAACTTTGACTTGCAAAAGGAGAAGCACTTCTTGCATTTAAAACACCATTGCCCACACTGGACCCACTGATGGTGGCATTTTGCAAATTGTTAATCATATTCAAACTCAAATGGGTGGTTGTGGTGTACAAATTGGCTTTTCCAATTTTGACGTTAATGGGTCGTAAAGATCCCAGCGATCGGGGGACGGAAACCCGACTTCGTATTGTGGCACCAGTTGGTATTGCGCCAATCAACGCCACGCCCAAGGTTAAAAAAATCACCACACCCCATCCAAGGCCCTTGCCTCGTCTTGGACAGCCTAGACTGCCCAAAAAAGCACTATTTTTCACACTCTCCATTTAAAATTCCACTAATAACACACTATTGTTCATTTTATTTCATATTTGTTAATAAGAAGTTAATGTTTTAAACAATTTTTTAGTTTTAATTATACGAATATAGTTTAAATGGATTAAGTAGGTGGTACTTGGGTCCTGGAAATAGAAGACTGATTGTTTGTTCCCCCTACAATGCCCGTTGTCGTCAACCCGCCGATGACTGTCGATCCATTTTGTAAGATTAAGGAACCCACACCACCACCCCCTCCACCATTCATATTAAAGGCAAAGTCTCCGGTGGTTTGATTCAAAATGTTGCTTACTCCGCTAGAATTGCCAGCATTTTTGGATGCCGCACTGTTGGCAGCAGCCACACTGCCAGCATAACCCGAAACCATGGCCGTATTACTGCCCCCCAACACATTGCTTGTCACTTGTTGGGCCCCTTGAATCGTATTATTGGACCCCACTGCAATGGTTGCCCCAGGGGTAAATGCCGATCCATCCAAACTGATGGCCGTATTGCCTGTAGTTTTACTGGTAACATTGGACAGCGCACCCACAGGATCAAGGTTTAGATTAGACAGGGTTGCTCCACTAATGCTAGCACCTGACATCGTATGGCTAGAGGGGAGCATAGAAGAAGATGTTGCCACTGCGATTCTACTTAATGGTCTAGACAAGGTTTTTGATCCAGATTTTATAGAGGTAATATTTCTTTTTAATAATGCAGTACATCTAACACTGGTTAATCCAAAAACACAAAAAACACAAAATAAAAAACTCTTATTTCTCATCGCATTAAATTCTTTTTATTTATCATAACAAAATAACGTAAAGAAAAAGAAAAATAATCGTATAAAAGATCATCTTGCTTAACTATACGGATTTCCAGAAAGGTTGACTGTGGTTACAGGGCCATTGACTTGTCCCAGTGCCAGGTTTGCCCCTAAGGTGGTATTCGTTTGACCAATGGTGGAATTACCAATGGCTCCGGCATTGCCCATAATGCTGGTTAACGCTTTTCCAACAGTGCTAGAATTATTAGAAAGAACAGCACCTGTTAGCATTTGTCTTTGCAGCCCTCCGGTGGCGCCGGACATCATCTTTCCCACTGTTGTCAAGTTTCCACCTGTTAAATAGGCGCTATTGATGGTTGACTGTCCAGCATTCACCCCCATTTGCTGTATACTTGCCCCTTGAAGAGAAGAATTGTTCGTAGAGGTAAGCTCTGACCCATTGGCAAATGCACCAGAATCAATAAGGACTTTTGATTTTGCAGAGGTCAACGAATCCACAGCACTGGTGGCAGAAATGGGAATCATTTTGCGAGTAAGCCTGGAAATGGGTAAAGAACTAAGAGATTTACCTCCTGCACACAAAACAGAGGGAATTACAATGCTCAACAAATAGAACATTTTTACAAAATTTTTCACAACAAACTCCTTTTTTATTTTCATTTTATACAAAATAATTGAAATAAGAGTAAAAGTTCATAGGTATAAAAAAAGCCCACCCCAGCTGGGGCAGGCCACAGGCTCTAATACAGTCAACTGAACCAGTGGTTCAAAATTATGTATTTGGATTGTATTCACTACCCACAAATTGTGTCGAGTTCTGAGAACCAAAGACATCGCCTGTGGAGTTGGATGCACCAGTGGTCATCAAGTTGGTTTTATTGGTCAAGTTACCCAATCCACCGACACCATTTGCAATGTTGCCAGCAGCTGTCTTACCACCAGTAATATTGATCCCACCCTTGTTCGTGGTGTCAGAATCCAGCATAGTCATTGCACCGGAAATGCCTTGAGAAATAATGCCTTTCTGCGCCTTACCTGATGCTGCAGTACCCGTCAATGCTTTGGCCAGATTAGCCAAGTTGGCACCAGAATAGTTTGAAACCACGTTATTGCTGCTGGCCGCTCTCACTGCACCCAGAACATTCGTACCGCCCTGTACGGCTGAATCAGCCGTATTATTAATTTGTGCACCTTGGGTAAAGCCTGCCACATCAATTTTGCTCACTGCATTGGCAGAGGTCTTAGAACTGACAGCTTGTGAGGCTGTAATGGGCATTTTGCTGGCAGCAATGGTCTGTGCCACCGCATTGGTGGTGGGTTTAAGAGCATCTTTTATAACACTTGCCTGATTCTTAGAGACTGTGTTTGTGCTGCCCGTAAAGCCCTGCGCAAGGGCTTTAATATTCTTTATCATCGTCTTCCCCTGTGGCGTTGTACTTGAAGCTCCACCAGGCGCTGCTCCCACATTTCCAGCAACGGCCAATGACAATGCGATTAACGCAAAAATATTAAACTTTTTCATAATGTATTCCTTTTTTTAAACAGACATTTTTTCTGTTTTGTTGATTCAGTTTAGATTATGATGTGCTTTTTTTAAAAAAACGTAAAAAAGGTGCAATTATAATGTATAACACTTTAAAAGATGTGATAATATTATATCAAACTGTAAAATTATCAGATCTATTTAATAAATAACGGACGGACCAGACGATGTCACCGAAGGTGCAACATTAATATTAACATTTCCAATAGTAGCCCCCATAATGGTGGCCCCAGATCCAAAATAATTTCCAGTATTCATGGAAATATTCGTGTTTGCTGTGGTTAAATTGGACATAGTATTCACAGTATTCCCAAACCCCACAGGGGCCGTGGGGGAAATAGGGCTCTGGGGTGCGGTGGAGGCATTGGGCATGGATGGTGTTTTTGGAATAACAGGTAAAATTGGGACCACAGGCTGTATACCTGCAGGCAACGCATTAACCACAGCCGACATGGTGGCTCCGCCAGATGACGAGATGGATGATGGTATTTTTGTCCCAAGTGTATGGGTTTTTGCCCGAGGTATAGCCGCCTTTTTTGATGTCACACTGGATGATTGCGTTTTCTTGACCACAACGGGTGTGCTTTTTGCACAGATCACAGTGGAATGACAAAAACCACCTAAAATCAAAGCAATAAAAATGGATTTGTTTTGATGAATAAAAATAGGAATCATGATAAAAAACGACAATAATTGATATTAAACAATATTTGACCTTATCAAAAAAAATGAATAATACGCTTAACCTGCGCCCTGCCCCCTCTTTGAAATACGCGCCATAATGGCCTATACTGGTCCATACTCTATAAAAAAATCTAATCTTTATGCATCAAAATATTGTTACCGCATTAAAAAAAGACCTTGCCTCCAGTCTAGATGCCCTGAAAGGACGTTTGTCTGGTGTACGCACATCCAGAGCAACGCCAGCCCTGCTGGAATCCCTGACCATAGAAGCCTATGGTGGACGTACGCCTTTATCCCAAGTATCGACGGTCAGTGCACCCGAAGCACGTACGCTGAGCATTCAAGTTTGGGATGCCAGTGTGGTTTCTGCCGTATCAAAAGCACTGCAAGCCTTTGGCATGAATCCTGTGGTTGATGGGAATATTCTAAAAGTACATTTGCCTGAATTAACCCAAGAACGCCGTAATGAGTTTGTAAAAATGGCCAAGGACCATTGTGAAAATTCAAAAATTGGTGTGCGTAATGTGCGCCGTGAAACACTGGATGGCATCGGCAAAAATGATTTTTCAGAGGATGAATTGCATAACCTGAAAAAAGATGTGCAAAAAATGATCGACGATACCATTACGGAAATTGATCGCCTGTTGGCCGAAAAATCAAAAGAAATTTTAAAGAATTAAAGGGCTCTTTCGTCATGTTGCGGCATCGTTTTTCATATCGACACAAGCCAGAAGATCATAACAGCCTGAGCAATCACGTATGGCCGGGATTTGTCGACGCCTTATCCGCGTTGCTGACTGTCATCCTGTTTGCCTTTATGATTTTTGTGGTGTCCTATGTCTGTACCCGCAGCATCATGCAGGGAAAGGATTCGTCATTAGTTCTGTTGAAAACCAAGCTGAACGCTCTGGAAAAGAAAATAAACCAGAGCAAAAAGACCTTGATGAATCGCAATAACCAAATATCCAAATGGGAAATGCTGTATGCAGAAACGCAAACCCGTCTGGTGGAAATAGAATCAGCCTGGAAAACCTTACACTCTCAGCATGTCAGCGCCCAACAAACCATTGTGGATTTAAATCAGAAGAATAAAGACATATCTGATCAACTGGAAGCGGCCTTATTAAAAGAAATTCAAGCCTTATCTGATGCGCGTTCTGTCTTTTTTGGTGAATTGAAAAAGGCTTTGCAAGATCGTAAAGAAATTCGCATTGTGGGGGATCGTTTTATCTTTTCTTCTGAAATTTTATTTGATTTGGGGTCTGCCTCTATTAATCCCAAGGGCAAGCGGGAATTAACCGCTTTTTGTACTGCGCTGAGCGATATCATGCAGCGTATTCCAAAAAATGTATCGTGGGTGTTGCGTATTGATGGTCATACAGATTTAACCCCCATCAGTGCAAAAGGACGATTTAAGTCCAACCTGGAATTATCCACAGCACGAGCCATTTCTGTGGCTAATTTCTTGATCAGCACAGGGTTTCCATCTGACCGTTTGGCTGTGGCCGGGTTTGGAGAATTTCGCCCCTTGGTTTTGGGTAAGCCATCGTCTAAAGATCGCCGCATTGAATTGATGTTTGATCAGGGGTACTGAAAGCCTACTGTCAAGAGGTACTGAAAGCCTACTTTTTGTCCAAAATCTCTAGACCGTGTCTAGCGGTGGTGCCTAGATTATTCAAAACAACTAAGCAGAGGTGTTCAAGGGCTATTTTTAGGTTTATGCACACGTTTATGCATACAAATTACACCCTATTGAAAAGAGATTCAGGCAAAAGAGATTCAGGCATGCCATCCCCACCATCACTCTGGAATACCTAAAATCTCGGCTAAGGTTGGACCAGCATTGGCAATAAAACAGATTCAGAAAAATCATCAGCTCAGTCATGTTAACAACAGACACGTGCGAGCATTCCACTCACGGAGATGCCCCAGCCTTTCAATCACAGTCTCGCAATAAACATCAAAAGTAGCGGAAAATCAAGCACACAGGTTGAACAATAAAGCACACATTAAATGTTCAACAAATAGGAGTCAAAAACTTGAAAACTTGGAAACCCCTCGCAGGATCATAGACTGGACTGGATTTACCTGTATCAGAGCAGTGCCATAATCCTGTATCAGACAGAAGGAGGGCAAGAGGTTAACCTTCTCTGTGGGGGGCGGTGCCATACTGTGGTGCTGGATGTGTGTTTACCGGCGATCTTAGTGGCCCAGTGGGGTTTGATGCGCGGATACATCCGCCATTACACAAAAAAGGGGAAAGGCATTAAAACAACGTGACCTATTATGGCTTTGTAGTAACGCACCTTTCCCCTGCCTCAGCACTCCTGTCACAAAGTGCTCTTCTTACTCCCTGCTTGCTTTTCGTCTTTTTTCCCTAAACCGCTGATCACCTTAATCAGGCCGCAGTAGCAGCTTGATTTTCACGGTTAAATTGTCTTCCTCTGTGACTTGTATCCTGATGATCAAAAACGTCCAAACCGTTTGGTGTCATTGTAATCCTTGTTTTCCCCTTATTCACCGTTGCACTCTGAATATTGTTTAAACTTTGATCCTTTTCTGAAATTGCAACAGTCTTTTGGTTCTCTGATGAAATCGCACTGGAATTTATTTCATCTTTTTTAACAGAATTCTGTTTCGATTTCCGATAATAATTTTCCAATCTTTTTGCCTTTATCATTGATGAATCTGAGAGACTATTCTTTTGCTCTTGAATAAATTTCAGATGATTTTTTGAAGCCTTTACAAGATTATTTATTCGACCATCTAGGACGTGATTGATTTCTTTTTCATCATCCTTCAGTCTAGAAGACCCGTAAAGAGGTTCTGTTCTTTTGATAATATCCAAAATCAGTTTTTTTAATACCTTGTTTTTGACCCCTAGCTTTTCTGTAACGTTTTTACAAACATCCTCAGAATGGCTTGCCTCCTCTGGAATCAATGTTTCAACAAGGGCTTTGCTTTGCTCTAAACCGAAAATATTGGAACTTGATTTTTGATTTTGGATAAAATTTTGTATTTTTTCTGAATCAGAAAGGCCAAATTGTTTTGAGAAAGCATTGAGGCGATAATTTGTCTGTTTATTTATCTTGCCTCCCCGTAAAATGGCTATAGGTTTATCTCTCACACATTTAATCAGATTTTCAACATTTTCCTCAATAAGATTTAAGCGATTTTTTGTACGCTCAGTTTTGATTTCACTAGCCTGTTTTAGGAGCTCTTCTTTTCTCTCGTTGTCTGTTTCTTTTTCAGCCTGTTTTAGGAGCTCTTCTTTTTTCATTTTATTCCTTTTATAAAAATATAATTCGGAACTTGTCATCATTTTTACACTTGTCTTAAGATGTTTTTCCACCATTTTCATTATATCCAACAATTCTTCCATGCTTGTAGGCTGGTCATATTGATCAAAAGCGCTGCAATCGTCCGGGGATGCCATCAAAAATGATTCAATTTTACTAAATTCAGATAGGAACTTCTCTTGATCTTTAAGTTTTTTATGCTCATAGTCCCTACCCGCTATTGCTTTAAAATCGGCAATATTATCAGAATCATTATCAAAAGGGATGAATGTTTTCAGAATTTTACTAAATTCAGAGGCCACCATTGCCGAAAGCTTGGATAGATCTTGGTCTGATATTGTATTAGAAAAACCAGAAAACACTTTTGGCAGAGGCTTTTTATTATTGTCTAATTTTCTTTGTATCCGTTTCTGACTTTTCCCTACATTCTTTTTGTCTGTATTTGATAGGGCTTTTCGGACCTCTACTTGTTCTTTTTTTGACAAACGGGGGTTCTTCATCTCTTCTATCCCATCCTCTGTTTGGGATGAACCACTCTTGTCTAATATTCTTTGAGATCCTTTCACATTTTTCCCCTTTGATAGGGCTGTTCTGATCTGATCTTTTTCTACTTCTGACAATTTGGAATTATCCAGATTCCCCATCCCATTTTCTTCTTCGGAAAGATAGTTATTCGGATCGTATCTTATACGGTTGCTTTCTTTGATGGCTTTGTCCCAGTCGGCTTGATAATCTTCTTCCGACTGATGGGACTTTCCAGGTTGTTTAGCTCTAGGCTGTTGCAACGCTCTTTGTGTGACCGACCCATAGTTAGCATCAATTCTTGCCATTTCTGCTGCTGCTCTAGGCTGTTGCAACGCTCTTTGTGTGACCGACCCATAGTTAGCATCAATTCTTGCCATTTCTGCTGCTGCCCTAGGCTGTTGCAACGCTCTTTGTGTGACCGACCCATAGTTAGCATCAATTCTTGCTGTTTCTGCTGCTATATCTACATCATCCTTATTCTTTAAACCTTCAGGATAATACATCCTCAAATTTTCAGAACTAACAGTAGAAAGTTTATTATTCTGAATGGCGTTAAGAATCTTTGCCTTAATACTGACAACTCGAATATCGTTTTCTGAAAAACCAGGGACTTCACCGAAACTTGTGTAAAATGCATTCAAAGCATTTGGAACATATGGATTGTTCTTTAAAGCTTCAACAGGATAAGGATGTATTATTTTGACTGCGTCTTCATAGCTTATCTGCGACGGATTCACTGGTTGCAGCATTTGCCAATTAATAGGTTCATTTCGTTCAGCATTATTTACAGGTTGTTGTGGAGCGACGGGTTGTGATTGGTAGGCTTGTTGACTCAACCAATCTTGCAGCCTTTCCTTAGACACCCCAGCAATAGCAGCATTCGCATCCATTCCAGAGACAATATCTTGCGCTTTTTTAAAATCAGAGGGAGCCAAAACTGTCTGATCCAAAAACATATTCATAAGATACGTCGCATCATCCCCCGTCACAGCTCCCACATTCTGATCCATTACAACACTCAGGCACAGCAAGGCCAACCATATGTTTTTTTTCATTTTTATTCTCCTGATAGCATTTTAAAAAACAACAATAAAATATATTAAGTTTTTTTACACCCCTAATTTAGGGTAATACAAAAAATATGAAATAGCAATAAAAAGTGATAAAAATGGAAAACGATTTTAAAAACTAAAAATTAGTATTCAAAAAAAAGGTTGATATAAAATATAAAAAATTTTGTAAAGAAATTAATATAAAATTAAAACCACCGGACTTTTTCTATAAAAAAACTTTTTTCTCACTCAATACTGTTTTTTCACCCATTTAAAGGGGCAGGCCTGGATGGAAAAATCCAAATCAAGCATGCCCATTTGATTCATCCAAATGGTATGAATCCTTTAAGCAGCCGCTATGGGGTTACGACGATGACGTACACTTTGATCTTCTTGTCCTACCTGATTTGTAAAAGATTCATTTTTTGCCAGGCTTCTTTTTTTCCCTGTCATCAATTTGCTTTTCTCTTGCGTAGAAGAAGGATTTTCTACACCAATCAATGTTTCTTTTTTCTTTTTTTCTACTCCCTTCTTCTGTTTCGCAATTTTTTCTTTCCCTAATACTTTTTTCTCTTCAGTTTTTGCGCCAATCGATGTTCCATCAACAACCTTTTCATCTTGGTCGAACAGAGATGTTTGGTTAAGATTTGCCCGTATTCTGGCAGATTTTTTAAGCAATGTTGAGGCAACTGTTTCATCCATAACTGTCTTTTCATTTTTTAGATTAGACAATATGCTTTGTATTCCATATAATTCTTGTAATAGACCCTTGTCAGTTGACAATTTTTGTCCCTTCCATTCTTTTCTTGCTTTTTTCTCAAAATCTTGAATTTCTTTACTGAAATACTTTTTTCCATCTTTTATCATACTGGCCACATCATTCCAATCTTTTTTGGAAAGATATTTGGCAACAGATGCCTCTGTCAAGTTTATCCCCATCACATTCTGGAACACCTTGTCTTTTACCTCTTTGCTTAGCGCATCTATTGATTTATTATTATCTAACTTCTGTATAAACGGCAGAAGTTTTTTGAAGGAAATCAACTCCTTCTTACTGCTCTCTTTTTTGTTTATAGAGTCTAAACGCTCACTCATGGTTTTAAAGAAATCTGGCTGTGTAACGGAACACGCAGCAGCACAAGAAAGCAGCCTTCTTTTTTGCTCCACTGCTTTGTTGCAATAGCTCCATAATTCATTAAAAAAATTATTTTTTTGTGCAAAGAATTCCTTTCTACCCACTTTTTTTAGCATAAGTAAGAGGTCTTTTTCTTTTAAACCAACAAGTTTGAGATTAGTATTACTGATTGTAGCATTAAAAAACTCATCCAATTTTTTAATTTTTTGATCTCTATCCATATCAGATTGAATTAAATCTCTGCAACGATCATTGAACGAACCGACAATATTTAATTTAAGATTTTTAAGATTTTTTTGAAACTCTTTTGAGTATTCAATATCTTCTTTGAATTTATTTGCAGATATTTTTCTTATTTCGTCAGAAACCCAAGGCCTCCAGAGTATGTGACCTGGAAAAGCATTGCAAACATTCTTGTCACCCAAATACCAACTAAGCTCTCTCAAATCTTCAAGATCGAGATAAGAATTTTTCTGTGCTTTTTCTGCTAAAGAATAAGTTCTATCTATACGATACTGTAAAAGGCTTGGATCGTATAAAAAACCGTTTTGATCAGGCCCCAGATCAGGAAAGTTTTGACCTTCCCCTAATGGAGCGGCATCCCCATCCAAAATGTTCTGTTCCAGTAACCCTTGCTGTTTCCCTTGCTGTTTCCCTTGCTGTTTCCCTTGCTGTTTCCCTTGCTGTTTCCCTTGCTGTTTCCCTTGCTGTTTCCCTTGTTTCTGCGCCACTGCACTCCGCACCCCTTGTTTTGCTTGGTCTAGGATTTGGGAATTGTTTGGTTTATCAATATCGATCAAAATATTCTTCGCGTTTTCTATTTCACTTTCATCTACATGATTCCTAATCTTCATCTGTTCAAGAATTTGGAAGGCTTGACCTACGTTTTTCGCAGTAATTTGTTCCCCACTTGGAAGGTACCCATCACTAATATTGCTAATAGAGACATAGTCTTCGCTCATTTCCTTCTGTTGCCGTATCGAAAGAGCTGATGGTTGCTCTGATTGTGGTTTATTTTGGACAGCATTCTGTACCACTTGTTGCTGTTTATTTTCGCCTAGGCTTTGGGAATTGTTTGGTTTATAAATATTGAGCAATTTATTCTCCACCTCTTCTATTTCACCTTTATCTACATGACGCCTGATCTTCATCTGTTCAAGAATTTCGAGGGCTTGACTTACGTTTTTCGCAGTAATTTTTTCCCCACTTGGAAGGTCCAGCTCCTTAAGATAGACAATAGAGGCATAGTCTTCGCTCATTTCCTTCTGTTGCTGTATCGAAGGAGCTGATGGTTGCTGTACTTGCTGTGTTTGCGGTTTGTTTTGCAAGGCATTCTGTTGCTGTATCGAAGGAGCTGATGGTTGCTGTACTTGCTGTGATGATGATTGCTGTTGGGATAGGCTTCCCACAGGTTTTGGAAACATCTCTAAAAGGATTTTTTTTTGCGTCTCATCAAGTTTATTAAAAATCGATATTATTTTTTGATCCTTTAGATCAACATTGCGACTAAGAGCGGAAACCATATCATCCAATTCCTGTTCAGAAGCAGCTCCCATTACACCTTGACCAACCGCACTACTCAAGCACAGTAAGGTCAACCACATATTTTTTTTCATATTTCAATCCAATTGGTGTTTACATAAACCATCATATCATGTTTTTCTGAAAATCAAAATATTTTTTACACGCAATACCATATTATTGCAACACCATTTATTCATAAATAAATTCAAAAAAACATCAGAAAATCATTAAAAATAGAAAACAGCAATGATTTTGAACAGCTTTACCATTTACCCCACTTTGTCGGGTTACGGTGTTCTGTACGCGATTCTGTCAAGAGGCCACTTGTGTATATTCAAACGCCCTTTGTCGGGCGACCTTTTTGGGACAAGGAACATCGCGCTCTGCACAAGCCCCGAACCGCGATATGTCATAAGGCGGCGTACGGCCCACTGGCACGAACTTGAAGGCTCTGTACTCCATCTGAACGCCCTTATCCCCACGTGCAGACACAAAAAAAGGGGTGCCCAGTTAAAAAACCGAACACCCCATCACCTTATATTCCTATCGTTACGCTACTGGAACGTTGCCCTGTAATTTTGCTGGATTAGGCACAGCTGGTGGTTGTGTCTTACCCGGATTATCGTTGATTACAGTTTTGCTTTTAGCTTTACTTTTAGCTTTGTGTACGCTTAGGGCTGGTGGTGCCTTGGGTACGTTTAGGGCTGGTGTCGGAGGTAGCAGGCTGCCTTCAGTTCTAACTGGTGGTGCCTTGCGTGCGTTTAGGGCTGGTGGTGCCTTGCGTGCGTTTAGCGATGGTGTCGGAGGTAGCAGGCTGCCTTCAGTTCTAACGTATGGTGCTTTGCGTACGCTTAGGGCTGGTGGTGCCTTGGGTACGCTTAGGGCTGGTGTCGGAGGTAGCAGGCTGCCTTCAGTTCTAACTGGTGGTGCCTTGCGTGCGTTTAGGGCTGGTGGTGCCTTGCGTGCGTTT
>CANHKV010000010.1 GCA_947461445.1 Holosporales bacterium | reverse complement strand
TCTAAATTAATGATATAGGCCCCAACCCCTTCGCCTCCTGTAATGGAAAAGGGAAATTCTTTGGTTAACGGGCATGTGTCGAGAAAGAAATATCCAACAGGATAGGAAAAAAACAAAATGGCTGCGGATAGTAATGCCCACCAGAGAACCGCTAGTTTTTTCACCTAAGAACGCCTATTTATATTTTATTCATAATATTTGAAAAGACTGGGTTGTGCAACACAACGTCTTGTCGGGTACGGTTGGTGTCCCCAACAGAAGCATGGTGTTATGACTGATGAGGGGATGGGCTGCGGCCTGTCTATCATTCGCCTTGGCCCAAGAGATGTAAACGCCATGGATGCAACGGGTTTTCAGGGGCCAGAAGGCTTACAGGTTCAGCATTGGGAATATCCCAGGTTGGCAATCGTAAAATATTCTGAATGACGGAATACACAAAACCATGGGATACCATTAAAATGAATCCTGCGTCAGCCAAGGTCGGATCCAGCACATGATCCAGTGCCTGTTTGATTCTGTTGACATAATCAGCATATTTTTCCGCGCCAGCAATATCGCATCCCCCCATCCAATCATTAATCCATGAACCATTGTCGGGTGCGGTGGCCTTCTTTTTTGCCCCAGCAGGCCTCTGATAACCCTGCATTTTCTACAACAGGTGCATGAACATATTGGGCAATGATATCGGCCGTTTGGCGTGCTCTGCGTAACGGAGAAGTCACAATGGTGGTAATCGGTTCATTGTTCAGCAACAAGGCAGCCTGGTGAGCCTGAAGAACCCCAAGATCATTCAATACAACATCTTGACTGCCCATGGCTTTATGCTGAATATTCCCATCCGTTTGGCCATGTCGCACGAAATAAAAGGACTGAGCATTGGGGATTTTCATAATGGAGCAATTGATGATATTAGGTCACTATACCCCACAATTCATTGAAACACCATTCCTTGGCAACCTTTTGATTTCATCATCTGGTGGGATCCTTTTTGGAAATGATGACCAAGAACAATGGTCCTTTACCCAAGTCGGAAATGCATTGAATTTTAAAAAGGTTTGTGCATTAATCGTTTCTTTCCCATGAATTCCACTGGTGATGAATACAGAATCGATACCAAAAGCATTGGCCCCCGCTATATCGGTCAACAGAGAATCACCGATCATAACGGTCTTGTGTTTTGCGGGACAAATGGCATTAAAGGTAAAAAGACGTTCGAATATATCCATGGACGGTTTGCCGTGGTAAAATACATTTCCTCCCTTCTTTTCATAATGCTTTGAAATGGCGCCACAACAGATGTATTCTTTGCCTTCACGCGTAATAACCAGATCTTGATTGGCACATACCATGGGCAAACGGTAAACCAAGCAGAGGTCTAGAAGGTTGTAAAATGGCTCTGGTGTGGTGCACCAACCATCGGTTCCAGAGCACAGAACAAAATCTGCGTCTGCTGGATCTTGAACAGAGCAATATCCTATTTCAGTGAATATAGATTCATTGCGGGCAGGACCTATATGAAAAAAGCTCTTTCCCAACGCCTGATACCATGGATGGTCGCTCCAGCGTAGACGGTCATAACAATCTTGGCCAGAGGTATACATCCCATCATACAAGTTTTTTGAAATGCCCATCGTTGACAGGTGTTCCTCTGTATCCCCTATCCTTTTTGGCGAGTTAGAAAGAATCAGAACTGTTTTTCCCAGGGCTTTTAGATTTTTCATTGCATCAACGCTGTGCTGAAAAGGCGTTATGCCATCATGGATCACACCCCACAGATCAAAAATAAACACATCATAACAATGGGATATCTGGGACAATCCATCAATATTTGCCGTTTTATTGTTCACAACGTTTGCGCCTTTGTTGTTATTTTCTGCATTCATACACAATAGACTCATCTTGTTTAGTCGACCCTGAAGATTGATCAAAAGCTTTCAGCGTTCTGATGTGTTTAAAGCCTGTGGATTTTAGCATTTCCATCAGCTGATCCTGCTCATAAATTTTTACTCTCAGCTCTTCAATTTCTGTATGGATAATCTTACCCGCCTCCATCATCTCATATTTGCAAAAACTGGTACAGATATCGTCTTGCATCATTGCAAGCTGGCTTAGGATAATTTTTTGGCCATTTGGTTTGGGCCATACCGAGCCCTGCCATATACCTGCTTGAGGTACTGCCTGCAGAGTTTCCGCTTCAAACAAGAAAATACCACCGTCAGCTAAGTGGTCATAAATGGCTTTAAGTGACTTCTCTACCTGCACAGGATTGATAATTAAACAGAAAGACCCAGTGGGAATAAAAATCAAATTGTATTTTTCTGGACGTTTTAAATCTTCAACAAACCCTTTCCATATCGTAGGCTCTAGATTTTTAGTTTTGGCTTTAGCATGCAATGCTTTAATCATATGGTCACTGGCATCAAAGCCATGCACATCAAATCCCTCTGCAAGTAATGGCAGTAAAAATCGGCCTGTGCCACACATCGGCTCTAAAATAGGGCCATTCGCTTTTATGGTATAGTCACGATAAAAAGCATAAGCATCTTCTGGTGGATTCGGCTTGCTTAAATCGTAAACCTCTGTACAAAGGCTGAGATAGGTTTCTAAAGCTTTATCCATTGATAACCTCATCAATAAACCACTTCTGAACTTCAGCCCCTGGGCTGTGTTTATCCGGTATCTGACAAAGCTCAAATGTTGCTTTCCATAATGCCCAGGCACGTGCGCGCAGGCATGTATTTGGGTCCATATCCATTGTTGATATAAAAATCTCACGTGCTTTGCCGCTCAAATACGTCCATGCAATCACAAGATCACAGGCAGGATCTCCGACGGCGGTGCCACCAAAGTCAATGACTGCGGATAGTTTGCCTCTATCCATCAGTATATTGCCAATCGCAAAATCCCCGTGAATCCATACAGGTTTTTTATCCCATTTTGTCGCACACGCTTGAACCCATAAAGCCAATGCTCGTGGAGCATCTATAAAATTAGCCAACTCTGTAATTTGTTTTCGTGCTCCTGAATCATAAACACTGACATGATCACCGCGCCACCCGTTGTGTTGACCCGGCTCAGGTCCTTCAACATCGGTAATTCCTTGCAACTCTTTTAAAAACGTGGCCAGATCAAAGGCAAGTTGTTCTTTTTCTTGATCGGTCAACGTCAGCAAATGGATACTTTTGCCAGGCAACCATTTGTATATAGAAAATGGATAAGGATAATCTGTCGATGGTTTTCCCATTTTAATCGGGGCTGGAATGCTAACGCTTAAACGTTTTGCGAGCTTAGGCAGCAGCCCTTGCTCTTTTGGAACTTTTAAAGCATACTCTGCGGCTGTTGGCATACGAATAAGCATATGCTCGCCAAGCCGATAGGTAAGGTTATCATGCCCTTGCTTTTCGACTGACGTAATGGGTAAACGAGCATATTCTGGAAATTGCTCCGCTATCAGTTTGCGCGCAATTAATGTATTCATTGTCATTTTTTCGATTATTTCCCTATAACCAATTTCATTAAATCTTCGAATAAAACGTCTCGTAACGTATGGCCTTGGCGCAGTGATTCTATGATTTTTTGTGTATGTTGGTCCTTAGAGTTCATCAAAGAAGGATCATATTCAAAGTGCACCCCAGACAGTAAAACCTTTCCTTTGCCGTAATGTATTAAAATAATGGCTGGCAGACCATTGTCGTAAAATCCAACTATATTGGTATTTGGATATTGTTCAGCATTTTCAAAAAATCCACCGCCATTATAAAACACCGTGGTTTTTGTTACATTGGGCAAGGTTGTATGTATTGTTGCAGCCCTACTGCCACTTTGTGTTTTGTAATCATATGGCGCTAAAATAGGACCAATGGCGCTTCCTCTAAAGAAACCCAACTCTCTTTTTCCCAGCACTTCTAATGGCCCATTTTTGTCAAACTCTACATACGAAGAACCATAGTATGATCCTGCACAAATTCCCAGAAAAGATCCGCCATTTGTGACGTATTTTTTAATGACTTTATTGCCTTTACCATTCAGTTTTTTCACATAAGGTAAATCAGCACCCCCAGGCATAACAAACAAAACTGCATTTTTAGTCCAAAGCCCTTCTTTTACTATTTTAGCATTTATTGTTTTTACATTATACTTTTTTAATAACCTTTGAAATGTTGACACCGTTTGTTTCAAAGATTCTTCGCTTACCCCTTCATCTTGATATACATATACTGTATCCCTATCTTGAGAAAAGGCGGCTGGTACAAGGAGCACACTAAAAACAAACAAAAAATGGCTTTTCATACAATATCTGGCTTTTCATACAATATCCCCCCGTACATTACTGCCCGCACCTAAAGATTCTGCACCTGTGCCATGGGGTAATGATTCATCCTGGGTTTCAATATCGGCTGTAACAATTAACGATCGGCCTTCTTCTATAATGGTTGATCGATGGCCTTTACCATCCGTATCTGTTGCGTAAAGTATATGGCCTGAACCAAAATACCGTATTTCACCACTGCTGGTTTCAATGCAAACTTTACCACAGAGATACACAATCCATTGTTTTTGTGGAACGGTATGCCAATCATATGCTCCTTTACAAAAGTCTCGGAACCATAAGCGTGAGACAGAAAAAGGATCAGAAATTTTTCCCAAAAATGCTCCTGCATGGGGTGTAATGACACCAATGTCTTTAAAATAAGATTTTCCATCATATTTGGTATACAAAAGGGTATAAAACATAGGCGCTAATACACTCCGTTACAGGCTGCCTTCAGCTCAACAAGGGGTAATACCCCCCCCACACCTCACTTCCGAACCTAAGGGGAGGGGCGTTTACTCAATCCATTTACTCAAAGACCCATCCCAGCGCACGTACAAACACAGGCCAAAAACATCAGAACCAAAAACAAAAAGGCGTTCACTAAAACAGGATAAAATCCTGAATTCTTACAGACGGGCCACTGGGATCAAAAATCAAAAGCAGCCTTCAGCTTATCCTAAAACACACACCGAGAGGTTTTTAACGAATTTCTTGATTTTACTGAAAAAACCTTTTGCTTCGTGGGTTTTGTTCTTTTCCTCTTCATGAAAATCCTGCAAAGATAATTTTTGCTTGGCCGTTAATTGAACAGGGATATAAATTTTGGCTAATACATATAAATCACCCCGTTGAGATCGATTTAGTTGGCTCATGCCTTTATGCCGAACCACTATTTTTTGATTATACTGAGCCCCCTCTGGAACTTTCACTGTTACGTTCTGCCCATCAATACAGGGAATTTCGATTTCCCCACCCAAAGCCGCTAGAGTCATGGATACAGGATAATCACAATACAAATCGTTGTCTTTGCGTTCAAATAATTCATGGGATTTAATATGAACTTGCACATACAAATCACCACTAGAGCCACCCCGTTTTCCAGCTTCTCCTTTTCCAGAAAGTCTGATCTGGGATTGATCGTGAATGCCTGACGGAATGGAAATACTCAGCTTTTTTTGCCCACGTGTTCGCCCTTCCCCTTTGCAATCAGAGCATGGATCTGAAACGGTGCTGCCCATGCCGTGACAGGCTTTGCACTCTGTTTCTATGGCAAATAATCCCCTTTGAACATGAACTCTGCCTCGACCACGACATGATCCGCACGATTTTGGTTTTGCTTTTGATTTTGAACCCGTTTCTTGACACGTCGAGCATGGAGAATAGGTGGGAAATTGAATTTCCGTAGAAACCCCTGAAAAAGCTTCTTCCAGAGAAACCGCAATTTGGTAATGTAAATCCCCACCTTTTTGAGACGACTGAGGAGATTTTGAACGGCCGCCTCCAACAAAATCCGAAAAAAGATCTTCAAAAATCGATGAAAAATCGCCCTCTCCAAACCCCTGGGAAAACCCCTCATAGCCGCCACCACCAGATTGCTGATTTTGAAATGCAGAGTGCCCCATGCGATCATACGACTCTCTTTTTTTTGGATCACTCAACACTTCATAAGCCAAGTTAACTTCTTTAAACTTTTCTGCCTCTGCATTACCTGGGTTTTTATCAGGGTGATACTGCAATGCTTTTTTGTGGTACGCTTTCTTGATCTCTGCAGCCGTTGCCGTCGAAGAAACGCCTAAAAGGGTATAAAAATTTTGTTCCACAATATATCCTCTTTTTGATCAGGCCTGCTCTGAAAGATTGCGATCGACAAACTCAATCACAGCCAAAGGCGCGGCATCACCATACCGAAATCCTGCCTTAATAATGCGCAAATATCCACCGTTACGATTGGCCGTACGTGGCGTCAACACCGAAATAATCTTGAGTGTTGCATCTTTATTATTTAAAACGCCATAGATGGTTTGAAAGGCCTTAACAGGATTGGCATTACGCCCTTTTGTAATCAGCTTTTCAAGAAATGGACGAATTTCTTTTGCTTTTGGCAAGGTTGTGATGATGCGCTCTTTTTCAACCAAGTTAATGGCCAAACCAGCCAAAAGAGCTTTTCTTTGGTTGGTTGTTCTATTAAATTTTCTGTGCTCTAATTGGTGTCTCATAATTCTTAACCTTCTGGTTCAATATGGTGTTTTTCTATATTTTTCGGGGGCCAATCTGGAAAAGACATCCCCAACTTTAAATTAAAAACGGAGGCCAAAAGACGCTCGATATCATCCAATGACTTTTTTCCAAAATTAGGCGTTTTTAACAAATCATCTTTTGTTTTTTTGACCAAATCCCCAACGTACACAATCTGAGCGCTGCGCAAACAATTCAAACAACGTACAGGCAAGTCCAAATTGGAAACCAAATTAAACAACACTGGCGGAAACGTAGAAGCCCCCGCATCACCAGATACCGCATACACATTTTTATGCGCCAATTGGGCATCAGATGACAAGAAATATTTTAATTGGTCATGCAAAATCATGGCGGCATCATTCACAGCATCCACAGGAGTCAAGGCACCATTGGTTTCCACTGTCAACAACAAGCGATCATAATCCGTAGATTGCCCAACGCGGGTGTCCTCTACCTCAAAGGTAACCCTCTCAATAGGACTAAACTTGGCATCCAAGAAAATTTCTCCGATCTGCTTGGCCACAAAGGAATTCTGAGGCGCAGGAAGATAACCTTTTCCTTTACTGATGCAAATTTCCATAGACAAACTGCCCCCATCAGATAGGGTGCAAATCACCTGGTTTGGATCCAAAACGTCCAAAACAGAATCTCCCTGAATCATGCCGGCCGTCACCACACAAGGGCCCTGGGCCGTCAACATAAACGACCTGGAATCTTCTGGGGAATTTAACCGTAATTTCAGAACTTTTAGATTTAAAATAATATCGGTTACGTCTTCTACCACACCTTGCAAACTGGAGAACTCTAACAAAGCCCCACCAATTTTTACGGATGTAACAGCACACCCCTGAATAGACGACATCAAAACACGACGCAACGCATTACCCAAGGTAACGCCGAAACCGCGCTCCAGAGGCTCAACCACTATTGTTTCCAAACACTCCGTGGTTGACATTTTTTCATATGAAATTTTGTAGGGTCGGATCAATCGATCCCAACTCTTTGGAACAAAAGTGGCTTGGCTTGACATTATGTGCGCCGTCTTTTAGGAGGACGACATCCATTATGAGCCACAGGCGTGATATCACTGATCAGCGTGATGGTAAAACCAGAACTGTACAAAGATCGAACAGCAGCCTCTCGACCGTTTCCTGGACCTTTTAACAAGACCTCTAGATTTTTAACGCCATGAATCTGGGCTTTTTTCGCCACATCCTCGGCAGCCAACTGAGCAGCATACGGCGTCGATTGACGTGAACCTGAAAATCCAGCCACACCAGCAGACGACCAAGCCAAAACATTCCCCTGCACATCACTTATGGTGATCACAGTATTATTAAACGTCGAATTTACACACGCCACAGCAGAGGTAATATTCTTTTTCTGACGCTTTCTCTGAGCAACAACTCTTGCCATAAATTAATTATCCTTTCTTTCCAGCAATGGCCTTTGCACGTCCGCGACGGGTTCTGGCATTGCTGTGGGTTCTCTGACCACGAACAGGGAGATTTCTTCTGTGACGCAATCCGCGGTAACACCCCAGATCCATCAAACGCTTCTTGCTCATCCCCACATCCCGTCTTAAATCTCCTTCGACCTGATATTCAGAATCGATGAGTTCTCTGATGGTGAGGATCTCTTTTTCTGTTAACGTAAAAACACGACGCATCTTATCAATGGCCGTCTTTGAACAAATTTCCAAGGCTTTGGGAAGACCAATGCCATAAATATACTGCAGGGAAGCGAACAACGGTTTGTCGCTAGGAATGTTTACACCGGCTATACGTGCCATATATTGCGCATAAAAAATTTCTTGTTCAGTATAATTCAACCCCAGACCAAGTCAAGGGGCTGAACCCAAAAAACCCCTAAAAACTTTAAAATACTGCTCGAGTACCCCTCTCAATCCAGGGAAATATTACTCGAAAACCCTCCTCAATCCATGGAAAGAGATCTTTTAAATCTTGGGTCTCTATGGCCGGTCCGCACCAAATGCGCAAGGCTGGAAAAGATCGTGCATGATTCAGCAGATCAAACCCGGCTCCATGATCGGACAAAAACTGCCCCAACCGATTCAATTCAGCCCATTGCTGGGGAACGGAAAAGCCTTGAAAGGTGGCATTCTGGATGGACAGGGTTACGGGCCCCTTGGCGCAATACGACTGTGGAGAAACAGAAAATGCCAGATGCTCTTGCCCACTGCACCAATCATGAAGCGCCTGGAAATTTCGCTCTGTATCCCTTAATGCCCCAGACAACCCGCCACGATCATGCCACACCTGTAAAATGGCCCGATATTCAGCCACCAGCAACATAGAGCATGTGTTGATCATCTCGCCACGGAAAATTCCTGGCATGATGCCCTGATGGTCTTTTAAGCGCATTAAACGGGGTATGGCCCAATGGGGAGTATACGTCCGCAATCGTTCCAAAGCTTTTGGCCCCAACACGATGACCCCAAAACCCGCTTCTGCACCCAACCCTTTTTGCCAAGAAAACGTGGTTACATCTATACTGGCCCAGGGTAAATCTGTTGTCATAACGGCCGAAGCCGCATCCACAAACAGCAAGCCTTCAGACCCCGTTCGCAACGTTAAAAAATCCTGATTTCCTCCAACCCAAACCCCATGGGTCGTCCCACACCAAGTCATCACACAGTCATGTTTTGGGTTTAAACGCGCCAGCACACCCTCTAGATCCCCCGATATTCGATTGACGGGTAATTTCAATTCTTTTTCAATAGAATGCCCCCACAAAGCACTGAAAATGTCCCACTCTAGCACATCAATGGGCATATCTGGTTTCAACAGGTTCCAAAAAGCCATTTCAATGGCCCCCGTGGCTGATCCTGGGGTCAAACCAACATAATGGGTTTCTGGAATATCCAACAATGCACGCAGAGACTGTGTCACCTCTGCAATGGCCGATACGCCCAGAGTGCTGCGGTGTGACCTGCCCAACAACGCATGGTCATAATAGGACGGATCCAACTGAATGGGCTTAACACATGGTCCAGAGGAAAAGAATGGTCTAGAGGGTTTTTTTAACAACCTGTTTTGTAATGGCATAAAGGAAAATCCTGAACAGAAATCATTTCAAAACAAGGATACTATAAAACAGCAAAGCGCTTCTATGGGAAGAGGAAAAAGGGGGGGGGCTACCACCTACACCCCCCCCACACACCAATGCACTACAGCCATGGACCATGGATTTTTCCAGACGTTGGCCCCAATTAGCGGGCCAATATTTTTGTCATTTCACGATACCCCTGGTTATTTAGATATCGATACACATAAAATTTAACGGCCCGATCTCCGCTGTGTACCAATGTTTCCATGACGTGTTTAGCCTGCTCCAGGGACGATACGGGTGTTTCGTTAATTCGGATTAATACATCGCCAGGTAAAATGGTTTCATCTGTCATACTGCCGTTGGTTACGGTGTCCACCAAAACGACGCTATCTGCCCTTAACTGCATACGCATGCGGGCCATGGCTTCTGCCCCAATTTGACGGAAAGAAACACCAAATTCCTTGACGTTTAACACTTGAGCGCCATAAGGTCTGCTGTCCATATCCAGCGGCAACTGTCCCACCGTCACTTTTATATCCATCTCCCTGCCCTCTTCCCTTACGGGATAGTCTTTTTTACCCCGCCATATCCGCATAAGCAGTGATTTTCCAGGCAGTATTCTGCCAATCATGGCCCGGGCTTGCTGATGATGAGAAACAGGGGCGCCATTAATGCTTAAAATGACATCTCCATCTTTTAAACCGCCTTGGTGTGCCGGCGTATTGGGCAATACGGAATCAATAATGACACCACGCGGCCCTGTCATGCCCAAATACTTTGCCCAAGTTTCCGATACATTATCCCCCATTTGAATGCCCACATATCCACGCAATATAGGTTTTTTCCGAGCCAACTGGTTGATTACGGGTATGGCCAGTTCTGATGGAATGGCCAGATTCATGCCATTACTGCCCCCCGAGTGCGTGATGCCCATGCTGTTTATTCCAATCACCTCTCCATCGATATTCAGCAATGGTCCACCAGAATTTCCTGGATTTACTGCGGCATCCGTTTGAATAAAATGGGTAATGTGGGTCGAGTTTAGCTCTGGAACAAAGCGATTAATGTTGGATACGATGCCGTGGGTAACGCTGAAATCCAACCGCATAGCCGGACTGTGACCGACCCCTGACCCTCCAGGAGAGCCAATGGCAATGGCCCAATGTCCCACCTTAACGTTCTCTGATTTACCCCATGGCAATGCCTGCAATGGCTTTTCTGTTGCGATGCTTAAAACGGCCAAATCGGTGCGAGCATCCACACCCACAATGGTGGCTGCAACCACTTCTCCCCATTGAAAGGCAACATGCACAGAACCAGACCCCTTCAGCACAGATTCGACCACGTGATTATTGGTCACCACGAAAAACCCTTCTTTCCCATCCGCGCCAATGTTTTTAATGATAAAACCGGTGCCAGAAGTTCTGACTTTTTGAGATATAGGTTTAGGATACATCCCATCGAACAACACCCAGCTCATTTCACCATCTGACAATGTATCCAAATTCGGCCCCATCAAGCGATCGGATGATACCAAAACCGTCACCACACATGGCAAGGCTTTGTCGGCGACCTTTGAAAACCCGTCTCGCAAAAATTGAAACTGACGGGGCAACACACCTTTCATGTTAACGCCCGTTTTTTCCACACTGCCCTCGTGCGGTGGGAGGGCCTTGGTATGCAAACAAGCCGTGATCACAGCAATAAAAATTACCAAAGTGTTAATTTTTTTACAGTAAATCATAGGTTTTTTTTGTTTTTTTTTACATTAGTGGTAAGATACGAAGAAAAATAATCCATGTCAATAGCATTTTGCCCTGTTATCAATGAGACTGTAAATGCTATTTGCTTTTCTCTTTTATATCGGGCAATCTATATAAAGTAGATAAAATCTTAAAAATGGATCAACAATGAAAAAAACACTGGCTGCTCTTTTTGCACTCTGTTTGTGCGTATCAACAAATTATGCCGATTATAAAAATGACAGCAAACAAGCCACCACCAACTTGACTTTTGCCAGCTTGACGCTAAACAGCTCTAAGGCACAAAAAACCATTACGTATGGTCAATTGCAAGAAATGTTACGTAATTTAGTCGAAAGCTTAAAAGAAAGCGGGCAAAATTTGTCTGAAGACAAAATGACCGCCATCGAGCAAATGATTCATGAATACATGATTGCAGATGGGGCTTGGACCTTGGTGGCCATGGCATCCGATATAAAAAATACACCAAAAGTCAAAGAAGCCATAGCACGCGCCACAGAAAAAATCATCAAGGACGCTTATCGAGCGGATGAAATGAGGAAAATGCAGGAAAAGTTACAAGAAAGCGGATTCGAAGCCATGTACAAAGAAATGGAAACCCAAATCATCGCAGAAAAAGGGGACCAGGTGACCCTCAGTGTTCTATCTTTGAATCAAAGTGGCGATGCTTCTCGTATCATTAAAAAGATGGAATCCATCACCAATCCTGATGCCAAGGCAAAAGAATGGAACAAGCTGGTTAAAAATTCTGGAGGAGAACAAAAAACTCTGGATCCCATATTATTGTCAGATGCTCCTGACCTGATAAAACAAAAACTGATAAAGTGCAAAACAGGCGATGTCATTAATATTGCCATACCAATCGACCCCAGCAATCCAAAACAAATCACAAAAAATGTTCTGTTTTATGTGGTGAAACGCGGAAAAATTGAAGGCGATTTGTTGGGCCAAGCCGTTGCTTCTAAAATTAAAGAAAAGTTGGAAAAGAAATTGAATGACCATATTATGAGTCAAATAAAAGTTGAAATGTTTGATAAAAAAGGCGCACCAATGAAAGCCGCAGCCGCAGCCGCGTAAACAAAACTCTGGGATGGACTCTGTCGTCTGTGACAGGGTCTGTTCCACTCCCTCCCAGTGGATTTTCATTCCCACATTTTGCATCCTATTTCCCGTTACCCAATCCTTTTTCTCTTGCACAGGTTTTTGTAAATCCTGATGCCAAAAATCATCAGAGATCAGGGAAAAAGATTGTTCATTCACCCCCTATTAATTCTTTGTTAACTTTTTCTGGTTCACACTACGTAAGCAAATTCCTAATACATTTTAAGCATGTTGAACCAAATGCCCAAAGATCCCGTGATTCAAGAAATCCAATTTTTGGTTTCTCAAATCCTGCACGATTTCATCTCTCATTTCACAGCCATTTCCACGGGCCTAGATATGCCTCTGCATATGGCCAAAGAGATTTTTCCTATGCTGGTGCATTCTCGCCAACAGTTGAATGCCTATCTGAACGTCATGAGGTATTTGTTTTCTCAGGGAAATGGATCCGATAATGGTACAGACATGATTGCAGCCTATGGGAGCAGCTTGGGGATCACCATTACGGGGCATTCTATGCACCATAATAAAATCATCACCGGATTAACATTATGGGCCATTAAACAGGTCCAGGCCCGCAGTCAAACGTCCATTTCCCGTACCAATGACGCCATTCATATTCACAGCCCCTGTCTGAAACCCGATTTATGCGATGTCAGCGTATTGCTGGGCGAAACCAACATCAAGAGCCCAAGGGACAGCTTATCTGCCTATCTGGCACGCCTATTGGTCCAATTCGGGATGTCACTAACCACACACAGACCCAGCGATCAAGAACTGGTCATGGAATTGCACGCCAAAGCACAGAGCTCAACGCCTGTGGAACCCAAGGAATTTTACACAACTTCTTGTGCCTCTTAGAACGCAGAAAATCAATCTGGGAGTGTGTCATCATTTCCAGAAAACAATCCCCCCATTCTGATCAAACCATGACTGCTCGAAAGTATTTGAATAAGGGGACCGTTCAATACATATGATTGGGCTGGGTTGGATTAGGGGGATACATGATCAGAAATGGATTTAATGCACACCATATACGCTACGCTGTATGTTAGATACGTTGACAAGGTTGACAAATTTTACAGAAATAAAAATCATTGAATTCTAATTTTTTCATCAAAAAAGAATACGATTATGACTAAGAGCGGGCGAAGGGATTTGAACCCTCGACCACAACCTTGGCAAGGTTGTGCTCTACCACTGAGCTACACCCGCATCTTACTTTTATTTTAAAGGATTTTTCCGACAGGTCAAGGGGGGTAATCGGGGCAACCATTCAAAATTTGAAAAATAAATGCCTGCCATCGGCCCTCTCCCCCGTCGTGTGCGATGAAAAATTCAGATAAACTGATGAGCACAAACCATACAGGCCATCCGTGATCTTATGATTCAATCCATTGAAAAATCCTGGTTAAATCCCCTTAAACATACACCAGATGCGTGCCTTTATGGTGGAAAAGGCGCCAGCTTAATGACCATGGCCGCCATGGGCATACCCGTTCCTATGGGGTTTATTCTGCCCATTGGTTACGAAAAGACCCTTGCTGCCCACCATGGTGATGATCCTATAATTGGTTCAACATTCCCACCATCATCCGAACACCCCAGCCCCTTGCCCCTAGAAATAAAAAGCGCCCTATCCAGCCTAGAGGAAAAACTGGGGTGTTATTTGGGTGACCCAGATCGTCCTTTGTTTCTCTCTGTGCGCTCTGGTGGAGCCATGTCTATGCCCGGAATGATGGATACCTTTTTAAATATTGGTCTTACCCCAAAAACGTGCCCTGCATTGGCAAAACGTTTGGGTCTGTCTTTGGCCCACATCGAATCTCTGTACCTCCAACAGCATGGGGATTGGGAAAACAGTTGGCGTGCAGTACAAACTTTATCCAATCCACCTGTAGTCACCCAAGACCCCACCGTTCATTTATGGCAGGCCATTCAGGCCGTTTGGCACAGTTGGAACAGTCCACGGGCATTGGCATACCGCCAGCACCATAACATGCAAAATGATGGAGGCAGCGCCGTTATTGTTCAAACCATGGTTTTTGGAAATGCTTCTGGGCCATCGGGCACGGGCGTTCTATTTACACGCAGACCAGATACAGGTGAAAATACGCTGTTTGGTGAATTTTTACCCCATGCTCAGGGCGAAGACCTGGTATCTGGTGCCGTAACCCCCCAGTCATTGTCAGATTTATCCATTTATGCCCCTAAAATTTTTGATGAATTGTCTCGCTATGCTAAAATATTGGAACAGGCACAGGGTGACATGCAAGATATCGAATTTACTTTTGAAAATGATGTGTTGTGGATTCTGCAAACGCGTGCAGGAAAACGCACCGCCAATGCCGCGTTTCGTATTGCCCATGATCGGGTTATGGAAGGCAAAAGCACACGGGAACACAGCGTGCAATCCATCGATCCCATGACCATTGATGCTTTGTTGCACCCCCAATTAACCCAACCCAATGGGCTTTCCACCATTGCTCGAGGTTTCGCGACTTCGCCCGGAGCCGCCATTGGGCATTT
The DNA here is from genome assembly GCA_947461445.1 of Holosporales bacterium. Taxonomy (GTDB): domain Bacteria; phylum Pseudomonadota; class Alphaproteobacteria; order Holosporales; family Holosporaceae. The sequence continues at coordinate 27,211 of CANHKV010000010.1, read as the reverse complement.
AACCGTTGACCCCGAAGCCGTTACCCCAGACAGCATTTTGTTGCTGTGTGAAACATCTGCCGAAGACGTTCCAGCCATGTTAATGGCCAAAGGGGTTGTAACCTTGCGCGGAGGAATGACCAGTCATGCGGCCGTTATTATGCGCAGTATTGGCAAGCCATGCATATCCGGTCTAGAAAATGCAGCCATTACACCTAAAGGGCTAGAGGTCAACGGGCAACGATTTGCCATAGGCACCACGCTGACCATGGATGGTACAGCAGGCATTCTCTTTGACGGGCAAGGCACCATTGAAACCCCTTCCCTTTCTTTCCAAACCACCCATGTCCTGTCTTGGGCTGATGAGGTGCGCTCTTTGACGGTCTATGCCAACGCTGATACACCTGAAGACATCATACGGGCCATGATGTGGGGGGCTGATGGCATTGGATTATGTCGCACAGAACACATGATGTTTCAAGCACCACGGCTGCGTTTAATGCAACAATTCATTTTGGCTCCGACGGCTGACTGGCGAAATAGGGCTCTGTTGGAACTAGAAATCTTACATCAACAAGACTTATTGGCCTTACTGCGTGCTGCAAACTCTAAACGCCTCATCGTACGTCTTTTGGATCCGCCGTTGCATGAATTTTTACCCACATCACAGGAAGAAAAAACCTTATTGGCCTGCCATTGGAATCAATCGCTAGCAGATATAGAGCGGTGTATTGAAAAACGGTCTGAAATAAATCCCATGATGGGGCAACGCGGATGTCGCTTGGGCCTGGCTTTTCCTGAACTGTATACCATGCAAATTCGAGCTCTGTTTGGGGCAATGGATCAGGCTGTGGTCGATGGCTTATCGCCTCATTGTGGCGTCATGATTCCATTGGTTGCCCATGTAAAAGAATTGGAAACCCTCCACACTCTGTTTTATTCTCTTAATCCTGGACTGCGCCATGTGGATTTTGGTGTGATGATCGAAACCCCTCGTGCGGCCCTTATCGCCGATGCATTGGCTCAATGGGTGGATTTTATCAGTTTTGGAACCAATGATTTAACCCAAATGACCTGGGGGCTGTCCAGAGATGATAGCAACCCCATTACCCAAACCTATCGCGCTTTGGGCATCACCGATCCGTTTTATGCCCTAGACACCGTGGGCGTAGGGCAATTAATTCAATGGGCTTGCACCAGAGCCAAAACAGTCAATCCAAACATTGCCATCAGCGTATGTGGCGAGCACGCCGCCAATCCCCACAACAGTGGCTTTTTCCATCGTATAGGCATTGATTCTGTATCGTGCTCACCTTGGGCGTTGCCTCGGGTACGTTTGGCGGCAGCAAAAGCCGTTTTAAGCCCTGATTCTGGTTCCTGATGGGGTGCAGAGGGCAGCAGCGTTGGTGTGGCAGTCAAGAGATGGCGGGCGTTCAAATCATGGAGCGTCCCCGTTGGTGTGGCAGTCAGAGAATAGAACACCCCCACGTGATGCAGCGGCATGATTCTGCTCCCCAATAGAGAAAGGACTGCATGATGAAAAATGTGGAGCGACCCTCGTGGACAAAGGCATGAAGCATGATGGGGTATCTAATGATTAAAGACGTTTGAGTACAGTTTGATTAAAAATGAGTGCTCAGATAGGGACAATAACGTCTTTGCAATCCAATTTATACGGCTACCAATCTATACGCCTACATTTATTGATCTAATTTCTCTTAATGAATGCGTCTACCGGGTCCGGCTTAGACTCTTATGTAACAGAGTATCTGCAGCCTTTTCTATGAAACTCTCTGCGCATTTAATCCTTATAGCAAGGACCTTACGGTGGCATTACGCTTACCTCACGGTCAATACCCAGGCATCTGAAAATTTTTAAACATATTCCCTGGTCTCCACCTAATTCCCCTGAATCACTCAGCCCACCAGGTCCGGCTTGGACTCTTATATAACAAGGCACTGGCCAATCTTGGATAATTTAAATCGAGCAATCACAACAGAGGTTAAAACGATTTTTGCCACACTCGGTATCAAAAAGGGGTACACACCTTTTTTAAAGGCCTCCGCATATCCACAATAAAAATATCCAAGATACACAAATCCAAGAACTAAAATAATGGCGCTGCCCATGACACCCACCATAAACAATGCAGTGGTATTCAAACCAGTCTGTCCTGTGGATATATTGGAACGTAAAGGACGAAATACCTTCTGACCATTAAAAATGGGGTACCAATAAAATTGGCAAGCGGACATCACTGGTGCCGCAATCAGCATGCCCAAAAAATACCCACCCGTTGGGCCGATAATGCGCTCTGCCCCGCTGTAAAACAATGCAAATAAGGGCAACCCAATCATGCCCAAAGCCAGCCAAACCAAAACAGACAAAAAAGCCCGACCAGGTGGCAACATCATGGCAATTAAATGAACGCCTGCATTTTGAAATGTAAATGGAACAGGACCAATATCAATGGATAAATGAGACGCAACAATCATGATCCCAACGCCCATCAATACACTAATAACGTGTCTCAATACAAAAATAGTATTTGATGAATAATGCATGATGATTCTCCTAATGATAATCGATTTTATATACGATCAATACTGCCAAAACCATGACCGTGCATTACAACACATCTGGGTCACAGAGGGGGGCCACCCCTCTATCAAACCAAAAACGGGTACGCTGATATACAGTCAACACACCCGACGCACCATGCTCTCCTAACCACGGACAATTTACCAATGTACACTGACCAGCATTAGCGTCCAATTTTTTGCCATTGTAAAGTATCCACGGCCATGGCTACACCAATCACTTTGCACAATTCTAGGAATAAAAATGGAACAACACCCAAATGCCATGCCTGAACAGAACCAATATATTGGCTTAGATTCAACCACCCCATGGCCAAAATAACAATACACCCCAAACAGCCAACCAGAATGCTGGCAGGAACAGTCAAAAATTCTTCAGACTCTTGCTTGGAAAACAAGCGATTCAAAAAGGGTGCGATATAGCACTGACAAGCAGATACCACCGTTACAGCCACCAGCATGCCCCAAAAATATCCTGCCGTTGGCCCCATAATCATACTGGCATTACCCGCAAAAACAGGCAAACCAGATGCACCTAAAGATATCCAAACCAATACCGATAAAAAGGCCTTGGCTGGCGAGCACGTCAAAGCAATCAACAAAACGCCAACGGTTTGAAATGTAAAGGGAACAGGCGTCATGGGAACCTCTAGTTTCGAACCCAAAATCATCACACACACCCCCATAACAACTGTAAAAATTTGCCTTAATGGAAACGTATCATTTGAACGAATGGCTAACATCATTGCCCCCATGGGATGAAAATTTTCCCCATTCAAACACATAAAAACCCCGGATGCAAACATTCATCCTGTTGTTTAGTAAAATTTTAAACAAATCAGCCAAAAAGCCACAAAAAAAGGTCCGTCCAGGGTCAGACACAGGACCCCAGAGGACCATCCAAAACCACAGCTTTTGCTTTGTCCTCGATCCTCCTTACCCTGGCCATTTTCTTTTACAGCACCGTCCCCCACCCTTGGAACGGCGCCACAGCATGATCTGTTATACCACTATGCTGATCATCCGACCAGGCACAACGATGGTTCGTTTCCATTCCCCTTGGATATGTTTCTGCAAAGCAGGGTTGTTTTTCACAGCTTTAACCACGTCTTCTTGGCTGGCTGTACCCGAAATCGATACGGTGCCGCGATGTTTTCCATTGACTTGTACCGCCATAACAACCTGCTCTTGTTGCAACACCTGTTGATCAATTTTTGGCCATGCTTTACGATGAATTCCAGGGGGAAGACCCAAAAAGCTGCCCATTTCTTCTGCCAAATGAGGCATAATGGGGGCAATGGCTTGAATAAACCAAGTCCAGGATTGTCGCAAAATCCACAAATCAGATTCCCTTGATAAAACGATTTCCCCATCCTTTATGTCCTCTGACGGATTTCCCTGGGATACAATGCGCACAGATCCCAACAGATTGCTCCATTCACGCAACAGGGCCGCATATTTGTTCAAACCATACCCATCCATGGCCTGATGCAAGCTTTGCAAAAATCGATGGCTGGATCGATACAAAGTGGTGGCGCAATGGGATAAATCAGATGGAATTTCCGTGTCCTGAGCGCAGGAATACGCGCCATGGAATTGCTGAAACAATGCCCATAATCGACGCACGTAACGCCATGCCCCTTGGATGCCTTCTTCGCTCCATTCTAAATCTTTATGTGGAGGCGTATCCGACAACACAAATAATCGCACCGCATCGGCGCCATAGGTATTGACCATATCTGTCACACCTACCACATTGCATTTTGATTTACTCATTTTTTCACTGCGTCCAATGGTCACCGTTGCCCCATCAGATCGACGTCGCCCCTGATCATCCACATCTTCTGGAAATACCCAGGCACCATCCTGGGCTTGGTACGTTTTATGACATACCATGCCTTGGGTAAACATGCCTTTGAATGGTTCACTTACATTCCAATAGCCACATTTTTTCAGGGCTTTGGTAAAAAAACGGGCATACAGCAAATGCATCACGGCATGCTCTATCCCGCCCACATACTGATGAACGGGCAACCAATGTTCCGATTTTTCTGCTGAAAATGCCTTTTCCAAATTATGAGGATCACAAAAGCGTGCAAAATACCAAGATGATTCCATAAATGTATCAAATGTATCCGTTTCACGCTGGGCCTCTTGACCACAAGATGGACAAGCAACCTGTTTCCAAGTCGGGTGATTGGACAGGGGGTTTCCAGGTTGGTCAAACCGTACATCCTCTGGCAACACCACGGGTAAATCAGAAGCGGGCACTGGAACAACGCCACAGCTGGAACAATGAATCATGGGAATGGGCACACCCCAATACCGTTGTCGACCCACACCCCAATCGCGTAAACGGTACAGGGTTTTTGCCACGCCCTGACCCATTTTCACGCAATGATCAATGACGACAGCTCTGGCATCAGAAACAGATAGCCCATCCAAAAAACCAGAATCCATCATCACGCCATCACCCACATAGGGGCCATCCACACCGGCAGAATCAATGGGTTGAACCACATAGGTAATGGGCAACCCCATATCCTTGGCCAAGGCATAATCGCGCACATCGTGGCCGGGACATCCAAAAATGGCGCCTGTTCCATAATCGCTGTTAACATAATTGGCCACCACCACAGGCAGAGTTTTTTCAGGCATCAAGGGGTGCCTGACATATAAACCCGTTAATGCCCCCTTTTGAGCAACGGTTTCCATAATGCGGCTAGAGGTTCCGCGTTGGCGACATTCTTGAATCAATGCATCCAAATCAGCCCGATATTCGGGTAACGCATGTTGAACCCAAGGGTGATCCCACGATAGGGCACAAAATGCCGCCCCAAATAATGTTTCTGGTCGTGTGGTAAAAATAGAAAGGGAACCCAATCCACCTTGTCCTGCCGTACCCTCTACCGGTTGAAAGGTTAGGTTCAAACCATAGGATCGACCAATCCAATGGGTTTGCATCTCTCTTACCGCATCAGGCCACTCTTTTAAATCATTCAAACCATCCAATAGTTCGTCTGCAAAATCCGTGATTTTCAAAAACCATTGTTTCAATAAACGCTTTTCAACAGGTGCACCAGAGCGCCACCCCTTGCCATCGACCACTTGCTCGTTGGCCAAAACCGATTGTTCTTTTGGATCCCAATTGACATAAGATTCTTTACGATAAGCCAAACCATGGGCGTAAAAATCCAAAAATATTTTCTGCTCATGTCGGAAATACTCTGGATCACAAGAGAAAAATTCCCGCGACCAATCATGGGAAAATCCCATGGACAAACACTGTTCTCTCATTACGGCAGCATTGCGATACGTCCACTCTTTTGGATTAACACCATGGATCAATGCAGCGTTTTCTGCAGGCAAACCACAGGCATCCCATCCCATGGGGTGCAACACTTCATACCCTTGGGCCCAACGAAATCGCGCCAATGCATCTCCGATTGCATAATTTCGCGCATGTCCCATATGCAATGTTCCGGATGGATAGGGAAACATTTCCAACACATAAAATGGTGGGCGCGGGCTGTCCTCTTTGGCCGAAAAAACCTGGTGGTCATACCAATACTTTTGCCATTTTTTTTCCACCATACGAATGGGGTATTTATCGTGTTCCGGCGTTCCACACCCGGGGGTTTCGGGGATTGTTTTAGAATCAATTTCAGACATAATCCATGCATCATCAATAATATCGATGACACCAGAATATCATGATTTAGGCCCCATGCTCACTATGATTTTTTGATTGACGTCATTCTAGTTTTTTGCTTAAGATGCTTTGAAATTCCCATGATTACAGCAAGAGCACCCATGTCTTTTCACCACACATCTTTTCACCCCATTTATCTGACCAGTTTGGATAAAGACGTCATTGCATTGGCCCAAGATTTTGTAAAATACCCCAGCATTACCCCAGATGATCACGGGTGTTTAGACCATTTGGCCCAATTATTAAAACAAAAAGGCTGGCAAACCCATATCGTTCCATACGATGATGTCACCAATTTGTACGCCCGCATTGGAACAGGAGCGCCTCATTTATGTTTTGCTGGACATGTGGATGTGGTGCCCACAGGACCTGTCGAGCAATGGGACCATCCCCCCTTTGGGGCAGAAATCCATAACGGCATTTTATTTGGTCGTGGTATAGCCGATATGAAGGGTGGTATTGCATGCTTTTTATCGGCCGTCAACGAATTTTCCTTGCCCAACGATGCATCCATCAGCATGATTTTAACCAGTGATGAAGAAGGCGATGCCATTAATGGCACCAAACGTATGGTGGATTGGATGAGAGAAAACAACCAGAATCCTGACGTTTTTTTAATCGGAGAACCCACAGGAAACACCGTAGGCAGCGTCATACAGATCGGACGCAGGGGCAGCCTAACAGGGCAATTAACCGTTTTGGGGAAACAGGGACATATTGCCTATCCCGCACATTTTGATAATCCCGTTACCAAAGTGGTGGCTTGTGCCCACGCCCTGAAAAATATGCCGTTGGATAGGGTTCCAGATCCTGACTTTGAACCATCTCGTCTGGAATTTACGTCTGTTGATACTGGAAATACCGCGTCAAATGTCATATGGGGACAGTGTCAAGGGCGTTTTGGCATTCGATTTAACACCCAACAAAATGCCGATGATCTGGCTGAAAAAGTCACAACCATTTGCCGTGAAACCGCCCAAACCGATCCGACCATTCGCATCAGCGGAGACCCCTTTTTGATCAACAAATCCCATGCAAAAGACAGGAATTGGTTGTCTTGTGTGCACCATGGTCTGAGAAAAACCATGAACAGCGCGGCCCAAGAAACCACCCAGGGCGGCATTACGGATGGGCGATTTTTAACCCAATTGGGCCCCGTGCTAGAAGTGGGATTGCCCGAACAAACCATTCATCAAATCAATGAGCAGGTTGCTGTGGAGGATTTACATCAATTAAAAGCCTGTTATGTTAATATCTTGCACGCCTTTTTTTACGGGGAAATGACAGACAACTCTCTTGTCTGATGGCTAAGGCCCCACATCAGACCACGTAAGGGCATATTTTCTGGTTTCCCTGGATTTTCAGTGTATGGACATGCCATGGGGTGGGGCTATGGGTTTGGCTTATTTTTGTGTCTCTGGCTGGAACCTTTTAACCCCTAATCACAATCTGCCCAACATCAAAACGGACAGAATAAGGGCAAGAGCTCGGCTTTGCTCTATGCCCCCTGTCTAGCCGTGACCCCACCATTCTTATGCTGCTGGGGATGGCTGCACCCCTTCTGTGGTCAAAAAAGCATCTGGTTGAAAAATACTTTTTGTGCCTGTTTCCTCTTTAGAGTTATTGAATTCCTCGTTCCCGAAACCGTATGCATTCGGTGCACTAGAATCTTCTATGCTTTCTGTTTCGCTGGCCGCACTTTGTGCCGGTGCTTGATTTTGACTCGCCATGCGCATGTCTTCTGGTGCCGATGCTTCATCTTGACCACGAACGTCTTCCTCTTCCTCTTCCTCTTCTTCTACCTGCTCTACCTCTTCTTGATCGGCACATTGTGTGGATACAGGGGATAGGGCCGTGATCAAGGCCAATAATAAGAATTCTTGCATATCTTTCCATAGGTTGCGTTTTTTTCAGGATGACTTATTTTTGTAAAAAAAAAGGAAAGAAATGCATATCACACCTCTTTCCCTTGATTTATTCAAAACAATCCGTCCATTGGGATGATGTTTTATGCAGCTGCAGCAGCTAGTGCTTGCTTGATTTCAGGGTGTCTTTCTATGGCATCTTTACCATGTTTTAGCATTACTTTTAATTTTCTTCCTTTACCTAGTTTTGCCTCCTTAAAGTCTTTTGCAAAATTCTGAGTATTTTCCTTCATCTCATTCAAATTAGGTCCTGCGTTAACAACGCCCAGACCCAAAGCCAGCATCATTAAATATGTTATTTTTTTCATTTTCTCATTCTCCTTTTAAAGGTTTTTTCTATACGTTCATTTCAAAATATAAACAAAAAATATTAATAAAAAGCAAAACTGTTAAAAATTTCTGTGTATGTCATCTAGGCGTTTCTGAAAAGCGTTTTGCAGTCTGGGCAAAACAGCTGGTAAAATCGTGCGCAAAAAGGGAGCAAATAAACCAGGCCTAATGGTGATGCGCAACTGGATATGGGTATGATGCCGTGGAGTATATCCATTCTGGGATTCAGCAACCCCATCTGATTGTGAAAAGGCTTGGGGCATGTCGTGCAACAAATGCCAAACACCATGAACAAAAGGATTATCAAAAAACACACGGTCATCGGTTGCGGACCAATGCATGCGTGTGCGAAAAACAAACCCTGAAACGGATGTATCTGCCACTAAAAAATCTGGACCTTGATCCATCAGGCGTACGGTGTGGCATCCGGGTAAAAACTGCGGATATTCCTGCACAGCAATCACCGCATCGCGAACAGTATGTACAGAATGGGGCACCACGCATTGGGTTGTGATCAGGGTCATAAGGGTGTACAGGGAAGGGGGTTAGGACGCACCTTGTTATGGGTCAACGTAATGATAAATCATAACGGGTGATGAAACACCACTCCATAATGAAAATGACCATGGATGATGTTATGAATGAACTGGAAATAAAGGGTAGGCTCGGCAGGACTCGAACCTGCGACATGACCGTTATGAGCGGCCTGTTCTAACCAACTGAACTACGAGCCCATCGTACTTCATCAACCATCATACTCTCTTTTTTTGAAAAACACCACAGGTCTTTTGCCCCGCCACAATGCCTTTAAAAAGCATTTTTGTTCTATGCCACAGGCAAAATAATACAGCTTCTCTCTCCATTGTTATTGACTTTTTTATCTATTTGCTCCAATATTAATAGGGTGAAAATAACTTTTTGGATTTAAAAATGTTGAAAAAAAAATGGATTTTGTCCGTAATGTCGTTGTGCATGATGGTGTCTGTGGTCACAGGAGCTTCTGAAGATAATAAGATACGTAGAAAAAGAAATGCAACAAAAAATGAGCTCAATTTAAGAAGAAAAAGCGCCAGGAAAAATAGCGTATCCAATAAAAAAAATGCTGTAAAAAAAGTCAAGGATATGGATATGTATGATGAGGAAGGCAACCTCACAGAGGGAACCGATCTGGAACAGGAGGAGAGTAGGCCAATTCTAAAAAGCAAAAACTCAAAAAATAAAAAAACGCCCGCGCGTAAAAAAATTAAAGAGGAAGATGAGGAAGAAGATAGCGAAGAGCAGACTTTTGCCGATTCAGATGATGGAGATGAAGAAGGTGACGACGATGGCGAAGAGAAGACTTTTGCCAATTCAGATGATGGAGACGAAGATGAAGAAGATGAGGAAAATGTGAGGGACAATAACAAGGGCGATGGTGACGAACAAGATGATGAGGAACAAAAGGGTGACGAACAAAAGGGTGGTAAAAAAAATAATCAAAAAAAGAAGACAAACCTTGTCGGGCAAAAAAACAGTAAAATAAACAGCAAAACAAAAGCCATTAGAAAAAATTCCAGAAAAGTCGATGGTAAAAAATCAAAAAATCGTTCTCGTAACCCAAGAAGCAAAAATAGAAATAACAGTTAACACAGACCCCAACATGTTCGCGGCATTGCTCCCTGTGGGCTTGGCGTGATAAAATTAGTCCAGGAATACTGAATTTACAACTGCGCCATGTCTTTTTCTGCCAAGACTTCTGACAATCGTGATGAATCCAGCCGCCCTGGACTTTTTGGGAAATCTCTGCCTAAAGAACCCTTTGATGTCATCATCATCGGGGGCGGACCTGGGGGATATGTTGCAGCCATTCGTGCCGCTCAATTGGGATTAAAAACGGCGCTGATCGAAGGAAAACATTTGGGCGGTGTGTGCTTGAATTGGGGATGTATACCAACAAAAGCATTGCTGAAAAGCGCATCCATGCTGGCATCGGCATCCCACATGGAATCCTTTGGCCTGAGGTTGCCGCCGGGCGATGTCGGCATTGATTTAGATGTTATGGTGCAGAGATCTAGACAGCTGGCCAGCACATTGCAATCAGGCGTCAAGGGGTTGTTGGCCAAAAATGGCGTTTCCGTCTTTTCGGCTTGGGGGTCTTTTGAATCCATCTCTGCCCGTGTGAATATTGATCCTATAGCATCATCCCATAGGCCCCACGGGTCAGAACCCACAGCGGATTCGGCCATGGGTTCATTGGGGAAAACACATGGCAAAACATCGGATGCGTTCACAGGAATACCCACAAACACACCCCGCCGCCCTGATTTACACACATTGCGTTTGACCAATGAGGATCAAGAAATTGGACATTTGTTTGGAAAAAACATCGTTATTGCCACAGGGGCCAGAGCACGCACCCTTTTTCCAGATGAATTGGGCGTTTGGAGCGCTACTCAAGCCATGATTCCTGAAAAACGCCCTGAATCCATCCTGATCATCGGAGCCGGCGCCATCGGCATAGAATTTGCCAGTTTTTATCGCACGTTGGGCACAGATGTTACCGTTGTGGAACAATCAGACACCATCTTACCAATAGAAGATGAGGAAATCGTGGCCATTGCTGCAAAATCATTCATCAAACAGGGCATCACTCTGGAAACGGGATCCACGGTTAATCATGTGGTAAAAAATCTAGATGAATCCTATACGGCCACCATAAAAAATCTGAAAACGGGTGGGGAAAAAACGTGGACGGGCGAACGGGTTTTGGTGGCCATTGGCGTCATTGGCAATACAGAACATTTAGGACTGGATCACACCGCTGTGCGTACAGAAAAAGGACACATTGTCACCCATGCCCACCACACCACAGATGAGCTGGGTGTGTATGCCATTGGCGATGTGGCCGGTGCCCCATGGTTGGCACACAAAGCCAGTCACGAGGGCATTGCGTGCATTGAATATATTGCAGGCCTAAAACCCCACCCCAGTGATCCCAGTTTGATTCCAGGGTGCACCTATAGCATGCCGCAAATTGCAAGCATTGGGTTGACAGAGCGCGCAGCAGCGGCACAAGGGGCCATTAAGGTGGGTCGTTTTCCCTTTTCTGCCAATGGTCAAGCCATGGCCTATGGCGAAAGCACGGGGTTAGTCAAGGTCATTTTTGATGAGAAAACAGGTGAATTATTAGGGGCGCACATGGTGGGGGCTGGGGTCAGCGAATTAATCCAAGGGTTTGTTATTGCCAAAACCATGCAAGCCACCGAAGCGGATTTGCAGCGGGTTATTTTTCCCCATCCCACTTTTTCAGAAATGATGCACGAGGCGGTTTTGGATGCCGATCACATGGGGTTACACCTGTTTCGCCCTAAAAAACCCCATGAAAAATTAGATGCGGCCAAGTCCGCACTGTAAAAAGCCTTTGGCGTGAAGAAACTATTGAAGGACAAACGGGTACAGTACGGCCGGAAACACCAAAGAGTTTCGAATCAGAAGGGGGCTTAATGGTGGTCCAATAGGAAAAACGTCTTTCTTATTCTTTTCGGCTGGATATTGCCTTTATTCCGTATCATTGTTGCGTATCATTCTTGCAACACAACACCCATGATTTTTCCTACTCACCCAGATGCATTGCTATTATTTTAAAAAAATGACTACATTTAGAAAACATTAGTGGATTGTTAAATATTTATGCGTCACAAACCCTTTATCCTCGCCCTTGCCGTTCTGTGTTGTTCCACCATGATCACTTGTGCCCAAGAGCAGAGCGTTTCTGTTACAGCCACTACCAACAAAACGGATAATCTTGGCCCAGATTCGGATGGCATGTGTTCAAGTGCTAATTATTGTAACCCGGACAATGAGAACTGGGATGCGAAAGACAGCACCAGTGCATCTTTTGGTTATTTCAGTATCGGAGTCGGTTACACCGATCTGAAGAGAAATTTTTCAAACACGTCATACACAAATACGCAGCCAGAATTTTTAGGTAATCCCCCGATCCCACCTTTCCAACCGAACCCAAATTATGGGGATGGCATGTTGTTAGAGACACCAGATAAAATCCGAAAATCATCAGACAGCCCCATAGGATCCTTTGAGTTTGGGTATAATGCGGCATTGGGACAAACCAAAGCCTTTGTGGGTTTTTTCGCAGGTCTTAAAGTTTTCAATGCATCCTTGCCCATTCCCATTGAGCTGACAGAAGTGGATTATGATGCAGAGGCTAATCCTAATCCTAATGAAGGGCCTATCGTCGTGAATGAAGAAACTGTGTTTGAGAACTATCAATCAACGGTCAGCAGTCGCTTGGCCTTTAATGCGGGTGTATTGTTTGGTTACAAATTCAATGACCGTCTGTTTGGATTTGCCAAGTTGGGTTGGACGTGTCTGCGCACCACGTCGTCAAAAGCAGATCAGTCTTCTACTGGAAAAAGCCCAGTGTCTTCTGGATATTCACCCATTTATGTCAATGGTTTGATGTATGGTGCGGGTATCGATGTATCCATAACGGAACGCTTGTCCATTGGTATCGAAGCATTTGGGACGTGTTATGGAGACAAAAAAATAGCATTGTTTGCCTATCAGACCAACCCAGGCAGCGAAACAGGCAATACACAGACTTCTTTTGGCCAAGTGGCTTCTGTGCAAAAACTCAGCGCTGACCCCATGAAAATCACTACATTGGGCGTGATGTTGACGTTAAAAATCAACTTTTTAGAACGCTAATACAGCGTTATAAGGATGTGGGCAGCCGTCTGCAGCCGTCATTTCGAATGTGACCTGGGGAGCGCTCTATACACCATTACCATTATGCGGGGATCATTTTCCCCGCCTAAAAAATCATTCTTACGGATAAATAGACAGTTTTTTTTAGAAAAATGTGCTTTAATAGGGTCATATTTCTGAAAAAAATCAAAAACTTTCATGCGTTCCGTTGCAAGCTGTATTTTAAAAAACCTGTGTTTAGGAGCAGGAATTCTCAATTTTTCCACTTTCTTTTCTGTGATGATGGCGAATCCTTGCCCTTCTGGCTCAAAACAGACAGTGATACGCACCGTTATAAGGCCATCTTATTACGTATGTTCTCCTAACTGTACATTGTCTTTGTGCACGGCTGTATACAGTGGAAACAAGCCAAAGAAAGAAGCCGAATCGCTTCACCCCTTTTCCATAGACCGCAGTCATCATTTGCCTGAAAAGGATTCTCAAAAACAAGCCGTCCATTTTGTCGCACAACAGTGGTCATCGCATCCCAAAGGACATCACTATCATTCCGTTCCATCCGACGAATTAATGTCTCTGGAACAGGCCTATATGGATCAATTTTTCATCCAGTGTGGCCCAGATGGGCGATTGACCAATACAGCCCCGTTTACGTTAACCCAAGTTTATGTTGCCTATTATATGGCATTGGCGGCCATAGAATCCTTGGCAGATTTACAACAGTACGAACAGAAATCAATCGATGAAAAAATAGAAAAAAAGCAGGAAACTGAAATGCAAGCGGCTATGCAAGCGATGATACAAGCAGAGATGCCACCCCAAACAGCCGCCCTCCCAACTGCCGCCCCAGCGGCCTGACGGCGAACCCATTGAATCTATGCCTGCGGGGGATCACAAGGAATCATTGATCTTTGCTCCCCCCCTCATCAGCGCTTTTCATGAAAAAACTGGTGTAATATGGATTGACAGCGTTGTTCGCATATTCCGCCAATGCGTTCAAAAGATTCCGGAACGGGCAAACTGGTGTCATAGGCCCCAAAATAAACCCGCCCAATGCGGGCCAGTATTAACGCTTGTACGCAAAAAGCACACGGTTGTAACGTCACATACAGATGGCAATCGGTCAAGTATTTTGACGATAACACCGCCATTGCTTGAACCAGAACCAATATTTCTGCATGCGCCATGGGGTTGGTCAGACCATTCATTTGGTTGTGTGCACGGGCGATGATGCGGTTGTCTTGGACCAGAACTGCGCCCACTGGGACCTCTCCACAGCGCATGGCTTTTTCTGCCATAATCAGTGCCATCCCCATGGGCCAAAACGGACTTTGATCTGTTTTTGGGTCCAGCCCATGGGCCATCGGGATGTCTTTTGCTCCAGTAACAAGATCAATCCTATTTTTTGCTTTATGGTCCTCTGTCATTGCATAATCCATTTTTTCTTTCATTGAACCATCCACATTGCCCGCACACGCATCCTTTATGGATTGCCCTAGGCTTCTTTTACCGAAGGCTTATCAGATGCCGTGTTTTGACCATAGGTATCCTTTACCCAATACAACATTACCCAACACAGTAAAAACCCCAGGGGCAATGAAAGAATAGAAACAGCATACATGCCCCCCGTATACACGGGAACGCCATCGGCGTAACCACCCCCCATTACAGACCAACTGATCTGTAAGATTTTACCCAACAAGGGTTGGAAAATGGATCCACAGCCCATAACAAGGGCGTTGGTAAAGGCATAGGCTGATCCCAATTCTTTGGAAGAGGTCTGACTGCCCACCAGAGAAAAGACCAACACTTGACCTCCAAAAACCAACCCGATCATTCCGGCCAAACCGATCACCATGGTGTACGGCAAAAAAGATGCTAGCGCCATCAACAGAAACAAGGCACACTCGATGACGGCCACCAGTTTTAGAACGGTGATATAGCTGCCTAATCGTACGGCCAAGCCGGCTAAAATGGGTCCACCTATGCCACCCATAAAAAATAGGATCATCTGGGCCAAGCTGGCATTTTCTTTGGTTAATCCTGCACAGCTGCCTTCTAAAAACGGGATCATCCATAATTCAGCAAACGTAGAAATGGGCAAATACAGCAATCCCCCTACCAAACCAATCAACCATATTTGCGGCCGCCTGATCACGGCTTTTAATGGCACCCAGAGATCACTGCCCGATGATTCGGGCTCTGTTTTCAAAGGATCGCGAATACACAACCAGGTCAATGCGCTTAACACCAAGCCCAGTATGGCCAAAACCATCATGGCTGATCTCCATCCTCCCATATCATTGCACAGCGCAACAAGGGGCTTTCCAGCAATCATGCCACCGACAGACCCCAACAAATTGGTTAATCCCGCCATAATGCCAAAATAAGCCACGGGAAACCATCCACTGGCCAAGGCCAATGTACTGATAAAGGCCGCCGCCGATCCAGCACCCATTAAAAATCGCGCCGCATAGGCCACCGATATGGATTCTGTCCATCCAAATAATGCAGCACTAAAAGCACACAACACGCAGGATGCCGTAATTAATTTACGTGACCCCACTTTGTCCAAGATTAATCCACAAGGAATTTGCAGCGGCGTGTACGCCCAATAATACATGGATGCAAACAGACCAAACTGTTGGGGAGTAATATGAAAACTGGTATGCAAATCCTCTGCCATAACGGACAAAGAGGCGCGTAAAACCATTTCATACAAATAAAACAATCCGCCTATAAACCAAAACAGCCAGGCTTTTGCCAAGGTTTTTCTTGCTGGAATGATTGGATTAATCATCAATGGACTCTGATTGTTAAGATCATTCTTTTCAAAATCATACCCAATTTTTGTTAAAAATCACACCATAAGAATGCTTTTGGGAAATCTGTGGCCAGTGGTGGATCTTTTTTGCCTTACCATGAGGACTTTTGTTTCAGAATATGGTAAAATGGTCTGTATACTGTTATTTTCTGTCAACATACAAGGAGAAAACCATGGCTACGGTAAGAGCTATTTTATTGGAACCCGTTCGAAAATTAGGCGTAACAGGTGACATTGTGAACATCAAGCGCGGTTTTTTTCGCTATCTTCTCGGTCTGAAACGCATCACCTACGCCACCAAGGATGCTCTGGATGCATTGCAAAAAAACTTGGCAGAACTGAAAGCTCAGGATGAAGAGCGCCGCATTCAAGCGCAAAAATGGGCAGATTCTTTGATTAATCAAAAAATGGTCCTGTACAGCGAAGCGGGCGAGCGTGGTATGTTGTACGGTTCGGTGGCAGCAAGAGACATTGCCACGGCATTAAAAGATTTTCATGTGGACATTCACGCCAACCAAGTGGCTTTGGCCAAACCCATTAAAGAAGTGGGGTCGTACACCGTGCGATTGGATTTGCATCCATCCGTAACAACCGAAATTACCTTTAGCGTTGTTTCACCCAATACCACGCCATAGGGCTGCTGCCCCTTTATTGGGGCACGCCCTTTATCATTGCGGGTCAGGGATCAAGCCAGAAAAAACACGTTTTTGTTGCGATTGCTTTTTCTGGCATTTTATGAGCGGTCTGTTTTTGATTTAAAACCAATCATCACATTTTTTTAATATTAGATGTTTTCTTTTTAAATAAAAAATAGAATATTTTTACATAATTTTAAACATTTTTTGTTAGCATTTTAAAATACTTATAATAACAAAACTGTCGAGCATGGCTTTTTTTAATCAAAAAAACCTTCTTTCCAAGAAAACATCAATGCTGATCCTTTTTATAGGTCTTTTTTCGTGTTTTCAAATCCAGGCTCTTTTTCCTATCACAAGTGTGACCAAGACAATACCAGGGCCAAAGGGGCCAAAGGGAGCAACGGGAGCAACTGGACCAACTGGGCCAACTGGGCCACAAGGAGAAACAGGGGCACAAGGAGTAGCTGGGCCACAAGGACCAGTCGGGCCACCAGGTCCAGCAGGTGCCTCTGGATTCGCAGGATCTCGTGCGATAACAACATCTACAACCCCCTCTAATTCTGGCGTTACTTATGGCTCTGACTCCCCCATTAATACGACAAACACCACCAATAATACCACGACAAATACCACAAATAACGCTCTGACAAACACCATTACGGTCACTGGTAATGGGAACACCATTACCTTTTCCCCACAAAAAAACAAAAGAGGCGGTGGTTGGAATGGAGGTGGAGGTTACGGTTTCGGAAGTAATTGGAACAGGGGACAAGACATCTATGGTGGGGGGAACTTCGTCAATGTTTGGGCAGATTCAACAAATTCTGTTTGGAATTAGGACATCTAGCAAGAGCCCCCCATCAGGGGGGCCGCGCAATGGGGCTTTATAATGAAGATGACGGGGGCTTAAAAATCAGGGGGGCCATCCGTTAAATCTTCTGCGCAATGGCTTCTGGGCAATAGACAAAAAACAGAGCGTGCCTTCAGAACGCTCATCTCTTGCTCCAGCATAGGCCTTTCTGACATTGTGCCTAAAAACCCATATCGATTGACCATAACATCGATGGTCATTCGATCAGAACAAGACGCAGATGAACAGCACCATGCCCTGCCAATATTATGCGGTACGAATGGTACTGGACCATGATGGGTCGACCAAAACGTTGAGAAATAAATGCACCGTTTTATCCAAATGCTCGCTCATTTCCATGCGTGATTTTTCCCCGATTAGGCGAATGCGCTGACCTTGATAACCCAAAATCCATTTTTTATATCGGGCATCATCCACATAAATGGTTTGGCGCAAGGTTAATTCTCGTTTTTTCTCTTTCCATTCATCGGTGACCACATGGGCATGATAGGGAACCTCTTGGTGCACACACTGGAATAATTTTTCTCGCGTCATTTCCGCCGCCCACATGCGCTGAGAAATTTGCGTCATGGCATCTTCGTCAAACAACCACGGGGCCTCTGGCATCTGTTCCATCAGCGACGACATCACAAAGGCCAAACCACTGCCGGTTTTTCCAGACGTCATGGCAATCCATGGGGACCAGGTTTGGTATCGTTCGGCCATGGGCAACAATTTGTCTTTTGGAACTTGATCCACCTTGTTCAAGACAATCATCAGCTTTTTGTCTTTTAAACGATCCAGCAACGTCAGGGTTGATTCGGGAATTTTCCGGGATGCATCAATGACCACCATGAATAAATCGGCTTCTCTTACCGTTCTTGTGGTCATTTTTGCCATAAACGACTGCAAAGGCCCTTGAGGACGATCAATCAGCCCAGGGGTATCGACAAAGATAATCTGAGCATCATCTTGACAAATGATCCCGTAAATATCGTATCGCGTTGTGTGTGGTTTGGCTGAAACAATGGACACTTTTTCCCCAGCCAGTGCATTCACAAGTGTGGATTTTCCTGCATTGGCTTGACCTAAAACGGCCACCATTGCGCAACGTTGAACCATGATGATTAATGTAAAGTCTATGTCTTGTTCATACCCCCCTTGGGCCAGAAAAGCAACCCCAAGAGTGGAATCTTAACTTTCTTTTTACACCATTGACCATTCCAGAGTAAACTGATGGTTGCGGTAAACGTGTTCGTCAGGCCAAGCAATCTATGCAGATGCCCATCAATCGCTGGTCTGTTTTTAAATACGGGGTTGCCATGCAAATCATGATGCAGCAATTATACCAGAACCTTATTACAGGACTGGAATCGGAGCGGCCCCGTTGGGTTTTGTGGATTCCAGTGGCTTTGGCTATGGGCATTGCATGGTACTTTTCCCTTCACAGTGAACCAATCATTTCTTTGCACCATCGTATTCTTTGGGTCATGGGGTTGGTGGCATTGATGGCCGTTGGATTGTTAACCCGATTATGCATTATTGCCTTTTTATCATGGGGATTATTTTGGGCAGGCTTGGGCTTTTTCTTGGCCCTTTTACGCACGGAATCTGTTAACCCCCATCCCATCAGTCAAAGTACTGGCCCCATCTGGATCAGTGGAATCATCGAGGGCATTGACCACCCTGCATCCACATCCACATTGTTTCAACGTATTGTTTTACGCATCCATCGTGCCTCTTACGACTCTATATCATCTTGGAAAACACATCCCCCCCAAGAATGCAACAGTCCATCCAAAAATCCTTCTCCTGCTTTGCCCAAAAAAGCCATGATCACCATTCGAACCGCGTGTGTTCCTTTATTAGAGGGCGACCATATTCGTTTAAAGGCCGTATTAACGCCGTTGCCTGGCCCTTGCTTCCCTGGTGCCCACGATCCAGCAAGACAATACTTCTTTCAAGGGATTGGGGCATCGGGTTTTGCCATCACGGGCGCGCGCATTTTATCTCGACATCCCGATGTTCTCAGCCAATGGCGTCACGGCCTGACTCGAAAACTACACGGGTTTCTGCCGCCTCCTCTGGGGGCTGTGGCATGTGGTCTGGTCACAGGGGATAAAATCGCTCTGCCCCAAAACGCACGTCAAGAATTTTCCGATTCGGGATTGGCACACTTGTTGGCCATTGCTGGATTACATATGTCCATTTTATCGGGTTTGTGTTTTATGGTATTTCAACGCACATTGGCATGCATTCCTAGATTGGCCCTTTACGTCAATTTGGATCGCATTGCCGCTCTATTATCCCTGGGGGTGGGGTGGGTTTATTTGATGATTTCAGGCCAACGATACCCGGTTCAAAGGGCTTTTTTCATGATGGCAGCCACCATGCTGGGCATGATTGTGGGACGCAGACGCCATTCTATGCGCATTTTGATGCTGTGTGCAGCCACGTTTTTAATTCTGCAACCCGAATCCTTATTATCGCTGAGTTTTCAGTTGTCTTTTGCTGCGGTGGGTGGCCTGATTTCCGTGTACGAATGGCGAATGCACAAACGATACCGCACGCCTTGGAAACCCAAACGATTACCCATTCCCCGACCAGTATTAAAGGCAAAGCGTTTTATCACAGATTCGTTATGGTCCAGCGGATCCATTACAGTAATGACGTTGCCCATTATGGTGCACCATTTTTATCACATTTCCTTACAAGGCATGATCAGCAATATGATTGCCATTCCCTTTACCGCCATTGTGATTATGCCCTTGGGTATTGTGGCACTGGTATGTTTAAACACTCCCTTTGCCAGCACCATGATGAATATTTGGGCAGTATCGTTACGGGGATTGATGCACATTGCGGCCTATTCAGCTCGGTATGGGGCATGGATGATTGCGTGGATTCGCCCTTATGACAGCGTATTTTTTGCCATTGAAATGTTAGGCATTTGTTGGCTGTTGTTATGGCAAACTCCTATGCGGTGGTGGGGATTATCTGTGTGGATTGGCGCCATGATACTGGGTCAGTATTACCGTACCAATCCAATATTTTTAATCGACGTGGATCATCGTTTGGTGGCGTTTGTCGATAGAAATCGGGATATTCTTTGGGTATCTTCTTTACGCAGAGGCAAATGGTCGGTACAGCATTGGTCCAAAGCCTTTGGCGTGGCGCATGTTCGTTTATGGCCTGATCACCCATCCGATTGTGGCACCCATGGTCTGCCTTGGTACCGCATGCCACAATCTAACCATCCAGAACAAAACACCCCTTTTTTATCACTCTGTATTGGATGGGGTGAGCACCTCATTATCCACCACTCTTTCAAACCCTGCACAGGATGCATGATGTTGGATTCCAAAGGAAAAATCATGCTTGCGCCAGAACAGCGGCCATGGCGCATTAATTAAGAATGCCATCAATCCTCCTGAGGATCAATTTTCTGATATTTTCGAATCTTCTTTCTATAGATTAAGTAGAATCTGATTTTTTTTGCCATTGTGGTCGTCTCATTTGTACTAGCATAGTGTTTTTTGGCCTTATCTAACTGATCTTGGTTGAGATGCTCTTCTGGACACACAACCTCAATCCTTGTTAACAAGCCTGCTTCTTCAGTGTTTGTAGGTATGGTTTTGGTCAAATTTTTCAGAGGATGGATGTTTGGAAGATTGCTGGTTATATGCTCATAATTGATGGTTCCAGATTTTATATCATTGTTAAATCCGCATTTGAATAAAAATTCTACCAATTCTAAATTATATGTAGAAATTTGTATTTCATCTATTTGCGTTTGATCTATACATTTGTATTTACTGGAATCTTTTTCAGAATAAATAAAAGAAAAAGTGACATTAATATCTCTATTCTGGATTGGGTTTTCAAAAATATCAACAATTTCTCTTTTACATTTATTGCCGCTTTTATTTATAACAAAGAGCATATTGTTGTTATCGTACGCCGCATTTTGCATGTTGTCTACGGCGGCTACTTCTCCATGAAATAGGCCTGTTATCATTAGCCCCGCCATTAAAAATAGCCGTAAAAATATCATCATAACTGAAATCCCTAAATAAACATTTTTTATATAAAAACATTAAAAACCTTTCAGAATCAATAGTGTGACTTCAAAAGGTTGCGCAATGAAAAACCTATGCAAAGGGATTTTCATCCTGTGGTCTGGTTTCAGATCCATAAAGTGCGTTACGCTGTATGCATCATCTACGTACCATTAAAAAATCATGTATTCGGAACAAACACCCAACCCATTAGCGCTGAAAATTATTTTGGGCACCCCCCCTGTCGATAGCGGATATTTCTTGTTCTCCTCTTTGCCAGAAGGGAAAAACCATCCTGTGTTAGACGATTTACTCTCGTTACCTGGTATTGATTCCATTTTATTAACTCCTGATTTTATCACAATCAATAAAACGGCGGATGTGCCATGGACGCTGTTAGAAAGCATCATTATGTCCATATTACAACATCATTTGGGTTCATTTCCACTGACCATAGGATTGATGGATGCGGGGGAAAAAAATGATGAAAAATGGCAAAACTGGAAACCAGAAACTCCGGAAATTGCTGCCATTTGTAAAGACATAGAGGAATTAATTGATTCACGCATTCGCCCAGCCGTGGAGGCCGATGGTGGAATGATTTCTTTTTGTGGTTACGAATCAGGCATTGTCTATGTTTCATTACAGGGCGCTTGTTCTACCTGCCCACACTCATCGGAAACATTAACAGGTGGTATAGAGCAAACATTGAAATATTACATTCCAGAAGTGGAACAGGTCAGTCTAGTCCCATGATCGCCTTATGACTGATGTATTTTTCGTGTTTTTTCCATAAAACGCCTATCTCCTATTGGTTTTAAACCGAAATTGAGGTATTCATAAAAGGAAGTCATTCGGGGCATTTTGGATAAAATCAAAGACTAGCCCACATTTGTTAAAGGATTTTTATGGCCAGCATATCGTTACCTGAATTGGGAAAGTGGCGAAAACGCCTTTTGCCCGTTTACGCGGATGAAATGAATCAATTTATTGCGATGAGCATTATGCTTTTCTGTATTTTGTTCACCTATACTATTGTTAGAACGCTGAAAGACACCCTGCTCATTAATGCGCCTCATGTGGACACCAAAATGGTGGTATCCATGGCCAAATTATTTGTGGTTACTCCTGGATCTATTTTATTTGTGATCTTGTACGCGAAAATGAGCAACGTTTTGTCAAAGGAGAGGCTGTTTTATACCACTTTGATTCCATTTGTGGCTTTTTTCTTTGTCTATGCGTTTTTCTTGTACCCTATTCACCAGAGCTTTCATGCTTCACCAGAAACGGTTGCCATGTGGTCAGAAGGGTTTTTGGGACGCATTTCGCCATTAATTGGGTATTGGTCCTTTACGCTGTTTTATTTAATGGCGGAATTGTTTGGAAACGTGGCTGTTGGTATTTTATTCTGGCAATTTGCAAACCAGGTTATCCCCACATCAAAAGCCAAAAGACTGTATCCTATTTATGGATTGTGGTCGAATTTGGGACTGATTGCTGCGGGTTTATTGGGTAAATATGCCGGTGTAAAGGATCCTGAAGCAGGCGCAAGCGCTGTTGGTGCTGTGGTTGATCATGATTTTACCTCTACCATTCAGTTTTTGTGTGGGTTTGTGACGCTGGCCGGGTTAACGATCATCGCCAGTTATTACTGGATTAATCGTCATTGTTTGGATGGCACAGCCAATGCCAGCTCTGGTGGCGCGAAAAAGAAGAAACCAAAATTGTCCATTGGTGAAAGTTTAAAATTTTTGATGCAGTCTAAATATTTGGGATACATCACCATTTTGGTGTTGGCCTATGGCATTACCATTAACCTGGTCGAGGTGTCTTGGAAAGATTCTGTCAAAGCCTATTTTGCGGGAAACAAGTCTGAATACAACAGCTTTATGAGCAACCTGTATATTTATACGGGGGTTTCAACCATGGTCCTGATTATATTTTCTCAAAATTTGATCAGCATTTTTGGATGGCGTATTGCGGCCAGCATCACCCCCATGGTCAGCTTGATCACAGGTGGCTTGTTTTTTGCCTTTTTAATTTTCAAAGACATGCCTTTTATGGCCGGTGTTTGCGAGATGGTTGGTGCAGCCGCACCGGCATTGGCCATGTGGATTGGATTGGCACAAAACGTATCAACCAAATCGGCAAAATATTCTTTGTTCGATCCGACCAAAGAAATGGCCTATATTCCATTGGACGAGGAAAGCAAAATCAAGGGTAAAGCCGCCATTGACGTCATCGGCGGACGTGCTGGAAAATCTGGCGGTGGCGTTATTAACATGATGGTTGGTAAGTTTTTTGACGGTCACACCTTTACCATAGTCATTGGTTTAGTTACAGGTTTTATTTGTTTAACCTGGTGGTGGGCTGTTCAGAAATTATCTGGTGAGTATGAAAAAAAGCTGTCGGACTCTTCTGATAAAAATCAGGCGTAACGGCTCTGACACGTACAACTCGGCAGGTAGAATATATCTGCCGAAACCTTTGGGGGATGCATCAGTCCCCCTCCCCATCTATTCCTGAAGCATCACTCGTATTAATCCTGCTCCCCCTTGTCACCGCCTGTATTATTGCCGCAGAATAAATGTTCTATGGATCAATAATGCAACACCCTATGACCTGTCTTTTTGTGGTGGCGGGCGAACCATCCGGCGATATTTTGGGTGCAGAATTGATCCAAGGATTACGCAAACAGAACCCATCATTATCCTTTTGTGGTGTCGGTGGCCCTTTGATGGAATCAGCTGGGGCATTCCAATCTATTTTCCCCATGACAGATTTATCGCATATGGGATTTGGAGCCATTATGGCACGCGCGCCCCTATTCATTCGGCGATTTTACGAAGCAGTGCAATCCATTCAACAAATACAACCTGCGGGATTACTAACCATTGATTCCACAGATTTTTGCTTGCGTTTAGGCAAAAAAATCAGATCCAATAAAAAAACATCCCATATTCCAAGAATTCAATGTGTACCACCACCCGTTTGGGCCTGGCGTCCAAAGCAAGCTCGGACACTGGTGCCTGCTGGAACAGATCATGTTTTATCGCTTTTTCCATTTGAAGAAAGCTTTTTTCGCCATATGGCCTATTCTTTTATCGGACATCCCATCCTGTCGTCACCCAAGGGATGTACTGAATTGTTTTGGGAAAAATATGGCCCCAAACGCCCCTTGATTTGTTTATTGCCAGGCAGCCGCCCCAGAGAAATCAAGAAGTTTTGGCCTATTTTATTGGAAACATCCCGAATTTTACGCCAACATCATCCTGAATTAATGGTGGCAACCGTTCGTGCCCCAGGAACCGAGTCATTCTGGCCCCCCATGGGAAATGAATGTCTGATTATACCATCGGCAGACAAACACCATTTGTTTGCTTCCACCACTTTGGCTCTGGCCGCATCTGGAACCGTCAGCATCGAGTTGGCATACCAAGGAACGCCAATGATTTTGGGATACAAGGTTCCAAAGCCAACAGAATGGCTGTTACGCACCTTATTAACACGCACCAGTGTGGGGCTGATTAACATCATATCTGATCACCCGTTTGTTCCAGAATATTTGCAAGGGCAATTTAAACCAGAATGTTTGGCCCAATGCGCTTTGCTCTTTTTGAATGATCCGCACATCAGGGCTGAACAATCACAGCAATCGAAAACAGCCATGGGGCAATTGTGGGCTGGAGACTCTTTTCAGCATTTGGGTGCGGCAGCCATTTCCAAAACCCTGGAGACTGCATCAGGAATGGTTAATGACCGTGCATAACGAGGTGGCTCAGGGCATCTAGGGGGATCTATTTTCATGGAAAGGGGGGACTGTTGCACCTTTGTTTTTTACGATACGATCAGGTCAGGTTTTATCTGGTGCACTATGCTTTCCAAAGTTATTACGGCGTTAATTTTTGCTCTAATTTCTGCCTATTTGGGATATCACGGATTACACGGTCAAAGAGGATATTATGTTTGGCAAGAAAAGAAGCAGATTTTGACCCAATTAGAATCCAAAGAAAAACGCTTGTTACAAAAATGGCATGCCCTGCGCGTAAAAGTCAGCCTGTTACAGGAAAACATTGATCCAGATTTAATGGAACAATACATGTGGTTATTGTTTCGGAATATTGATCCGGAAAAAAAGGTTATTTTGTACCCATAAACCCAGTACCTGACTTTCTATTAAACCCATGGTATCCATTAACCCAAAGGTTCCTTGAGCCAAGGTTATACGATTCTGAAGAAAAATTCTGACATAAACATCAAAAGCATCGCCGCTATGGTCTTGGCACAGCGTTAAAAAATGGTCATACTGTTGGTGTGCCCAAGTGGCGGAATGGTAGACGCGCTAGATTCAGGTTCTAGTGAAGCATAGCTTTGTGGAAGTTCGAGTCTTCTCTTGGGCACCATTCCTCTTTTCAGAAAACAAAAAACATCCACCTGTTTACAGTTTTACCCTTGCCGATTCACCATTTTTTCATTTATGATAAATTATCCTGCGCCCATAGCTCAGCGGATAGAGCGTTGCCCTCCGAAGGCAAAGGTCAGGGGTTCAAATCCCTTTGGGCGTGCCAGAATAAATAGAGGATTCTTTGAAAAAACGTTGTGTTATGGTATGGTGCGCATTAGAATAAGACATAAAATTTGATTTTTTGCACCTTGATTAACAAGCGTCCGTTACGTGTTGCGGCCACATTGCGTACTTATTTGGCCCATATTATTCCAGAAGCGATGCAATGGGATACCCAGTTTTCTCCATCTGATTTCTATCTTACGGATGTGCGCATGAGCCCTGATTTACGATTGGCCACATTGGTTATATTTGATTACCAAAAAGAATCGGCTGCCTTATTACGGCATTTGAACACCTTGGCACCAAATATTCAGTACAAATTAGCGCCTCATATGACTGGAAAATATGTTCCAAAAGTTCGTTTTGTATTTGATCATCAAATCAAAAAAGAACAAGAAATGCGTTATTTGATGCAATCTATTTCAAAAGATTTAGAATCTGATGAAACAGATCTTGTATAAAAACGTTGTTTTTTGTATACTAAAAGCGGAACCCAGAGCGGTTTATTAATTCTTGTCTAAAAAAATATAGAGTATTCATGGCCTTCAAGAAAAACACGAAAAACTTACTGATTTGGGTTTTCATCGTACTGTCTATTATTTGCAGCTATCATATATACCATTCTGTTATGGTGAAAAAGACACCACCCACCCAAGAATTATCTTCTTTTTTAGATCAAGTCAGACGCGGTCAGGTGAAAAAAGTCATGTTGCATGACCAATGCTTGGAATTTTCAAATCAAGATGATCAATTGTTTACGGTGAATACACCGCGTACCTTTGATCCCATTCCATTGCTGAATCAGTACAGTGTGCAGTTTGATTATTTGTATCAGGAACCCTCTATCAGCTTTTTCTTGCTGGTTCAAATCTTTTTGCCTCTGATTTTCAGTTTGTTGATTTGGTTCTTCTTTTTCCGCCAAGTTCAAAACAGCAATGGTCGTGCCATGGGTTTTGGTCGATCTCGGGCAAAAATGATGGATCCGGAAAAAAATCAGATCTTTTTTTCAGATGTGGCGGGTGT
>CANHKV010000009.1 GCA_947461445.1 Holosporales bacterium | reverse complement strand
TCCCTCCAGAAAGTGGGTAGGCATCAGATTCTGGGCCTATTAACCCAGCTTTGATTGCAAAAGCACAACTATTCTCCAAAGCTTCCAAACAAGCAGCAGAGACAACCATCTGAAACGGGGGGCGGGGAGGGCCTAGTCGACCTCAGAAAACCCGTTTGGATACTCCATTATCCTGGTGATATGATTCCCTCCAGAAAGTGGGTAGGCATCAGATTCTGGGCCTATTAACCCAGCTTTGATTGCAAAAGCACAACTATTCTCCAAAGCTTCCAAACAAGCAGCAGAGACAACCATCTGGAATGGGTGGGGAGGGCTCTTAAAGTCGTCCCCAGAAGACCCAGCTTGGATACTCCATCCTCTGGTGATATAACTCCCTCCAGAAAGTGGGTAGGGGCTCTCTAATCCACTAAGCAAAGGATACCTTAGACCTCTTATAAAAAGTGATGGAAAGTTGTTTCTGGGGGGCGATGGTGGAGCAGATGCAGAGACCTCATGGGCAAATGCCTGGCCTAAATAGAGGCTGCTCTAAACAATCATGATTTTTTAGCTGGGGAGCTGATCCATAAGTGGAGCCTGAATCAGCAGGCCCCGAAATGACCAAAGGTGATGGGATCAAGCACATCAGGCCTATATTTCTAATCCAGCAGTATACTGAAAGCAACAGAGCCTGTGATCAGGCCCCATACCTGAACGTATTACCAACGATAATGGGCAAATGCCTGGTTGGCAGCAGCCATTTTGTGCGTATCAATACGCTTTTTAACAGCAGTTCCTGTTTCTTCGCATGCACTTTTTATCTCGGCAGCCAAACGCGCAATCATGGTTTTTTCAGACCGTGCTCTGGCAGCATTAATCAACCAACGCAACGCCAAGGCCTGGGCCCGATGGGGTTGTAATGGCATGGGAACAGGATAGGTTGCCCCACCGACGCGACGAGAACGAACTTCGACAGATGGCTTTACATTGGCAATGGCTTTTTGTACGGCATCTGGTCCATCCTGAGTTTCGTCTAAAATTTCTATAGCTCCGTAAAGAATGGATTCTGCTATAGATTTTTTACCATCCCACATCAAGGCATTGATGAATTTGGTAAACAAGATGCTGTCATAGCGCGAATCGGGCTGTACAACTCTTTTTTCGGCTGAGCGACGACGGGACATACTCTATTTCTCCTATTTAGGTTTTTTAACACCATATTTTGAACGACTGATTTTGCGACCCTTGACGCCCTTGAGGTCATAGGCTCCGCGTACAATGTGATAACGTACACCAGGCAAGTCCTTTACGCGCCCACCACGAACCAAAACAGAGGAGTGCTCTTGTAAAGTGTGGCCTTCGCCGGGAATATAGGCCGTTACTTCGTATCCGTTGGTTAAACGCACACGCGCCACTTTACGCAACGCAGAGTTTGGCTTTTTAGGCTTTGTTGTAAAAACCGACAAACAAACACCTCGTTTTTGAGGAGATTGCTTTAAGGCAGGAGATTTATCACGAACGCTCTGAGGTTCGCGAGCACCTCGAATAAGTTGATTAAGTGTGGGCATTCCAGTTCCTTATCGCTTAGAGAATTGTGGGGCGCGACGGGCTTTGCGAAGACCGGGCTTTTTACGCTCTACTTTACGAGAATCCCGGGTCAATAAGCCGGCCATTTTTAAAGATGCTCTTAAAGAGGGTTCGAAAAGCTGTAAGGCCTTACTGATGCCATGACGAATGGCGCCTGCTTGACCAGACATACCGCCACCTTGTACCGTGCAAAATACATCATAAGCATTAACGCGATTGACGTTTCGGAAAGGGGTGTTCAATACCGCCAACAAGGTTTCCCTGGGAAAATATTGCTCTTTTGTCCGTCCATTGATGGAAAACAGACCTTTTCCGCCCGGTTTAATCCACACGCGCGCAATAGATGTCTTTCGTTTTCCAGTGGCGTAAATACGTCCCTTGGAATCCACGACGTCTATGTTTTCTTGTGGTTCTGGTGCCAGTTGATCTTTAAGATCTTTTAAACGATCCCAAGAAAGAAAATCTTTCACAATTACGACTCCTTTTTACGATTTTTAGTATTCCAGGACCCGATATCTAGAGCAACTGGTTTTTGGGCATGATGCAGGTGGCTGGGCCCAGAATACACATACAAATTTTTCATACGATCACGACGCAACGGACCGGCTTTGCCCAGCATTCTTTCAATGGACTTGCGAATGACTCTTCCGGCATGAGGTCCAGCCAACACTTCTGATGGCAAGGAATGTTTAATACCGCCTGGATAACCTGTATGACGATACAAAGGCTTATCTTTACCAGCCGTAAAATGAACTTTGCTGGCATTGACAATGACAACGCGACCGCCATGATTCATGTGGGGTGTTAAAATGGCTTCATTTTTACCCCTTAAAATCTTAGCAATAATGGCAGAAATACGACCGACAACCAAATCTTGGGCGTCAATAACATACCACTGTGGCTTCATGTCTCCAGCTTTTAAACTAAAGGTCTTCATAAATTGATCAACAAAAATACCCTTCCTTTTTGTCAGAAGTCCACACAAAAGTCAATAGCCCCCCTGCAAAATTTATAAACATTGATCCCTGCATACGCGGGCCTTAGGCGCAAAGAAAAATGATAAAAAACCAGGATTTTTACCAGGTGCATCCCCGTGGCGCCATCCCTTTTTTCCGGCCTGAAAACCCCTAACCTTAAAAAACAAGAATTTATAGGGGGGTTGCAATTTTCCAAAAAAATTGGTTTGATCAAGCCCAAATGATGTCCAGAAAATGGTCGAAAAATGGCGAAAATTGGCATTGTCGGTGTGGGGAATATTGGTGGAGCCTTGGCGCACGCTCTGTTGAGCGAGCCAAACCTCCAGTTGTATCTGTATGATGTCAAAATTTCTATGGCCAAGGGAAAGGCCAAAGATTTACGCCAAGCGGCCGTGATTTCTGGCCATGGCCACACGTCTGTGTATGCGGCAAATGACCTAAAGGATTTAAAAGAGTGTGATGTGGTTGTTGTGATTGCCGGGCTGGCCCGTCAACCTGGTATGGACCGCAGTGCCCTGTTGCATGCCAATGCAGAAATCGTATCTGGCGTTGCAAAAGCATTAAGGGGCACTCAGGCGGTGGTGGTGGTGGTGACGAATCCCGTGGATACCATGACGTATTTGATGACGCGATTGTTGGATCTGCCCTTTGGGCGCGTTATGGGGATGGCATGCGTGCTGGACGAGGGGCGCTTTTGCTCTGCCATAGCCAAAATTTTAAGTGTGGATGCATCCAGCCTTACGGCATGTGTGATTGGTGCGCACAACGATTTCATGGTGCCGTTAATATCATCCATTCGATGGGGTGGTTTGCCTCTGTCTCCTGATCAGGTGGATCGCTTGGTCATCGGCGGTGTCATAGAGCAAACATGTCGAGGAGGAGCCAACATCGTTCAATTATTAGGCAGTGGCTCTGCCTATTATGGCCCAGCAGAGGCTGTAAAGCGCATGGTTTTGGCCATTATTCGTGATGAAAACCGCCTGTTGCGCTGTTCTGTGGTCCTGCAAGGCGAGTATGCTGGTGTCACCGATTTGTCTTGCGGAACGCCTGTGGTCTTGGGGTGCCAAGGGGTCAAGGAAATTGTGGAATATCCCATGTCGCCAGAAGAATCCATCCTGTTTCAACGCAGTGTTGATTCTTTAAAAGATGAGCGCGCACTGATTCAGACCTATATAGAAACCCCAATGGCAAGAAGCCCGGTGGCATGATGCTTTGGGGGGGGTGTACTGCCCGTATTCTAACCTTGATGGAAAACCATTATCCCGCCGCTGCATCGTTACAGTGGTTAGATTAACCGGATGCACGGACCATCATTGCAACGATTGGACGTTTGGGGCAAGCGGTCTTTTAGGCTGTGGATTCAAAGAATGCCCCGATGATGCGGAATGGGTAAAATGAGCCCCCGCAAAGGTTGGTTTGGCCATGGCGTTCACTGTTATTTTTTGTGTAACGCCCTGGGTCAGGGGTTCTTTAGAATCTTCTGCATAGAAATAATCAGCACATCCAAGATAGGCGTCATCTAAAATACTCGTGCGGGTTTTTCCTTGGACAATGCCGTACTCCATTGCTCCGGTGCCCGACTCAGGGGACCAAAAAGTGGTGCCTTTGTCTTTTACCCATTCATTGGGCACAGAGGTCGGAAACGGAATGCATTGGCCGCTGGATTGTGGAGCGCCCCAACCATGACGCCCGTGACTGACCAGGATTACGGCCAAACCTTCGTATCGGTTGGGTTTTACGAGCACATATGCCCCTGTTTCAGATTTCCGTGTTGCAGGCATCCATTTTTGAGGGTTTTTTTCCAGGTCCTGTTTTACAGATTGGCCATTTTCGATAATATCCAGGGCGCTCTGTTCAGAGAAAAATTGTTTGCACATTTTGGATTTAACAAGAGGATATTTTTGAGTCATGTGCACATCCACGGCGTACGTCATAAAATGACCAAATCCATCCTTGGCCACGCGTTCAGGCAGAAATAAGGTTCGATAAGGCACAATGCCGCGATGTACAGGTGCATCACGGGCAATATGGGCACTGGATTTCCCCAATCCATTCTTGGTATTGCCCAGGGTTTCTATGGAACAGGGATAGGGCAAGCACCCATTTTGCTGTAAATAGTGGGCTAAGGCTTTGAAAATCAGTTTTTGGTGCTGCAGGGTTAATTCATGCTTTCGGGCACGATTATAGATTTGCCACAGGGAAAATCCTTTGCCAAAAAGCATGCTGAAAATGATGAGGGCAATAGACATTTCTATCAGCCCAAATCCGTGCTCATTTTTCCATAGGTTGCGATGCATCTGGTGGAAAAAACCCATAACCATTGCTTTGGACTAAAAGCGCAATTTGTCGCCCTCTTTATAGCGTTCGACATAGGTGGAATCTTCGGTATTCACCACAATTTGTACGCCAACCTCTATGTACGGTGGCACCATCACGCGCAACCCATTGGTCAGTCGAGCTGGTTTATAGGACGATGCGGCCGTTTGACCTTTAACCACGGGGTCGGCTTCTTCTACTGCTAGAACCACTTGGGCTGGCAGGGTTACAAACAAGGGTTCGTTGTCATAAAATCCCACTTTGACCATCATGCCTGGCTGTAAAAAATCAGATGAAACACTAAATAATGCAGGATCCAAGGTGATCTGGTCATAGGTTTCTGGATTCATAAACGTATAGTCTGTGCCGTCTTGGTATAAAAAATTGTACTCACTCTCGTCGATAAATAGGCGTTCTACGTCTTCTGCGGCCCGAAATCGTTCGTCTTTTTTGGTTCCATCGCGGACATCGCGCAAAACCACGCACATATAGGCGCCCCCCTTACCAGGTTGGGTGTGTTGGGTGTTTACAACGGCCCAAATGCGATTTTGATGGGATATAATATTGCCTGGGCGCAGGGCGTTTCCTGAAACTTTCATAGAAAATCACGTCATGAATTGTTGGGTTTATTGTGCGACAAGGCGATGATCAAGGCAAGCCATTGACCATGAAAAGTTTCTTTTTCCCCGTATGGCGCATACCATAAGAGGTTTAAACGCCGTAAAAATGATGGAGACAGTATGGCACAGGGCAATGATTCAGAGAGTGCATTGGGCAGACTGGTTGATGTGCACCACAGCGCACAACCCGTGGAGTATGATACAGCCTGCCAGCATATGGACCATCATATAGAGACGTTAAAACATGGGGATGGCCGTGAATTTTTGTGGTTTTTGCATCATCCCCCCCTGTATACCTATGGGGCTCGAACGGATCCGGCCCATATCGTGATGGCAAATCATACGGGATTACCCGTGCACTTGTCCAAAAGGGGAGGACAATTGACCTATCATGGGCCAGGTCAACGCATTGTGTATTGCATGATTCATTTGCGACGACGGGGCATGGGGGTCACAGAATATATCGGGATATTGCAACAATGGATCGTCAGCGCGCTGAACCGGTGCGGGATTGCTTGCTGTGTTGTGCCGGGTTTTGTTGGGGTTTGGACGGCATTTGGCAAGGTTGCTTCTATTGGTGTACGGGTTTCTGGTGGCATCAGTTCCCATGGCTTTGCCATCAATGTAGGGCACGACCATCTGTTAAAGCATGGAGGATTCGGGGCCATTATTCCTTGTGGATTAGAAAAAACATCCATAATTGCGGTATCGCAATTGAACTCAGAGATAACATTATCCCATATTGACACGGCCCTGTTGGCCACAAACCCGTTTTTATAATAGGGATCATTCAGGGGGATTGTCGGGCATTGGGGTTGCATTTATGCCTTTTTTTAGTACAATAAAATGTGTATTAAAAATACTTGTTTGATCGGGGCTGTAGCTCAGTTGGCAGAGCGTGTCGTTCGCAATGACAAGGCCAGGGGTTCGATTCCCCTCAGCTCCACCAGATCAAAATCGTATCACCAGGTGATGCAAAAGGGGGAAATTATTCAATATTTTGAGCGTTTTATCGCATGGCGTTATCTTCGATCCCGTAAAAAAGATGGTTTTGTTTCCGTCATTTCGACCTTTTCTTTTCTGGGCATTGCCCTAGGGGTGGCCACGCTGATTGTGGTCATGTCGGTTATGAATGGATTTCGTTACGAGCTGATGAATCGTATTTTGGGTTTTAACAGTCATTTAACCGTAATGGCATTGAATAATCGAGCGGTGGATCTGGAGGCAATCAGGAAGATCCCAGGGGTTAGAAGTGCGAACCCTGTTTTGGACAAGCAGGCCATTTGTCGTACAGAGCATGGGGTGTCCGGGGCCATTGTTCGGTGCGTAAATCCGGGCGATTTAATGGAAAAAAAGCTGATTTCTGAAAATATTGTCCAGGGTTCGTTGAGCCCATTTTTACAGGATGATCATGGCGGTGATGGCGGGCAAGTGGTTATGGGATACAAATTGGCGCGCACCTTGGGGGTCCATCCGGGCGGCATTGTTTCTGTGATGGGGGCAGAGGGCGAGCCCACCGCTTTTGGAACAGTGCCTCGGACTCAAAACTGTAAGGTTGCGGCTCTGTTCGACAGTGGCATGCACGAATACGACAGCGCATTTTTAGTGATGACATTGGCAGAGGGTAAAGATTTATTTGATGTGGAAACGATTCGCGATCACGAAGTCTTTTTAAACAACCCAGAACACATTGCCCAAATCAAGGATGCCATTTTGGCATTGGGTGGGGTCAATATTCACGATTGGCGAGAAACCAATTCGCACTTTTTCAAGGCCATTCAAGTGCAAAGCAACGTGATGTTTTTGATTTTAACGCTGATCGTTGTTGTCGCAGCATTTAACATCGTTTCGTGCTTGGTGATGTTGGTCAAAGACAAAACCAGAGACATTGCCATTTTGCGCACACTGGGGGTATCCCAGGGGGGAATCATGCGTATTTTTTGCTATATCGGCCTGTGCATCGGTGGGTTTGGTACGTTGTTTGGGGGCGCACTGGGGCTGTTATTTTCGAGTAATATTGATGGCATTCGCAGAGGACTAGAAGCCTTGTCAGGTGTGGACTTGTTTCGGGCAGAAATTTACTTTTTATCCACATTGCCCGTGCGCATTGATGCCAAAGAAGTCATTCTGGTGGTTGTTATGTCGTTGTTGTGCAGTTTTTTGGCCACGTTATATCCGGCATGGAAGGCGTCGCGATTAAAACCAGTGGAGGGATTGCGGTATGAATAGTGGACAGAGCGTACACTGTGAAAAAGTGGTCCTAGAGGCATCTGGGGTATCGTACCGATATCCTGGGACGAGTCGAGACGTATTGTCAGGCGTGTCTTTTCAGTTGCTTCGTCAAGAGCGCGTGGCGTTGATGGGGGTTTCTGGGGTGGGAAAATCTACCTTTTTACAGCTGTTGGGCCTGTTGGATATGCCCGTTTCGGGGGATGTGGGTTTGCGCGATGGCAATCAAATGATTTGGACGGGGCGATTAAAAGAGGGCCAGCGCACGGCATTACGAGGAGAATTTATTGGTTTTGTGTACCAGTTTCACCATCTGTTGGGTGAATTTACCGTGTTGGAAAATGTGATGTTGCCTCAATTGATAGCAGGACGATCGGCGGCCGGATCCAAGAGCAAAGCCAGAGACTTGTTGCATTTGGTGGGCATTGGAGAACAGGAGAAATCTTTTCCCAGCCAGCTGTCCGGTGGGCAAAAACAACGTGTAGCCATTGCCCGGGCCTTGTCCAATGATCCAGATATTTTGTTGGCCGATGAGCCCACAGGCAACTTGGATGAGGTCACGGCGCAAGAAATTTTCGATTTATTTTTAATGTTGGGACAACAGCGCGGTCTCAGTGTGGTTATGGCCACACACAATGCTGTCTTAAGTGCCCAGTTTGATCGTGTTTTGCATTTATATGGTGGGGGATTGCACCCCCATCCTGTGGGCCTATCCACGGCCAACTGAGGGGACTGTTTTGGGTGGGT
The DNA here is from genome assembly GCA_947461445.1 of Holosporales bacterium. Lineage (GTDB taxonomy): Bacteria > Pseudomonadota > Alphaproteobacteria > Holosporales > Holosporaceae. The sequence goes on along the minus strand of CANHKV010000009.1, from coordinate 35,288 downwards.
TTTTTAGGAATAGATCCGATTGTTTTTCTTTAAATACCCTGGAAAAGGATTACTGAACCTGTTTCTTTGGTTGAATTTTTTAACATTATGCCTTATACTGTATCGGTCATTTAAAAGTTTCAGATTATGGCCATTCAGACTTCGGATCAGACAAAAGTGCTTGGTCATACAGCAGATCATTCGTGTTCTATGGGGGGGGCTGGTTACAGCCATTTTTCTGGTGAAACACCGGATTCATTGGTAAACAATACCGTACGCAAAGAATTCGATGGTGGTCAACCCGTGCTGAGTCCGGCATTGGCGTATCATGCCTTTCCTGTTCCAGGCAAATTTTCCACCGTTCCCAGTAAAAAGTTGTCAGGGGGGTCGGATTTATCTTTGGCGTACTCTCCTGGTGTGGCAGAAGCCTGCAAAGTCATCGAGAATGATCCTAAAATGGCTTCTTTGTACACCATGCGTCAACATTTGGTTGCCGTAATTTCTAATGGTACAGCCGTTTTGGGTTTGGGGAACATTGGGGCGCTGGCATCCAAACCCGTCATGGAGGGAAAGGCCGTTCTGTTCCAGTTTTTTTCTGGCCTTAATGCCATTGATTTAGAAATTGACGAGCAAAATCCAGACCAGTTGATTGATACCATTGTGCGTTTGGCCCCATCCTTTGGTGCCATTAATCTAGAAGACATCAAGGCGCCAGAATGTTTTTATATTGAATCAGAGTTAATGAAACGATTGGATATTCCCGTTTTTCATGATGATCAACACGGAACAGCCATCACCGTATCCGCCGCCATTTTAAATGCATTGGAATTGGTGGGAAAAACCATAGAAACCAGCCGATGCGTTATTGCAGGGGCTGGGGCGGGGGCCCTGGCTTGTGCCCAGTTGTTGTTGGAATTGGGTTTGTCTGCGTCCAATTTGATGATTTGTGATACCAAGGGGGTTATTCATGAAAAAAGAGATGATTTATCGTCGTACAAGCGTTCCTATGCCCGGGATACCCATCATCGATCGCTCGGCGAGGCGTTGACTGGGGCAGATATTTTCTTAGGTTTATCTGGCCCAAACAGTGTGACGCCCAGCATGATTGCCGGCATGGCACCCTGTCCCATTATTTTTGCTCTGGCCAATCCCATTCCAGAAATTTGGCCCAGTGATGTTTTAAGGGTTAGACCGGATGCCTATGTGGGTACGGGGCGTTCAGATTTACCCAACCAGGTGAATAATGTGCTGTGTTTTCCCTATATTTTTAGGGGCGCCATGGATTCGGGGGCACGCTCTATTACATTGGATATGAAAAAAGCATGCGTGCGCGCATTGTCGACGTTGGCCAAAGAAGGGTTTGTGGACTTAACGGGTGCCTATGGTGGGCAAATTCAGGATTTTGGTCCACACTATTTTTTACCAAAACCCTTTGATCACCGGTTGTCTGTTCAGTTGCCATTGGCGGTGGCAAGGGCAGCTGTGGAGACAGGGCAAGTGCCCTTTTTTGATTTAGATCATTATCGTGCATGTTTAATTGGCCGGGCGTACAAGGACTTTTTGATGTTTAAAACGCTGTTGGCCCGTTCGATGCCATCCCAGGGACCCGCACCACGTTTGGGATATGTCATTGAAACAGACGGTGGTCGTGTTCCCCATGCCGTTTGTGCTGCGGCACGTTTGATCCAGCACTGTGGTTTGGCTGAACTCTATTTTATTGGGGATTATGACATCATAACCCATCAGCTAAAAGATGATTCTGTGTTGTCAAAGATTTCTGTTTATTCTCTATCCGATGCCCAACAGGGGGCATTTTCCCAGGTGCTGGGCAAACAGCCCCAGGATTCTTCTGGGGTTATTCGAGTGCTCTCGCAAACTGGAGACAAAAGAACACAGTATGGTCACGACCATCACGTCAGCGGATGGCAGTATGGTGAAAAATTGCATTTATATTCCCAATCTGCCCCCACACATCAGGTGAAAACCATGCTGGAAACCTGCGGTTGTCGCTTGCTTTTGGATTTTTCTGAACATCATGGTCACAGCAATGGGGCTGGATCAATGGGCTCAAGGGATTCTGGTGCAGGAGCAGACGTTTATTCCTTTACGGGGTCTACTCCTCATTTTGGTGGGTTGGCTGTACAAAATACTCTGGATGCCGTTTGGCATATTGGCGCACCTGCTGCCGGTCTGGGTGAACCGTGGTTTGGTCCTGTTCCTTTATCCGTGCAAACGAATTCAGTGTTAACAGAGGATGATGATGTGCGTTATGCCACAGAATTATCGTGCTGGACCTTGCTGATGCAGGAGGTTTCTGTGTGATAAAGCGTGATTTTCCCGTAGGAGAACGGCCGCACCATTTTTTACAAGACAAGGTGCCTCTGTTAAAAAAGATTTTGGCGACACCAGGAGACCATGGCGTTTTACAAGCCATGGTCAAGGGTGTACCACCAAGTGAAGTGGCCTATTTGATTCATTATTTGGATGCACCCAGTCGACAAATATTCATTCGATTACTAAAGCACGATTTTGATCCTGAAATTGTTCTCTTTTTGGAACAGGATTTACGCGCCGATCTGATTGCCCTGTTATCAGGTACAGAGGTGGTATCCATTTTAAATGTGCTAGAAAGTGATGATGCCTTATCCCTGTTGGCTTCCTTGGAAAGTTCCCAAAAAGCTGTGGTTCTATCGGCCATGTCAGAAACACAGAGAAAACGTTTTGTAGACGGTTTGGCGTATCCAGAATCCAGTGCTGGGCGATTGATGCAGCAAGAAATGGTGATATTTTCACAAGATTGGACATTACAAGAAAGTTTGGATTATGTGGCGGGTCTGGATCATGTGCCCCACACATTGTACGAAGCCTTTGTGGTGAATTCCAATGCCCATCCTGTGGGTGTGGTGCCCTTGGTACAATTGATTCGTGGCCCTAAAAAATCTCAAGTTTTGGACATCATGGCCACAGATTTTCGCAGCATTCCTGCCCAATGGAATCAAGAAGAGGTGGCCTTAACATTTCGTTTGTATGACCTGATGTCTGCTCCCGTTGTGGATGGGGCAGGTCGATTGATTGGTGTGATTACAGCCGATGACGTGATCGATGTCATCGAACGCAAAGCCACAGAAGATTTATTGCACATGGGTCGTATTCACTCGTCCGATTTTTATCGATCGGCCATTAAAACCAGTTTCGCACGAATTCATTGGCTGGTTATTACATTATTGAACACCATGTTGACGTCTTTGGTGATCAATGAATTTCAAGAAACCCTGCAAAACCAGGTGGCATTAACTGTATTAATGCCTGTTGCGGCGGCCATGGGGGGAAATTCAGGGATTCAGGCGTCCACCATTGTGATTCGTGCATTGGCCACCAAGGAATTGACCAGTGTAAACATGTGGCGCTCTTTTTTCAAAGAAGTGCGTGTTGCCTTATTAAATGGGGCTGTGTTTGGAGTAGTCCTGGCGTTGGTGGGATATTTTTGGTTTAACGATTATCACTTTTCCATTGTTTTGGGTGGTGCCGTACTGTTTAACATGATTTGGGCTGGTGCGGCGGGAACCATTATGCCTGTGATGATTTCTCATTTTGGGTATGATCCAGCGCTCAGTGCTGGTCCTTTGTTAACCACAACAACCGATGTCATCGGGTATATTTTATTTTTGGGTTTGGCCAAATTATTTATTGGATAAGATGTTTTCTTTGGCGTGCAATAGGGATTAACTCAGTTTTTCCTGCTGTGATGGGGGTTTTGTATCAAAAAACCTTGGGTCTGGAATAGGGAATCAGAAAAACCCCAGGATTTACCTGGGGTTCTGGAGGCAGTAACCCCTTCAAGGGGGATTATTTATCCTTGCGCATCATCTTGCCCATTGCTTTCTGCGCCATCTTCTTGTGATGATTCCTGTGCTTTTGCTCTTTTTTGATCATCCTTTTTGATTGCATAGCTCATATGGACCTCTACTGAAAATTTGTTTTCTATATCTGTGCTGCCATAGCCCTCCCAACTTCTTTGAAATGGAAATGGATGATCATGGGTCTGTGCAGTGCTCAGAGACGTGTTTGCAATATAAAAGGGTGTTTTTTCAATGCGTAGACCCAATACGGCTGCATTTTCCCTGGCTGTTTTTTCACCATCCTTTAAGGCCTCTTTGGTTAATTCTTTTTGCAATTCAAAACCCTTTGAGTAAAAAAATTTCAGACTTTGTGCAGAAAAGACAAATCCTTTTTTCATAAAAATGTTGGTTTTATTTTGTACAACAGGGGCCATGTCCAGATCATTCATGGTTAGAACAATGATGTATTGCATAGAGCAATTGTTTTGTTTGGCATCTGAAATTTTGATATGGGATCGATTATCCACATGGATCATATGTGACTTTACGCCCATTTGAATCCAGAATTGCTTTAATTCCTTTAATTGATTGTTCAGTTTTTTAAAAAGTTCTTCGCAATCATCACCACTGACAGAAAGGGTTAATTCCAATACCGCATAATCAGATCTAACAATTCTCTCTGCACGCCCTGAGATGTTCAGGCCAGCTTTCGGGCCATCATGATAAAGGCCATAAACTTTGCTGCTCATCGCGGTTAAACCACATGCACTCAGCAGAAAGGTAAAAGCAAATATATTTTTTCTAAATTTTGTATTCATTGTCTATTTTTGTATTAATATGCTGTTCCGTTATATTGAACCATTTTAATGGAAAAAATGTTAAAACAAGTATTAAACTGTTGAAAAGAAAAATAAATAAATCATTTTTTCTGTGATGGGGGTTTTGTATCAAAAAACCTTGGGCCGGGAATAGGGAATCAGAAAAAACCCAGGATTTACCTGGGGTTCTGGAGGCAGCAACCCCTTCAAGGGGGGGTCTTATTTATCCTTGCGCATCATCTTGCCCATCGGTTTCTGCGCCATCATTTTCTGATGAATCCTGCACTTTTTCTATTTTTTGATCATCCTTTTTGAATGCATACCTCATATTGACCAGTACGCTAAACTTATTCTCTATATCTGCATTGCCGCCGCCCCACGAACAACAGCCCTCCGAAATTTTTTCAAAGGGAAACGGAAATGGATTTTCATAAGTCGATGCGCAGATCAGCTTTGATCCTTCAATATTGTTTGGTATTTTTTTAATGCGTAAACCCAATACGTCTGCATTTTTCCTGGCTGTTTTTTCACCGTCCTTCAAGGCCTCTTTGGTTAATTCTTTTTGCAATTCAAAACCCTTTGAGTAAAAAAATTTCAGACTTTGTGCAGAAAAGACAAATCCTTTTTTTACCAAATGATTGGTTTTGATTTGTACAACAGGGGCCATATCCAGGTCATCCATTGTTAGAACAATCGTGTATTGAATAGAGTGCTCATTTTGTTTGGTTTCTGAAATTTCGATATCGGGTCGATTATCCACATCGATCATATCTGATTTTATCCCCATTTTGATCCAGAATTTCTTTAATTCCTTTACCTGATGATTCAGTTTTTCAAGAATTTCTTGGCAATCATCACCACTGACAGAAAGGGTTAATTCCAATACCGCATAATCAGATCTAACAATTCTCTCTGCATACCCTGTTACATTCAATCCAGGGACGTGTTGATCCTGATGGTAATCGTAATAGTAATGCCCACAAACTTTACTGCTCATCGTGGTTAAACCACATGCACCCAGCAGAAAGGTAAAAGCAAATATATTTTTTCTAAATTTTGTATTCATTAACTATTTTTGTATTAATGTGTTGTTCCTTTATATTGAACCATGTTGGTTGAAAAAATGTTAAAACAAGTATTAAACTGTTGAAAAGAAAAATAAATAAATCATTTTTTCTGTGATGGGGGTTTTTATCAAAAAACCTTGGGTCTGGAATGGGGAATCAGAAAAACCCCAGGATTTACCTGGGGTTCTGGAGGCAGCAACCCCTTCAAGGGGGCTTATTTATCCTTGCGCATCATCTTGCCCATTGCTTTCTGCGCCATCATCTTCTGATGAATCCTGGGTTTCTGCGCCATCATCTTCTGATGACTCCTGTGCTTTTTCTCCTTTTTGATCATCCTTTTTGAATGCATAATTCATATCAACCAATACGGTAAACTTGTTCTCTATGTTTGTGCTGCCACCGCCCCATCCTCTTGCATAGGGTGATGGGTTTGAATAAGTCGAAGCGCAACCCAAATTTGATGTACTAATATTGGTTGGTACTTTTTCGATGCTTAGACCCAATATGTGTGCATTTTCTGTGGCTGTTTTTTCACCGTCCTTTAAGGCCTCTTTGGTTAATTCTTTTTGCAATTCAGCAGCCTTAGTATAAAAATAATCCAAATTTTGTTGAGAAAACACAAAACCTTTTTCCACCAAAGTGTTGGTTTTTTTCTGTACATCAGAGGCCATATCCAGATCATCCATGGTTACAACAATCGTGCATTGAATAGAGTATTTGTTTTGTTTTTTATCTGAACCATATTCCAAATCTGAAATTCTGATATCTGTACGATTGTCCTCATGGATCATGTCTGACTTTACGCCCATTTTGATCCAGAATTGCTTTAATTCCTTGATTTGCTTGTCCAGTTTTTGAAGCAGTTCTTTGTAACAATCACCACTAACGGAAATGGTTAATCGTAATACGGCACGATCAGATTTAACCGTTCTTTCGGCACGCCCTGTGATGTTCAGGCCAGTATTCGAGTGCCCATCATAATAATCGCCACAAGCCTTGCTGCTCATCGTGGTTAAACCACATGCACTCAGCAGAAACGTAAAAGCAAATATATTTTTTCTGAATCTTGTAGTCATTATTTAATTCTTTTTTAAGAGGTTACTTCATCATATTAGCCCAATAAAAAACAAAGTCAATAATAATATTTTAATACTAATTCAAAAAATGTTAACAAAAGTTTTAATTGACTGAAAAGAAATAAAAAAAAGTTTTATTTTTTAAAATAATCTTTCAACGGGGTTTTGAGTACGGAAATGGGTCGCCCCAAGCAAGACGCGCGTGTATGGATGCGTTATACTGTGAGCACAAAAATGAAGAAGAATCATATATATGTCCACGGCGTTGGTGTGTTTTCAAAATGATTTGCGTATCGATGATCATCCGGCCCTGTATCAAGCGTGTCAAAATCACGATTTTGTTATCCCTATTTACGTCTATGACCCTGGTATGGGCAGTGCACAAAAATGGTGGGTACATCACAGCCTGCGGGCTTTGCAACAGCAACTATCTGAAAAAGGAATGATTTTAGGGCTGTACCGTGGAAAGGTTCAAGACATTGTGATGAATTTGGTTAAAACCCATGGGCTGGATGCGGTGTATTGGAATCATGCCATAACGGTTCAGGGAAAAGGTGTTTACGCTGCAGTGGCAAAACAACTGGACCATATGGGCGTAAAAAATCAACAGTTCAATGGGCATTTGTTGTGCAATCCAGACCAGATTCGCACCAGTACGGGGTCGATTGCAAAAGTATTTACACCTTTTTGGCGCCATTGTTTACAGAATATGGTTATACCAGACCCCATGATTATTTCTGCAAAAGATCGCATGGTGCCTCTTGTTTCTGATGATTTGGATGATTGGTCCTTGTTGCCGCAACACCCTAATTGGGCCAAAGAATTTGATCAGCATTGGCAACCTGGGGTTACGGGTGCCGTCAAAAAGCTGGAACATTTTGCAGAGGGTGGCTTATCCCACTATGCCATAAGACGCAATGATTTGGGTAAAGAAGGGGTATCATCCCTATCTCCCCACATTCATTTTGGTGAACTCAGTCTGTGGCAGATTTATCGACGTGTTGGACAGCAAACAGGAGCGGATCCAGAGGGTGTGCGGGTTTTTATTTCTCAATTGGGATGGCGAGAGTTTTCTTATTATTTGTTGCACCATTTTCCCCATTTGCCTGATCAGAATTTTAAAGAGAAGATGAATTTTCCATGGAAAACAGATGAAACGACGTTAACGGCTTGGAAAAAAGGTCAAACTGGGTTTCCCATCATTGATGCAGGCATGCGACAATTGTGGCACACGGGCACCATGAACAATCGGGCTCGATTGATTGTCTCGTCGTTTTTAACTAAAAATTTGATGACCGATTGGCGGGTTGGGGCGGCTTGGTTTATGGATACGTTATTGGATGCCGATGAGGCCAATAACAGTGCAGGGTGGCAGTGGGTGGCCGGGTGTGGAGCCGATGCCGCGCCGTATTTCCGTATTTTTAACCCCATTTTACAAGGTCAAAAATTTGACCCAGATGGTACATATGTCAAGCGTTGGGTGCCTGAATTGGCGGATGTTCCAGCACGTGTAATCCATGATCCAGAAAAAATTCGTGCCAGTTCTCACGGTTCGGGTTTATTTGGTGGGCATTACCCCGCCCCAATCGTTGATTTGGATGAAACACGACAGGCAGCGCTGCAAGCATATAAAGAATTGACCGATTAGGGCAAATGTGGTTAAATGAAAAACTGTAAAAAGTATTGAATTATAGAAATTATGAAAAAAATAAGAGTATTGTTTTGGATGTTTTGCACGATCTTTTTGGGTGAATGTCGTGGGGAATCCAAACCGGAATTTGGCCGTTGGTCTGATTTCGATCCCATAGCAGATGAGGGCGATTGTCCTCAAACAGGATCGATACTGATTAAGCAATGTCCTGTGCCTTCCCGTATGCCTCAAAGATCCTCTTTCGAAGGGTTAAAGCAGTCCTGGCTGTTGTCTTGGAGTAATCGTCAATTTAATTGGAGCGAGAGCATTTCTGATTCCTTGAGCATTTTAGATTCCTGTTATCGAGAAAATTTTCGTCCTTGTACAGATCAATTATGGATTAAAGAGGTCAAAAATAATACGAATAGGACCAATGTTGATGGTGTGAGTGCCAAAGGCGTGATGGTATCCCATGCGCTTATCCGTAAACTGCCCACCAACTATCCATGTTATATCAAAAAACCAGGGTATGATTTTTTCTTGGATCGTTTGCAAAATGTATATATTGCTGCAGGTACCCCAGTATACATCAGTCATTATTCCAAAGATCGTGCCTGGGTTATGATCGAAGATGTGGCATCCAAAGCAGTTGGGTTTGTGAAAATTCATGAAGTTGCCCTGTTGACACCACCCCAAATCAATGCTGTCAAAGACCTTCCTATTGCTGTTTTTTGTCAAGATAAGGCTCCACTCTATTATTCATCAGGACAATTTGCCGGATATAGTCGCCTGGGTCAAATTATTTTTGTCAAAAAAGAAGACGACCACAATGTGTGGGTTTTATGGCCTCAACGTCATACTTCTGGTTATGTTCGGTGGGAAACCCTTTGTGTTTCTAAAACCATCATCAGTACAAAACCATTGGCATGGACCAATCAAAACATTGCCCGCACGATGGACACATTGCTTGGAAAACCCTATGGATGGGGCGGTACTCTGGAAAATCGAGATTGTTCCAGCATGACCCAAGATTATTTCCGTATTTTTGGATATGCATTGCCTAGAAATTCAAAGGCTCAAATAGAGAGTGGAAAAAAAGTACTGGATCTATCCGGAAAACGCAACGATGAAAAAGAGCGCTTTATTATAAAAAATGGCATCCCATATCGAACCATATTGTATCATCCAGGTCATGTCGTTCTCTATGTGGGCACCTACAAAGGTAAAGTGTTAATCGCGCACTCAAGATATTCTTCTCCTTTTATGAAAAACCAAGTGGAGGGTAGTCATATTATAGGCCAATCGTTGGTATCAACCCTCTATTTTGATCGTGATATTCCAGAATGCACACAGCGTTTTATGGACCATTTATCCGCCATGATGGTTGTTGAATAATGGGTTGTGGTGGGAGATCGGTTTGCCATAACCTCACACCAAATCCATAGGCATGGAATCCATCACGGTATGGCATCAGAAAATGTGTGTATAAGATGCTGTACCCCCGAGATAACGGCATCTTTACCTGCATCAGGCGTGTCTTCAAGATAAATCATTGCTAAACAGCATCCGCTGTGTACGTGGATGGATACTCTATTTTTTACGGTTCTGTTAAAGCAAGAATTTTTATTGATAAAAGACAACGTGCTGTGACTGAGCTCCCAATGAAGACCATGGGTAGAAATAAGGGTTTTTGTTGCGCCTATTAGGGAAATCTTGGTGTTTATAGGCAGCAAAAAAGTTGTAAGGCTTTCAGCTCTCAAAGCATGCCCAACAATGGGTGGGGTATAAAAGGTTCCACCTATTGATATCAAAGTGCTTATATTATTTAACACATGATCGATATAACCGCCATTTGCTCCTAATACTATGGCTGGCAAAAGATTGGATTGTGCGGCATAATCCAAGGCTTTATCAAAATCACATTTATTTTGGTCTGAAATATAAAGAAACTCTGTATTTTTTAAAAGAATTGGATCAACCGAGTCTAAATCGCCAATAATAATTTTAGGTTTAACACCTATCTTGTTTAGACTGTTTGCAGCACCGTCTGTGGCGATAACAGGAAGCGTATCGTCAAAAAAGGACTGATCTGGCAACTCTCCATTTAGGGCGATAATGGAATGATATGTGTTAAGATCAACGTGTCTATAAAATGCTTTATGAATTTTTTTCATCATAATAACGTTTTTGGATTATAGAAATCAAGCTAATGACCAAACCTGCAATATTGCTGGCTATAACAAATGTGGAACATTGATAAATTCCATATACAATCCAAGAAATAGAGCATACAAAATAATTTATCAACATAAACATAGATACATCTTTCGTAGATTTAGTGATATAGGCCTTATAGACTTGGGGAAACAAACCGATTAGAGATGTGAATAAAGCAATAAAACCAAATAGTTTTTCCATGGACAATCCTTGTTCAATTTTTCTGAATATTTGTAACATGAATATTTTGGTGGAGAGAGAGGGATTCGAACCCTCGATACAGGTTAAGCTGTATAACGGTTTAGCAAACCGTCGCCTTCAGCCACTCGGCCACCTCTCCAATATCCTTATATTCTATACCATTTAAATAGGAAAAAAAAGCTATGGTTGGGGATTTTTTGTCTCTTTTTTACATAATTTTGAAAATGGCCAAAAAGACCAAAAGGACCAAAATGAACTAGAGGGACGGTAATTCAATTTAATTTTACACCATTCGCGACACAAGTGCCGGGTCAATGCCACAGAGGGCAGAAAATCAGGATGAATACGCTCCATGGTCACAGAATCAGGAAACACCGCAGGATTTGACCGTACTTCGGGAGCAATCATGGGTTGAGACGCTGGTACGGCATTGGCAGCCTTGACGATGTTGGTGCATTGGGCAATGATTTCTGGACGCAAGATAAAATTCATGAACAGGTGCGCATTTTTAGGATGCTGGGCATTATGCGGTATGGCCATCATATCGATCCAAATCACGCTGCCTTCTTTGGGAATGACATAGCAAATATCTCTGGCTGGATTTGTATTTTCTTCTCTGGCCATTTGCACGTAGGTCGAATATCCTTGGATCAATTCGTTGCTGCCCGTCACCAAATTTTCGACCTGTTTAGACCCCTCAAAGGCATGAATATGGGGTCTTATTTTCATCATTTGGGCCACAGCCTTATCCCAAAGGGCAATGTTTTGACTGTTTGGTGACAATCCCAAGTACAGTAAAACAGCCTGTAATACATCAGTCACAGAATCCAATAAAAAAATGTGCCCTTCTTGCAGCAAGTAAGACCAACGTGGATCAAAAATCAAGGCCCAGCTGTCCAAGGGGGCATCAGGGGCTCTTGCCAAGATGGCGTTGCGGTCATATCCTATGCCCGTCGTACCCCACATATAGGGAATACCATACATTAATTTAGGGTCGGCATCGCCCAATTTTTCACAAATTTTTGGATCAATGTATCTAATATTTGGAATCAGATCCTTGTTTAGGGGCAAGAATCGACCTGTATGGATGCCGCGAATAAAAACAGGCCAAGCCGGTGCCACCACCAAATCATACCGTGTATCCAATAACAACTGAGCTTCTAGGGATTCCACACTGTCATACGCCGTGTACACCACACGAATGCCTGTTTCTTTTGTAAATTGATCAATGAGTACTTTTGGGAAATAATCCGCCCAATTGGATAGGTATAAGACCTTTTCCAATTCTCCGGAATTCCGCCTATGAGATGTCACAGATCCAGGAGACGTATCCGTGCACGACAGGGGCGTGGTGCAAAAAATACCAAAAACGATTAAAAGTATTTTTGGGTATCGTTGCATAAAAAACTCCGCACAAAACATGCCTTTTATTTCAGCATGTTAGGGCACCAGGTGCAAGATCTTTTTTCGTACCCCCATCTTCGTTATAGTAATGAATAAGGGTTGCGTTCTGGTCAAAACGCTCTTGGGCACAATGCAACAACCGTGCAATTAATGTTTTTGGGGAAATGCCATTTTTTTGCCACAGCTGAGGATACAGACTGATGGCCGTAAAACCAGGCATGGTATTCAGTTCATTGATAAAAATGCTGTCTGGTGTCACAAAAAAATCAATGCGTGCCAGACCAGAACACGTCATCACATGAAACGCCCGCAGTGCCATGGCGCGTACGCGTTCTTGGGTTTCACCATCAATACTGACAGCTGTGACATGGATGCGGGCTTGGTTTTCCTGAGGATCATGGTATTTCGCATCATATGAATATATTTCATAGGCATTATGAATAACAATTTCCCCCACACCAGAGGCCATGGCACAAGCATTGCCCAAAATGGCGCACTCGACCTCGGCCCCTGTGATGGCGCTTTCGATCAGAATGCGATTAGAGTACAGAAATGCAGTATGGATTTTTTCCTCGTAATCCAATTCATTCAGAATTTTAGATATGCCAACCGATGATCCCGATGTGGCCGGTTTGATCACCAAAATATCAGAATTTAAATCACGACAGGCTTGTTCGTGGGTTGGAATGGTGTCCCAACGTGACAGAGCAATAAAAGGCACAACGGGCAAGCCATTGGCCAGCAAAATCTGCTTGGTTGCAATTTTATCCATGCATGCGGCTGATGCGAACACGTCGTTACCCACATAGGGCAGATTCATATAGTCCAGCAACCCCTGGATGCTGCCATCTTCTCCGCCTGTGCCATGAATGGCAGGAAAAACCATGTGAATGGGCTCGCAGATGCCTTCTCCCATCAAAGCCGTTACCCCCTGATGGTGTCTTAAATAAACAAGTTCCCCCTGATTTTCACCGTCCAGAAAGGCTTGATATGGCACATGAACCCACTGACGATCATGACGCACAATCACCACCAGAATGCCATACTCTGTCTTATCGATGTGTTTGGCGATAAAGCGGGCACTGTTGAGGGAAATGTCATGTTCCACCGAAAATCCACCACACAAGAGCAAAATTGTTCCTTTGGATGGGGTTAATGCGTTTGGCATGATGCAAAGAGGAATACTTTCTTTACTCATAACGATTTTGAGATGCGCTGTCTAGGTGTACAGCCCATCATGGCTTAATTTGACCAGATATCAGTCCTTTTCCTGTTGGCAAGGGTGAAAAAATTCTATATTTTTCATTTTTCCATCTAGACTTTTTTGAAAAAATGCGTATCCTTATAAATGAATACGCCCTCTTCGTCTAGAGGCCTAGGACATCGCCTTCTCAAGGCGGTAACAGGGGTTCGATTCCCCTAGAGGGTGCGTGTTTTCGTAAGTTTTTTGACCTCATTTAAAACTTATGCTTGGCAATAACCGAGAATCAGAAAGCCTTCTGTTTTTTGGTTGTTTCCATAAAACACATCATGATTATCCCGTTTCATAATACCCATTGCATCATGCCCATTTGCTATTATTCTGTTTTTTTCAGCACAATGCTCTATTTTTCATTTCATTCTGTTTTACCCCAGCCTATTGTCCCCGGCATTTGATCCTATTATCCCCTGCGTTCATGGATTTCCCCCTGCCATGGAGTATTTTGATGAAAAGATAATCTACACTCTGTTTTAAAAATCGGTTAAGATGGAAAAGATTACTATAAAAAAAGACAACCATGTCCGTCAGTCTTGAAAAATTAGAACAATTTGTAGAACGCTTGGAACATTTAGACGAGCAAAAAGCGGGCATTATGGAGGATATCAGCAACACCATGGCCGAGGCCAAGGGGGAAGGCTTTGATGTCAAAATTTTGCGTCAAGTGTTGCGGGTGCGTAAAATGAAGCCCGAAGAGCGTAACGAACAAGAAGAATTGTTGCATTTGTATCTCAGTGCGTTGAGGGGATAGTGGTTGAAAAACACAGTCGTCGCCGAATGCATGATGCTTATAAAAAAGCGGCCTATATTGTTTTATCCCTGGGCGCGCACATCGCTTTGCGTCCATCACGTCATGTTCTCAGCCGGGCATTGTTGGTGGACTCTGATCACATTCTGTTGATGCGTCAATTGGGCGGTCTGAGCTATAACTTGCCTGGTGGGCATGTGGATGGTGGAGAGAGCATCCAGAACGCCGTGGAACGCGAATGTTTTGAAGAATGTGGTGTTCGATTAAAAGCGGAAAAAGTATTGGGGATTGTCGAGATGAATTATAAAAAACTTTGGTTTTTAAAAAAACAAACGCTAACGTTTGTTTGGAAAATGAATCATCTGGCGATGGATGAAAAGGTCTATGGTCGCGAATATTTCGAAAAACCAGAATGGGTTCGATTGTCGGATTTGCAAAATTTAGATTTAAGACCAGCAATTTTAAAACAATGGATACCAGAGTGGATTAAAACCGATCAGATCATCTTTCACCCCACGGTTCCCGTTCATTTTTGGTAAACTCTTTATAGGGAAAACATTATGGTACATCGTCGTTTTTACTTTAATAAGATCATTCGGGATCGTTTGCCCCAGATGATGCAGAACACAGGAATCAATGTTGTGGGTCATGGGATGAATGGGGATGAGTATGGGCAACGGTTAAGGGAAAAGCTGGTCCCAGAGGTGAGCGAGGTTTGTACGGCAATAACGCCAAAGGACGTTTCAGAAGAAATAGGAGATGTTCTAGAGGTTCTAAAGGCCTTGGCTCGACACCATCACCTGGATTTTCCCCAAGTTATGGCATCGGCTGAACAAAAAACAGCAGAAAAAGGTGGATTTGCCAATCCGCTGTGTATCGATTATATGGAAATACCCGAAAACTTCATACTGGATGATGGCATTCAGCGGCCCCAAAACTATACCAAATAGGACCCGGGGGTAACCATACGAGGGAAAGGCCCTAGCCTTCGCCCCCAGGATCGGCGTATCCTTGCTTCATAATCGTTCCTAGGGCACTTACCCAATGGTATATTTCGTCTTGGGGGATGTGGATTTTTGCCTTTTATTTGATTCATAAACCCTGTAGGGCATAATGCCTAGATTAGGATCGATGTATTACAGCAGATCATGTTCACAGCACGCCATTGGTTACAGGCTCTATTTGTGTTTATGGGGCTGTGTGCATCATCTTGGGCACAGAAGAATGATCCTATGATTTCCTTTACATCCAATGCCCAATTGCATCAAAAACTGTACGATAAAAATCCTGCGTTGTATGCCTATATTGTGGGTGATGCATCTGGAAAAATTGATTCTTATCATGCCCCACACATCTATATTACTCCTGCCAGTTGTCAAAAAATCATCACAGCACTGTTGGCCTTGCGCATTTTGGGACCACAGTATCGATATAAAACACAACTGTTTGTTTCTAAAACGGATGGGCACATACACAGTGCACGAATTGGTTTTTCTGGAGACCCATTGTTGACATCAGATCAATTAAAAACCCTTCTAAAACCTTTGCAAGGACAACATATTCCTGGTCATCTTTTTTTAGATTGCGCTGCGTTTTCAACCCCAGAACATTCTGAAGATTGGATGATTGGGGATATGGGATCAAACCATTCGGGCCCTGTATCTGCTGCCAATATTGATCATAATTGGATCGAAGTGCGGATCAAACGCCATGCCCATACCACAGGCTGTATGGTAACCAATACGGGGCAAATCCCCATGGTTGCCGACATTAAGGTTCACAAAAAACCCACAAAAATAAAACTGTGGTGGAATCAACATTGTCTTTATGCCTTTGGATATTTAAACGATTCAGAGCCGGAAAAAATCTATACCCGATCCCCACAAGCTTTAACCCCCTATCTTTTGAATAAAGTACGCCAAGTCATGACTGAATTGGGGATAACGGGTCAGATTCAAGTGATCAATCATTTAAACCGTCAAGATTCTAAAAAAAGAGAAGCTCTGCTTTCTGTGGTGTATTCTAAAAAACTGGTTGAGGTATTAGGGCCCGCATTTAAAGCATCGGATAATTTGGTCTTTGACGCATGGTACTTGACCATATTACACAACGTTTCACCCCATGCCATAGTCGAGTGGTGCCGTGGAGATCCTATTATCAAAGCATTGCTGAAAAAATACTTTGATTTGGATATGAAAGGGGCTTTTTTTGTGGATGGCTCTGGGTTATCCCGATACAACCGTATTCAACCA
Organism: Holosporales bacterium; assembly: GCA_947461445.1. GTDB lineage: Bacteria > Pseudomonadota > Alphaproteobacteria > Holosporales > Holosporaceae. The sequence goes on along the minus strand of CANHKV010000009.1, from coordinate 18,799 downwards.
GCACAGTTATGGCAAGTATTAAAAGCAGGCTATGGTATGCCTGCATTGATCCATGCCTTTGCCCATCCCGGAGAAAAAGATAGTACCTTGGCCAAACGTACCATTTTACCCAAAGGCGTTAGAGCTAAAACAGGTCATTTACTGGGCATCAGTGCTTTGTGTGGCTATGCATGGCATCCTACCAAAGGCGCAAGATCTCTGCCTAAAGCCTTTGTTTTTGTGGCTCAAGGATATGAGGGTACCAGAAAAAAGGTGCAACCCATTATTGATTCATTTTTAAAGGATCAATTGCATGGGGCAGGAAAAGAGAAAACCCCGTCACAATCACGGTCAATCTAATACCAGATCCGTAGGCGTACTGGTGTCTAGATTAGGCCAATGGTTGGCCAATTGTTCGGTTCCTTGCGCCGTGCCCGTATGATAAAACCATACCCGTGGTGGTGTATTTCCTCTGGCATCACCCAGAGGTGCCCGGGAGACAGATAAAACCCCAGCCACCGCTGTGGCCACATATTCCGCAGGATTCATACGAATGACATTTGGCACATCACAGGTGATCAACCAGGGTTCTATCAAAGGGTAATGGGTGCAACCATAGACCATCATATCCACAGGATTGCGCGCAAAGGATTCAAAGACATGAGATTTCAGGTAGGTTATGGCGCCCTGATGATCATAGGATTCAATGAAGCCCGCCAATGGTGGGCAAGCCACAGGATAAATGGGTAAATCAAAACCACGGGACTGAAGGGCAAAGGCCAAGGTTCCTTTTCGGATGCTGAGGGCTGTGGCCAGAATGGCAATGCCTTTTTTCCACTGTTTTCTGTGGGGGTGTTTCAGTATTCCATCCAGTGTGGGCTGCAGCATCGTAACAATAGGCGTTGTAATGGCCGTTGTGTGCTGCGCCTTTAACACGGACGAACTGGTATGACAGGCGGCCACCACCAATGACACACCACGTGTCTCCATCCAACGTACGATTGTTTGACTGCGCTGTACGATATCGTCCTCTGTTCGATTGCCATAGGGGGCATAACCAAAATCAGCCAAATACAAAAAATCGTGCCGGGGAAAAGCAGAGGAAAGTGCTTTTAATACGGTTAATCCGCCAATACCACTGTCAAAAATACCGATCATTGATGAGACACTTTATGCAGATTGATCATTTTGTTTTAATACATATGCCCCAGATAAGGGGGACGTTTTTTCAAACATCCTGATCAAAAAGGATTTTCTGACCCAAAATGGGCTTTGTATTCCACTTTTTCAATCACATAATGCTTTTCACCACCAGGTGTGGATAACTCGATGCTGGCACCCTCTTCTTTGCCAATTAATTCTCTGGCCAGTGCCGAATCAATGGCTATTTTCTTTTGTGCCAAATCGGCTTCATCCATACCCACAATTTGATAGGTCGATGATTTCATTTTATCCTCGTCATACAAGGTGACAATGGCACCGAAAACAATTTTTGGACCAGATAATGTGGCCACATCAATGACATTGGCATTATTGATTTTGTGCTCTAATTGGCGAATTCGGTCTTCGATATGACGTTGCTTTTCTCTGGCTGCATGATATTCTGCATTTTCAGACAAATCTCCATATTGACGTGCACGGGCAATATCTTCGATTACCGCTGGACGATCAATGGTTAAAAGGGATTGAAGTTCTTTTTGCAGCTGACCCAAGCCGCGTGGTGTCATAGGTATCATGGTTAAAAATCACTTTTGTCAATAAAGTTATGATTATACAAAAAATTTAGGAAAATATAAAGAAGAAAATATTTTTTGAAAAAATTTTGCATGGTTTTAAAAAAGGGATAATCTGTATTTTCTCTCGTTGCATGTATAGTTTACGGATCAATCATGGAATCTCCTTGAATAGATAATGTCTTTTCTCGGATAAAGGTTCGTGAAAATAAATAGGGGATTAGGCACAGTGCAGGCAAACCAGATACTGCTGCCACACCCATTAATGTGGGCCAGCCAAATTCTTGGGCCAACCAACCAGAACGCGCGGAAATGATCTTTATCCCAAGATCGGATAAGGCACTGAATAATGCCAATTGCGTCATGATGTTGCCCCCCTGACAACACAGCAATTGAAATGAGAATATGGTGATGGTTGACCATCCTTTGGTGGTTTGCTCTAAACAATAAGCCATTTTTAACAAGGATTCGGGCCACCAGGGCAAGCCAGAGTACAGACTGGATAGGTACAGCAATCCACCTGCACAGCCATGCACCATCAGTCCTAAAGTTAATGCCCTGCGATAACCTAAATAGCGAATACAGGCTCCGGCAGCAAACCCTCCCGCAATCGTTCCACACAAACCCAATGTTTTTAAATGGGCCAAATGGATTTTTGTTAATCCGGAATCCAGTAAAAAATATTCTCTTTGTGGGTCAATCCATCCATCTTGTAATCGATAAATGGTTAGAAATATCAATACAGCCATGCTGCCCGGCAAATGGAACCATTGGGTAATAGAAGCCAAAAAACCCAAAGGTTTAGAGGGAGTAGGGGCAGATTGAGTCGTATTTAAAAATCTAAAAAGGGGGCTGTAGGCCACCAATAAAAAGCAAGCGATCAGAATCAAACCAATGCACAGATAAATTGTCTCCCAGGAGAACCCCCCAGCGCTGGCACGCAAAGCCAAATTGGATGTCAGCATAATGCCCACACGGTATCCTGTGACACAGCTGTTTTCACTCCATCCCCACAAGGATTTGGAAACCGCATCCATTTGGGATGCAATAATCAGGGCATCATAGCTGGCTCTTGCCATGGTCATGACCAGTAAAATAGCCAAAAAAGTCAGTCCAAAAACAGGGGTATAACTGATTCCCACAACGGTACACACCACCAACCCCAAAACCATTAATATCCATGCCCGACGTCCTGTCCAGGGACCAAAGGCAAGGGCAACAGAAAACAAAGGTGCCCACAAAAATTTCAAAGGATGCAAGATTTCAATGCCATTCAACCAGTCCAATTGTTTGGGCAACACCCCCATATCACGAGACCATAATCGAATCAAAACATCCCCCGTATCATAAATAATGCCACCGATTAGACCGAGTAAAAACAAGGCCAACAACGGCCACCAATGGCTGTTTTTCTCCCTGGTATTGGAATCGCGTTGTGTGCGGTTTATGAAAAACATTTTACACCTCTGGTTATGGATACGATGCCATAGGATAAGGGTTGATAGGTCACATTTACAAATCCAGCATCGCGGATTTCTTGTAAAAATACATCTTTGACTGGAAAGGATCGAATGCTGTCGGCCAAATAGGCATACGGCTCTGCCTGACCGATGATGGTGTTGCCCAAAACAGGCAATATATTCAAATAGGCATCAAAGGCAGAGGCCATCAAGGGGTTTTCAGGGTGGGAAAATTCCAAGCACCACCATTGCCCCCCTGGTGCCAATACATCATACGCCTGTTTCAGGGCCTGGCAGCGATCATCCGTATTGCGTAGACCAAAAGAAATGGTATACAGGTCAATGCTGTGATGGGGCAGGGATACATGTTCCGCCGATTCTTGATGCCATTGTATGGATTGATCTGGCAATCGGCATTGGGCAATGGCCAATAATTCTGCATTTGGATCGATAAAAATGGGGGAAATCAAGATGGATTTTTGTGTACAGCATTCTAAAACCAGGGACCCGATATCACCGCTGCCACAGGACATATCCACATAAACCCACGGATCTTTTTTCACATTATTTGGATGAAAAAGAGGCAATTGATCCACGAAAATCCGTTTCCACACATGGTGCAACCCAAAACTCATCACATCGTTCATGCGATCATAGGCTGGTGCAATGGATGAAAACAAAGCATTGATGGACGAAAAAGCATTTTTCATAATTTAGGGTGGTGTTGTGTGATCAAAAGGCATTCATGCCAAAGACCCCCATATGCATACTGATCATACACCTTATTTTATAGTCTGTAAAAATAGGCACTCCCATCCCTTGATGCATCAGCCCTGATCTGGGTCGCGTATTCTGCGTTTCCTAGGCCTTTGGTGAGGCAGGGACCTATTGGACTGGCTGGTGCCATCCTTTGTTTTGTAACAAGAGCAGTGTTCTACAGCAGAGGCCCTACTCCATACTGCATCCTATAGGATACATCGCAGGCTCAGAGATTATATGAATCCTATAGAGAAGATACGCCTCAAAATGGATATGGTGGCCGTGACTATGACAGATATGCTGGCTTTTTTCCACTATTGCAGTGGAAATCAGGCATCTGATGCCACCAATGCCCCATCGTTGTCAGGTTTGAAGGTGTTTTATGGGTTTTTGATGGAACACGCACATACGCTGTCCTGGTTTTTGCAAAAATTGCGGTGTCTCTCCTCCTGCCTTTCCCCTTGGATCAATCCCTATTACATTTTGGACACCCATTGACCCATCTCGTACAGGTGCCATGGTGTTGCTGTATGCCACAGGTTTACCTATCCAAGAGGTTTTTTCATTAGGACAATTTGGGAAAAAAGGGCCTGTCCCTGGTGTCCAAAGGGGGCAAAACACCCATCATTCCCGTTTTACCCATGGCACTGACGTGAACACTTGGCAGCAAATCCCTTGGAGAGCAACAATGGTGCTGAAATGCCTTTGTTTTTCCGGGGGGGTTGTACCCCTCTTTGTCTGTTCGCGGTTATGTGCATGTTAATCCAGTACAGAAAATCCCAGGGAGCAATGGACTTTTAGGTCCTGTTACAATGTCCTATTGTAATGGCTTTGTTGCGATATCCCATTAACGAATTTACTGACAAAAATGCAAATGAATAAAGCGGTCAATAGGGTGGGGTGATGAGTCCGTAAATCCGTAAGCATTTTTTGAAAGATGATACGATACACTGGGACGGTTCGATTCGTTTGTTTGTTCCGTTGATGTTGAAATGGCACTATGCAATCATACCAGGGCTTTTTCTGGCTGTATCTAGGGTACAAGGCAATTTAATCTGGCCCGAACTGATGGTGGTTAACCATATCATGGCGCATTTTTTAACCTTGGTGGTTCTCAGTCTGTTGGTGGAATGGCCTTTTGTTAAAAAAGTGACAAAAACAACCCTATGGTATTCGGGTGTTTTAACGTGTTTTGCCAATGCGGTCTCTATGTCCATCGGGCAGGTGGTGTATGTCTGTTGGGGGCTGCTGAGTTCCGTGATATTGGATCATATATTAGGAGGAACATTTAGTGTACCCAGACAGGTTATTGCCGGTATTTCTTTGGCCACCATCAATGCGCTGTTAGAATTGGCAGCGGTGGTGTTGGTGTCAAAAAATCAAGGGATTAATCGGGTTTGTTCCAAGGTTTCATTTTCTGTCAAGAATTTTGGAATCTTTTTTCTCGCTAATTTTATCAGTGCCTTATTGACGCTGGGATACATTATGGTCCGTGGATCTCTGGGCTGATCATGGGAGAGTGTAAGCAAGATCGTTTTATCTCTGGGGCATTGGGCCGATCACAGGTTGTTCATCGCCATTGCCCCATAGTCTCTTGATACCATGGCTCTAAACCCAACGGATATCGCATTTTGGAACCACTTTAATAAAATGCCTTGATCAGATGGGGATTGGACTGAACATTAAGCTTGATAAATATTATGAGTATTCCAGAATCATGGCTGAATAAATGCGATATACTTTCGTCCTAATGAGAGGTCCTGATGAATCTGGTATCTAACTTCGGATGGCCACCTAGAATTCATGGCGGGACAAATCCGTCGTTCTAATGAGAGGTCTTGATGAATCTGGCGCACCAAGCCTGGGATGGCACCTAGGGTCCATGGTTGCGATGAATCGATTTACAGCAATTCGTCCGATTCCTCGTCCAATTCATCATCTGAAATATCGCCGTCGTCATCTTCTACAAAATCCTCGTCTGTAACTGAATCGTCGGATTCACCATCAAAGGAGTCTTCATTATGGTCTTCAGAATCAAAAGAAACCCCATCATCCGTTTCCGGTGTCACTGCTGCAGGCTTTTGGAACAGAGCATGGGCATGCATGGCTGCGCTCTCATAAGCAGGAACAGGTTTTGCCATGGGTTCGAAATCCCCCAGACCTTCTTCGGATAAAAAGGAAAACTTTTGCAGACTTTTAATCATGCGATTTTCTAGAGAATGCATATCCAACTTTCCGCTAGAAATTTCCTTTAGGGAAACAAGGGCATCCTTGCTGCCGTCTGTGGGTATGCATGCAGCAATACCCGAAGCAAGTTCTTGTGACCGATAGGCGGCAAGAACAACCAGTGTAAATGGGTCTGATGTTTTTGAAAGACAGCTTTCAACAACCCCTTTTGGACTGTTCATTAACCCTGCCGTGCGTTAAAACGACGGTTTTTCTTGTTAATCACATACACACGACGACCTCTGCGCACAACTTGACAATTGCGATCGCGTTGCTTTTGACTGCGAAGAGAACTTAAAACACGCATGTTATTAAAAAATTTTATGAATACTTATCCTCATTATAGTCTAAAAAAAATGCTCTGTCAAAAGGCAAACGCCCACAAAATGATTCTGAAATGGCCCCTTATGATTCTTTACATGGTGGCTTTTTCTTGTTTTTGGCTTGCCAATCTGTTGGGGGTATGGCTACTTTCAAAATTCTCCGTTGCCTCTGGGGCATCGTCACTGTTTTCTGTTTCAGGGGCTACAGTTGTGTCCTCATGACCCGCCTCGTTTTGATCATCTTCGTTAATCTCTAAATCTTCAGGTGTGGTCTCATCCATAGACGTACTAAATTCCTCTAAATCCGGATCTTGCTCTGGACGCAATTCTCGCTCTTCTCCATGCTTAGAGCGCACAACAACGCTGTCCGAATGAACCTTGATAATGGTCCAACCCTGTATGGATTGTGGTCTTTGACTGTAAATGCGCGTGCCATTAATCCAAACAATCCAATGATCCAAGTCAGGCCGACACAAAATGCCATTCAAAACCAGAGGCATATCTTCTTTTTCTGTTGGGTTTTGACAAATATGGGAATGTTCTCGATTTTCTATGTCGTGACACTCTTGGGGAGAAAAGAATAAGGAAGACATCATAATGGCGCTGAGCCCCAATACAATCATGATGCATCCGCAGAAATAAGAATGGTGTACCAATCAAAATGAAAACTGGCTTTTAAGAAAATTCCAAGCCTTTCTTTGAAATAAATCCGCTCGATGGATAAAAATTGAATTAATATTGACGCAGGAAAAGCTTCTTGCAGAGCATTTAAAAATTTCCAAAAATTTTGATCTTTTGTTAACATAAAATTCATTCGGATGGGTATTTTCCGCAATGTCATTTTTTGGTCATGATAAATTATTTCAGGGGGCAGAGCCGTCAATTCCACATTCTTTAAATGATGTTGCTTTGCATGATTCAAAAAAATAGCGTTATCTGCATAACCATTTTTTCTGCCTTTAAACTGCATGGATTGGCATAATGCGCGTGTGGTGGATTGCAAGGTTTTCAATTGTTCTGTTTCTTTGATCAGTTGACGATTCAGGATCTGAATTTTTTCAAAAAAAATCTTCTCTTGTTTTTGCAATGAAAATACGATTAAAAACATACATATACAGACGGTTAAAGATCCAATTAAATAGATCAGTATATTAATCAGACGTTTTTTCATAAGACAGAGGTGATTTTGTTTCAACAACAAAAATAGAAGAGGGGGTCTGGGCAGGCGCAGTGATTTGAAAATGGGGCAACGCATTTTGTCCCAAATCAATTAAATCATCCATGGTCAAGGTCGGATCGGTCATTTGCAGGGAAAGGCGGCTTTTTTTTGGACTCATGGAAAGAGAGCGAATGATGCAGCGATCGTTTAATACATGTTCTAGTAGGGCAAAGTACTGGATCAAAGCTTTGTACTGGGTTTCCGACAAGGTTCTGGTTTTTTCAATCTGATCAATGTGACAAGAGGCAATGGGCATTTGCGACAACTGGTTTTGGATGCTGGCAAATGATTGCGTCAATTTATCCAACTTTTTTCCCAATTGTTGATTGCAGGTCATCAAACAAAAAGCCGTATACATGCTGTAAATACAGATCAATAGGGCAACGATGTTGGCCAGCTGGATATAGGGTACCAATCGTCGGATCCATGATCTTTGAAAAATGCTACCCAGTAAATGCATTAATGCTGTGGATGGGGTTTTTTTCAATACAATGCCGTCAAAAACGCTGACATCAGGTGATACAAACGTGTCATCTATAGGCAAAAAAGACCGATCTTTTTCTGGAATGTGAAACATACTGTTGGGGAAAAATGCCCGAAACATGGTTTCCCAAGAGGTGTCTTCTAAAAAGAACATCGGGACAATGTTGGATACGGCAAAGGTTTTTTCCAAATATCGGATCGTGTCCAAGATGATGTTTTTAGGCCCAATATCGTTGTACGCATCTGTGGACGACAGGGTATGTTGACGAACGAAAACCAACTTTTCTTTTAATAAAAACGCCAAAAAACTGCGATGATCTTTGTCTACTATGACCAGTAAGGGCTGTGAAAGCAAATGTGCCCTGTGTTCTGCGTAAATCCCCATAATCAGAGCCAGAGGATAATTGTAAACATTGGATGTCACAGCGTATTGATCCAATTTTTCTAAAAAAGGAACCAGAGGCCCGTTAAAAGGCGAGGTTGCAACCAAAATGCTGTTGTATTGACGCAATATGCGCACGGTGGCAAACAGAGAGTTTTGTCGAATGTGGCGCCATTTTTGCCAAGCCCATTGAGCGTACTCGTACAAAGATAACGTACGGCTGGTGGTTTCAATTTTTAAACTGTTGCTGGAACCATTATCGATAATGATCACTTTTTTGGGATTGAAAGACACCAGTTCCGCGATGATCGTCTCTGACTCTGTATCGGATTTCAGAAAGACAGGACGGTCAATATCCATGCGATACAGGTATAAAATATGGCGATGACAAATGATGTAAAGGGTCATGCTCATGTCTTCATACCACCTCTCGGATGGTTTGGTCGATGCTGTCGTAAAGGGGTGCCATTGTCCCGTCGATTAAGACCCAAAAACAAAGGCCCAAGATCGTCAGGCTGATGGGGGTAATCCAAAACAACCACTGTTCCAGAGACCGATTCAGATCATCTTGGATAAAGTCCAGCATTAACTCAAAGGACGGAATCAGTTGTCCAGTGCCTTCACCCGCCCTTAAAAATTGCAGGTACATCAAAGAAAAGTGGGGTAATGTGGCCATGGAGTCCACCAGCGACCGCCCTTCTTGGATTTCTCTGACCATTTTGGCCAACGGTTGACGCAAGGCAGGGCAATAACCCAGACTGCTTTCCATCAAGGACAGCCCTTTGACTAGGGGGATTTCTTCCTTTAAAAGCAAAACCAAACCAGAAAAAAGGGACCAATAAGTCTTTTTCGCCAGCCAATCCCCCAGAAGAGGAATGCGCAACGGGTTAAAGTACAAAAAAAGGCCAATCCCCCCAACCATGGTGCCGTACATTATCCAAGACAAGTCTCCCTGAGTCAGGTGCATCAAGAATTCTGTGCGCCAAGATGAGGGACCATCCCTTGTCATGGCCATATCTTCTAGGGTGGGTAATAACCCCTGTGACAAGGAAAAAAGAGCCACCATAAAAAATCCAAAATTTAAAATGGGATAGGCCAATGCCTTGCGAAAAGCCTGTTTGTTTTTTTGGGTTTTCTTTAAATAATCGTGGGCATTTTGACACGTTTGCGCCAGTCGACCAGATTGCTCGCCCACATGCAGAAGGGCAAGCAATGGGCCAGAAAAAATCCACGGATACCATTGGCAGGCATCAGACAGTAATTTTCCTTGGGCTACATTTTGAATCAACGCTTGAATGAACACGCCAAAGGACCCCTGAAAAGAAGGCTGAACCAAAGTAATGGCCTGAATCAAGGGGTGCCCCGCTTGCAAGGCATAATACAAGTGCAGGAAAAACAAGGCCAGTTCTTTGGGTTGTGTACGTGGCAACCACAAACGCCGTAAGGACAAGGGCTCTATTTGCCGCGCATGCAATGTTTTACGAATGTCATTAGAGGAGCCTCCGGATAGATATCCTCGCAACAGCTCACCATTTAAATTCAGCCCCCGATACACATAAAGCGGCATAATTATAAGGATCCCATCACACGACGAATTTCGCTCAAAGATGTCTCACCTCGAATAACGGCCTCTGTGGCATCATGGTGCATCGAACGAAACCCTTTGTCTTTTACCGCACGTTGCAATTCTTGGTGCGATGCACGATCCAAAATCAATGCCTCGATATCTGCATCCATCACCATGACTTCGGCAATGGCTTTTCGCCCATAATATCCAGAAAATCCACAATGCTCACATCCGTTGGCGCTGAATACGTCAACCTGTGGCCACACACGGTAATCTTTGGCCTGTTCAACCTCTAGGCGCGTGGGCGTTTTACAAGCAGAACACAACAATCGAATCAAACGTTGCGCCACAACCCCATTGAGTACCCCTGCCAACAAGGAAATGGGAACCTGTAATTCGATTAATCGGTAAATGGTCCCCAGGGCATGGACGGTGTGCAGTGTCGTAAAAACCCTGTGTCCTGTCATGCCCGCACGAATGGCCATATCGGCTGTTTTTTCATCCCGAATTTCACCAATTAAGATGACATCAGGATCTTGACGCAACAGGGAATGCATGCCCGACATAAAATCAAATTGGCTTTTTTCCTTGACTTCACTCTGTCTGATGTTGGGAACGTGATATTCGATGGGTTCTTCCAGCGTCATAATATTGATTTGTTCGTGATCCAGCGTGGCCAACATGCTGTATAACGAGGTGGTTTTACCTGATCCTGTGGGTCCTGTTAGGATAATCAAACCTTCTGGTTTTTCTAGAATTCGGTGAATCTGTTTCATGTTGTGGGGGCTGTATCCCAGTTTTTCCAGTGCAATCAAAGAATGCTGTTGATCTAAAATACGCAAAACCAGGTTTTCGCCATATACCGTGGGGTGGGCTGATACTCGAAAATCTATAGTTCTTCCAGATATGAGAAGGGAAAATCGACCGTCTTGAGGTCGTCTGGTTTCCGAAATATCCATGGCTGCCAATATTTTTAACTGGTTGCATAGGGGATGCCAAAACGACGTGTGAAAGGTCTGTATCGTGTGCAATAATCCATCTTTGCGATAACGCACCCTAATTTTAAACTTTTCAGGTTGAAAATGGATATCAGAAGCCCTTTCTTCAACGGCTTTGACAATGATTTGGTGCAAAAATCGATTGATGATTTTATCACCCACAGCGCATTGTGTGACATCCATGGGATGGGATGGGGCATGCATCCCCTGGAGAATGGTGATAATGGCTGATTTTTTGGATAATACGGGGGACAGAATGGTGGCCGCTGGCAAATGATGCATCAATAAATCTTGGGCCTGAATATCGCTGACATCAGCCATGGCAACCCGCAATGTGGAAATGGTCTCATCATAATCAATGGGCACACTGTGGCATTGTTCCCAAATTTCTGATGGAATCATGGGGTGCAAGCGTCTAATGGCATCCATATGTTCAGCAGGATCAGCCGTTTGGCATTGGCGCAGTCGAGCCGATAAATCCAACAACGCATCTTCGTCCATGATGCCTGCATCTAGGATCAAGGTTTCGATGGATTTTCCTGATATTTTATGCTCTGTCCATAAAACCGAAGCATCATCAACAGAAATGGATCCATCCCGAATTAAATGATCAACAGTGGGATTTCCAGGAATGCTCATCAGTAAAAAATGCCTTGCTCCGATGCTCCTGCCGATATCATAGATTTGAATATTCAGAATGTCAACGCGGATATTTCACGTCAATATGTTTAAAATTTTAATTAAAATGTGCTTAATTTAATTAAAAGAATTCTAAATAGGCGCGCTGTTTGATGGGCTGTCCGTATTGTTAAAAGTTAATTTAAATTCTTTCGAATACGGCGTCCTATGGTGGTGCGCTCTGAAAATCCTATGGGGGTTGATATGGAGCGCTTGTTATTTTATTGAACAAATGGAATAATTTCAAAAAATTCGTCACATTCGCCATGGTCAGTGTTCTTGCAGATTTGGATAATAATCGGGGCATAGCCCACAGGGTTCAGGCCGCTTTACAGGGCATTTTACCTGACGATTTTAATTGGGGTTTTGTGCCGCCAGATCGTGAAGATCATGGGCATTTTGCTTCGCCTGTGGCCTTTTCTCTGGCCAAATTATGGAAAAAACCTCCCATGACCATTGCCAAAGAATTGTGTGCTGTGGTTTTACAAAACCCGCTGATTGAATCTGCAGAACCCCTAGGTGGATACGTTAATATTCGATTAAAGCCCTGTGTTTTTCAGCAAGAATTGGCGCACATTTTAACCACAGGCATTCGGTATGGACACCAAGGCTGGGGTCAGAACCAAGTGGTGAATGTGGAGTATGTTTCGACCAATCCCACAGGGCCTTTGCATGCGGCACACGCCAGGGGTGCGGTTTTGGGTGATGTGGTCGCCAACCTATTACAGGCCGTTGGATACCGTGTGGTTCGTGAGTATTACATCAATGATGCGGGCCAGCAGGTCATCCGTTTGGCCGAAACCGTGCTGTGTCATTGCGCTGCGTTGGAAAACAACGAAACGGCGGTGATTCCAGAGGGGTTATACCCCGGTGCCTATGGTCAAGAAATCGCGGAATCCTTTTTACGCCAACATCCGCAAAATTGGAAAACCCAATCCATGCAGGATGTGGCATCCTTTGCGGTGGATCAGATGATGCAGGATATTCGTTCCGTATTACATGATTTGGGCATTCATCATGATGTGTTTACGTCGGAAAAATCATTGCAATCGTCTGGGATATTGCAAAAAACCATGGATGCATTGAACCATAAGGATTTGATCTATAAGGGGGTTTTGCCTCAACCCGTTGGCCGAGAGGATCCGGATTGGATGCCCACGCCCTTGATGTTGTTCCGATCCAGCCGATTTGGCGATGATCAAGATCGGGCATTACAGCGTTCTGATGGGGCATGGACGTATTTTGCCAATGATATTGCTTATCATTGGGACAAAGCGGGGCGATGCGACCATATGATTGATGTGTGGGGGGCTGATCATGCCAGTCATGTGCAGCGCATGTCTGGTGCCGTAGCGGCCATGGCTGAAAAAAACGTAGAGGTTTTGTTGTTCCAAATGGTGCATTTTTTTCACAATGGTGAAGTGTTGAAAATGTCTAAACGATCGGGAAATTTTGTCTTGTTGAGCGATGTGTTGAATCAGGTGGGCAAAGATGTTTTGCGTTTTATGATTTTGACCAAAAAAGCCGATACCCATCTGGACCTGGATATTGCAAAAATGCAAGAACAAAGCAGTTCGAACCCCGTGTTTTATGTCCAGTATGCCCATGCCCGGTGTTGTTCGGTTTTACGCGCGGCCAAACCATTGTTCTCAGAGGAAAAACAGAGGGCAGAATCCATGGCGTTGGCTGATTTTTCTGGGTTTTTACATGATCCGTTGGTGTCCCTGTTAATGGATTGGCCCCGACAGGTGTCGGAATCGGCCTTGCATCGTGAACCGCACCGCATTACAAATTATTTGCAAAAATTGGCCGGTGCCTTTCATGCGTTATGGCAAAAGGGGAATCAAAACCCCACCATGAAATTGGTGCAAGCTGATGATTTGGATAAAACCTATGCATCCATGGCCTGTGTTCAAGCCACAGCCTTTGTGATGGCGTCTGGCTTAACCATGTTAGGCATTACGCCAAAAGAAGAGCTGCGCTGATTAAAAAATCAGTAAAAAGATGGATAAACAGGATTGGTGCAACGGGCGCCATACCCTTATCCAGAAATGATGGCTTTTAATCCGCTAATTTTTTAGCCAAGTGCGTAATATCGCCCGCGCCCATACACACCACAACGTCATATTGACCCGTGTCCATTAATGCGTTGACATGGGATTCGGCGGTTAAAAAATCGGGCATCAATGTCACTTTTTTTCCTAAATTCTCTATGTTTTCCACTAAATTTTCGGATCCACAGTTTTCTATGGGGGGTTCTCCTGCTGCATAAACGGGCAATATGCCCACATGATGGGCATGATCAAAGCATCGTGTAAAAGCGGCCATGGTATCACGCAGACGCGTATAGCGATGGGGTTGGCATAGCGCCAAGATACGGCCATATCCACGTCTGTGCAACGCATGGAGTACGGCGGCAATTTCTGTGGGATGATGGGCATAATCATCGATAATGGGGATGCCATTTTTGGTTCCAACCAGGGTTAAACGTCGATAAACCCCTGAAAAAGAAGCCAAACCTTGACGAATGCTCTCTACAGGCAATCCAATGCGCAGGCTGGCCGAGATGGCCCCCAGCGCATTCAAAACATTATGATGACCCCACAAATTCAGGGCCACACCATCCAATCGCCCCCAGGGGGTATCACAATCAAACATCATGCCTGTGAGAGTGGTGCGGATGTTTTCAGCATAAAAATCTGATTTTGGATCTGTTCCATACCAGGTAATGGGGCAAGACAGATTTTGAAACCATGGGTTGGACGCATCAATGGCATCCCGGCAGATGCTGACAAAATCTGTGGCTAGATTCAGAAAATGACGAAAAGAATCCCACAGATTATCCATACAGTTCCCATAATTTGCCATGTGTTCGGGTTCTATGTTCGTTAAGATGGCGCCAGAAAGGGCGGAAAAATTGATGTGACTCTGGTCAGATTCGTCCGCTTCTATGACCGAAAACGGTCCAGTACCCGGATACAAGGGGCTGTTCCAACGGACCATCATGCCACCGGAAACAATCAGGGGGTCTTGTTGACTGGTATGTAAAATATGCCCCAACAGGGATGTGGTGGTGGTTTTGCCATGGGTTCCACTGATGGCCAAGGTTTTCATTGGACTGGCAAAGGCCCTTAACAGGTCAGAGCGGTGAATGGTGGGGATGTTTCTGGATCTGGCGGTTTGCAGCTCTGGATGATCATCGGATATGGCACTGGAATACACCACACATTCCAAATCGTGGGATATGTGGCTGGAATCGTGATACAGGAACACTCTTGCGCCTTGGGTAAGCAATTGTTCGGTGCTGTCATTTTGAAAAAGAGCGCTGCCCTGAACCCACCAGCCGCGATGCAAGCATAACAGGGCCAGCGCGCTCATGCCGATGCCGCTGATTCCAATAAAGTGAATGCGTTTAGGGTGATGTGCAAAAAGAGAATAATTCAGAGCAGGCATTACCAGGTTGGGGTATTTTTATTTGTTGTTCACCATAGAGCAGTTCGTCTGGTTTGTCCAGCCAACCCTTGATTTTATCAGCAATGAGGGTGGCAGTTAACGCGGCTTCAGGGCATATCCAGGCGGAATGGTTTTGAGCATGGGCATGGGCATTAAAGTGTTGGTGGTTGTCAATGGCAAAGGGATAGGGAACCAAAAAAGCAGGCCGTTGTACGCAAGACAATTCTGCCAAGGTGGACGCCCCTGCCCGGGAAAAGACCACGTGGGACCAGGACAGCATGTCCACCATATCGGAAAAGAATGGTGCGACATGAAAAGATGCCAGGTTTAAACGGCTGTATTGATGGGTTAAGGTTGGGCAATCGGTGGGCAAGCTCTGGTGGCGGATTCGAAGGGACTTTTGTTGGGCTGCAGAGAGCAAGGCTAGCGCTTGGGGAAACAAGGTTGACCAAATTTTTGCCCCCTGGCTGCCCCCGATGATCAAGATATGGATAGGGAGAGGGATGAATTTATGGGCAGTAACCGCGGTAAGTGCTTGACGTACGGGGGTGCCGATGGTGCGCCATTGGTGTGTTTTTGATTTTGAACGATGGTTTCCATAGCACTCCAGATCATGGCCGACAAAAACAGAATGCATCAGGGGGACCAAAAATCTGTTGGCTCTGCCTAAAACAGCATCGGATTGATGAATGGCACAGCGTATGCCCTTTATACGCGCCATTAAAAGAGGTAACACCGTTGTGATGCCTCCAAATCCCACAACCGCTTTTGCAGAATGCTGTCGATACAGTGCTTTGATGGTTTGATGTATGGAAAAAGCAGTGCGAACAGAGGCCAGAGGCAATATCTCGATATGGCTAAAAAATGATCGGTCTTTTTCAATAAATCGGGCACCTCTGGCATCGGTAATCAGAATAATCTTTTCGCCCCGTTGATGGGCATATTCAGCCAATGCAATGGCGGGAAAAACGTGACCACCAGAACCACCAGCCACCAATACAATAGCGTTATGCTCACAGTAAGACATGATTATTGTCCGTGTGTATCCTAGTTGTTACCATACGATATCCCAAGCCATGGAACAAGCATCACAGAATAGGGTCCATGATACGGGTTCCATAGCGGGGTAAATTATCGGGATAACATTTTGGAAAGTGCTGTTAAAGAATCCGGTCGGCCTTCGATCATTTCAAAGGGTTGATCGGATAAATCCTTTTTGGAAAGGTCCTCTTTTTGATACAGCATGGTGGGAAAACTGGGAAATTGAAACTGGTTGCCATAGGATCGTGCCTCCATTAAATATTGGTCCGTAGTGGCGTTAAACATATGAGAGTGGAACTTTTTGATATCGCATCCGATTTGTTTAGCCAGCGTCAAAGCCAATCCAGCGGAAAGGGGACCAACCTGGTTCAAAATAATATCCAAATACGCCTGCAGTTTCCCCAAGAGGTGGGCTGCCATCAAACTGCGTACAATAATTTGACCATTGACATCGTGGTGTTGGGTGATCCAATGGGGGCAAAGGGCCAACGGTTTTTTTGAATGGCGGGACAGGTCCAACAAATCTCTGAACAGGGCCATGCTGTGGGGACACAATGGGTCCAGAAAAACAATAATATGTTTTTTTCCCGATGTGATAGGATTTTTTTTCAGCTTTCCCCACAGTTCAGGGCTGTTTTTAAACAGTCGTTGGGTGCTTTTTTGCAAATCTTGGGATACGGTTTCTGAAAAATGCTCGATCATATTCTGTTGAGCCGCGGAAAAAACAGAGGGGTATTCCTTGAAAAAACGTGCCAGTATATCTGGATTCTCCATCAAGGTGTTTTCGAGAATGGATGGATTTTCCGAAAGACATTCTGCAATCAAATAGGGCAGGTCGGTTGGTGAAAGGGGGTTGGAATAGGCACTGGAAGACAGGGCGAGGAACAGAGGAACGGCCATAAAAAACAAACGCATTTAATAAATTACCCAAAGTATAAAACAGCCTTACTGCATCATAAGGGATTGTTTGTTTACAAAAAGTTACACCAAAACAGGGTGCCTATTCTTTTTGATCTATTTTGGGATGATCTGGATTCTGGGGCAGTCTCTTGTAAAAAATTCCAGTTTTCCTCATAATGAGAGCAAAGATTTAACGGATCAACATCCATGTCAGGTACCGTACAAAGAACGCTGAGCATCCTGAAACCCGATGTCACACAGCGCAATATTACAGGAGCAATTAATTGCATCATTGAAACGGCGGGGTTTAAAATTGTGGCCCAACGGCGTATGCAATTAACGCACGATCATGCTGCTAAATTTTACGATGTTCATAAAGAACGGCCTTTTTTCAAAGATTTATGCACCATTATGAGCGCTGGTCCAGTGGTTGTTCAGGTTCTGGAGCGTGAAAATGCCGTACACCTATATCGAGAATTAATGGGGGCAACGGATCCAAAAAATGCAGAAGCGGGCACCATTCGCCATGCCCATGGTAAGTCTATTGATGAAAACAGTGTCCATGGATCGGATTCTTTGGAAAATGCTGAAAAGGAAATCGCGTTCTTTTTCCAAGATTCGGACATTATTTCGTGATCCTGCTTCAGGGGTATTAAATGGGGGTGGGGTTGTGTATTGGATTCCTAATCTATTAAGCGGTATGCGTCTGATATGCGCCCCCTTTGTTGGGTTGTTGATCGTTTTTGGTCACGAAAAGTGGGCATTACTGGGGGTGATTGTCGCCTTTCTCACGGATTTTTTGGACGGGTGGATGGCCAGATTTTTTCATTGGGAAACACCATTAGGGCAATTATTGGATCCATTGGCGGACAAAGTTTTAACCTTTTCTATTTTTACAGCCTTGGTTTTGTGTCACAAGCTGCCTTGGTCCCTATATGCTGTTGTCCTATTGCGCGACGTGTGCATTGGTTTAGGAGTTTGGTCTGTGCATTATCGCAAGGGCGCTGTATCCTTTGAACCGATCTTGATCAGCAAGTGGAATACAGCCATTCAGGGCATTTTATGTGCTGCCATTTTATGGGGTAAAAATCCTGTTGTCATTGCTTGTGGCATTTTCTTTTTATGGATTACCACTGTATTTTCTTTTGCCATGTATGGGGTTCAGTTATGGAAAACATGGGAATGAGCACCATGGCAAATCCTTTGCGTATCCGGGTATTGATGTGGCTGGCATTGATTGGATTGTGTGCATTTTTTTGGTTTTTTGGTGCGGTCCTATCTCCGTTTGTATTGGGGGCCATGATGGCCTATGGCTATCGACCTATCAAACGATTTTTTCAGAAATATCATATGTCAGACACGGCATGTGCTTTGATTCTTTGCCTTGTGACCTATGGAATTTTCATTTACGTGTTTGTGAATATTATTCCCATGTTGGCGGCATGGTCCCGGTCTTTTTCTTATCAAATTTCTGTGTATCGACAAGCGTTTTGGGGTTTTTTTACGCCATTAATGGCGGATTTTTTTAAAGAATCTGGGCCTCAAATTCAAGAAAGCATGGACATGCTGTTGCGACAATCTATGCAATGGGTGGGGTC
>CANHKV010000008.1 GCA_947461445.1 Holosporales bacterium | reverse complement strand
GGTTTTCATGATGGGTTACGGCACCTAGATCAGACCATTCAGCACCTGTGTATGCGAGGCATGGGACCTGAAACCATTGTATTTTCCCCACTATTGGCCAGAGGGTTAACCTATTATTCGGGCATTACCTTCGAAGCAAAATTGCCACAACATGCGGATTTGGGCAGCATTTGTGCTGGCGGGCGTTATGACCATCTTGCCAGCATGCTCTCTTCAAAAAAGGCTTTCCCTGGCGTTGGTGCGTCCATCGGGTTGTCTCGACTGTTTGCTCGATTTATAGAGCATCAGACCCCCCTGTCCCCATCCGGCGATGTGTTGATGTGCGTCCAGGATGCTCAATATTTGGATGCGTCCATTCAGCTGGGCGACAGGTTACGCGATCTGGGGGTCCGGACAGAGGTTTTCTTTGGCCTGTCTTCGTTAAAAAACCAATTGAATTATGCCAATCGAAAGGGGTTTCCCGTGGTGGTGTTGGCCAATGCCCAAGAATGGGAAAAGGGGTGCGTCCAAATCAAATGCATGAACTCTGGTCAGCAAAATCTAGTAGCCCTGTCGGATCTACCCTCCGCTGTTATGGAGCATTTGGTCAAGAATAAATCCCCTAGCTTATCAGAGGATGGGTCCCGCTTGGGTTAAACAAGCCCATATCCTGTTTAATGCACCCCCTTGATAGGAAGAGGGGGCACGCCAGAGCGTACGGCCTCCCCGGGTCTATGAGAAGAACAATAGAGGCATGGGCAATACCGACATAATCAGCAAATGCCCCCGTTGAAAAAACCCAAAACCAGGTCATACCATAGATCTGTTTTTATGCTGCGGGTGCGCGCCCTGAAAATATCCCCTTCAAAGTGCCCCATAATCCTGGTGCAGACACATCGCTTTCTGCCACCAGCGGCATTACCATAGGGGCAAGGTCATCCATATGGATGACCAATTCACCTAGTTTTTGACCTTTTTTAACAGGTGGCGTTAACGGCTGGTGATAACGGGCCACTATTTTCGCGCGACGCAGGGTTCCTTTTGGTAACGTGATGGCCAAATCGGAGTCAGTGACCAAGTTAACGCTGCCCTCTTTCCATAAGGTTAATGTGGCCATACAGCGTCCTTTGGGCACCACCAGCGACTCAAACCGCTGAAAGCCCCAATTCAACAATCGCCGAGCCTCTGCTGCACGTAATGATGAACTGGCCACCCCATTAAGCACCAATAACAAGCGCCGTGGGGGGTGGCCTGGTCGTACGGCTGTGGCCACAATGCCATATTTTCCTGCATCCGTCATACCCGTTTTCATGCCATCGGCAAACCCCCCTTTTAACAAATCATTGCGGTTGGGCTGTTGTACGCCATTAAATTTAAAGGACGTTAATTTATAAAATTGGGCATATTCTTTTGGGAAATCTGTGATGGTGCGTTCGGCAATAATGGCCAAATCCTTGCACGTGCTGTAATGCCCCTCATCGGGTAAACCAGAGGCATTGGTAAAATGGGAATTCGTCATTCCCAGATTCAACGCCAACCCATTCATCAACTCTGCAAACCCTTCTTCACTGCCCCCCAAATGTTCTGCCATGGCTGTACATGCATCATTGCCAGATGTCACCACAATGCCTTTGAGCAAATCAAGCACACGGATGCTTTCCTCTGGTTTGATAAACATACGGCTGCCAGGTCTTGTGGCGGCATTTTTGGATACATAAATCAGGTCTGACCAATCCAAGGATTTTTGCGCCAATGCCTGTAACATCAAGTACACCGTAACGATTTTTGTCATGGAGGATGGTGCCATGGAATCATCAGACCCCTTGTCCAACAAAACGCACTGGGTAGATAAATCTTTTAAATAGGCATACCGGGCTTGTGTCGTGGTGGTAGGCATTTTTAATCCATCAGGCACAGCAGAGGATGCAAGACTTTTTTTGCCTGTTTTTTCATCGCGTGCCACTGTTTTTCCCCCAGCCGATTGCGCGGATTTTCCAGTACCTTTTCCACTGGGTACAGCAGAGGATAATGTGCTGGACGCACCCACAGCTCCTTTTTCATGGTTTGATCCAGGGCTTGCCCCAACCACAGACACCGCCAATGTCAGAATAACCAGGTTGGTGGCCATCATTCCCCATCTGGATTTTATGATCTGCTTATCGTACGCCCCGATGTGACCGTTGTTTTGTCCCACATTTACCATCACATCACCCCATCATGTCATTGATCTACAGATTGTATAGTGCCAAGAAAACACTCTCTTTTCTATTACTTTTGCAGAAAAAATCAGAAAATTCTTTGCTCTGTCTCCATGTCTTCCTGCTTAAAAACAAACGGGATGATGAAGAACATCTTACATCATTATAACCATTATTTCGAATCTAGCGCATCAGAATCTGACCCAGATTGTTCCGCAGTAACCAACTCTATTTTAGATTTGGCTTGTTGCAATTTCACCTCGCATTGCTTTTTTAATAGGGTCCCGCGGGTAAAGGCTGCTACGGCCTGGTCCAGAGTCAATTGCCCTTCCTCAAATCGCTTGACCAAACCTTCCAGTTCTTTCAAGGATTCTTCAAAACTCTGCTCTGTTGATGATTGCGTATTGGTCGCCATGGTTAGCCTCTTTTATCATGTTTTTACACAATACCCTGCCCTTTCCACCGTTGTCAAAACAAGAACACCTGGGGTTTTTTACCAGACGTGGCGTTGATCATCTTATTTCACAGATGGGGTTTCCGTTGGATTTTCCACAAAAGCCACAGCCCCCAACAATTCTTCTCGGGTCAGGCGTTCGGATAATACAACCCCTTTGGGATGCTTGGCGTTAATCACCATATTAAATGGTATGGCGGAACGGCCATATTTTCGTAAAAACATCATCAAGGCTGGGTCTCCTCTGGTAAAATCACCGCGCAAACACAGGACATTGGGCCGTTGCAAACGTTCTTGGACCCCCTGGTGTTTAAATACAGACTTGTTCACCATGCACAAAGCACACCCCATCCCCGTAATATCCACCACCACCGTTTTGCCTTGCATCAGACCAGATTCCAAAGTTTCTGAGGAAAAAGCCTGCCACGATACGGATCCATCTTGCATGGAAATGGGGTGTTCTATGGGGCCAGGCAAGGCTGGTAAAATCAACAACAGAATGGAAAAAATTCCAGGAATGGCGTACACCACAGCCTTATACATCTTTGGGCTGGATGAAATGACTCGGATTCCAGCCACAAAAGGCAAAACCAGCCATACGGTCCACAGGCCGAGCGCCACCTTGTCCCAAGGTAAACCCAATAATCCCGCCAATGATGTGGCCACAAACCATCCGGCCGATAGCATCAAACAAAACCCAAGAATTTTTTCAAACGTCACCATCCACTGCCCTGGTCGAGGCAATATCTTATGAATGGGGAAAATCAGGCCCAATACATAGGGCAAGGCAAAACCCAAAGCAATGGCCGTATAAAATATGATGATCTCTATGCCCTGCCCTGTCAGCGCAAACCCCAGAGCCGTCCCTAAAAAGGGCGCAGAGCACGGTGTGGCCAACAAAACCGCCACCAGGCCCGATAAAAAGGCCTGGGTATACGCCGAACGCCGTTGTGCCGGAGCCAACAACGCCCCCGCCCATTGGGGAGTATTGACATGAAATAACCCCAACAGCCCAAAACCACCAAACATCATGATGATGATCATGCACGCGACAAAATAGGGGTTTTGCAAATGCATTCCCCATCCCACCTGTTGCTGAAAAACCGTTTTAACCAAGATGGTCAGTGCCGCCAATCCCCAAAACCCCGTGACAATGCCCCCCGTTGTAACAAGACATATGGATCGAAACATATCTGGCCCTTGTTGGGTCAAGCCTTTCAGCTTTAAGGCCAAAACGGGTAAAACACAGGGCATAATGTTCAGGATCAATCCGCCTAAAAAGGCACACCCCAACATAAACCACCAATCAAACCACGTCATGGCGGGCGGAGTCAAAATCAAATCCGGTAATGCGATATCAAACGGTTGGCATACCTTGGAGCACGCCAAACCGCGAACCACCATCTGTATGCATGCTGGGGACCGCTCTTTCAAAGAGACATCAAGATTCACGGTTATGAGGCTTTGCATGCGAGAGTCTATTTCTTCTTGAGATGGATCCCCCAGCTTAGACACATTGCTAATCACCCTGTTGTTAATCACCCTGGTGAAATCATAGTCAGGCCAATGGGCATCGACATGCCAAATATTGGTTGATTGATCCCATGTAAGGGTGGTGGGTTGGCCAATATCGGTGTCCTTTAAAACTGGGCCATAAATTTTCCAGTTGGAATAGAGGCTGATTGTCAATGGTATGCGCACATGGGTCGCCGAGGTCCATTCTGGTGTTCCCCACTTCACAGTGACGGGTCCAGCCGATATAACGCTGGCCATGAGCAATCCCCACAGCGCACCCCATAACCCAGAAGCCAAAGACCATCTAAACTGTGACCATTTGCTGAACACACCAGAAATCCAAAACATTAACCAACCTTATGGTATCAGGACAAAGACCCCAAAAATAATCCCAATCATAGCACTGATCTGTGGTTTTTTCCATTTTTCTATATACAAAACATTGCTTTTTATTGGAAAAACCTTCTGGTTTAAAAGCCCCAACCCATTATTGACAAGGGGCATGATAACTTTGCAGACTGCCTATATGGATATCCATTTTTTGATGCTTTGCCATGATTTCCAGTGCGCATACCCTTGCGGTCCATTCCTTGCCCGATTATGCCCCTGGTTTTCCCATTTGTATTGATTTGGATGGCACATTGGTTTGTGAGCACACCATTTGGCATTTGAATCTATCCCTTTGGGCCGTGACAAAGGCTTGGGTGCAAACGGATTTAAAGTCCCTTTTTCCAAAGGTTTTGTGGCCAGGTGTTAAAACCAGAATGGCCCATGCGGCCCATATGGATCAAGCAAAAATGACCTATCATAGGGGTCTGCTGTTGCAAATGCACCATTGGCATGCCCAGGGGTTACGGCTGTATTTGGTTACAGGGGCACCAGAAAAAATTGCCCATTATGTGGCCGATGGTGTGGGGTTGTTTACAGATGTTTGGTCCAGCTCTGCCCAACATAATTTGGTGGGACATAAAAAAGGCAACCTATTGCGCCATCGATTTGGCCCTTTTGGGTATACCTATATTGGGGACAGTTGGAAAGATCAGGCCGTATGGAAAACGTCCGCCGATGTGATCAGTGTCACCAAGACCCAGAGTGCTTTGGCCCAGCATCTGAAACAAACCATTTTACCCTCGCAACGCCTGTTCTGCTTTCCCCATGACTGCATGCCCACCATTTCACCCATGGGATAACCATAGTCGTTTTTCGATCTTGTCAGCACAGATGAATTTCATCACACTGGGAGTATACACGATCGGTCTATGATCTAAGGGGTTTCCCATGACCATTTTATGTTATCATCGCAGCGCAACGCACCATTATTCCATAACAGAGCGTTTTGAATGTGGCATGGTTTTAATGGGCAGTGAGGTCAAATCTCTGCGTAAAAATCAATCTAGCATTGCCGAATCCTATATTTTGGAACGTGGCGGAGAATTGTTTTTACACAACGCCCACATCAATGAATATGCCCCATCGGCTCAATTCAGTCATACGCCAAGGCGTGACCGTAAATTATTATTACGCAAACGGCAAATATCAAAAATCATTGGACAAATTACGCGAAAAGGCATGACGGCCATCCCATTGAAAATTTATCTCAATGCCAAGGGTTTAATTAAAATTGAAATTGCTCTGGCAGTAGGGCTAAAAACCCATGACAAGCGTGCGGCGTTAAAAACCAAAGAATGGAATCGACAAAAACAACGCATCTTGAAACAAGGATCACACGAATGATTTCCTGGTGCTCTTTACCATCGCGTAGGCTGATCGGCATTACCGGACCAGAACACATGGGGTTTTTAGAAGGATTATGTACTCAGAAATTATCCCCAAGCCAGCCAGGGTTTTCTGCCCTTTTAACACCCAAAGGTCGATTTTTTACGGATTTTTTTACCCTTCCCACCGAAAACAGTCTGATTCTTGATTGTGCCCAGGTCCATCATGTCCCATTGATGGATGTGTTACAGTTTTATGCCCCTCTGCACGATGTATCCATACATGATTACAGTTCGCGTTATGCGGTGTGTGCGGCCTTGGGTCCGGATGCCGCAACGTTAAAGCAAGAATCTCCATTTTATAATCAAAAAAATCCGGAAGCTCTTTTCTATACAGACCCCAGACATCCCAATCTGGGATTACGCAGCCTGATTCCCTATGACTTATGGAATGAATTACCGCACCCTTATTTAAATCCATGCCCGGAATCTGTATATCATCACCATCGCATCCATTTGGGCATTCCAGAGGGCGCTTATGATCTTGTTCATGACCATTCCATTATTTTGGAGTATGGGTATCAGAACATTAATGCCATTTCTTGGACCAAGGGATGTTATATGGGCCAAGAGTTGATGGCACGCACGTTTCATCGTGGCGTTATCCGTAAACATCTTTATCATGCCACATTACAATATGGGACCTTTCCAGAATCTGGCACCCCCTTGGTTAATGCAAAGGATCAGGCCCGTATGGGTTGGATGGGCAGCCATTGTGGGAATGCAGGCTTAATGGTATTACACGAGGCCATTCATGAAAATAAGGATGAAGTTGGGATTGTCGCACTGGATATACCAGATCAACAGCCTTTTTCTGTTTATATTAAATCCTGTTAAATGCCTTACTGGGGCCTTGGGCATTGATGTGATATCAATACAGGTAAAAATTTATGAATTTCTGAATACGATGCATTAACTAAAATTTAACAATATCTTTGTAATATTTGATCTGAACAACTTAATATTAAAAGGTGTATTAAAAATGAATATTAATAAATTATTGCTGATTTGTTTGGCTCTTATGATGTGTACGGATTCTGCTCTAACGACTACAGAGGCCGCACAAAAGACAACCAAGAAGAAAGCTGCTGCAAAAAAGATAGTAGCAAACAAGATAAATAAACAGCAGGCAAAAAAGGCTGCTGCAAAAAAGAAGCCCACAAACAATAAAAACTTAAAATCAAAAAACAAATCTGCAAACACGAAAAAAGATGTTGCAAATGATGTGAAAAAAGATGTTGCAGAAGAACAGAGCCCAGATAAACAAGCATCAGATGGTAAAACCGAAAAACAGAACACTGCTGGGGATAATGCTGCAGTAATAAATGGTGCTAATGTAAAAGCTGCTGGTACTGCGGGTGCTGATGTAAAGGCTGCGGCTGCGGCCGGTGTTGCTGCTGGTGGTATTGCAGCGCTTATCCCTGATCCAGTACACCCAGGACAAATGGTTCAAGGACCTCTGACAAAGGAACAACATACGGCAGCAGAAAAAGCTGCTGCTGGTACTGCGGGTGCTGATGTAAAGGCTGCGGCTGCGGCCGGTGTTGCTGCTGGTGGTACTGCAGCGCTTATCCCTGATCCAGTACACCCAGGACAAATGGTTCAAGGACCTCTGACAAAGGAAGCATATGATGCAAAGACAGCAGCAGAAATGGATGCACCATTAAAACCAGGAACAACCGTCGTTGTTCAAGGCCCTTTGACAAAGGCAGAACAAGACGCAAAAGATGCAGCAGAAAAAGCTACTGCAGATCTGAATAAAGAAGCAGTAAAAAATGAACCAACCAAAGAAGTCATAAACGAAGAAGACAAGAAAGTTGAAGAGGAAATAATCGCTTTGAAGAATGTGTCAGATAAGGCAGAACAAGACGCAAAAGAGGCTGAAGCAAAGGCCGCAACAGAGAAAAAGGAAGGAGAAGTTGCTAGATTACAAGTCATCAAGGATGAAAAATTAGTAAAAGAGGCTGAAGCAAAGGCCGCAACCCCAGAAGCAACCCAAGCAGAAAAGGATGAAGCAGCAAAGGCAAAAGCACAATTAGAGAAAGATACAGCTGATGCAGCAGAAAAGGCCGAAATAGCGAAAAAGGGTGCAGAGGCCGCAAAAATTGCGGAAGAGGCTAATCTGAATAATCTTAAGACCGAGCTTTCAAGATTACAAGGTTTAAGCAATAACAATAAAACCAAGAAACAAAGAGTAAAAGATATGGAATTAAAAATTAAAACATCAGAAGAAAATCTGGCGGCACTGACAACAGCTCAGGCATAAACACGGACGTCTACATATCGTTTGAAACAGAACAACAAAACAGTCCCTTGGGTATTGACCCATTGGGGCTTTTTTGTATTAACGGACGATCACCATCGGGCATGCCCAGTCATGGACACCCCACCTTGCAGATTGTGCATAGAAAATGCATATGCTCTCTGTTTACATAAAATTATTTGAATATTGGTATCATTATTTTAAAACAAAAAATAAGAGAAAGTTCAATGAATATAGCTATGATATCCACAGCGCTGTTGGCTGTATTTGCCCTAGGGGTTGGCAACTTGGATGCCCGTGGTTTAGGTGGTGGTGGCCACAGTGGTGGCGATCATCATTTTAGTCGCAGTCACCATTTTGGTGGTATGAGTCATATGGGCAGCCACAGCAATCACCAACCTGCTCACTCTGCTTCTCACCACCCAGACTCTGCGTTACAGAAAGCCAACGCCGGGAAAACCCAACAAAAGGCCAAAAAGAAAAAAGGTATGGGACAACAACAGCATCCAAAAGCCCGCAACGCCATTAAAAATCATTCCAATGCCGTGAACAGAGCCAAAAACGCGGTTCATCCTCACAAGACATCAGCCACCCATCGCCGAAATAATCATGGAGGAAATTTAGACAATGATCACTTTAACACCAATCCCTTGAATGATCGCCCCAACTGGAATGGAAATGGGTGGAATTCTGCTGCTGTTGGTGCTGGTTTGGCTACAGGCGCCCTTGCCATGGGCGCAATAGAGAATGCAGCCATGATGGGTGCAGCCGCAGGATCGGCAAGCAATGCAGGATTCATTGGGACCCCGGAAATCATTGCTGTACCCCAAACCACAGTATTGGGTGAATCGGTGATGGAAGAAGTTGCTCCTGTACGGGAATATCATATAGAACACGATGGTGCTGCATCAGCAGATAAACAGAGCCCAAAGCACCATACCCATTACGATGATGAAACAGAGGCATCCACAGAGGATGAGTACGAGGAATATGACTCTGATCAGAAAATTTCCAAGAACAATCAGAACACAGATGTTACGAATACAATTCCACCTGTGAATATGATGCCACCTGTGGTTATTAATCATATTACCTTGGGACAAACTCCTTCTATGCTCCCCAAACCTCCTTCTATGCTCCCCAAACTGACGGCAGACATGATATCAACGGCAGAGTATTCTTCCTTGCACAATACTCTTTCCCAGGCAGATGCTGGAAAGCAAAAAACCAGCGCTGCTCCATAACCCCCAAGATCTGTCACTGGGGGTACCCCGCCCAGGATACAGGAATGAGAGAAGGACAAGGGTATGGCATCAAAGGGCAGAGCGTCAGCCAATCCATAGGGTTGTAAAGGCGTCTGCCCTAGAAACCGCCACACTGTGACCAGCAGTGGGATTGTGGGTGCCATTGCAAAATGCCCTGCTTTAACCACAAAATCCCTTGGTGAATGCGTTTTGTCGGATAAATTGGACCCATTAAATCGGCATACCTTTGCATCTGATTGCCATAAGGCATGCTGTCCCACGACTCTGTCATACGCGTACTCTTGAAATCCACAATCCAAAGGTCTGCTTTACCCACCAATACCCGATCCATACGTCGAATATGTCCTGGCCCACACCACTCGACCTCTGATTTTGCTTGGAAAAATAGAGGCTGTAACAGGGGGTGTTGTAACAGGTCGACCACACGCTTTGCCCAAATATCTGATTGCGCTTGACCCATACCCTGTTGGTATAAAAATCGCCAGGCAAATGTGTACCAATGCTGGGGATCGCTGCGTGGCAATTCATCCAACAATTGGTGCAAGCATTCTCC
Organism: Holosporales bacterium; assembly: GCA_947461445.1. Lineage (GTDB taxonomy): Bacteria > Pseudomonadota > Alphaproteobacteria > Holosporales > Holosporaceae. Next base: position 41,735 of record CANHKV010000008.1, on the reverse strand, counting down.
GCGACGTCGATAAAAAAAGGCATCACGAGAAAAGGATGCCGCCTTATTTTCTGTAAGCACGGGTTGATGATTGGGCAAGGTGGGATTACCCCAATCATTATCAGCCAGCCCAGAAAGCAACCAAGCAAAAGATCCATAGACCGGCTTTTGCCCGGTAAAAGGGCGTTCCTGTTGACCCGTGGGGTGTTTTTGATCAGCGTTTTCCTGTTGACCCGTGGGGTGGATGTGTAATATTTGACCTGCCCCAGCCCTTTCCAGACGCTCATCGGGTTCTGGATGATGAGATAAAGGCAATGGTCCTGCATCACCCAACCCAGTCTCTGGCACCATGTCCAGCAAGGTATGGGATAGGACATAAGACACAATGGGCAAATTTCCCCCATCATTCTGGCCGTCTAATGTTGCGCACCCCATCATGGCTTCTTCAATGGCCTGATACCAAGGACTGATGGATTTACAGGATGATATATACAATCGATCTTGGGCGCGCGTCATGGCCACATACAATAAACGCCAATATTCCGGATCATCTTTTTCTACGCTTTCTGGTAAATCGGGTAAAATAACGATGGGGGCTTGGGTTCCCTTGGCGCCATGAATGGTCAACAGACGGATTCCCCCGCCCATGGGGTTTTTAAATACCGTATCGGATTTCATCATCCAATCTAAAAAACCCACGGCATCTTCTGGATCATGCCAGGTTTGTAAGGCATGGATAAAAACATCCACGGCATTTTGCACACTGTGTTTATCCGGTATCAGTGCAGATAAAAACGTCATGCCCCCATCAACATAAATCCAATGGACCACCAAATCCAACAGCCGCAGAGACGTTTTAACCCCTGAAATGTTTCGAATATACCGGGAAAATGCTGAAAAAAATCGGTGTTCCGATTGGTTTGAAATGTTTTGCCAAATGGATCGTCGACCCCGTTGATAGGCCGATGAAAAAACCAGACATTCTTTGGAAAAACGGGACATTCCAGACAATATATGGGCCAAAGCCACATCATTATCCCCATGGACAACCATGCGACACCAGGCCACCATCATGGCCAGCACAGGGTTGTCTTTGCACGTCATGTCTTTTCCTGTCAACAGGCCCGATTCGTACAGTTGATCTTGCAATATTTTGAAAAAAGTCGTTCGACGGGGTAAAATGATCATAATATCTTTGGCTTGAACGGGGCGATTTTGACTGGGCAAAACATCCCCCTCTTGCAACAAACCCTTTAATGTGGAAACCCATGCGGCTGACAAATCTCCATACTCTAATCCTTGTCCGCTATGCGCCCACAATGTAACACGCCCTGGTCGTCCTTGGTGTATGCTGGTGTGTTTTAAAAAATCCATACCCGTACGTTTAGCATGGGTAAAAACAGCATTAACCACGTTTAAAATGACGGGGGCGGATCGAAACGATATGGTAAGAGACACATCATAAAACAATCCCGATTGGGACAAGACCCATGCTTTTATAAATTGCCGCATCAAAAAAAAGCCTTCTGGGTCTGCCCCTTGAAATCCGTAAATGGATTGTTTAGGATCACCCACAACACATACTGTTCGGTGGGGTTTTTGCATAATGGCCTCGATCAAAACACGCAATATTTTCCATTGATGCCGACTGGTGTCTTGGGCTTCGTCCACCAAAATGTGCTCTATGGTCTGATACAATGTGTGTCCTACCCAGCCTGAATACAGGGTATGTTCCATCAAATCAAGGGTTTTTATGGTTAAATCATCAAAATCCAAGGAACCTTGCTTGTTACGCGTGTACTCGGCCATGGTGGATTGAAACAGCATGGTCAGATCGTGTTCCTTTGTGGCCTGTTTTTTTCGATTTTGCCATTGAATCAATTCCTGCATCCACAGAATTTCTTGTTGGTGCCACTGTTGTAACCTAGGATGGTGCAATGCAGATTTTTTTGGAATTTTTGCTAAAATCAAACCACAATAGGCCACAGATCCTCTGGGAATATCCCGAAATTGGTCGCACCATTTTTGGTCAGATGGACTTAAACCATCCGGTTGTGGCATGAGGTTAGGCCGAATCTGTAAAAAATCTTGACTGGAAAAATTCATAGCCAACAGGTCATAGTCTGGCCTGGGTAATAATCGCCGTTCAAACCATTGGGTTAACACATCCGTTAAGGACACGCCAGAGTCCATCATGCGTTGCACCATTTGGCCCAAGGGGGATAGGGGATCCATATGGCGTAACATCCCATCCAAGGCTTTATCCCACAGGCGAACAGAGGATGGGTGGTCCAGAATCTGTAAGGGAATATTCACGCCCGATTCTATGGGAAAACGCATCAAGGTGTCATGACAAAAACTGTGGAATGTTTGGATGATCACAGGGTTTTTTTGATACGATTCATACAAGGATCTGGCACAAGCCAAGGTGTCATGGGATGGAGGATGCCCCAAAATAATGGACAAATCCTGCTGTAATTCCTGTTCTGAACACCGGAACCATCGGGATAATTTTTGATCCAGACGCTCTTGCATCTCTATGGCACCAATCTTGGTAAAGGTCAGGCATAAAATGGTGCGTCCACCTATTCCAGATAACAGCAATCGCACCATGCGGGCCACCAAAAGAGTGGTTTTTCCAGATCCCGCCGATGCGTCAACCCACACACTTGCCCCAATATCCAGCGCTTTACGCTGTTCTGGTGTCATGCCGTAACAAGATGGGGTGTTTCGTACTCTTTCCGTTCGTCCCTATACACAAAGGGCGTTAAGGCGTGCAATGCTTCGTCTATGGCACTGCGTCCTGAACTGGAAAGGGGGCCCAAAGGAAAGCGTGTATGATCATTACCCCAGCCTAAAACCGATGCGGCATATTTTATTGGCCCTGGATTGACTCCACAGGCCATGGCGCGATGCAATGGATTCAACATTTGAGATTTTTCTTGAGCCACTGGCCATTTTTGGTTTTTCATGGCTTGCCAAATATGGGTATACAGCACGGGTAAAATACCCGCTTGGACAGAAATAACGCCACTGCCCCCACCGGCAACAAAGGGCACAAATGTACTGTCTTCGCCAGAAAAAATTTGAAAATGGGGATCTTGAATGCGTGCACGCATGGCACTGGGTCTGGATAAATCAGGTGTACTGTCCTTGATGCCCACAATGCGTGGATAGGCCGCCAATTGGCACACCGTATCGATATCAATATTAACACAAGTCCGTCCAGGGTTATTGTACATGACCATGGGCAAAGCAGTGTGCTCGTGAATATGGTGAAAAAAGGATAACAATCCCTTTTGTGATGGGCGAATATAATGGGGGGTCAATACCAGAACGCTGTCTGCACCAGATTTTTCAGCACCAGAAATCATGGAAACAACCTGATCAGCCAGAATGCCAGAAACGCCTGCCATGATATGCTTTTTCTTATGGCTCCATTCCGCCACTCGGGATACCAACTCTTGATACTCTTTTGCACCCAGCGCCATGCCTTCGCCGGTGGTTCCCGCCACAACAAAACCAGAAATGGGTGTTTCACACAGCCCTGTCACATAGTTTTTCAAAGTCACCCAATCGATAAGACCCTGGCTGGTCCATGGGGTGATCATGGCGACATACACACCAGATTTTACCATACTCACTGTGCGCTACCTTTTTTATATGCAGATTGATATACTTATTATACTGTGATTATTGCACAACAAAAAGCGACCAAATTCATGAAAAAAACCTTTTTTTTGATGGGCCTATTAAACAGCATCCTTTTGCCCGTGTCGGCTAAAGATTGGTCTGCCCTGAAAACGGTTGCTTCTAAACTGGTCAAGGATGTAAAACGATTGGGTCACCTTTTGCCCCATCAGCCTTTAACCAAGGATGCCCAGCTGGTTAATGACGTAAAGCTGTTACGGGGTCTGTTTCCCAATCATCAAAATCCGATGCTGCAATTGTTGGATGTGCATCAACGGCACCCCTTGTGGTGGCAATGGTTCGCTGAAACCATGAAAACCGTACAAATGGTGGCTGAAAAAAAGGGTCTACCCATGCAAAATGGGGCTCAGCGTTCTGAATTATGCGCATTTTTTCATAAAAATCCACCCAGAACAGTCCAAGGCTGGAAATTGTATAGACAATTGGTGGGAAACAATTCCAAACATACGGCCATTTTTGACGGGGATTTATCCACTTTTGTGGCTCAGGCCAGTTTGAAACAATTTCAAGAGATTCGTCCCCATCTCGGGGCTTTGGGCATCCGATCCATGGAACAGGTTCTTTCCCCCTTGATGTCCCGTTTGATTCTGGAAGGCAGCACGAAAAGTTTCAGCGAACTGCGAACCATTCTGCAAGAATGGAACTCCAAAACCCCTCGGTTTAATCTGCTGACCCGATTAATGACCAAAAATCCTGATGCCACTGTTTTGAATGACTATGCTACATGGTCGCGCACCCATGGATGGGATCCAGTTTTATCGCTGGCCATGATGCGATGTGCCATTCGGACCAATAATGGCATGGCTGCTGTGACCGAGCGATTGCGCATGCCAAAAGGATACATTCAACAGAACAGCCAATCCATCAACAAGTTGGATGTCTATATTCTGAAACAATTGATGCAACAAGGTCAGGAAGCTGTGACAAAAGGAGACATGGCTGGGGCAAAGACGCTGTATCATCAGGCCTTGAATATGCCCATCGTCAGCCCAACTTATCCTGGACAACCATCCGCGCTGGGCGAGGATACGGCCAATGATGCCTATTGGGTCAAGGGATTAATTTGCTTTACAGGACTGCAAGATTATGCCCGTGCCCACGAATATTTTATTCGTTCTGCGCAAAACTTGCCCATGGCTGTCATCTCTGCTCAGGGCATTATGCGTTCTAGAACAGCGCTGAATACAGCCGTTAAAAAAGGATTACGTCGTCATGATGTTCGTGCCTTGTTTTGGGCTGGTGTGTGTTGTCAATATTTGAAAAAACCGGCCTTGGCAAAGGCTTATTATGGTGCGGCTTCGTTGTGCCCAACCTTTTTGTATGGGCAATTGGCATGCTGGAAACTCGGCATTCCCGTTAAACCCAATTTTGCAAATCCTGAGCCAACCCGAACCGATTGGAAACAGGCCGGACAACAAGAAGCATCCCGCATCATCACCATCTGGCAAGAAAACGTAGGAAAAAATGGGAACGGTGGTAAAAATGACGGCAGAAAATCTGGGACCGCGTCGTCTGTTCCGGCCTATGAAACCACATTATCCTTGTGCAAGGATTTGATGGCATTGGGGAAAACACCCGGTGATTATGCTCACGTTTTAAAACTGGTCGGTGTAATTTATCCGGATTATGTGGTGGAATGTGCCAAAGGTATGGCCAAAAATTCCAACACCGTATTCAAAAAACTGTACCCCATTTTACCCAGCATACGGTGTAAAGATCCGGCGTTAATTCACAGCATTATTTTGGCCGAATCGTGTTTTCGCACCATTATAGCCAGTTGGGTCGGCGCTGTTGGTATGATGCAAATCATGCCTGAAACGGCGAAAACAACAGCAAAAGACATGGGGATTGCCCTGGATATGAACCGTTTGAAGACGGATTCAGCGTACCAAATTTCCATGGGCACCCACATCATTACCGATTACATAAAAAAAGTCGGGTCCGTGTATGCTCCAGGCATTGCAGCCTATAATGCAGGACCCCATCGGGCCATTCCCTGGATTCAAAACACGCCGAATTTGGGTATTCCCGAAGATGGCATTGTTTGGATGGAAAGCATTCCGTACAAGGAAACCCACCATTATGTTTTACGCATTATGGAGTCGTACATGACGTATCGATCCATGATGGGGAAGCCCGTTATGGGACAAGAGTGGACGTCATTGTTGCGGGCTCACCCTGAGAGTACTGTTGGAAAGGCCTAGTTAAGGTGGAGGTATTCATCCGTCAAGATCCCTCTTTACGATTCAGAGACCCTGCCCTTTATTTACAGAAATAATAGACAACCGTAAACAAACCCTCTGCAAAGCTGCCACCAGAGGGGGAGGACAATCCGTTCACTTGATTATTTAAATCCGACATGGGTTGATGGCCAGAATAGGTCGAGGAATCCAATGTCAAGCCGTCTCTTTCAGGGACAGAATCAATAGTGGAAGAACCCACATAATGCAGGGTTGCCGCCAGTTGCAATGCAATGGTATCGCTCCAGTCATAGCGTAAACCAATGCCCATGGATATCTGGCTGTTTGGCGAAAAATCTTTGAACAATCCGCTGTCTGTCGGGCGTCCCCCTCCAAGGGATATGTAACATTGGGCACGATCGTACCGTGCGCCAATTTCAAACACAGATGGAAAAATTTTATTGTTAATCCCACTGGCATCATAAAATGCGTGGGATGCTGGGCCTAAAAATGGATCGCAGGCCAGGCTGGCAAAATCTTGTACCCCATGATCTGAGGTCATGGCGCAATGGTACGTAATATTTTGCGAAAGGGATGCCAGACGTGCCATCCAAGACGCGCCGTCGGCCAACTCTATTTTTCCATCTTTGGGCTGAAAAGAACCATAGGGATCACTGCCACAAACGGGCATACACAGCACAGAAAACAGGGCAAAAGCTCTGAAAAAACACCGTGTAGACCAAAATGACAGCAATAGCCATGGCATATAAGGCTGATCAAACAAAATAATAATCCTTACCAATCTATCAAATGACCGGGTGCATTCCAAGGGTAACCCCGAGTCCGGCCTATATTCTGTACAGAAACAACGTGCAACGTCACAGCATCCCGTCTCTTTTTTTCCATTGAAAACGGGTGTCAAACCCCTTACAATAGGGTGAATATATACAGCATCCACGCACTTGACGTTCATTTTGGCCTCTCAATCGCCATCACGGTTTACTTTGTTAACACAATTGGGCATTCCCTTTGACGTTCATCCTGCGCACATTGATGAAACCCCCATTGCCAGAGAGCGCCCCACCGCTTATGTGCTGCGTATGGCCAGAGAAAAAGCTGAAAAGGTTTCCGAACAGTTTCCCCACCGACCCATTTTGGCGGCCGACACCATCGTGGCGGTGGGTACGCGTATTTTGCGCAAAGCGGAAAGCGAGGAAAAGGTGTATGACCAATTGCATCTTATTTCAGGTCGGCGCCATCGGGTATATACGGCACTAGCCTTACGCATGCCATCGGGGGCGTACTATACGCGACTTTGCGTAACCCATGTGGCTGTGAAAATTTTAGAACCCCAAGAAATGGACTTTTTTGTTCAGTCAGGGGAATGGCGCAATGTGGCCGTTTATCGCATAGAAGGCATCATGGGAATGTACATTCGTATGATTCGGGGGCTGTCTTCGACGGTTCAAGGCTTGCCCTTGTGGGATGCGTACACCCTGTTAAAGGGGCATGGGCTGTGGAATGCCTCATCAAACATCACTCTGAATGCTGGGAAGTTGTCGACCCTATTATCGGCATGATTTATATGGGCATGGTGAATCTGTTACGCATCATTTGCTGTTTTTGTCTATTGGTTGGGCAAATCCAAGGGGCCATCTATACTGCGGTGATTACAGAGCTGAAAACGGGAAATGTTTTGGCGCAAAGTTCTGCCCATACCCCAGTTTATCCGGCCTCTTTGACGAAATTAATGACGCTGTACCTGCTGTTCCAATCCCTGGAACAAGGGCTCATTCGCATGGATACATTGTTCAAAGTATCTGCCTTTGCCGCCAGACAGCCCCCATCCAATTGGGGATTAAAACCGGGATCTCGTATTTCTGTACGCCAATGCATTTTGGCTCTTTCGGTAAAATCGTGTAATGATGTGGCCCATGTGGTGTCTGAAAACTTGTATGAATCCACAGAATTGTTTGTTAAAAACATGAATGCCATGGCATTAAAATTGGGCATGTTGAAAACTGTATTTTACAACCCGTCGGGGTGGCATCATCGGCTTCAAAAGACAACCGCCCATAATATGGCAATTTTAATGCGTGCCATTTGCATCAATTTTCCTGAATATTCAGGGTTTTTAGGTGTTCCAAGCATTCAAAAAGGCAATCGCGTCATTCGCAATACCAATAAATTGCTGGGCCGTGTTCCAGGTTTATATTTGGGAAAAACAGGGTACACCTGTCCATCTGGATATAATTTGGTGACGGTCACCAGTCGAAACAATCAGCCCATTGTTGTGGTGGTCATGGGGATGCCGTCTAAAATCCAGAGGGATCAATTAATGGCTTCTTTGATTGAAACCTGTTACAAGGATCCCTGTCGATTGCATTTGGCCATTGCTAAACCTCTAAACACGTTATCCGAAACACCTCACTTGGTTTTGGCCAAGTTAATCAAACCCAGAAGAACAAAACAGGTTAAAAAAAGTAAAATCGGGAATAAAAATAGAAGCAGCAGGCGTGCAACAGTCGTACATTTAGCAAAAATAAATCGGGAAAAAGCATCTGGAAAACATAGACCCAAGTCCAAAAAAAGCACAAAACCTCTATTCATTGCCCAAAAAATACGCCCTCAACACCCTAAGAAACGGAACACCCTAGGGGCAACCAGGGCCATACCACGAAAGGTCAAAGGTCGTGCAGGAACCATTCCTTCAAAGAGAATAACGCGAAAAAGACAATCTCTGATCAAGCGCGCTGCTCGCCAAACACGGCCATCATCTTCACGGATTAAACCAAAAAAATCCTAATGCTCTCTCTTTTTCTCATTTGGAATCACCTTTGAAATCAAAGGTTAGGCTGATTCACTCTACCCAATGGTGCGCGATGAAAAAGCCCCCTAGCCTTCTCTGCGCCATGAGAAACCATCAAAAAGCCCCCCACTGTAATAACGGTTGAATAGACTCTGCTGGCCAGTGGCATTCCAAGGATTTTATTCCTTGATTCTTGTACCCTTGGGCCAAGTCATTTGTCAGCCTTACGCCCTCTTGAAAAAGAATGTGAATTCGGCAAAGCAAATCCAATTGTTTGGGGGAAAAAGCAGCCCCTGCCCAAGATGGATTGGAACATGGCGCAACAGAAAAGGGTGGGCTGGACTGGATGTCCACCATGGCTCTTCCCCCCTGTGTTACCAAAGGATCTGTGGAATGGTTCAGAGTACACACCGTTTTTTGAATATCCAAAATCTCGTTCCATTGGGTAACAGAACACCTTTGTCGGGTCAGAATCCAGGGTAAAGTGCATTTATTTTGAAAAAAATCGTGACCAAAATCCCACGATTCAACGGGTGCAGCATACTCTGCCCCATCATCTTTTAATTGATAAGCCATCCCCATGGCATAACCAAAATGCATCAAGGTCTGAATGATGAAATGACTGGCACCGGAAATCATGGCCGCAGCTTGGGCTGAAACGGCGAATAACTCGGCTGTTTTATACCCAATCATGATTAAATAATCATCCTGACTGATATGAGATTGCACAGAACAATCCATCATTTGCCCTTGGACCAGAGGTTTCATCACCCCTTGTACCGTTTCCATCACGCTCCTGTCCTGCAAGGTCAATATCAGAGAAAAGGCTTGAGCAACGTACCAATCTCCACCCAAAATTGCCAAGGTATTGCCATATTGTTTGTGCATACAGGGCCTTTGTCTGCGCATTTGCCCTTGATCCAGCACATCATCATGCAACAAGGATGCCATATGCAAATATTCTATGACACAGGCCAAACGGTGATGATCGGTCTGTATATTTTTCAACAATTGTGCGGTAAAAAAGACCAACTGAGCGCGCAACTCTTTTCCTTTTATAGCTGAAATATCCCCAATAATGGGGTGTACACCTTGGGCTTTTGCATTTAAGGTATGATGGATGTGGTGCCATTGATGTTGAAAATCGGCCCAAGAGCCCGCATGAATAGAATTATAAAACAGAAAAGGTTTCATTGGATTCGCAGGAATCATCATCATGAATCCAGCCTAGCCTGTTTTAATCAAGATGCCTACCAGATGGACGGAGTCAGAAATGCGAGCGCCTTGTATCCTTGCGCTCTATCCTTTAAACTTGAAAAATACGGAGTGTAGCGCAGTCTGGTAGCGCGTCGCTTTCGGGAAGCGAAGGTCGTGGGTTCAAATCCCGCCATTCCGACCATGCTGTGTCCTCTGTTTTTTGGGTCCAAGGGTGCTGGCAGCCGATTTCTAAAAAGTCAGAATGCTGGTGGTCCCTATAAAAATATTAAAACCATAATCAAACCTTGTTTCATTCTGTCAGAGTGTGTCATGATTCCATTACAGTGTTTTTGTTTGTTTTGTTCTCTTGACGCGGTGGTTTTTCGTTTTTACAGCCATCATTGGCAGCCTGGGGTACGTTGGTTATTCCTATCGGCAGGTCGCAGCAGGTGTTTTGGGATTAGAATTACGAGAAATTATTGTTTTGGGTCAAAACCGCACAAGCAATCGATCCCTGTTTTGGGCTTTGCAAATGGCCAAGGGTGATCACATGTGGGCCCAATCTCTGATGAGCATACATACGCGCCTGGAATCCTTGCCCTGGGTAAAATCAGCCTGCGTGCAAAGACGTTTGCCATGGACACTTGTCATCCATTTGGTGGAAAAAACACCTATGGCCATTTGGCAGAATGATGGCAAAAAGTGTGTCATTGACCAGAATGGAAAACCCATTGTGGGGGCTGTACCAAAACACTTTGGGCAGTTAATTGTTGTGACGGGAAAAGAAGCGCCAGAGCATGTGCGTTCCCTGCTGGATCAATTGCCGAAAATATCAGGTCTTCCTGTCATTAAGGCCGCCTGTTTTTTGCGCAGTCAGCGATGGGATTTGTATCTGGAAAACGGCATGCGCATTCAATTGCCAGAAAACAATAGAGGAAAAGCCTTGATAAAGCTGTTGCGATTTTGGCCTATGCTCCAAAATGCCACTTTAATTGATTTAAGGTTTCCCGATGCACTTATTTTCAAACCAAAAAAACCGTTACCACGCCCATGAATTTTTTATCGCGCTTTTATCAAACTGCCATCGATCTAGGCAGCAGTCAACTGTCCTGTTGGTTGGGTCAAGAAAACGAATCAAAAGTACTGACCGTTCTGGGGGCAAGCCACATTGCATCACGCGGTTTATGGGGGGGGCAATTGACCGATGTCCGGACATTAGAAGAATCATTGGTGCGTATTTTATACGATACAGAGCAGCAATCCAAGACTCAAATTCGTCATGCCACACTGGTGTTAAATGGGTCCTTTTTTATCTTCGAGCGCTGTGTTTTAAAGACATCCCTGAGGCAAGGCATCGTAACAGATGGAGACATTCAAACCATGATTTCCAAACTGCACCATCCCCAATACCAGTGTACACAAATCATTCCTCTGGAATTCAAAGTAGATCAGCAAGAAAATATACGCGATCCCAGGGGCATTGTTGGAAAACAGTTGAGGGGTCAGTTTCATGGCATTTGGATGGATAAAGGGCGTTATGAAACCCTTGTGTCGTGCTTAAAACGTTGTCAGGTTCAGGTGCAAAATGTTCTTTTTTCTGGATGTGCCAGTGCTCTGTCCTGTCTCAGTGCCGACGAGCGTGAATTGGGAACCTTATTGATTGATTTGGGGGCCAGCACCACCAGTGCTTCTGTTTTTTTAAATGGCCTGTTTATGGATCAAATTACCTTGCCCATGGGGGGGCATTTGATTACCCAAGATATTGCCAAGGCCTTTGAAACATCGTTGCTGCACGCAGAGCGTTTGAAAATTCTTCATGGGGCGGCTCTGGTCACTCAAAGCGATCATCATGAAACCATTCCTGTGCCCTTGCTGAACCAGTGGGATGCCGATTCAAGCAACCCCGTTCCCCGTTCGGCATTAATTCGCTTGATACAAAACCGGTCCGAAGAAATGCTGGTTTTATTGAAAAAACAAATGGATGCTTGCCCTTACTCTGGCTCTGTTCAGAGAATTGTTTTAACCGGGGGGGGTGCACAGTTGCCTGGGCTGCGAGAACTGGTACAAAGGATGTTAAATCGATCCGTGCGCTTTGCCCGTCCTATGGCTCCAGAGAATGCGCCGAGGTATACCTCTGATCTTTCTGGAGTAATTGGCGGAATGATGTATCATGGGTTACCAAAGGACTCTTTGTTGGTTTCTCCTAAAAAAGATTTTGATTTCTTTTCTTGGTTACGAAAAAAAATGTGATATAATTGTAAATCATTAATGAATAATAGAGTTTTGTATGATGGGAAATCACGAAAATCGATCAGATGACTTGATCCATGAAACCAGCTTAGAACGCATTGTTCCAAGAATTGCGGTCATTGGTGTGGGGGGGGCCGGAGGAAATGCGGTTGACAACATGATTCGATCGGGTTTGCAAGGGGTATCATTTTTAGTATGCAATACCGATGCCCAAGCCTTAAGCCAATCGCTGTGTCCTGAAAATCAGCGCATTCGTTTGGGTTTTGGTGTGACCCAAGGATTGGGTGCGGGATCTTCTCCAGAGGTGGGTCGTTTGGCAGCCGAAGAAAGTATTCAAGAAGTAATGCGTCATTTAAAGGGCATTCATATGGTCTTTATTACGGCTGGGATGGGGGGTGGAACGGGCACAGGTGCGGGGCCCGTTATTGCAGCTACGGCCAAAGAGCAAGGCATTTTAACGGTGGGAGTGGTAACAAAACCGTTTCATTTCGAGGGAACTCAGCGTATGCGGGCAGCCGACAAAGGTATTGATGTGATTCGTGATTGTGTGGATACCTTGTTGGTCATTCCCAATCAAAATCTATTCCGTTTGGCCACGCAAAATACAACGTTTGTCGAAGCCTTTGCCATGGCGGATGATGTTTTGCATTCGGGTGTCCGAACCTTTACTGACTTGATGATTAATCCAGGATTGGTCAATTGTGACTTTGCCGATATTTGTACGGTTATGCGCAATACTTCGGGTAAAACCATGATGGGGACAGGAGAAGCATCCGGGGAATCTCGTGCTACAGAGGCGGCTGAAAAAGCCATTGGCTGTTTATTATTGGATGATGTTTCCATCAATGGGGCGCAATCTGTACTGATCAACGTTACGGGTGGTCCGGATTTGAAGCTGTATGATGTGGATGAAGCCATTGGCCGTATCAAGCAAGAAGTTGACCATGAATTACCTGGGCGTGAATTGGCCCGCATTATTTTTGGTGCAACGTTTGAGAAACATTTAGAAGGTGTGGTACGTGTATCCGTTGTGGCCACGGGCATTCAAGATCCATCCATTGTTCCCAATTTGGCGGCGGTCACGGCGTCTGCTGCCAATGATTCTTTGCGGGCGGATGATCCGTTGTCTGACACATTTTCCACAATGGGTTCGCGCCATAACAGCTATGAATTCGAAGAGACGGAGTCCTTTTCTTCTTTTGCTTTGCAAGAAGAGCCCCAAGAAGCATTTGGGTACAATACGCGTGCATCGGAAGAGTCTGATTTTGGGTATGTGTCAGAGCGCAAAAAAGCCAAGCCTGCACCGAGTACTTTTTTACAACGCTTGATGGGGTTGACCAGACGCAAAGAGGCGGTACCGTTGTACCCAGAAATGCCTAAACATTCTGACAAGTTTTCTGATAAATTTTCTCAATCTGGACCCGAAGATTTGGAAATCCCCTCATTTTTGAGGCAAAAGCCTCCGAAAAAATAGGATTCTCTAGGGGATGACAATGGGAAGGGCAGGATGATTTCTGTGAGACATGGATGCCACTTCCCTGACTGTGTTGGATCTGCCGCGCTGGGTGCGGGGATGCTGAATGTCATCTCTTATGGTTGGGATTCCTATTGTTCCGGCGTGTTGTTCATAAACAATGGATTGGGGAGAGTCCCTCCTTCTTTTGTCTGATGCCTTGTCTTTTCATTTTAGGTTCGCCTTTGCGCGGACCTTTTGCAATTTTTGCAATGTTTAAAACGTAAAGGAGGCTCTATTTTTCAGTTTTTTTATAAAAATAATAAAAAAACTTGAAAGTCGGTTTTTTTTGTTATAAGATCAAGATGTTAGTGCAAACTAAATATGATGATAAATGCTAAATAGAATAAGCGGGACGGACTCGGGGGCAGAACCCGACGCCTCCACCAGAGCACAGCATGGTGGCGTTTTCCGGTGGGGGCGATACAGGATCGACGTACGTAATAAAGGTTTAGGGTTCATTCGCGATTGTTCCGACGTTACCGGGCTATTTTATAAATGCAAACTCTAATAATGCATTGAACAAAACAGCTGCAAACAAGACAGGTGTAAGCCTTCCTGTAGCAGCCAATTTGACAGCAGCAGCAGCGTAAGCGTTGTTTTTGTTGAATTAAAACGTTCGCGGTGTGGGGGCTGACCGGGCAACAGAACAGCCCCCCTGATCAACCAGGGGAAAAAATTATGGATTATATGATTTGGATGGAAAAAAGCAAGCAAGACGTGGTAAAGCGTGCTTTAAAGAAGGCTGCTCTAGATGGTCTGGATGCACCACATCACTTTTATATTACGTTTAGGACTCAATTTCCTGGCGTTTCTATTCCTTTGAATTTAAATCAGCGCTATCCAGAAGAAATGACCATTGTTTTACAGGATTCATTTTGGAATTTAAATGTTCAGGATGATTATTTTGCTGTTGATTTGATGTTTGACCATAAAAAGAGCACCTTGCGCATTCCTTTTTCATCCCTTTGTTCGTTTATTGATCCCAGTGCGGATTTTGCATTACAATTTGATTGGAACAGCGTAACACCGACATTTTTTGCGGACAATGTCTTGTCGCTGGATCATTTTCGTGCATTACGCCAACCCTCATCATAGAGGCGTTGGGTTTGTTGCATTTTACAGAAACTGTTTGAGCAGCCTGATCATTTTTCAATGAATTGGATTCGGTCTGTATTGTCAACTCTCTTTTCATGAACTGAATTAAGACTGTTCTAGCGGACCTGAATTTTGAATAGATTGCAATGAATTGAATTTGGGCTGTAAATCTGGATATACAAGTTTGGATAGGCATTTTCAAGAGTTTTATAATTTCCTCTTATTTTCTTTTAAATTCAGACTGTTTGGTCTGCCTGAATTTTCAACACTCTTTTCATGAATTGAATTTGGGCTGTTCTGATGGCCTGAATTTTGAATAGTTTCATGCGCTCCAATTATTTTACCTTGGGTCATTCACAGATCACACTTCAAAAAGGTGTTGGATCGCAACACCATTTTTTAGAAATTTTTGGTTCTATTCTTGTTTAAACCATCCCAAAGCGACATCTCCTGTACAGTGGCATGGCGCGATAAAATCAATATTTTCATTTTTCAAGCCAATTATGATATTATTTATATTTGACTTTACAGAACTAAACAAATGAAACCCACCTAGCAATACATGTATTTCTTCACCCATAACATGTCGCGTTAACTTGGCAATATTCAGTATACCTATATGACTGCATCCGGTTACAGCAATTATTCCTTTTGAAGTTTTAATGCTTAACAGCAGTTCATTGATCAAAAAGTTTTTTGATAGGATTAATTGAAATGGGTCATTGATGCGATGATGGTTTTTAATGCTATGTGTTATTAACAGGTACAGGCAAACTTTTTTCTAAATGATTGGTCCGCGTTTTTGGAACATAAACGCTGATGTTTGGATTTTGCTTCATCAACCAACATGCCCCCCCTTTATGATTCCAATGTTTATGAGAAACAACACTATACTCAATGGATGCAGGATCAATATTTAACTTTTTAGATTGTTTTCCAATATTTGATGTTTAGCACCCGTATCAAATATAATGTTTCCTTTTGGATGCTGAATCACACAAGAAAAACCCCAATCATCTAAAAGTTCAGCTTGATCCAAGTTGTTGTCGTATACATTTGTAATGATTATCTTGTTTTCTGCATGCATAAGTGATTGCCTCGTCTTTTTTGATGATGAATATGAGCTAGTCTAAAACAGGAATTGATCAAAAGCCGACAGCATTTTAACGGATTTAAAACCATCAGATTTTAGAATTCTGATTAACCCGTCCTGGCGAATGAGCATATATACGGAAAACTATTTTTATAGAGCCTCATTTCTGCTCTAAAAATATATTCGCAGTATAAACAGCTCTAGATTTTTATAATGATACAAAAGTTTAACGTTGTGTAAAGGTTCAAAATTTTTCTATAAAATTAAACTTTTCAAGTGTTTGTGTTTTTTATAAAAGTCAAAAAAAGTCCGCATTTTAATACTCGAAAATATTAAAACATCCAAACCCATGGTTTATTTTTATAAAACTAAATAATAAAATCAAAAAAAACATTAATCAATTAATTTAAATCGAAAAATGTTTTTTTGACAAGAATATTCTATTTTTGGTTTTTGTTTTTAAAACTAAAAATTTAAACCGATGGATCGAGCAGAATCAGCCAAAGCTTTTACACGACCATGGAATTTATATCCCCCACGATCAAAAACCACTTTTTCTAATCCAGCAGCTAAACCACGTTCAGCGATTTTTTTTCCAACCCATTCCGCCGCCAAGCAATTAGAGCGGGAACTTAAATCACATTCTTTTTCAATAGAGGACGCTGAAACAATCGTACAATGTTTTGAATCATCTATTATTTGAGCATAAATATACCTGCCGGATCTAAAAACAGAAAGTCTTGGCTTTTGAGCAGATCGAACAGCCATCCTTGTTCTATTTTTTCTTCTTTGGCTCGACGAGCGAATATAACGAGTGTTCATTTCTTATCCTTTAATTGCTTTCTTATATTACTTAGACTTTCCTTCTTTCATTCTCAAGAATTGACCAGGAACACGAACTCCCTTGCCCTTATATGGTTCTGGTGGTCGATAGCGAATAATTTCTGAAGCGGTTTGACCAACTTTTTGCTTATTCGTACCTAAAATTTTAAAGGCGGTTGGTTTTTCCATCTGTATGGTAATACCTTCGGGAATTTGATATAGAATATCGTGACTATACCCTAAAGACAGTTTTAAAATAGAATTGTTCTGTAAATCTGCCTTATAACCCACACCAACTAGCTCTAGTTTTTTTTCAAACCCCTGAGCAACGCCCTTCAACATATTAGAAATATTACGGCACAAAGTCCCATACAAGGAGGATGTTTTTTTATCTAGTTCACTGCTTTTTACACCCCCTTGAACAACAATACTTATACTTGTTCCATCGACAATCACATCAAACCCATTGGGCAGTGTGTTTTTTAAAACGCCTTTAGACCCAGTGGCTGTAACTTCTTTTTGACCAACCTCAAAAACGACACCTGCTGGAATTTTTAAAGAAATTCGACCAATGCGCGACATAACTACCTCACTGTTAATAAAATTTTTCCACCCACATGACTTGCCCTCGCTTCTCGATCAGACAAAACACCCTTAGACGTTGTCAGAATAGCATTTCCTAATCCATTTCCAACGGGCTTCATATTCCGTATTGAGGAATAAATTTTTATACTTGGCTTAGAAATACGCTTTATTTCTCGAATTACAGGATTTCCAGAGAAATACTTGATATGAACTTTTAAAGCTTTTTCAAGAGTATTAGGATTTTCTAAATCAAATCCTCGTATGTACCCCTCTCTCAATAATGTCTCTAATATTTGCTCTTTTAATTTAGAATGAGGAACAATAGCAAAAGGCTTGCTTCTCATTTGAGCGTTTCTAATACGGGAGATCATGTCTCCCACTGGATCTGTAAACATTTTTTCTCCTACCAACTAGATCGACGAATACCAGGCAGAAATGCGTGAACCGCCATTTGCCTTAAAACAATACGAGATAAACCGCAGAATCTATAAACACCTCTAGGTCTTCCCGTCTCTGCACATCTGTTACGAACTCTAACTTTAGAGGAGCTACGTGGCATTTTTGCAAGCTTTATAGAGGCCTCAAATCTCTGCTCTACTGAACTTTCTCTGTCCATAATTTGACTTTTCAGTTCTTTTCGTTTGCTCTCATAATCAGCAACTAGATTTTTTTTTCTTTGGTTGCTTTCCAACAATCCCTTTCTCGCCACTATAACCTCCTAATTGTAAAACGGAAGACCAAATTCTTCTAACAGTGCTTTTCCATCCTGATTGGATTTTGCACTTGTAACAAAAACGATATCCATGCCCAAAATATCATTAATTTTATCGTATTTTATTTCAGGAAAAATATAATACTCTTTAACGCCCATTGAAAAATTTCCACGGCCATCAAAACTCTTGCTAGACAACCCCCTAAAGTCACGGATTCTTGGCATAGCGATATTAACTAATCTCTCCAAAAACTCATACATTCTATTTCCGCGCAAAGTGACCTTGGCCCCTAAATTCATTCCCTCTCTGATTTTAAAACCAGCGATAGACTGCTTTGCTTTTGTTATACAAGGTTTTTGTCCAGATATATCAGCCAACCCCTCGACAGCAGCCTCAAGAATGCTTTTTTCTTGCATTCTTTTTCCCAAACCCATATTAATGACTATTTTTTCCAAATTGGGAACGGAGTGAATGTTTGTATACCCCATTTTTTTCATTAATGATTCCCGAATTTTGGTTTCGTAAAGAAACCTAATTTGGGGTTTCGAATTATTTTCGCTCATATCATATCCTTATTGAACTCTATCACTTTAAACGACAACTACCAGACAATCAATATTAAACAACGCCTAAAATGGATCCATCTCTTTTAGCATACCGGACTTTTACATCCGATTCAAATCGAAAACCAATCTTAGTCGTCATTTTCTTGGACCAATGAAATGATTCGCCTGCACCTGGGGCAACCAGAGCAACATTGGATATATGAATATAAGCTTCTTTTTTAACGACTCCGCCCTCTGGATTTTGCATAGATGGCTTTACGTGGCGAGAAACG
The DNA here is from genome assembly GCA_947461445.1 of Holosporales bacterium. GTDB lineage: Bacteria > Pseudomonadota > Alphaproteobacteria > Holosporales > Holosporaceae. The sequence continues at coordinate 22,947 of CANHKV010000008.1, read as the reverse complement.
ATATTCACTCCATCGACAAGAACTCTGTTTTTCTTCCGATCCACTAAGGAAATTTTTCCCTTAGATCCTTTATGGTCTCCTGCGACAACAAAAACGTCATCGCCTTTTTTTAACTTCCAGGCCATCAATACACCTCCGGCGCAAGAGAAACAATCTTTGAATAAGAAGCACCAAGCTCTCTGGGAACTGGTCCAAAAATACGCGTTCCCAATGGTTCCCCCGTTGGCTTAATCAAAACAACGGCATTTTCATCAAAAATAATCTTAGAACCATCTGGACGCTGAATTCCTTTTGATGTTCTAACGATCACTGCTTTTTGAACCGTTCCCTTTTTGACTTTGGATGTGGGGCTCGCATCTTTGATGGATACGACAATAACATCCCCGGTAAATGCAAAGTTCCGATGAGATCCACCCAAAACTTTAATGCACATAACTTCTTTGGCCCCCGTATTATCGGCAACCTTTAAACGTGTCTGCATGCATATCATTGAAGGCCTCCATCTGCCAAACCAACGATTTCCCAATGCTTTGTCTTGGACAAAGGACGTGTTTCACGAATGGAAACCCAGGCTCCTTCACCGTACGCATTGTTCTCATCGTGAGCAGCATATTTTTTAAAAACGATAACATCTTTCTTGTAAATAGGGTGGCGACTTACTCTGCTTACCCTAACCATAGCGGTCTTGTTCATTTTATGACCAACAACCTTCCCACTTAAAACACGTCTTGGCATTTTATTAGTTCTTAGCCTCCTTTCTGAACTTTTCAGAGAGCGCTGTTTTGAATCGCGCAATATCTCTTTTAGACAAACTCACCTCGCTGGACCGAAACCCCTCCGCTCCACTGTTCATTCTCAACTGGAACAAACCTCTTCTTCTATCAACAATAGATTTCTTAATGTCTTGGATAGACATATTTTGAATATCGGCAAATGATTTTTTCTTCATATCCGCCCCCATTAATTTAATATTAACGATTAACCGCCCCTAGAACTGCGCTGAACAAAGCGTGTATCAATGGGCAACTTGCGAGAAGCCAACCGAAAAGCTTCCTGTGCCAGCTCCATAGGAACCCCACCAATCTCAAACAAAATTCGACCTGGCTTTATGCGACAAGCCCAATAATCAATGCTTCCCTTTCCACTTCCCATACGAACCTCTGCAGGCTTTGAAGTAACAGGAACATCCGGAAACATTCTGACCCAAACTTGCCCCATACGCTTGACATGACGGCTAATGGACCTACGAGCAGACTCAATCTGCCGAGCTGTAATACGATCTGGCGCCAAAGCCTGCAAACCATATTGCCCAAAAACAATATGGGAACCCTGGGTGGCTTCGCCGTGAATTTTACCCTTAAAAAGCTTTCTATGCTTTGTTTTTCTAGGCATTAACATGTTTCGTACTCCTCACCACTTTTTAGAAGATTCTAACCGCTTGTCCACACCTGAAGATTCCACGGAATCCAAAATGTCCCCCCTATAAATCCAAACCTTTACTCCGCAGGCACCGCTGACCGTGTGGGAAACGCTAGAGGCAAAATCAATGTCCGCACGCAAAGAGTGCAAAGGAACGCGACCCTCAAAATACCACTCTGTTCTTGCAATTTCAATGCCACCCAACCGCCCAGAACAGTTGATTCGGATCCCTTTTGCTCCCATTTTCAGGGCTGACTGAATCGCTTTTCTCATTGCTCTTTTGTAAAAAACGCGACGCTCCATTTGCTGCGCAATGTCATTGGCAACATAATGCGCCTGAAGCTCTGGTTTTCTAACCTCTACGATATTAAAAGAACAATCAACATCAATGGCTTTTTTCATTTTTGCCAACAGCTGATCTACTCCAGACCCCTTCTTGCCAATCACTACACCTGGTCGTGACGAGAATACGGTCACTTTTGGCTTTGTACCTGGTCTTTCAATTAAAACCCGAGTCAATCCGGCACCCTGAAGGTTTTTTTCGACGAATTTGCGAATTTCAATGTCTTTTTGAACAAATGCAGCATAGTTCTTTTTAGAATACCATGCAGAATCCCACGTTTTGTTAATCCCAAGTCGAAGACCTATTGGATCTGCTTTTTGTCCCATTTTGGTTACAACGCCATCGTAATTGTTAAACCATCATACCGCGTCATAAACTTTTTGACAACCCCCTATACCCCATTTATCCAACACATTTGCTCTGTCGGGCCGGAATCTGAAACCGATCCCAACAAAACGTGTCCCAATTTTAAACCGACGGACGATTAATGCTGTCCAAAAAATCATCATTATTCTTTGTCATTTTCAGGCGCTCTAACAAAAAGTCCGTGGCTTCTGCTGCACTCATGGGGCTTAAGGCTCTTCTCAGCAACCACTTGCGCTGTAACTTGGCAGGATCAACCAACAACTCCTCTCTTCTTGTGCCTGAACGCGTAATATCAATGGCTGGAAAAGTCCTCTTATCTGCCAACTTGCGATCCAAGATCAACTCAGAGTTTCCTGTCCCTTTGAACTCCTCAAACACAACTTCATCCATCCTGGATCCCGTATCCACCAACGCTGTACCAATAATGGTTAAAGACCCCCCCTCCTCAACATTTCTAGCCGCCCCAAACAACCGCTTTGGCTTTTGCAACGCACTAGCATCCACACCTCCTGTCAACACTTTTCCTGATGACGGAACGACCGTATTATAGGCTCTGGCCAAACGGGTAATGGAATCTAAAAAGATCACCACATCTTTTTTGGCCTCTACCAAGCGTTTTGCCTTTTCGATGACCATTTCCGCCACCTGAACATGGCGCGCAGCAGGCTCGTCAAAGGTCGAACTAATCACTTCACCGTTCTTAACGGTGCGCGACATTTCCGTCACCTCTTCTGGACGCTCATCAATCAATAGAACAATCAGATGCACCTCGGGGTGGTGATGCATTATGGATTTAATCAACGTTTGTAAAATCACGGTTTTTCCCGTTCTAGGTGGCGCAACAATCAAACCGCGCTGACCAAACCCTATGGGGGCAATTAAATCCGTTACGCGCAAGGTCAAGTCCTTGTTTTTTGGATCCACCCCATCTGGCGACTCTAGTGTGATTTTTCTGGTGGGAAACAAAGGCGTCAACTGATCAAAAGGTATGCGATTGCGCAATGTATGAGGATCTGCAAAATTAATGCTCGTAATCTTGGTGAACGAAAAATAGCGCTCCCCCTCTTTCGGTGGCTTGATCAAACCTTCTAAAACATCTCCCTTTTTCAAATGCAGCGATTTAATTTGTTGAACCGTGACATAAACATCGTCTGACGCAGCCAAATAATTCGATGTTGCCGACCGCAAAAACCCAAAGCCATCGGGCAAAATTTCCAGAACACCCTCTGCTCTAATGGCTATATTTTGTTCGGACTTCTTTTGCAAAATCGCAAAAATCAGATCGCGACGCTTCATATCCCCGGCATTATCCAGATCAAGAGTCTCGGCCAATCTCAATAATTCAGCAGGAGACTTTGCTTTAATTTCACGTAAATGCATATAAATAAAAAAACTTTAATAAAGATGATGGAAAAAGGGCCAAAGGAATTTCGACGTCTATACCCTATTATTTTACTGATAACAGATTAAAGACGCAAGGGGGGGGGTGGGGGCGAAACCCCCTAAAGCCTTATGGGCGCATCCGTCACCACGGACAGCGCAACCTGATAATGGTCCCACAGAAGAACGTCTCTTGCGGCATCTTTAACGGAAATCACATATTCGGGATCACTTTTACGGTTTTTTGCCCACTGCTGTAAACCGCCACGCAGCACATCGCGATACAGGCCCATCAATAAAAGTGCTGCGGTTTGATCTCCCATTGTTCCCGCGATTTTTTGACTCATTCGATGGCCGTTAATCTGATGATCCAACATGACCAACGCACAAACAGAATCCATCACAGAAACGTCCAATTCTTGAACAAGATAGAAAAGCTCTATTGGGCCCAATAAATCTACAAATCGATTAACCAGCATGGTTATTTTGATTTCTGAAAATAAAAAATGATCTTTTATAAAAGAGGAAAACTGTTCTTGTATGGCTCTGGGAAAATAACGCAGAACCTCTTCTTCGCCCAATTCAGACAAGTCCATTTTCTCTAAAATACCCTTTAAATACCGCTTAACATAGGCCAAAACAGCCGCCATCTCTGGTCTGGTTACGCCTGCACTCTGTTTTCGCCCCTGCAACCCATCCAGTAAGGCGCACAAACCATTGTCTTTCACAAAACATGCAGCCTTGTACGCTTGCAAAAATCCGACAGTACGATGCAAAATCAGGGATTGATCCCCCATGACAGAAAAGGTCAGTGCAAAATTTTGCCAAGCATTTTCTCTAAGCACATGGGCGCACACATCCTCTGTGATCCCTTGCAATATACGAGCCCGCTCTGATTGATCCATCACTCCTTCTCGCAAGACCTGATCCAACAAAATCTTGATGTTGATTTCATGGTCCGAACAATTTACCCCTGCACAATTGTCCACCGCATCTGTGTTTAACAAACCGCCCGCCAACGCATACTCGATGCGTCCCGCTTGAGTCATGCCCAAATTGGCTCCTTCCGCCACGATTTTTGCCCTCAGATCTTTTCCATAAACCCGCGTTTGCGCATTGGCCGCATCCATGACATTTTCCTCTGCTTGCGCCTGAACAAAGGTCCCGATGCCCCCTAAAAACAACACATCGACCTGCATCTTTAAAATTTCTTTGATTAAATCATTGGGACGGATCAGACGAGACGTCAGCCCCAGCATGTTACACGCCTGATCCGACAATTCGATGTGCGCTTGATGACGGCTGTACACCCCCCCACCCAAAGAAAAATCTGCATAATCTGACCAGCGAGAACCTGGCAAGTGAAATAAACGGCACCGCTCGCGGTAACTGGCATCGGGGTCAGGATTGGGGTCAATAAAAATAGACTCGTAATTAAATGCTGCCAACAGCCGCACCGTACTGTCTTCCAGCATGCCATTGCCAAACACATCCCCCGCCATGTCTCCAATACCAACGATTGATAAAAAATGCCCCCCCTCATAACCCAGTTTGGCCAAGTGATGACGTATGGAAACCCAAGTTCCCCGGGATGTAATGGCTAACTTTTTGTGGTTGTATCCATTGGACCCCCCAGAGGCAAAGGCATCGCCTAACCAATACCCACGATCCAGTGCAATGGCATTTCCCTGGTCAGAAAAACTGGCCGTTCCCTTATCGGCCGCCACAACATTGTAAAAATCGTGACCGTCATAACACCGCACATTTGCGGGTGAAATTACATTTCTACCGGCCAAATTATCTGATACATCTAAAATGCCATGGACAAACATTTCATAGGCCTGCAGTGCCGAAATCCTGTCGTCTTTCAGTAAGAATGCCCCCTTGGATCCAGATGGAACGATAATGGTGTTTTTCAAAACTTGGGTTTGCATCAACTGCCAACATTCGGTTCGAAAATCTTGACGATCTGACCAACGCAGTCCCCCCCGCGCCATCATAGCCCCCTTTAACATCACCCCTTGAAATGCTGGATGATCCATAAAAATTTCAATAACGCCATTGGGGTGTAGGATTTTGATCACAAGCGCCTGGGCGTCCGGGCAGTAAAAATTGGTCCGCACCGTTTGTTCCATGGCGCAAATCATCGGGCCAAAATCACCCTTTTTTAACCCATCCACATCGGATAAAATGGCCGCCTGTTCTGGCAGGGCTTCTCTTTGGCCGGTGGGCGAAAATTTATGACGAAACATGGCAACAATGCGTTGTGCAATCTGTGGGTTATCCCTCCACGCACCATACAGACGGGCTCTGGGATCGGAATGATGGTCATTCATTTCATACCCGGGATTTTCTTGTAAAAAAATCTGATGAACATAATTTGCATAACAGTCCAGAATGCGTTGATCCAACATACCGCGCCATATTTTTGAATGAAGTGTGTATTATACCAAAACACAAGCCTGGATGCACGGTCAATAGGTTCTTTTAACAGAATCATGAGGAGAAATCATGCCACCTATCCTCTTGCCCTGTCCTGGCCCCAGTACACGCCTGTACCGGACTGTTTGTTTGACTCTAAACCTTTTGAAAAATCTGGGCCAAGTGTTGCCCATTTCTTTTCTGTCCAGTGGGTGTTTTGTTTGTTGATCTTGTGGTTTTATCTGCCCCCCCCCCTATGGATTATGGGATAAAAATCCAGTACCATAGAGCAAAATATCAGAGTAAAAATCATGATTGTTTCCCTGACATCGTCTGCTGACTTAGCAGCACATTTGGCGAAAAACACCCTCACATTAGTAGATTTTTGGGCCCCCTGGTGCGGTCCATGCAAAGCCATGAACCCCGTTCTGGATCAATTGGCCCAAGACCAATCCTTTTCCGTATCCGTGGTCAAAGTTAATATTGACGATGCACCAGATTTGGCCTCTGGCCAGGAAATCACCTCCATCCCCTGCCTAAAACTCTTTGTCAACGGAAACCAGGTGGCTTCCCAAGTGGGCGCTCAGAGCTTGGCGCAGTTAAAAACTTGGATTTCTCGCCATCATCCATCGGCACAGAATTCATCATTTTAAATAGGAGGGGGGTACCAGAAAAGACAGAAGATGTGTATTAAATGCACGCTATATTTCCTGAAAAGAGGTCTCCCCCTTTCTTTGTTCAAAACCCCTTATGGCCTATACGACACGGGTTTTTCGGTCTTTGCGGAGGTATAAGTGAATTACAGCATGCCTTATTGCAAGCGTCTTATTTAAAAATTGATCCTGATCAACACTGCAAAACCAACGCAAACAAGAATGACTGGTGCACGCTGATCAAAACCATTGCCTCTACCTCCCTTTCCGCACTACATTTTACCGGTATGGCTTGGCTTGGAAACCAAAAACACACCAATCGCATTCTGGTTTTACCCAGAGATCAAGCACATATTATGCAGCCTGCTGATGCCTTAATCACCAACGATCCCCATGGGATCATTGGCGTCATCACCGCCGATTGTGCGCCTATTTTGATGTATGATGGGGTCGCAAAAGTAGTTGGCGCCATTCACGCAGGTTGGCGTGGGGCTGTTTCTGGGGTTATAGAAGAAACCATAAAGCACATGTGTGCTCTGGGGTGTACCACCTCAAACCTGCAAGCCACCATTGGCCCCATGATTCGGTCAGAATCGTACCAGGTTTCTGATGATTTTTTACAAACGGTCCAAGATTTTTCTGCCTGGAACATTGCGCCCATGGTACACACAGTGGACAATGGCGTCTTTTTTGATTTGCCTCTGTATATTCACAAACGACTGGCATCTCTGATTTCGAACATTGATGATGTCAATATTGATACATTTTCACGAACAGATTTTTTTAGTCATCGTCGGGCTGTGCACCATCAAGAACAGATTTCTGCCTGCAACGTAAACGGCCTTCACTTGTTGCCAGAAAATCCATACAATGGGGAAAAAATAGGGCAAAATTATACTGCCCAACAAACAACAATTGATATGGAGACAAGGCGTATCTCCACCAGTCATGGACGCAATATTTCCTGGATTTCCCTTACAGCAGAAAGGCCACGCCTCTTTTAAGTCATGGCATGCTAATGCCTTTGACCCTTTTTAAGTCATGGGTCTAGGGGGTAAAACCTTCATGATGGGACAGACCATAAAGCCTTAAAGATACAGCCAGCTCTCTCGTAAAATCCCCTTCTTGCCTGCCATACCATGGGCCTAGCCAGAGCATAAAAAACCTGAGAAGTATACCCACAACAAGGTGAATGAGATCTAATCTTTTTTTAGAAACTCTGATGGTTGCCAGACTAGAGGGTGCACAAACGTGTTTCCTCGGATGGGTTCAGCGCATTTCAAGGGGGTTCAGATTACCACCTTGATGCGTCTTCCTTCGATATGAACCAACGCCTGACCAAATTCCACGGGGTCACTATTTTTCACCAAAATTGCACACACTCTGCCAGATTTTCCAGCCATTTTACTCGATATGAACCAACGCCTGACCAAATTCCACGGGGTCACCATTTTTCACCAAAATTGCACACACTCTGCCAGATTTCCCAGCCTTAATGGCGTTCATGGTTTTCATTGCCTCTATGATTAAAACGGTTTGCCCCTCTTGAATAACAGAATCAACGGATATAAAGGGGGGGTCTCCTGGCTTTGGTGATAAATAGGCGGTTCCGACCATTGGCGACTTGACCACATAATGAGACAAACTCTGCTGTGCCGTTTGAGGGGCAACCAGAGTGGTCCTTAGCGTTGCTTGCTCCGTCTGAACAGAAACGGTCTGCAAATCAGGGGATTTTTTTACAAAATGCACATCCTGCGTAACAGACTCTGACCCTTTAATCGCACGGACCCTGAAATCACCAGAACGATATTCTATTTCTGTTAATCCGGAGTTTTCTAATAATTCTACGATAGAGCGCACCACCTGCACTCCTTTGATATGATCGCAATCTTTTTCAGACAAAGTCTGCTCTGCCCTGTTTTTTGTATTTTCGGAATCTTTTTCTAAATGATTGGGGGTATCCAAATTTGAATTATTTTCTGTCATCGTACCAAAGACTGTCTTTTTTTGAATTTTATCAAAAATTTATTAAAAATGAAACCTCATCATCCATCCTTAATCCTATTTGACGCAAAGCACTTTCGCTCCCTTTCACAAGAACGATTCTGGAAACTTTACCCATGTTTACCCCATCCATCCAGGCATACACAGCAGACAAGCGCATACAAAAAAAGACTTGCCTCAAAAAATAGCAAGTCTTTATAAACGTAATACACAATTTTTTTTGAAAAAGTTTTTATTATTTTTTTCAAAACAGTTAAACCTTGCAATCAAAAACCAATTTCACACCAATTATCGTGAATAAAACTCCACAATGGAGCCAACATCCATTTGAATTGGAAAAGGAATCTTTTCTAACTCTGGAACATAACTGAACGTCCCAGACCAATCGCCTGGCTTGTATTCTATATATTCTGGGATATCGCGTTCCAGGGATGCCATAGCCTGAACAACAATACCATTCTGGCGCATTGATTCACGCAAAGTAACCACATCGCCCTGCTTTAAGCGGTATGATGGAATATTGACACAGCGACCATTGACCAAAACATGCTTGTGTCCAACCAATTGACGGGCATTAAAAACAGTGGGAGACCATTTTAAACGGTAAACCACAGCATCTAAACGTGATTCTAATAATCCAACCAACTTTTCGCTGGTGTCTCCACGCAAACGAACGGCTTCTTTATAAATATTTCGGAATTGCTTTTCCACAATATTTCCGTAATACCCTTTTAACTTTTGCTTGGCCGCCAACTGTTGACCATAATCGGTTAATTTCCGAGCACCCTTTGAACCGTGCTGGCCAGGAGGATAGCTTCTAACATGGACTGGGCTGCCGGACTGGCCCCAAAGTGCCACACCATACCGCCGTTCAATTTTGTGCTTGGACTGAGTTCGCTTTGTCATACAATGCTTTATGCTCTATATGGTTTCCTATGTTTCTCTATTCTAGAGCGTTATGGGCACCATGTCAAACTGAAAAAACTCCAAACGGCGCACCAATCCTTTTTCGGCTCTGTCCATATCATTGCTTAAAAAAAGACAAAGAAAAAGTAAAAAGTTTATATAAAAAAGCAAAAAACAAACAACGATGACATTTTTTAATAAAAAATTAATTAACTTTAGTTAAAATTGTACTATTAATACATTAAAATAGTTTTTAAAATGAATAAAAAATATATTTCCATCGCATTAACATTATACCTTTTCAATCCAACAGAAATCGAAGCGGTAAAAATCAATGCGGCACAACCTATAGGTGGAAAATCCACAGGTGGAAACATGAAAAATTTGCAACGGCAAAACAGCAGTTTTTCTATTGTGGATAGCGAATCTTTGCAACGGCAAAACAGCAGTTTTTCTATTGTGGATAGCAAATCTAAGTCATTGCTGCCTATAAGGGGCCCCTTTTCTCAACACAGTTTTCGCGGATCCGTCCAAAATTCTAAACGGTCTCATTCCTCAGGTCAACCATCAAAGATCAACCTTGTAAAACAGGTCATGGATAGCGACAGTGTTGAATCTAAACCTATAGACCCATCATCTAAAAAACAGTCCCAATACAAATCAAATTATTCTTCTGAAGAATCTTCTATGCCTATAAATAATTTGTTAGAGTTTTTTCAGCTGGATACCGTTTCATCACAATTGATCCAATATCAAGACAATGAGACCCAAACGGATCAACCTGCTGAAAGAGCCGAAACAGGGGTTCAAGTTGCCACAACAACGGGTACTCAGAGCCACCCCGAAATGCAGGATAAGGCAACTCAAGATGATGTCGCACCGCCGGCACACACAGAAAACCATCCCATGCTTACAGATTCAAACCTTGATTCAAAAAGCAACACTCCTTCCAAAATAATTGAATACAGTCATTCAAATGCTGGGCCAATGGTCAACAATCCTTTAAAAAGCCAACAGATGGAATTGACGGACAAAAATAGTGATGCCAAAACCAATGATAATCCCATTCAAGAATCTGAAACAAAAAATACACCCCTGTTGTCACAAAAAGAAGATCAAAAAATAGAAGCGCGTTTTGCCAAAGCAGGCAACTTTGAAGGCAACCCCCCTATCCCCATATCCATTACCAACACAACGAACACACCGGGTACAACGCATCATTATTACTCGACAACAAATCATTATCATTCCACTGAAAACAACACTGTAAAAAGCCAAGAAGCTCTAGTCACAAACACAGAAAAATCAGAAAATATTGGAATAAAAAATCTCAGCACAATCTTGAACATAAAGTCCTTTATTGCCAATATTTCAAGATCTATTTCAACATCTTTTTCAAAGGATTTGTCCAAAATGTTTTCTAAACTCATCTATAATTTCAATGCAATGATTGCACGCATCCAAAAGAACACGATTAAAAAAATCAGCAAATCAGAAGAAAAGCCAAATGAAAGCACGTTTTCTAAGAAAAAACCTCTTTCTGTATACGCGATGGCGGATAATATAAAAGAAAAATGCGCCTCTTTACGCAAGTCTTTGATTGATTTTTTACAATCCACAGGCAACAAAAAACGAGCGTCCCGTATTCAAGAATACCCATCAAAATACCCGAATGTACGGACAGCCTATCGCAATCTGGGGGAAGACTTTGAAAAGCCAAAACGATCTAAATCTGCTAGATTATTCAGTCTTTCAGGGCAAAGGGCACGAAAAGCCATTACCCAGACCCTTTCCAGCGTCCGTCGTGTCGCCCTTGATACCAAGAAAATTGCTTATCACTATATGGATCAGGACAAAAAATTCTCTAGGCATATGAAAAAAGCTGACCAGTACACAGAAGCTTCCTTTAAGCGATCACGCATCCGCACCGATGCTTTTTCCAGAGGATAATGGTCCCTCTTTTGTATTCCAGCATTACAGACCTAATGTACACAGCCACGTTGTCACCATAATCTGCACAACAAAGAGGGGGGTGGGACAATCTGTGGAAAACCTAAAATAAAAATGATGCACGGTATCAGACTGTTCTGATGGGATGCATCTTTTTATCTTGCGGCACCTCCTTTTTCTCTTAAAATACTGGCCACAAGGGGTTGGATCACGCTGGATAAACCCAAACCCTTCCAAGGCGCTGTGTCCCGAAAAATGATCCTTGCGCCTTCAGATGGACACCCATGCCTAAAACCCCCCCCATGATGGGTAAGGAAAACCATCGCCAGCAGGATAGAGTGACGTACATATCACCAATGACAGGGAATAATCCACCCGCCTATACATCCAAATTTATTACGCCCATGGCATTATCCTGAATAAATGCTTTTCGCGGCGCCACAACATCCCCCATTAAAATACAGAACAAATCACTGGCCTCTTCGGCTTGTCGAATCGTCACTTGTCGCAATGTGCGTGCTTCGGGATCCAATGTGGTTTCCCACAGCTCATTGGCTTGCATTTCCCCCAAACCTTTGTAACGCTGAATGCTTAGCCCCTTGTGCCCCTGTTGCAAAATATAGGACCATAACGCCAATGGTCCATCAAAAACCTGATCTTTAAAGACACAAGGGAAGTGATCCTGACAATAGGCCCCATGGGTGGCCAGTTGAACACCTTCCGAGGTTTTCAATACGGCATGAGGAAAACGTTCTTGGCTCCAGACCTTATCTTTTTGGTACGAAAATATGATTTGATGATCATCCATGATTTGAAAGGACCAGTTTCCAAAACCCAGAGCCGTGTTTTTCTCCACAAACTGTTTTGCCCAAGCCTGAGAATCGTCTGCGTTTTCTTGAAAAAGCCCCATCATCAATGCCCGCTGTGCCACGCTTTGATTAATGCCATAATGGGTATACATGCGTTGAATCAAGGCATCTACTTGGCCTGCGCGACGGACCACACGATCTAAATCTTGACCAGAGCACTGCTCTCCTGTTGCGCGATTTTCCAGAACAACCCCCTTTTCTCCTCCCTCGATCAAGAAATTATTTAACGCCCGATCGTCCTTTAAATACAATTTGCTGCTCCCACGCCTGACACCATACAAAGGGGGCTGAGCAATATACAAATAACCCCGCTCAATCAAAGTTCGCATATGTCGAAAAAAGAACGTCAATAACAAAGTCCGAATGTGGCTGCCATCCACATCGGCATCGGTCATTAAAATGACTTTGTGATAGCGTAACTTTTCCAAATTAAAATCATTGCCAATGCTCGTCCCCAAGGCCGTAATCAGCGTTCCAATTTCTGACGATCCCAACATGCGATCAAATCGAGCACGCTCTACGTTCAAAATTTTACCGCGCAAAGGCAAAATGGCTTGAAACCCACGATTTCTCGCATTTTTTGCTGATCCTCCGGCACTCTCTCCCTCGACAAGATAGACTTCGCACAGGCTGGGATCGCGCTCTGAACAATCCGCCAATTTCCCTGGCAAACAGGCAATATCCAGCGCCGTCTTTCGCCGCGTCAACTCTCTGGCCTTTCGTGCGGCTTCTCTGGCCATGGCGGCCTCCATAATACGCACTAAAATTTTTTTGGTTTCCAGAGGATGCTCTTCGAACCAGCGCTCTAACTGATCCCCCACCACCGATTCAATAACGGTGCGCACTTCGGATGAAACCAATTTGTCCTTTGTTTGAGACGAAAACTTTGGATCCGGCATTTTTAAAGACAAAACACAGGTCAACCCCTCTCGACTGTCCTCGCCCACCAGCCCAACTTTTTCCTTTTTCTGCCCTTGCATCAACTGCCCAACCACCCGGGTCAACGCCGATCGAAATCCAGCCAAATGGGTTCCCCCATCTTTTTGCGGGATATTGTTGGTAAAACACAACATGACTTCGTGATAACTGTCGGTCCATTCCAAAGCAATATCAATGCTGATTAGTCCGCGCTCGCCACGCATATGAATGGGTTCATGCAGCGCCGTTTTGTTTCGGTTTAAATAACGTACAAAGGCGCTCACACCGCCCTCATAATCCAAAACTACTTTTTTAGGGGGAATTTCCCTTCTGTCCTCTAGGATCATCGCAATGTTTGGATTTAAAAAAGCCAATTCTTTAAATCGATGTTCCAAAACTTTAAAGTCAAATTCCGTTTGAGAAAAAGTCTGAGACGAGGGTAAAAATGTAATTTCTGTTCCCCGCTGATCTGGATCCGAATCCCCGATACGCTCTAACGGCCCACGGGAAACCCCGTGATCAAAAGTCATGGTATAACACCCACCATTACGCCAAATGGTTAAAACCAACCATTGGGAAAGGGCATTGACCACAGAAACGCCCACACCATGCAAACCACCAGATACCTTATAGGAATTTTGATCAAACTTTCCACCCGCATGCAGCTGAGTCATGATGACTTCTGCAGCCGAAATCCCTTCCTCTGTATGGATATCCACCGGAATGCCTCGACCATTATCTCGAACCGTAACCGAACCGTCAGAGTTCAAAGAAATAGAGACCTGGTTGCAATATCCAGCCAAAGACTCGTCAATGGCGTTATCCACCACCTCGTATACCATATGATGCAAACCTGATCCATCATCCGTATCGCCAATATACATACCCGGACGTTTTCTAACAGCATCTAATCCACGCAAAATCTTTATGGAATCTGCTGAATAATCTTGCGCTTCTTGTCCGATCACTATTTCTTCATCGCTCGACATAACGCCTTCCTTTTAGGTATGAAATCTGTACTGTCTCTCCCCCATTTTACACCATGTCTTTGATTTACACCATGCAATCCTCATCCTCATTAGAACCATTTCGGGCAGTCTCTGATTTTTCGGCTCCTTCTTGCTCTCGATTTTGACTGGAATCACGATCTGAATCGGCTGCATTAAACAAGAATTTTTGTAACAACTCGTGAATGTGCAGAGGGGATTGTGTATCAAAAATCGTTCCACCGTGGGGCAATAAACGCTCGCTCATGCCTGGCAACAGCATCAATATGGTGGATCCAAACAAACTTTCAGAAGTCACAGATGCACGGGTATCTTCGGGCAGTATAATATCTTTGTTCACGGCAAATTCCACATTAACCACAAAGTTTTTTTTGTGATCAAGATCAAAGCCCACCACTTTTCCCACCACCACACCATTAATTTTAACCGGAGCACCAATGTTCAGTCCCGTAATGCTGTCAAATTCTGCATAAAACGTAGAGGTCCTGTGTGTGTGACCACAATATTTGTAATACACCCCACCCAAAATAGATACCACAAGAAATAGAATGATCCACGCCACCAGCGACTCTATTCGATTTGTTTTTGCACCCATATGACACTCTATTTTTACATTGTCTGTACCATACCACGGTCTGATCTTTTGCGCAATTAACTCCGGATATCAAAGTTAAAAAAGTCTTTTTTTATAGAAAATTTAAAAAACTTTATAAAAATTTAATAAAAATATTATATTGCAGCTCTTAAAATTGCTAATTTTTTTGTCCTTATGAAAAAAGACAGGTTCAGCCAAAAGACCAGAATGCGATGGCCACATAAAAAGGCTTGTGTACGGGCTATTTTAATATTTGGTTCCACTGTGGGAAGTATTTTACCTGTCAATTTTTCTGGATCAGGACCTCTTGACCGCAGTGATGCATCCACCACAGGTCAAGAAGGTTTTTTGGCTATTAATCCGCCCAACAGCGCTCACCTGTTAAGGCATAACCCCACAGATGCGCCTATTTGGGCAATAGGTTATTCTTCTTGGGCCTTTTCGTGGCCCTCTTTTGAACTTTCACCCAATTTGGCATAGGCAAAACCAGCAATACGAATAGGTTTACCCAAGCGCTCAGCTTCCTGTTTCACAAACTCTTTAACGGTTTTCTCAGAATCGCGGACATAATCTTGCTCTTCTAAAACAATGGTTTCAAAAAACTTTCTCAAACGTCCCTCAACCATTTTGACCTGAACTTCGGCTGGCCTATCGCCAGATTGCTCTTGAATTTGGTCTTGTAAGAACGTCTTCTCTTTTTCCAAAACCAGAGGGGCAACCTTGTCAATGGAAACACAATGGGGCTTGGTAAAGGCGATTTGCATGGCCAAGTTTTTACCCAAATCTTTTAATTCGTCCTCGTTGGCCTCTGATTCCAAGGCCACCAAAACGCCTAATGTTCCAATGTTTGGTGTACCTGGAAAGGATTGGTGGATATACGATACCACCACGCCAGGATCAACATTAAGGGCAACCAAACGGCGCAGCACAATATTTTCCCCGATGGTCCCAGCCAACTCTAAAATACATTCTCCAATGGTCCCTTTTTTGTGATTTTCCGAATCAAACGGATGATCAAGCAATCGATCCGCAGCCATTTCAGAACGCGCCATGGCTACACCTAAAACAGAAGAAACCATCCCTTTGAACTGATCACCACGCGCCACAAAATCTGTCTCTGAACTGATTTCTATCAGCGCACCAAACCCACCAACACAGTCGGCCGCGATGGCTCCTTCTGATGCCAGACGATCGGTCTTTTTCGCACCAACCAGAGCCCCATTTTTCCTCAACCAATCCATGGCCAAAGACAAATCTCCCCCTGATTCCGTCAGAGCTTTTTTGCACGCACCAAAAGGAGCAAGCGTTTCTTCCCTCAATTGCTTTAAAATATCTATAGAAAACGTCATAACACTCAATCTCCTTATTTATATTGACTCATTGATCAGATCACCCCTTTGCTTTAACCGAAGGCGCAGGAGAAGGCTCAAAATCCGGAACATTAGGAACATCATAGGACTTTTGATCAAATTCCTCTTGCAAACCCGACAAGACGGTCTTGGCCACCACATCGCAATAAAATTCGATGGCACGCAATGCATCGTCATTTCCAGGTATGGGATAATCCACCACCGTTGGATCTGTATTGGTGTCGACTATGGCAATGGTGGGTATTTTCAGTTTTCTGGCTTCTTTGACCACAATACTTTCTTTATTGGCATCAATTAAAAACACCATATCTGGCAAGCCACCCATGTTACGAATGCCACCCAGAGCAAGCTCGCACTTCCCCAATTCACGATGAAAACCCAGCTGCTCTTTTTTAGTATAAGAAGAAAAATCCGCAGAATTTACGCGATCTTCTACTTCTCTGAAATGCTTTAATGAGGCAGAAATGGTTTTCCAATTGGTCAACGTTCCACCCAACCAACGATGGTCCACATAATATTGACCACACCGAATTGCCGACTCTTTGATGGCTTTTCTGGCCTGCAACTTTGTCCCCACAAACAAGATTCTGCCACCATTTTTGACACACTGGTGCAGGGCGGCCATGGCCCTATTCATCAGCATCACCGTTTGAGGCAAATCAATAATGTGAACGCCGTGATGTTCTTTATAAATATAGGGTGCCATTTTCGGGTTCCAACGGGCTCTTTTATGGCCAAAATGGACACCTCTTTGCAATAAATCTTCTAATGATATGGTTGGTACTGTAAAACTCATTTTATGTCCTGTCCAGTTTTCCTCTGCAGAGCGCTGATTGTGCACCGGAAGGATGCCCTGCATGAGAGATATGATTTCCACCAAATATTATCACAAAAGACCCCTGCTGCACAAGCACATACACCATCGGGCTAACCCTTGACGCGTGGATTTAAACGCGTTATCATTTCACATAAATAAGTTTACGATTTTTCCATGTCGAGATTTTGCTGCATCTCCCTAAAAGGACCCATGGTTGGTAATAATGTCAGCCACGCCAACAATAAAACCAAGCGCGTTTTCTATCCAAATGTTCGTTGGGTTAGCGTTTACAGCCAAACACTTTCCAAAAATATTATGCTGAAAGTATCCTCTGCTGGAATGAAAACCATCGATAAAAGTGGTGGTATTGATTTGTTTGTTCAAAAAACATCCAACAGAAAATTAACGGCCCCGCTGTTAAAATTGAAAAAAGACTTGGCCTTGTTTACAGCCAAAAAGATCGCGATGGAAATCAATTCGTAATCAATTCGTAATCAAAAAACGGGGCGGGTTTTTATTTGAACTATTTTTGTATGTTCAGAAAACAGCCTGAACCCCTTTTTAGTTCGCCCATAAAATAGATATAAAACTGGATATTTTCCTGAATTAAAATCTGGATATTTTCCTGAATTAAAATATTTATGGATGTTGCGCACTATGAGTCTGCCCATAAAAAAATCAATCTATATTTCTGGTTATACTTTAAATATAGTCGCAGTATTTTGAAGACTCTGAACTGTTCCATATCTTTTTCACCGCCCCCTCTTTATAATGCATTTTTTGATGCAGCTGTGTGTTGGTATCTCTGCTGATGGCTTTTGGAAACCATCCCAAAAACCCTTATTTTCTCGGGTAAAACGCGTTATGTTTAAAGTATACCCGTTGTCTCAGAACGCTCGTCTCTTCCTTTCTGTTTTTGAATCTGCACCCTGTTTTTGATTCGGAACCTTAAAGCAAAAAAGCAGTTGTGCATTCTGTTGCCAGAACGAATCCTGTCTGGGGTAAAATCAATCTGTATCAAGTAAAATAGCCGCCCCTGTGGGGGCAGACTCTTGTTGAAAAGCATAACCCCCCCCTGCTTTGGACAACACGAGGCGAAAAACCACCTGCAGCACGCAGAATCAGCTTGCGTACTGAGGACAAAACTGCCCTGTTGCATAAAATTAAGCTCCGTCGGACAAAGCTGCCCTGTTGCATAAAGCAGTCCCACCCTCTGTGGACAACACGAGGTGAAAAAACCACCTGCAGCACGCAGAATCAGCTTGCGCACTGAGGAGAAAACTGCCTTTTTGCATAAAATTAAGATCCGTCGGAGAAAACTGAATTCTGTTGAAAAGCATAACCCCCCCCTGCTGTAGGACAAAACTGCCCTGTTGAATAAAATTAAGCTCTATCGGACAAAACTGCCCTGTTGCATAAAGCAGTCCCACCCTCTGTGGACAACACGAGGCGAAAAAACCACCTGCAGCACGCAGAATCAGCTTGCGTACTGAGGACAAAACTGCCCTGTTGCATAAAGCAATCCCACCCTCTGTGGACAACACGAGGTGGAAAAACCACCTGCAGCACGCAGAATCAGCTTGCGTACTGAGGAGAAAACTGCCCTGTTGCATAAAATTAAGATCCGTCGGAGAAAACTGCCCCGTTGCATAAAGCATTCTCACCCTCTGTGGACAACGCGAGGCGAAAAAACCACCTTCAGCACGCAGAATCAGCTTGCGTACTGAGGACAAAACTGCCCTGTTGTCCACCCTATATTGGATAAATGCTGAAAAAATACAGAAGATCAGTCATCTGACTCTATGTATTGGTGAAAAAACATACTGACGTTGTCAGAGGATGAAGGCAAACGATTCTGTTCAGAAGGAGCCCCTAGGCACGGACAATCTTTTTTACCCGCCGATTATGGCGAACAGAGGTTTTGGATTTCTTTATGGCAGAAAAACTTTTCAAGCTTTTTTTCATGGAAACGGGTTTTCTGGACGCCGTATGCTTGTCAGATCTAATCTGAAGCCTCTTTTTCTTGGGCACCACCAGATTGCTGGCCCGGGGAACAGAATGGCCGCCAACGGGGATAACTGCACCAACGGACCCCCCCAAAGCAGCATATTTTTGTCTCAAGCTTTGTGCTTGCTTATAAAAATTGATCTTTTGCTTTCCAGAAACCGCCGGGGTTTGGATTTTCGGCTGGTTTTTGCTCGATTGCAAAAAGGATTCCGGATTGATAGGTCGACTGGATCGATCCAAAACTTCCAGGTGCAAATGCGTCCCCGTTGCCGTACCCGTACTGCCCATCCCCCCTATGGTTTGCCCTTTACGAACCCTTTGACCAATGCGAACCATGGTTCGAGATAAATGCGCATACAATGTGCGATAACCGTTGCCATGAGCAATGGTGACATATTTGCCATAGGATCCATTTTGGCAAACCGACTTGACAATGCCGTCACCAACTGCACGAATAGGTGAACCATGGGCCCCAGCATAATCTGTGCCATTGTGGTGCTTGATGTACTTGTAAACGGGGTGCAGTCTTTTTCCAAAACGGGAGGTCACTTTGACTTTTGATACTGGGGGACACCAGGGAACAGACCGAGCCAACCCACCCGACTGCAACCCAAAACCTGCCAGTGTGCAAAAAATTCTGCGCGAATCATGGGGGCCACGCTGATAGGCGTAATAGGTTTTTTTAACCCCCTTTTTTCCAATCTGAATCATCGCAATGTGGTCAAGAATCAAGGCACTGGTTTCCGAGCAACGCCTGGTTTGGATCATTAATTCCACGGTTGACCCCTTTAGATTTCCCCACACAACCCCACTGCGGGCCAAACCTCTGGCAATATCCACAATCAAAGCCCTATCCAGCCCTGATGACAAAAGAGATTTTTTCAGCGTATGCGTGATTGGTAATTTCAAACGTTCGTATTTTACAACAACAGGAACCTTGACCCGTTTGTTGGACCAGGACCCTGCCCTATTGCGCTGAACCAAAAAAGCACTGCCCACACCGGTATAGACCTTGATGCTGGACAATGCCCCAGATTCAAATCCCATTTTTATAACCTGGTTGGGACGAAAACACCGAACCATCTTGGCAGACAAACAACGGGCAATGCCGTTAATGACATCTTGACGAACACCAGATTGACGCAGCGTACGACACAGAGATCCATCAGACCCCATGCGGATAGACGATTCTTGGCAATCCAGAGGGCGGATTTCCTCTGTTTTCCCAATGGGTTTCACCACTTGACTTGCCCTAGTTTTTATAACCATAACCTGATCCGGCGCTGGGACATCCAACACGGCCGTTCCACAGGACAACAAGGCAATAGAAATTACACCCTTTAAACTCTTTTCAAAATTTTCTATTCTTTGACAAATAAAATGATTTATAAAATCTGTCTTAAAAAAAGGTTTACTGGGGTACAAAGTTCTCAAAACGATTTAGTTTTATTTTCTATTCATTAAAACATTATAACAAAATCTTGAAATAATTCAACCCACTTCATGTAAAAAAACACCCCACACAACCCATTGAAAAGAAAGGCAAAGGTGATGAATACTCACAAAATTATGGGAAATGAGCAACTTTTACTGCAAAAAATTAAATAAAAATAAATAAAATTGTGGTTTTTATTTTTTATTAAATCGTGCAGGAGTGGAGGGACTCGAACCCCCAACCGCTGGTTTTGGAGACCAGTGCTCTAGCCATTGAGCCACACTCCTATACTCTGCAATCATACGTCATCGCGGTATAAAAAGAAAAGAGGTTAAAGGATCTTTTTCAAATAAATTTTTAAAAATACCGTTAAAAACCAGAGCGTGGTGCAGCTGGCCATCTTGGCAAGAGCCCCACAGGGCCATGGGATGGGTTTCCCAATGTTATTCTTGATCATTCAATGAATAGGGGTACCTAACATCTGGCATTTTCTGAAAATCTCTGTCACGGGTCACCAAAACGGCCTGATGACATCGGGCAGTGGATGCAATAATGGCATCAGGAACCCGCAAGCGGTAATGCTTTCTTAATTCTATGGCTTTTTCGGCAATATCCAGACCCACATGGATGGGGGAAAAATCCAAAAGCCACTGCTTTACCCGCTCACGCTTTTCCTGATCCCCAATGCCAACTAAAACCTCGATTAATGTAATGATGCTGATGAAAATACGGATTTTTTCATGGCGATAAAACAGCAACAATCTTGCGGCTTGATGGCGACCTTGCAAATAATCAATAATAATATTACTGTCAAGCACAATGGTTTCTGCAGTCATAATTGTTCTCCATCACGAATACCAGGATGTTCTAATGCGTTTTTGCAATAACAGGCCGCAAGCGCCATCGGATTGTTCCCGTAAAATGCCAAAAACATCGCACTTTTTTTGATCTGTCCCCCAAGCAAGCACATCCAAGGGAAGGTCCATGCCGTCCTCTCGCCCATTAAAATGGTTCTCATGGTTGGCACACAATGGGGATAGACTCCCCTGGCTTGACAACACCTGTGATGGATGGTTGTCGCCAAAAAAATGACATTGTGCCCCCAGGTAAGCACAGACCCCCTTGGTCAAGCCTTCGGATTGAAGCCCCCGGTTTGGGCATGCACAATGAGTGCTCTGTTGTGGGTATGCAAAATGGCCGACATCGGCCTCTGGATGGATGATGGGCCAAGAACACAAGGACAGATCCGTTTCATGAATCTGGCCCTCCTGCACACCATTTTTGCCCGATAGAGAATGGGTCTGGTCCCATGGGGCGTGTTTCAAGGCAAATAAGTGCCTGCCCCAGAGATTAAAACGAATTTGAGAAAAAATAAAAAAAACAGATAGTCGATGTAAAAAATTACCAATATTTTTTTGAAAAAAAGCCATATAAAAACAATCTATTGGACTCTTTTTAAGAGTAACAGTCCACAGATCTGTAAATCAATTTTATAAGGCTTTTTATTGGATCTAAAAAGAAAAAATCTGTAAATCAGGTAAAAAAAGAAAGGAGGGCTCTAGCCCCCCCTATTTCCCAATTTTAAGTCAAGACGTGGGTCTTGTGTTCCCCAGAATGGAGTCAAAAGTCCCGAATTATTTACGCTCTCCCATCAAGTTTAACAGAGATATGAACAAATTAATGACGCTCATATACAAATTTAATGCTCCCAGAATGGACATTTTTTCGCGAATGTCTTTGTTGCTTGGCAATGCGTAATACAGCTGTTTTAATGTCTGAGTTTGATAGGCAATTAATCCTGTAAACACAAAAACACCAATTAAAGAGACCAAAAAATTCATCATGCTGCTCTTTAAAAATAAATTCACAACACTGGCAATAACGATTCCCCACACACCCATCATTAAAAACGAACCCATTGCCGTTAAATCACGCTGTGTTCTGTGCCCATAAACGCTCATGGCGCCAAAGGTTAAACCAGTAATAAAAAAAGCCGACGCAATGCTTTGAGCACTATAGGCCAGAAAAATATTGCTTAACGCCACCCCCATTAAGGCAGAATAAGCCCAAAATAACATCTGAGCCGTGGATGCCGCCATCTTGTTTAATGCTGCACCGAAATAAATGCTGATACCCACCGTACCAAACATGGCCAACAATGGAAATACGCCCAACGAGCGTGCTGGCAACAACGATAGGGTATACGCCACCATTGCCGTCACCAATAATCCCAACCCCATGTACTTATAAACACCAAGCAAATAGGTGTGCAGGCCGACATCAACGGCACGCCGAAAGGTTGTTCGAACAGATCGCATTTTTACCTCATTTTTACTGAACTTTTTCATTATTTACCTTATCACACATTGTTAAAAAAATCAACAACACACCCCTATTTTTCAGCTTTTTTAAAACGTTACTTGAGCAAACCTTTTCGGACGCAAGACCAACCATTGTTCCAGCCCAATGGATCTGCGTTGTGCCCAG
>CANHKV010000007.1 GCA_947461445.1 Holosporales bacterium | reverse complement strand
TGCCTCTGATTTTGGTTTGCCGACCTGCAGGTGCGTGGGTTGCCAGATCCGGAAATGGGATTTGAATGACATCATACCCCTCTGCGGCATACAAAGGTAAGCATGGAAGATCAATATCCGTACAGTTGCCATCTTTATCCCGGCAAGTTTCCCAAAAAGTAATTCCTCCCTTGTTTAACGCATACAAACTGAACACCCCAACCATCCCCATGCACACCCACAGTGTTTTAATACACACCCTAAAAATCCTTAAAAGTAAATGAAAAACTGACTTCATTGTGCATACTCGAGACCCCATTGAACGCTATAGATACATCATTTTATGGTCTATGTACAGTGTGGCGATTTTTTAATAATCAGAGTATTATAAAAAAAATAACCGCTCTTATTCATGCTTTATACGGTTTTTTTGGGCTTGTTTTTGATCGTAATCGGTGGATGTCAAGGATTAAAGAGACCTGATGGATTGAAAGATTCAACCATAAATCCAAGAATTGGCAGCACCCGATGGGACCATAAATTTAATACAGTCGGCAAATTGTTCGGAGATGTTGCTGTGGTGTCTTCTGGTAAAAAAGAACAACCTCTGGGGGTCATTTACAAAGCAATCTGGACAGCATCACTAGAGGTTTTACGGGATTTTTCCTTTGAAAATGTGGATTTTATGACTGGCACCATTATAACGCCATGGTTTGCCTTACCTAAAAAAGCTGGAGAACGATTTCAGATCTGCTGCAAGGTGATCCAAAATAACGATTGGGTTAAATCCATTACCGTAACCATCAACCATCAAATCTGTGTTTCTAGGCAATGGCAAGACCGATGTCCTCGTAAAAATTTGGCATTTTATATCAAGGATGCCATTCTAACCACCGCACGACGAAATCATGTCCAATTCTTGGCCCAATTGCCCCCACAACCTCCAAAAAACCTATTGATTCGCCCCTAAACACAAGTGCTCTACCTCTTCTCCCTGCTACTGGTGGGGCATCTTGCTGTATTTGACGTACAGAGGTTCTGCCGTTAAGGCCTAGATGCAGATTGCGCACTGTGCGGCAACAGCCCCTGGTCTTGTTTGGACATCTGGAATGTCCATTGATTAATGTATACCGGATCAAACCGCAATCCATAAGATTAAATCAGTGTCAACAGTCCGCAGCATAAAAGGGATATCTATGTAACCATCATTCATCTAATCAAAAACGCATCTATTGCATGGGCACTCATCTAATCCACCGGGATTTTTAAACAAAACATCCCAGCCCCCTGATCCGACTTTGAATCGATGCTTTTTCCATCCATGGCGATAATTTCCACACCATCTCCCAATCGGTCTTTTAAAAAGCTGGCCTCATGGTACGTCATAAAGACTTTTTTACCTTTTTTACCCAAAAAAAGATAGCATATCCCCTCTTTATCCTCGATAAATAAATACCCACCATTGCTAAGAGCTGGAGAGTGCTCTTCTTCACTTTTATTAGCAGATTCATGATCTTGAACAGGTGTTTCTTTGCCCAATATGGCTGACCAATTCTTCTTATTGGTCAACAGTTCGGTTGAGGACACCCCTTTGTTCTTCATAAAATCAGACAATGCTCTGGCGTATTGAGAAATTTCACCCACCGTGGTAATCAACTTCGCATCTGAAATGATTTTACGTCCTTTGGAAACAACACCCGATAAAAACACACCAATGATAATCAAAACGATGGCCATTTCTATTAGACCAAGTCCTGATTCATTTTTCCAAATCTTACGAATAAACGTTACAATCCTGTTTTTATATTCATAAGATTTTAAGTATAAAAAATAATGTTTTTTTCGCGTAGAACGCACCGAAACTTAAATATTACAATGGTTAAAAAATTATGATAGCAAATACAGACGTTGTCAACGGGAAAATCCTTACCTGCACAGTATGGGCCAGAGCCAGATGGTGGTGGGTGGATTGGAAGAGGATGGTAGGGTGAACTGGCATGACATGAATGAGGTTGAACTTTGAGAAAAGGATTGCTCATGTATAGGCCAGATTGCACGGATGTGACAAAAATCAAAATGGACGCAAGAGGGAGCGGATCCTGAACACAACGATTAAAAAAAACCCCAATCCCAGAAAAAATTTCCAGGAAAGAGGCTTTTAATCAGAGAAAACCAGAATTAGTGTTGAAAACGATCAATCATGATTCTTAATTTTCTCTATTCTTCATACCGATTTTGGATTAGTTCGCACCAAAAGAGTATGTCAAGTTCATCATCACACCGATGGTGTTGTTCTGGAACTTGATTTTACCGCTGTCTGTAGCTTGAGGTTCATCTCCATAGGTGTATGGACAAATGTTAATATCCTGGAGATCGAATGAGATCGGTGCATACATATCATAGAATACCGTCAATCCAGCAGACACATTATCAGCGATGTAGTAGTTTGTAGCAAAACCAACTGTAAATCCTGTGGCAGTTTTTGTTTTTGATTTATTGTATGTATAATCTGTGATGTCTAGATTGACATTGTTATTTTCCTCACCACTTATATCAAGATATCCAGCTGTTGTGACAACACCCTCTGTAACATTCTGTGGCTTGGTTTCCAGATATGTCAATTTATATGGGTTAAACTTCATACCCAAGAGCAAGCCTGCATTACCCCAACTGAATTCCTTGGCCAGCAAGACGCTGAATCCAAATATTGCACCGCTGGTCAATTTCATCTTTCCAGCATATTGCTTGGCATTACCAATGCCACCAATCAATACTGTTTCTACTGTTTCTTCAGTTGTTTCTTCTCCTTCTTCTGCATTTGCATTATCCACAACTTGTACTTGGAAGCTGGCGGATTCTGCCTGCAAGTTAGAAGTCATAGAAGTACCATTCATCATGATGAATGCATTTCCAGTGACAGAGTACTTGTTGCAATCAAAGAATGTCTTATAACCCAGGCTGAAGCTGGCCATAATCGCTGGAGTGCTCTGCCAGGTGGATATATTGGAGTAATCTAATGCGACTGTAGTGATGTCAATGGAACCCGGATCATCAAAGGTGACAGCTCCGGCATC
The DNA here is from genome assembly GCA_947461445.1 of Holosporales bacterium. Taxonomy (GTDB): domain Bacteria; phylum Pseudomonadota; class Alphaproteobacteria; order Holosporales; family Holosporaceae. Next base: position 56,716 of record CANHKV010000007.1, on the reverse strand, counting down.
ATCGGTGATTAGGAATTGAGAGGGTTCAACGATGTTTTGCAGATTGGTTGATATGGTAGCTGGTGTGTTCTCAGCACCTTTGAAATCAGCAGGTGTGCATGTTGACCCTGAAATGCCCTCACCAAAACCAAGACCAACCTGGAATCCCTGCTGTGTGCAGTTCATGGCCATATCTTCTGCTCTTACTACGCCGCATAATAATGCCATTAATAAAAATACTTTTTTCATATCTAATCTTTTCTATAGTGATTGACTCTCAAAAAGTACCGCATCTGGAAAAAGGGAACAACCAGGTCTGAACTATTTTTTCAAAATCCTCCTGCCTGTTGCATTTGTGCACCACAATCCGTGGGAATCTGAGCCAAAATCCTCATAACGCTCTGCCACAGAGAGCACACCCCAGATATGCTATCATTGTGTTTTTCAACAATTTTAAACATTCTGGAATCAAAATCTTAAAAAACAATGAAAATCCCATAACTTTAAAAAAATTTTTGATCTTTTAAATGTCGTTCGATCAAAATTCTTGACCAAAACCTATGTGCTTGGATCAAAGGACAAAAAAATCTTCTGGGCGCCCAAAAAAATACTAAAAAAATCCCGCCACAATGGCGTGCAAAAAATGCGTTATCCGCACACCCAACCAAGGCGTTAATTCAAGGGATATTTTTGACACAATTGTTCGACCTGTTTCACCAAATCATCCACTGGACCATCCAAGTTGCCTAGACGTTGATGGATGCATTGCGCAATGATTTCCATATCAGAAACCATAAACCCTCGCGTGGTAATGGCCGGTGTCCCCAAACGCAATCCCGATGTTTGCACATAAGAACGCTGATCGCTGGGAACCCCATTTTTATTGGTCGTAATGCGGACAGATTCCAAAGCATGTTGGGCTGTCTGCCCCGATAAATCCGATCCTGAAAAATCCATGACCAACAAATGATTATCCGTTCCACCGGATACCAAAGCGTACCCAAGATCGCTCAATGCCGATGCCAGAGCAACCGCATTATCACACACTGCACCAATATATTTAGAAAAGGCTTGGGTGCTGGCTTCTTGAAAGGCAATGCCCTTGGCTGCAATCACGTGCATCAATGGCCCCCCTTGCAGACCTGGAAATACCGCCGTGTTAATCTTTTTGGCCAAATCCTCGTCATTGGTCAACACAATACCGCCTCTGGGACCACGCAATGTTTTATGCGTTGTACTGGTGACCACATGGGCATAGGGAAAAGGATGGGGATGGTGGCCGGTGACTATTAATCCAGAAATATGCGCCACATCGGCCAAAAGAAATGCCCCCACCTCGTCCGCAATGTCACGGAATTCTTTAAAATTCAAAACACGTGGATACGACGACGCCCCCACAATCATCAATTTTGGTCGATGCTTTTTCGCCAAATCCCGCACCTGGTCCATATCCACGCGATGACTGCTGGGGTTTACCCCATAAGAAACACTATTAAACCATTTCCCCGTCAGGCTGACCGGAGCACCATGGGTTAAATGCCCACCCGCATCCATGCTCATACCTAAAATCCCATCCCCTGGCTTCAACAGGGCCAAAAATACAGCCTGATTGGCCTGGGACCCAGAGTGCGGTTGCACATTGGCAAAAGCACACCCAAACAAGGACTTTGCCCGCTCAATGGCCAGTTGTTCCACCTGATCCACATGTTCACACCCACCGTAATACCGCTTTCCCGGATACCCCTCGGCATATTTGTTGGTTAAAATACTGCCAGCAGCCATCAAAATATCCCGTGATACAAAATTTTCAGAGGCAATCAGCTCAATATGATCCTGTTGACGTTTGGTTTCCGCCGCGATGTATTGGGCCATATGCGTATCAATCATGGTGTGGTGGGTCTGATATGCATTGTGCATTACACCATTGTGTTCTTGGGGAGTATTTTGCCATTGTGTCATAAAAATATCCTTATATGCGGCATCTTATCTCAGTATTTCATAAGCATCAAAATAACGCAAATGTTCCGCATCTTGGGGGACGATGGAGGCAGCATTGATCCAATGGCCTCATAAGGGGTCCTATGTTATAAAAAACATTGATATGCGCGTTAGAAATGCTGCACAATGTTAATGTACCCCTTAAGCATTAAAAAAATCAATGAAATCAAAAAAATGGGCATTTTTAATCCTGGTTGGACTAATCGCCCCTAGTGCTGTTATGTCCGTAGATTATGTGGATGTTACTGATACAACCAAGCATAAGGTTCGTGATAAGATGAGAAAAACAGAGGACCAGATCAGCGAATTAGAGCGCAAGTTGGTTGACGTTATTGTGGGTATGCGGAACGCCAAACACCCACAGAAGGAGCCAGGTAGCGTTCCTTCCAAAAGAGATGTTTTTTCATTAATCTTAAAAAAGGTTGATAGATTTTTTATTGAAACCGTAGCTTTTGAACAACAGTTTAAATCTGATATTAGAGAATATATTGAGGCTTATATAAAATTGTACCCAGACGCATGGGACGACAATCTTAAGGAGCTTTTCGAATCAAGTCGGATTAGTATTTTTTTAAAATCACTGGCAATCCAAAAGGCTGCAAAAGAAGTGTTTAAAGAATTTCCATATGATTATTTTGCACTTCGTACGCTTAAATTTGAAAATAATTATTGCAATTTTATTAGGAATGTAAAATCAATTGAAAATTTATCTTTATCTAAGGAGAATGCTGAATTTAATAATCTGATGCAAGAGATGCCATCATCAATTACAGCTGTAAAAAATATTACCGATTATAAGCTAACATTAAAAGTTGAAGAATCTGCCTCGATTATAAATTCGAATGGGAATCCCTCTTATAAGATTTACGCAAACCGTGACGAATCTGAAAATTCTAATGAAAAAAAGAGTTTTTTGGAATTAAAATCTGAGTGGGATAAAAAAATAGATGGGGAAGAGGAAAAATACAGGAAATTTATTGAGTTTTTTCTTTTTACAGAGAAGAAGTATTCAGAACCATTTTGTTTGATGAATAAAACAATCTTTGGACATATTGATAACATTCTTGAGTACATAAAAGAAAACCAACTATAAAACAAAACGTCCCACAATTTTGGAAAAACCATGACCTATACAGCCATGGTAACTGGACATAACCAGAGGGGGCCTTATTTTGGATGTGCACCAAAAGAACGCCTCCCATGGCACCAAAAAACCGCCAACATTATAATATTTCAAAAAAACAGAAAATACTAAAAATTACTTTACAAAAAGTTTAATTGTTGTCAAAATTTAACATATAGTTTGTATTTAAAAACTATTTTTAAAAATATTTAATTAAAAAAAAGGCTATATTTTTATGAAAAATAAAATTAGAAAATCACTAACCGCGATTTTTTTTGCAACAATTGGCTCTGTATCTGTTTATTCCGTAGAGCGTTCCTGCAGTTTGAATTCTGATATGGATGCCCCCAAACCACATTCCGTAAAATGCGTCAGTGAGGAGGGGGAAAAGCTCCTCCAGAGATTCGAGACATTATTAACCAATATTCTGAATACATACAATAAAAAAGAAACAGATTTTAACGATCTTTATCCCATATTAATACCATAATTCGCATCAAATAAAATGAAACACGTCCTGGAAACGTACATAGGTACATTAAAAATCAGAATGGATGAATGTATGGAGGAAAAAAATAGAGACGTCAATTTATTAAGTGGGGGACGCCGGTTTGATATGTCTCAAGAAAATTTTTACAGATTTTGCACAGAGTTATTCAGATTTAAATGAATTTTATTCCAGTGGTGAATCTTTGATGAAAGAAATTAAAAATTTTGGAAATGAAAAGCGTAGCTTAAGCTTTAAATGCGAAATAATAAAAAAATATTTGAGTTTATATCCAGGAAAAATCACAGATTTCATAAACAAAGGCGTGGAAAATTTAAGAATAAAAAATTTCACAAAAGAAAACTTGAAAAATCTAGGAACAAGTAATATCACAAACGAAGACTTGAAAAATATAGGACTCAGTAATGTCACAAACGAAGAATGGGAAAATATAGGGCGAATTCTGGGAATTTTCAATAATGATACATCACCAAACAGTTATCAGTCGTTAACTGATAAAAAAGAGGGAGAATTTTATCAAGAACCTGTAAAATGCATTGAATTAGAATTTTCTAAGCTCATTGAAAATAGATGTAAATTTGTCGATAAAAATAAGGATCAAATATATAAAGAGCAAGAAAAAACTTACATTTTTTATACCATGAACATTCCAAACGAATTTTCAAAAGAGGTGCGAACTTTACTAACAACCGTTGAAACTGAAATACATAAGATCTTTCTTAAAGCGCTCAATGATCCGAATTCCCTAAGGAATTTCGAAGGATATCTAAAGGCCATTCCATCCTACTTAAAAGTTATATACCGTCCTGCTGGTTTTGAAGGCATGAAAAAGTTAACACACGAGATCCAAAATAATAAATCAAAAAACAACAAATAATATTATGAAGAGTTGTTAAAAAAAGCAGAGCAGATCAAAAATAAATGTTTTTCATTTGATTCATGCATTTAGGCTGAATAATACTCACTTCGGGGGCTAATCAAATCTCAGAAATGAAAAAATCCCCCGTGGTTACAGAAAAAATAAAGAAAAAATCTAAAAAAATTCATTCCACAATTCACCATGAACAGAGCTGCTAATTTTACCAGGACGAGTGTCTACAGATAATGATCAAAGTTCTTTATAAGAACAGAATCTCTCTATGACCACGCAAAAAGGCCTCTGCATCCATGGTTTTTCCATTGGTTGATCGGACGTGTTTGGGGATCAACAGAGTGTTTTGACCGCATACAATGGCCCACGATTTTTCCCACGGCACAATGGTTCCCAGAGATACGCCCCCCCCTGAACCCAGACCAAAATTACCCCCATCATCCCGGATAATGCCTTTGCCTGGGTTGGCACCAGAATCAGAGGCGCCATCATTCACAGTGCCCGCATCGGCCCGCAGAAAACCTATCGCTTGCCCGCCAATCATTCCCCACGTTCCTGGCCATGGCTGTAACGCGTCTATTTTCCGCAATAAATTCCAGGCCGAATCCGACCAATCCAAGTGGCCCATTTCTTTTGTTATTTTTGGGGCATACGTAACCCCGTCTGGCGATTGTGGCACGGGTTTTAAATGACCGGATAAATATTGGGGTAAAACCTGACACAACACCTCTGCTCCCTGCTGGGCTACAATCTGTGTTAATGCAGCAATGGTGGTGCGCGGTGGTATGGGTATGCGTGTTTGCTGTAAAACAGGCCCCGTATCCATTCCCGCATCCATGACCATAATGGCCACACCCGTTTCATCATCACCAGCCAATAAGGGCTGTACCAAGGGCGAAGCACCCCGCCAACGGGGTAAAATCGATGGATGCACATTGACACAACCCAGAGCTGGAATATCCAGAACCCGCTGAGGCAACAATAACCCATAGGATGCCACCACGGCCACATGTGGATTCAGGGTTTTCAAATCGTTCACGGCGTCGTCATGGCGAAATGTGCTGGGGGTAAATACAGGAATACCCACAGAATCGGCATACTCATGCACGCATGTTTGATGAATGATGTGCCCTCGGCCTTTTGGTTTTGGTGGTGCGGTAAATACACCCACGACGAAAAATTTTTCCACCAGGGCCTGTAAAATGCTCAGGGCAAAGGGGCATGAGCCCATAAATACCACACGAGGCATGGTTAAAGCGCCATTACCCATTTTTTGCAACTTTTTGCAATTTTTTACGAACCAAACTGCGTTCAAAAGAGGACAAATGATCAATAAATAAAATGCCATGCAAGTGATCGATTTCATGCTGAATGCACGTGGCCGCCAATCCAGAAAAGGTACGTTCGTGCTCTGTTCCTGTTTCGTCATAATACCGCACACGCACATCAGAACATCGTCGGACGCGGGCCTGATATTCTGGTACCGACAGGCAGCCTTCCTTGGTGACTGAACGGTCTTCTGATTGATCAATGATGGTGGGATTGACCAGTTTGATGGGCCCATCCCCCACATCCATCACCACCAACCGTTGTCGTAAATTAACCTGAGGCGCAGCCAAACCCACCCCATCGTGGGCATACATGGTTTCCAACATGTTTTCTAAATGTTGCGCAATCTGGTGGTCGAATTGTTCCACATCCACTGTGGGATGCCGCAATCTGGGATCGGGTTCTTGTAATATATTTAATTTTGCCATGAAAACGTGGTGTCTTTTCTGCGCTATTATGGTTATTCTATCACAGAGAAAATCAAAATCAATAAAAATCGCCCCATTGCCAAATTTTAACGTAAAGTTACGAATATTGATTTATATTTAATTATAACAATGTTTAAATTTAATCTCGATGAAAAATACACTGATATATTCTATTTTTATTTGCTTTTTGATTTCTGGACAATGCCAATCCATGGACTCGGGTGCAACCATTGCCATAGACAATGCTGTCTTGGGGGCAAATCCTGCCACGTGGTCCCCCTATAACCTGGATAGTGTGACACACACAGCAGAACCAATAGGATATGAAACCAAAATAGATCCTGCCATGGATCATGATATTTTTGCAACCACAAATATGGATTGGTCTGCTCCAGCCCCAGTTGATGCCAAAATCGATGGTGCCACAATCCATGTCGATCCCATGGTCGATAACGCGATTCCCATGGCTGTGATGACGAAATATGGCACACCACTACCAAATCAAATAGGAACAGTGGCACCAAAAACAAAAACAGCAACAAAAACCGCCATAGCCAAAACAAAATCAAACTTTATAGGGGCAAAACCTGCCACTTTATCCCGCGGTGGGAATATGGGGCCACGCACAGCAGTAAAACCAGCAAAAACCCCACCAAAACTTCAGTCTAAGACTTCATTTTTTACGGTAAGGAATAAGTAAAAGTTTTTTAACAAAAGTATTTTACAATAAATACGAAATTAAAAACAAAAAAGGAACAAAAAAAGTGAAAATTATACTAACAATGATTGCTTTGACTGCTGCAATCCAAGTTTCCGCGGACGACACCACCTGTTCAATGGCAAACCAAAATAATAATAAAGAAAATCAAGCTCCAATGTTGGGCGCCAATGGCAGTGGAATTTGGAATTATAGGCCTTCTTCACAGGAAGAAAACACATAACCCTGATGGAAATAGAGGCCAGAAGAATGATATCAAATCATGATCACGCCAGCGATAATCTTAACGGCTTGACCAAATCGAGATCATTATTGATTCCGCCCATATGGTCATCCCAAGCATATTGAATAAACGCGAAAAGATTATTGGCGTACATGGTGCTGGCATCAACAGCCATATGACTCATGCCATAGGATGTTCCCACAATGGTGACGCCGTATAACTGTATGTCTTCGCCACGACGGCTGATGGCGCAATTGCCTGAACTGCCCAACGGTGCATCCAATCGATCGGTGGCTAAATCCATAATCACAGATCCATAGGGCATGGATTGTACCATAGAATTGGTGATTAAAATGGGGGGTTCTTGACCAGGAACCATGGCGGTGGCAATCACCAAATGTGTTTTCGGCAACAATGTTCCAATCAGATCCTGTTGGGCCAATAACGTATCTGTGCCCACTTTTTGACCATATCCGCCCTGACCTTCACCAGAGGATGATTGGGCCTGATTTTGAATCCTTTCAGACATTTTATTTACGGTCGTCTGACCATTATTCCCCATTTTATCCCGCAAGGTTTCCTCTGAAAAATGATAAAACTTAGCCCCTAAACTTTCCACTGCACCTCTGGCCGATTCCCGTACATCAAAGGCTGAAACCACCGCACCCAAACGTTGAGCCGTCGCAATGGCCTGTAAACCCGCCACCCCCGCACCCAAAACCAAAACATGAGATGGGTTTAAACGACCCGAAGGCGTCATCATCATGGGCATAACACGAGGCAATCGCCGTGCGCCATCCAAAACCGCCCAATATCCATATAAGCTGCTCTGGGAGGTTAGTACATCCATCACTTGGGCCCCAGAGGTTCTGGGCAAACGTTCTAAACTATAAGCCGAATGGGAATGGACATAATCAGGGGCGCGATCACCGCCCAACAGGCCAATAACTGCACACGTTTTGGGTAAAAAGGAATATTGTTCTGACGTTAGTGGGCCAAAACACAGGGCACAAGATGCTCCATCGGCTAAGACACGCTCATCCTCGTCCACATGAACACCCACGTAATCTGTATCCAAAAAGCCACTGTTTAATCCTGCACCGGATTGCAAGGCAATGGTCCACCCCAAATCAATGAGTTTTTTAGCCACACCTGGCGTCATTGGTACCCGTTTTTCTTGACAAGAGCTGGCTCGAAAAACAACAATCTTTTTAGTATGCACGGGATAACTCCTCTGACAAGATGGTGCTGGCTCATTCCATACGTACGAATGGTTGTGGGTTAAAACACCCAATTTTACCCACAGACTGATGCCTATTATAAAATAAAAGCCTCATTGAATGCAATCGTAAGCTGGGAATTTTTGATTGAAACACGGGGTTGTGATGCTTGGTATATAGGATTTTTTATCCATTGCATTGCTTTTTATGACTCCGTTCCTTTAGAATGCAAGAGATCTTTGACAAATTATTGCACATGGCATCCTTGAACCCTCTTTTCATATCTGGCCAAGAGGTCCTCCCATTGATCGAAGGTGGAAAAGGCATTTCCATTTCTAATGGATTAACCGCGGGTTCTTGGGCTGCCACTGGCGGGGTCGGTACATTTTCAGGTGTGAATGCGGACTATACGGATGAAAACGGAAATTTGGTTCCCATACTGTATTCTGAGCGCACACGGACCAAGCGCCATCAAGAGCTTATTGAGCATGCCATTGCCGGCGGCATTGCTCAGGCCAAAATTGCCCATGATCTTTCTGGTGGAAAAGGACGCATTCACATCAACGTGTTGTGGGAAATGGGGGCTGTTGAAACCATACTGGAAGGCATTTTAAAAGAGGTCCACCCCTTAATTCACGGCATTACTTGCGGGGCAGGCATGCCCTATCGATTGGCCCATATTGCGGAACATTTCAAAGTATTTTATGTCCCCATTGTGTCTTCGGCCAGAGCATTTAGCGCCCTGTGGAAACGGTCGTATAAAAACAGTGCCCAATGGTTGTCTGGCGTAGTATACGAAGACCCTTGGCGTGCCGGTGGGCATAATGGTCTAAGCAATGCAGAAGATCCGTTAATTCCTCAAGATCCGTACCCTCGTGTGCTGGCCTTAAGAGAAACCATGCGTGAATTTGGCCTGTATCGTACGCCCATCATTATGGCTGGCGGGGTGTGGTCGCTGAAAGATTGGTCCAGCTGGATTGATAACGAGGAATTGGGACCCATTGCCTTTCAATTTGGAACACGCCCCTTGCTGACCCAAGAGAGCCCCATTTCCAAGGCATGGAAGGCCAAATTGTTAACCTTACAACAGGGCGATGTGTTCTTGAATCGATTCAGTCCAACAGGATTTTATTCATCGGCCATCAAAAATGCTTTTTTGGAAAATTTACAAGAACGTTCTGATCGACAAATTCCTTATACAGAAACCAGTCATGCTGACTCGTGCGTCTTATTGGCATTGGGCGAACGGGGTCGCAGCGTTTATGTTCGTGCCCAAGATTTTGAAAAGGCACAGACGTGGATGGGCAAAGGTTTCGATTATGGGATGAAAACGCCCGCAAATACTTTGATTTTTGTGACGCTGGATCAAGCCAATCAAATTCGTCAGGATCAAATTGATTGTATGGGATGTCTCAGCGCCTGCGCCTTCAGCAACTGGAGCCAATCCCAAGGCAGCACCGGACAAAAACCGGATCCACGTTCTTTTTGCATTCAAAAGACACTGCAAGCCGTTTCCCACGGGTCTTCCATTGATCATAACTTATTATTTGCAGGTCATAACGCCTATCGTTTTGCGCAAGATCCATTTTATGCCCAGGGATTTATCCCAACGGTGGCAGAATTGGTGGAGCAAATTTTGGCTGAACATGAGCCGGTTCAGGATGTCCCAACCGATAATCCCACAACCATAGGAGCGCCCTTGTGATGATGAAAAATCCTAATTACCCAGGGGTTCTTTCCGTGATTTTAGGTTCTAAAATCAGTCAAACTGTGGCATTGTGCTTGACCCTTGCGGGACTGCACTGGATATGGCCAGATGTGGCGCGCGTGATCAGTACAGGATTATCCATGGCATTTTGCATCATGGCCTTTGCCAGCTTGGTATCCTTAAAAGAATCACAAAAAACCATTTTTTACAGCACCCTCAGCTTTTCTTGTGCAGCGTGCAGCATATTGGATACGTTGATTCTGGCCCAATGGGAATGGGTTGCGGCGATTCTGCTGGGCAGTGGTCTGGGTTGGGGCATCACACGCAGCGTTTCCATGATTCATTTGCCACAATTGATGGCCTTTTTTCATGCTTTGGTGGGCATGGCCACGGCATTACTTGGGTTGGTTTTGGTGGCATTACATGGATTGTTCAGTGGCAACATTCCCATGCAAACCCGATGTGAGCTGGCCATCGGCGGCATTATGGCTGCCATTACGTTAACGGGATCCTTGATTGCTGGTGCGAAATTACATGGCTGGCTAAAACAGGATTTTTCGTCTCTTCTGCCTCGTCATTCCTTGCTTTTTGTCACGCTTTTCAGCGTATTGGTCAGCATTATAATGATGATTTGGCCGAATATGTGGTCCATGTTTGCCTTGTTATTGATCAGCGGATTATGGGGAACCGCTGTGGTTTTGCCCATTGGGGGTGCAGATATGCCTGTGGTCATTTCTTTGCTGAATGCGTGCTCTGGTTGGGCGACGTTGGGCATTGGATTTTCTTTGGAACACCCGTTATTTATTGTGGTGGGCAGTATTGTTGGATTTTCAGGCGCAGTACTCAGCTGGATTATGTGTAAAGGCATGAATCGATCCTTGAAGGATGTTATTTTTCCAGCGCCCTTATCTGCAAACATTTCGGCCTCCCTTACCCATACAGGCCATGTGCAAACCTTATCACCAGAAGATGCAGCTTTTGTGCTTTCTTCAGCATCGCGTGTGGTGATTATTCCGGGATATGGTATGGCGGCCGCCCACGCCCAACATGTTTTACAAGAATTGAATGAAAAATTATCTGAAAACGGTACAATCGTCCATTACGCCATTCACCCCGTAGCAGGACGCATGCCTGGACATATGAATGTATTGTTGGCCGAGGCCAAAGTTCCCTATGAATCCATGCTGGAATTGGATGAGAGCAACATGGAATTATCAGAAAGTGATGTCGTATTAATCATCGGGGCTAATGATATTGTCAATACTTTGGCCAAAGATCCCAGCAGTTCTATTTATGGTATGCCCATTTTTAATTTGGAAAAAGTCAAAACGGTTTTATTCATCAAACGGTCCATGGCCGCAGGGTATGCCGGATTGGATAATCCATTGTTTTACGAACCCAATACCTTTATGGTTTTCGGGGATGGGAAAAAAGTATGTACGGATATCCTAAAACACATGTAGGCAGCCGATGAAGGGGTGTGTTTGGACGTTTTTACAAACCAAAGTCCAATGGATTCCGGGCATTGGCCCCTTGTTAGGACGCCGTCTAAGCCATGCTGGAATGCTTACATTTTTTGACCTGTTGTCTTGCTTGCCAAAAAACTACGTACACTATCAAAAAAACCTTTTGCCCCAAAGGGGTCCGGTGTACGTGGAAATAACTGTGGGGATTAAAATCCGACGTAACCCCTGGATTATTCCTTGCACCATGGTGGATGGAACGGCCGTGACGTTGGTCTTTTTTCAAAACCCAAAGCCAGTGTGGATCCCCAAATCTCGTATGTGGGTCAAGGGCAATATCACCTATTCTATTGATGGATTAGCCCAAATCGTGCATCCAGAGCCAGCAGATCCTTGGCCAGAACCTGATAAAAAAATCCTGATCATGCCAGAATATACATTGCCAAAAGGCATCAAAAATCAGCGTTTTTCTAAATGGATTCTCTATATTTTGAATCATTGGCCGGATCAATCGTGGTCCCCTATTGTCATGCCCCAACACAATGCACCACAGAGGGAGTATTCTCAACACAATGCAGGACCGACGGAGGCCTTGTCGTGGCATGCCTGTTTTAAAACGGCTCATTTTCCTGGCGATTGCTCTGTGACCAATCATCATGCGGCATGGAAAATCCCATTGGCCAGAGCCGAATGGATTGCAAAGCATATGGCCAGCACACAGTGGCATCATGCTGCACGTTTTCAGGGATCAGCGCCCTTGTGCATTCCCCCAAACACCACGATTCAAGATGGGTTTTTAGGGGAATTTGGTCATGATTTAACCCAAACCCAACAGATGGCTTGGGAAACCATACGTCAAGAGCTGTGCGGTGAAAAGCCCATGCTGCGTTTGTTAAATGGCGATGTGGGCAGTGGAAAAACGGTGGTGGCCTTTTTGGCCATGATCCAAGTGGCCGCATCGGGAAAACAGGCCTGTTTGATGGCACCAACAGAGACTCTGATTCGACAACATTTTGCATTGTTACAATGCTGGTTAAAAGATATTCCCATACAATTAATTTTGGGAAAAGGGGTTCGCATTGGTCCCGATCATGCCCCTATTATTTTGGGCACTCATGCATTGTTATACGATTCTGTCCAGTTCGAGCATTTGGCATTGGTGGTCATTGACGAGCAACAACGTTTTGGTGTGCAACAGCGATTAATCCTTTCGAACAAAGGGCATAATCCCCATGTACTGTTTCTCAGTGCGACCCCCATTCCACGTACATTTCAACGCTTGATTACTGGGGATATGGATGTCAGTGTGATTGAGAAACGTGACAATGCCATACCAGTAACCAGTTATGTGGTTTCTGCTGAAAAAATAGAGGACTTTCTCCCTTGGATTCAAAAATGTCTGGATCGGAAAGAATGTGTGTACTGGGTTTGTCCCTCAATCGATGATGAGGATTTGGGCGTTCAGCATCGTTACACCTATTGGCAAAACCTTTTCCCTGGCCAGGTAGGCATTGTACATGGCCGATTGTCCGCATCAGAAAAACAAGCCGCCATAAGGGCATTTTCGGCAGGCATACACCCCCTTTTGGTCACCACAACGGTGATCGAGGTCGGTGTTCACGTATCCCAAGCATCCACCATGATTATCGAGGAAAGTACACGTTTTGGTCTATCCCAGTTGCACCAACTACGTGGTCGTGTGGGCAGAGATTCCACCCCTGGGCATTGTTTTTTCCTGTACTCTGCTCCATTAAGTCACAGCGCCCGACAACGATTACAATTCATGCGCACATGCCAAGATGGATTTAAAATTGCAGAGCAAGATTGGGTGTGGCGAGGCAGCGGAACGATTTTAGGGACCGAACAAAGTGGTCATGGTGCGATGCGTTTTTCCAAAAAAGAAGATCCGTGGCTGCATCACCTGGCCCTATCCACCATGGATGATGCACACCATCTCTTGAACCACCACCCTCTTGCCCTTACCCCCCTATTAAAATTATTTGGGTACAGCCCATCAGACATATTGGCGGCAGGTTGAACGGCTGATGGTGTAACGCAAAGCCACAGGTAAAAAACCATGCCAGTAAGGGGTTTCAGGAACGATCCAAGGACGCGAAACCAACGAGATGCAACCTGTACGCCACCAAACTGTCCAAGGGCATCCATCATCGGCCGCTAAACACACCTGTGTTACTATAATCCGATGGAGGCGACGATTGATCATGGGAATTAAAGCTGGCATTGTTGAATGGTCCCTTGCATTTTGCTGCTGCGGATAAAAAATCCCCATAATTTTGAGCCCTATTCACAGCGTTTTGTCGACAATTTATTTCGCAACACGTGCTATTTTCACTACCCATCACGCCCATTACCCCCATAGACAGTGCCCATGCCAGAAGAATTTTGCATTTATCCATTTTTACACCCATAACGTACACTTATTTTGAAACCATAGCGGCACAAGCTTTAAAAAACTCCAAAAATTATCCCTCTTTTTTATCAAAAATACTTTATCATTTTTTAATTTTTATAAAAAATTATTTAAAATAAAAATAAAATATTAATCAAATTGGAATATTTTTAACCTTTAGTTAATCAATACTCGTTATTGTGGTAATAATTATAGTTTTAAACAAATGGTTCATGAATGCATTATCCCGTATCTGAAAAAGATTCCAGCGTGACACCCATTTTAAAAAATGCCCGATATTTTATTACCCGTCACGCCAGAAAAATGATTCAACGTTGGCAAAATGATTGGGAAAAATGCAGAAAACACTGGATCAAACGATGCAAAAATACCACCTCATTCCCAGAGCCCACCAATGATTCCTTACTTTGGGATGAATTTCGTTTGCTGCAGCAAGAACAAAAAATATTGGATGCACTGGATGCCACTTTGAATGGCGCATCGTTGCACCATGAGCAGCACAAACAGAATCCTGTTTTGGATTATTTATGGACACGGCGCCATGATTGTAATACCCCAGAGCCATTATTTTCTCGATCTGGTTGCACCATGCGGTATCGTTAATTTCCCCTGCCAGAGGGTTTCCATTCATTGGTTCCTGTGAATGGTCTGTGCTTTGGCAAGGCCAGACACCTCTATCAGATATATCTGACTTTCTGCCTATACCTTGGGTTTATGCATAGATTTTCGAGTTATTTTGGGGAAAAAGTAATCACGATGTCTCGCCATTGGGCATAGGTTTCTTTTCGCAGCGGCAATGATTCTGTACGAAACTGATTAACGGCACGCAATACGCTGTCGCAACCAATAGGATAGACGGGATGATCTCTGCTGCTGGAATCATGGAGGATTTCTGCATGATTCACTGTGCCATTACGATTCATGGCAATGCGGACCTGAATGATTAATTTTCCACCTTCGCTTGCACGCAATGGAATGGTCCAAGCATTTTCAAACAATCGCTGAATGCGATCCATTTCACTCATGCTCATTTGCGGTCCAATGGCGGGTGCACCATATTCCGAATCGGAATCAGGATCCGTAATGGGAGTCTCTGCGCTGGAACCGCGAACCAAATCCTTGTCTCGATTTACGTTAATAGAGTCAGAAATCTTTGACTTTTTTTTTTGAGATTCCCTGTGCTTTTTTAATAATTCTTCTACTGGATCCACATATTTGGATTTTTCTTTTTTTGCATGTGATTTTGACTTTTTCTGATCTTTTTTCTTAGAATCTTTCTTTTTCTTGGGCCGTTCAACCTCTTTTTTAAGCTGTTTTTTGGGTACCACAGGTGCCGTGGGTTCAGGTGCGGGCTCGGGTTCTGAAATAGGTTCAGGTTCGGGAGCGGGTTCTGGAATAGGTTCAGGTTCGGGAGCGGGTTCTGGAATAGGTTCAGGTTCGGGAGCGGGTTGAGGTGCAGGCTCGATTTTTGGCTGGGGTAATACATCTTGGACAACCTGTTTGTCTGGCTCTGGTTCCGAAACCTGTGATTTTGGTCGAGAAATGGGCGCACAAGAAATGTCACTGACGGCTGTTACTTCTAAGGGGATAGAACATGCACTGATGTCCGATAAAACAGGAGGCGTTTTTGGGGGAAACAAATTGTTTTGCAAAAAAAACAATGAAATGAACCCAATATGCATTAAAAAAGAGATTGAAAATGCCCATATTCTCACTTTTTCTTACCTTCCATTGCCTGTTCCACCACCAAATGAATTTGGGAAAAACCCGCTGCTTTTAATAAATTCATGACTTTGATGACTGCATTATAGGGGATGGAACGCGACCCACGCAAATAAATCTTGGATGCAGAACCACTGGGCAGGGATGCCAAATGGGCCAACAATTGAGATTGATCCATTGCAGTATCCTTTAAAAACAACTGCTCTTGCTCATCAATGCTCACAATAATTGGATCATCAACCTCTGTACTGGTTCCTGATCCGCCCTGGGGCAAATTCACAGGCACACTGACCTGCATCATGGGGGCAGAAACCATAAAAATAATCAATAAAACCAACATGACATCTACAAAAGGCGTCACATTAATTTCATGACGTAATGCAGGTTGTTGACGAGAAGAGCGACGACGTTTCATCAATTATAACCTCATGCACCAGGCCAAGAGTTCTTGGGAAAAAATCTCCATTCTCATGGCATAACTGTTGATAGAACTCGTTAATTTACTGTACCCCACAGAGGCTGGGATGGCCACCAGTAATCCAATGGCTGTGGCAAACAATGCCTCGGCAATACCGGGCGCCACCACCGCCAAAGACGTATTCTTGCTCATGGCAATGGCCTGAAAACTATTCATAATTCCCCAAACGGTCCCAAACAACCCCACAAACGCCGCCATAGACCCAATAGAGGCCAACACACTCATCTGTGTACTCATGCGTTCACGTTCTTGGTCCATATGCATGGCCAGCAATTGTTCCAATCGTTGCAGCCCCAGTTGTCGTTGATCCAGACCTGGAAATCGCTTCATATGGCGCCATTCTTGGGCGGCAATACTGACCATATACTGGGTGGAACCACCGTGATTAAACCGTCCATCAATTTTATCCATGCTGGCATCTGAAAAGGTATTGCTGGTTTCATCGGCTTCTCTGTTGTACTGACGCAACATATACCATTTAGAAAAAATGATGCCCCACGACATGGCTGAGGCCAAAAATAAGATGATAATCACCGTTTTGACAATCCAATCAGCCTGCAGAAATAACCCGACAAAAGATAACCCTTGTGCTGATACTGTATGCATTTCCACGACTGCTTCCTCCTGTAACCTTGTATCTGTGAATCAGACATCCCAAAGGTCTTTTGTGTATTCCATCACCTAGGAAATGGTTTGTAAAGAGGGAAAGCCTAGAATTCTTCTCTCTGACCATTCTTTTATAAAATCATGGATGAAAAATTTGGATGCATAAAATAATACGATGTTTTGGCACGCCTTGCAGGATTCGAACCTGCGACAACCGGCTTAGAAGGCCGATGCTCTATCCAGCTGAGCTAAAGGCGCACAACATAACGTTATGATGACCCATTTTTTTGTTCATGACAAGACGGGGTATGGGGTTTGGAAGGGTAATTCTTGTCAAACGGTCTACTTACAGAGGGGGCGCACAAATCACAGAGCATTGACGGTAACAATAATCCCCTGCAAAAACACCCCACCGATAAGGATATTCACACGACGTAACATTTTTTATGATGGTTTGCATTTTTGTCAGAGCAACGGTAACCAGTTGACCGCTTGTTTGCATTGCTGCTAGTCCCGTAGATGCTGCAGCGGCAGGTGAGGCAGAAGATTGTGGTGGGGGTGTTGGTGATGGGGGTGTTTGTGGCTGGCTATTGCTACTGCTATCGTTGTTTTTTAATGCTTTTAGAGCAACAGCTCCTCCGACGGCACCCACTCCTCTGATCCCTTGCACAGATGACGTCATCAATACAGCCATGGCGATGGCCAAACTGATCCGAAAAAATTGATTCACTTTATTCTCTCTATTCAATCATTTTTCTGATTATACGAGGACAGCTATGAAAGATGATTAAACAACCATTCTTTTGAAAACACATTCTTACTTTTTTGATTTTTTTGCAGCCACCCCACTGTCTTCAGATTCTGGCGTCATCACACCCAATAAAGGAGCCAATTCCTGGACCAATCGAGAAATGACAGGTGCCGCCATCCAACCAGCCGTAGCGTAATGATAGGTTTTTGCGCTTGCTTTTGCCCGATCAATAGACAGAACAATGCCGTACCGAGGAGACTCTAGAGGAAAAACAGCCACCGCAGACGTCAGATTTTGCTTTTCTGCATATCGACCACCAACACGAACATTGGCTGTTCCCGTTTTTGCCCCCACCACACAGTTGATGGCTGCCGCTTTTTTGGCTTGACCATTTTCCACAGCTTGCCCCATTAGATACAGAATGTCCTTGACCGTAGACGGCTTTAAAATACGCACGCCTGGATATTTGGGAGATGCTAAAAAGGTAACAGGTTTTGCTATACCTGTGGCCAGAGGAATTAAACTGGCCGCCACATGCAAAGGTGTAACGGCAAATCCATAACCGTATCCGGCCGTCATTACACGTCCTATAGGCCAATTTCCTTTTGGAAACAGAGGTCGAGCACACCACCCTAATTCTGTTTTTATGCTGCGAGAAAATCCTATTTTTTCAAAAAAATGTTTTTGTGCTGCTCCGCCCACGGCGGCCGCCATTTTTGCATGGGCAATATTGGATGAATAGACAAAGGCTTCTTCTACATTAAGCGGCCGATTTTGTCCACGAAAATCTGTTACCCGATGTCGGCCAATATAAATCGGTCTAGACGCATCAAAAACCGATCGCAATGTCCCTTTTTTGTTTTCTAACAGCACCGCCGTATTGGCAATCTTCATAATGGATCCAAATTCATACACCCCACTCATATTTCGATTGAAATATCCAGGATCTGTGGGGTAAATGGGCTGGGAAGGCGAAAAATCGGGTAAAGATACCATGGCCAATATTTCACCCGTTTGCAGATCCACAATAATGCCATTGCCCCCAACGGCATTATGTTCCGAAATTTGATGAGATAACGCATCATACAAAATATTTTGTACCCGCAAATCAAAGGATGTTCGCACAGGTTCATTAGATTGCATCAAACGCTGGTTTAAACTCTTTTCCAAGCCGGATAAACCCTGTTGATCCAAATCTGTTGTCCCCAATACATGGCAAAAAATGCGATCCATAGGATAAATACGCTTGGAATCGCTCAGTACATCCAACCCGTAAATGCCCAATGCCTTGACCGCCATTTTTTTATTGGGCGCCACGTGCCTGGAAATCCACACAAAAGATTTTTTAGAATGCATATTCCGAATCAGACGGGCCTTATCAATGCTGGGAAAAATGCCGATCAATGCGGCAATGGCTTCTTCTTTATCCATTACTTTGTTGGGGTGAGCATAAATGGAAAACGTATCCAAACTGCTGGCCAAAAAATACCCGTTACGGTCCAATAATGCCGCGCGTACGATGTGTTTTGTTCCCTGATCTGTAGAGCCCATAGGGGTTAAACACACGATGCACAAACGCACCATAATCAAAAACAACAAAAAACAAAAAAATGCCCCCACGATCAAAACGCGCGATTTTGGCAATCCAACACAATCATGGGCAAAATCAAGGTTATCTGTGGTGCGCCCTTCTTCTCGATGAGAGGCCCATTCAAAATCCTTCATGTTAATGGCTTGGCGGTTGGGATGAGACCAGCTGGCTCCTTTTCAAGGTGGATATGGGGGTGCTTTCTCCCACCACTGCCACCATGCGTGCCGGTTGAATCAAATGGGCTAATTCATTGCGCAACGTGTTCATTTCTCTTTGTACAGAGGATATATTGCTGGTTAATTGTACCATACGACGCTCTATGCCAATGACTTCGTGCTTGACCCGAAATAAAAAAGCAGCCGTCATCATGGTCATTAAAATCGTAAAAAACAAAATGACCCTCATGATGGACGTACCCCGTATCGCAAACAGGCTGATCGAGATCGCGGATTGGCACATACCTCTGCACGTTGGGCACGGATAGGTTTTTTTGTTTTTTCAGAAAAAGCATCGGATGTTTTAAAAAAATTTTTCACAATACGATCTTCTAGCGAATGGAATGACATGACGATCATGCACCCACCTGGTTGCAACAGGGGTAAAACTCGAGGTAAAACCATCTCTATTTCATCAATTTCTTGATTAACGGCAATGCGCAATGCTTGAAACGTTTTGGTCGCTGGATGCTGTTTTCCTCTACGCGGTAAAACACTTTGAATCACGCTGCTCAACTGTTCTGTTGTTTGAAAAGGAGTCTTGGACCTGAATTGAACAATGGCTTTGGCGATGCGACGACTGGCGCGCTCTTCGCCATATTTAAAAATCAAGTCAGCCAAATCATGTTCCGGTAAATCATTCACCAAATCGGATGCAGATTGCCCAGCTTTTTCCATGCGCATATCCAACGGACCATCATGCATAAAAGAAAAACCACGTGCCGGATTATCCAATTGTGGTGACGAAACCCCAAAATCAAACAATACACCCGCAATATGCTCTCCTTGAAACAGCTGGGGAAAATCGGAAAAACGAGATTGAACCATACGCAAACGATGGCCATAAACGGGAATCAAACTGTGACCATAAGCAATGGCATCAGGATCTCGATCAATGGCGGTCACGCGTGCGCCCGAAATGCCTTGTAACAGAGCTTGGGTATGTCCCCCTCTGCCAAAAGTAGCATCGACAAAATGCAGCGGCCCCCTTTGATTTGAAAATAATTGTACGATTTCTTGACACATCACTGGCAAATGCGCAGTCATTTCTTGCTCTCCTGACAGATTCAAAAAGTTCCCTGTTGTATTTCAGACTTTATGATCAAACTTTTCAGACCGCGGAGACTGCTCTAAATAAAACTGCACCTGTGTATTTCTGCATTAATGCACCCAAAAACCATGGTATGCCTAACACACAACAACACGATTAAAACACATGTATGTGTTTTGATGGCGTATTCATCACCCATCCCACCCCCAATCCTATCACTTTTTTCTATCCATCAATTTGTATAAAAAAGGGAAAACAAACCAAAGTTATACAAACGACTGGTGACTTCTTGTAAAACCGAACAGGACTCAAATAAAACGTTTTTGGGCGAATCCTGATACCGCATTGAAAGAGATCAATAGAAAAAACTTAACCATCAAAATACAATTAAAAAACTAGCATGGATTGTACAGCAAGGTCAAGGGAAAAATTACAGTTTATCTACATACTTATCCACAGGCATAAAACGCAAAAAACCCTTGTTTTGCCTAACTTTTATGTAAAAAATAAAACAATGCATGGATTTTATCCACAGTACTGAAATAGCGCTTTAATCTGTTCATAATTCATGGAAGAATGGACCTAAAATTCACATCCAATGCTATGCATCTGCCTCTCCCTATAGACCCAAAAAACAATACATCAATTTTTTTCTATTATTTTAGAAATCATGCCCCCATGATCGGTCCTACACGATTGAACCTGCCCCAACTCTTTTTCTGCAGGTACAGCAACCAACGTTTTTCCATAGTGCACACATTCTTCATGGCTGGGACGCATTTCACAACCGATCCACCATGCCTTGGTTTGATTCAACACCCGTCCAATATCTGGGCCAGAAACTCCAAAGGCCATGACGTCGCGTCCTGACAAAGAAAAATTTGGAAAATCTAGGCAATCTAATGCGTCCATCATGTTTTTACAGACGTGTAACCCCGTTAAATCGCCATCCTCTGCGGGGTCGTTTCCTGTTGTATTCTCCGAGCGCACATCGCCAGAACCCATATGGGTTAATGCGGCCATCCATAACCGCTCTTTGGTCCAATGTAGATCGTACTGGTACACGCTGCTTAATGCCGCCAACCAAAGATCTTTCCCATTTTGAGATGATTTCTTTTGCAACAATGCCATGGTGTCTTGATTTGAGAATAGGGGGGTCCACAAGGCATTCAAATGTTTTTTCTGATCGTTCGACAAGGTCAAACGTCGCGGCATCACTCGTGATAAAAAGGCAAAACGTACCCACAATGGCGCTGGACCCCACATTTTTTCTACCCGTTCCAACCCAGAAATGCCACTCATCTGACCAGAATGCCCCCACAATAAAGAATCAAAACCATAGGCATACAAACAGCGCACCACAGGCCAGGGATTTCTTGCACCCAACAGTTTAATCACTTCCTTGGTGATACGTTCGCTGGACAATTGGTTCAGATTGTGTTTCAAAGCCACACATTTTTCCAAACTATCGGCATCAGGCGTATGGCCATACAGAGCCCAAAACCTAAAAAACCGTACAATACGTAAATAATCTTCCCTGATGCGCTGTGCGGGATCCCCAATAAACCGAATCACTTGATTTTCAATGTCTTTTTGTCCGCCCACATAATCATACAAACATCCGCAATGATCGACGTACAAGGCATTCATGGTAAAATCTCTGCGCTGGGCATCGTCTTCCCACTGTGATGTGTACGCCACCACAGCGTGACGGCCATCGGTTTCTATATCTCGACGCAATGTAGTGATTTCATAACTGTGGCCATCACACAATACCGTTACCGTACCATGATCAATGCCTGTGGGAATGACTTTGTACCCATGGGATTTAAAAAAACAGGTTATCTCTTCGGGGTGATACAGAGTCGCAAAATCCACATCATCCCAAGCAATGCCCAGCAAACTGTTGCGCACCACACCGCCGACAAAACGCATGCCGGCAGGATCTGGCAAGCACGCAAACAATTTTTGATACTGTTCTTGATGCGCCCAGGAAAAAACGGTCATGATACTGTCCACCCACAGGCAACATCATCGTGGTTTTCCATCTGATGATTTTGAAATGACTTGCCCCTCCCTGTTGCCGCCCCACATGGGTTAACATCAACAGAGTTAAAAAACACAGAAACCAGCATACTCTTGGGCACGTATATCTTGCGCTCAGAATACATCAAAATGGCAATCAAAGTCTAATTTTGATGGCGATCCAATGGTGTTATGTCAGATCATCATCAGAGTTATTATTCGAATACAATCGTTTTATTTGTTGATTGGATGGAAAAAACATGGGGTTATGTACAATATTGTATGTTCAAATGAACACGTCAATTAAATATTTTTGCATGTAAACCTGGTGTTGCTGATCCAAGAGATCTCGATTAAATTATCATATCTTTACAAAAAGAAAGCAATGCCCCTATGCCCAGCTCCATTAACGTCATTAAAATGCATTCATTGCGAAACACCATTCTGGTCATTCCCCCCCATGAAAAGATGTCGTGGTCATCTGAAGCCATTAGGGCCATCAGTGACTTTCAAACGGGCATCGGGGCAGACCAAGTTATGGTTTGTCAATATCCGTCAGAAAAAGTCCCATCCAGCCTAAAAACCAGCATCTGGAATCATGATGGTTCATCGGCGCTGGCGTGCGGAAACGGAATGCGCTGTATTATTGCTTATTTAAACACAGCTGTTGGGCAAATTGTTACATTGTATGGACCTGTGGGAGCCGTTCAAGGCTGGAAAATGCCCGATCACACCATCGCCATTGCCCAAGGATCCGTCACCATAGGCCTGGAAAAAAAGTCACCCCCATCCCCAGGGTCTGATGCATCCCAAACGTCATTTTGGATTCCATCCCTGCAGCGCAGAGTAGTGGGCATTCCCGCGTATATTGGAAACCCTCATGCCGTTGTATTGGGCCCTGTGCCAGAGGGACTGCCTGAATCATGGTTGGCCAGTAACGGTGACTTTCCCGACGGGATCAATGTGTCCTTTGTTTGGCCAAAATTAGAGCACCCGCCCGCCAATTTTTCAGAACATACACGTACCAATTGGTTCGGTGACACATTTTTCGTGAAAACATGGGAACGCGGTGTGGGTTTGACCCAAGGGTGCGGATCGGCATCCTGTGCCATTGCAGAAGTTCTGTTTACTCGGCAAACCATGACCCATCCAGATCAAAACCCCAGCTATACCTTGATCATGCCAGGAGGCAAAATACGCTTGTGGCGTGACGGCCTAAACTGGGTGCACTGTGCGCCCGCCCAAACCATTGCCCACTGTGATTGGTGGTACAGTGATGCCAAACCCTGATCAAGACGGACTCAACAGCGCGTCATGCATGCGCTCTAAACGACATTGAACAATTTTTGGTGGCAACAGCGGCAGTAAATCCTCCATTTTTGGACCCCCCGTACGTGCCGTTAACATCATGCGCAGTGTTCGCGCCACCAATCCTTTTTTCAGGTTTGGATGAACCAACATGATGGCATTAACCCAATGGTGCCAAGGATCTGGTTGCCACACCCATTCTCTTAACGGTTCACCCGATTGTTTAGAAATCGCTCTTGTGTTCAAGGCATTAATGGCCGTGGTACAAAAATCTTGAGGTAAGCTTGACCCGTCCATGCCATCTGGTGCCACCCAATGTGGATCGGTACAGATCTGTTGCCACCGAGCAATATCCCCAGCCAATACAATATTATTTCGAACAACAGGCCACAGCCCAGGATCAATACTCGCCTGTACATCTGGGGATAAATCCTCGTACGCCATATTAGCCCACAACCGACTTTGAATAATGGCGATATCTTGCATGGAAAATTTACCATTGGATTTACTATATTCTGATAAGGAAAAATGCGATGCCATATGGGCAAAATCCCCGCTGATTTGGTGCGACAGGCCCAATTGAGCCACCGCTTGGACAATGGCAGACGGCAACCACCCTTCTTCTTTTAATTCTTGCAGGCTTTTCGCCCCTGATCGTTTGGAATATTTGTCCCCATTCTGATCCAACATCAAGGGAAAATGTGCCCAAAATGGAATATTTGCCCCCAATGCCTGCATCATTTCAGTTTGAATGGCTGTATTGGTCAAATGATCCGCCCCACGAATAATATGGGTAATGCGACGATCCACATCATCCATAACGCTTGACAGCAAATAACTCATGGTCCCATCCTGACGCATGACCACAGGATCGCTGAGATGTCGGGTGTCGCACACCATGGGCCCCTGAATTAAATCGTTCCATTGTATCTCTTTTTCACTCAGGGCAAAGCGCCAATAGGGGTGATCATGCTCTGGCACGGATTTCCCCTTTACGCGATCATATCGTGGGGGCAAATGGGCAGACAATTGTTGCTCTCGCCATATGGCCAACTGTTCTGGTGTTTCAAAACAGGGGTACACTCGCCCCGAATCTTTTAATGTTTGAAAAAGCATACGATGGGTTTCTACGTTTGCAGATTGAGCAAATTCTTCGTCCCACGACAATCCCAGCCAGCGTAAATCCTGTTGAATATCTTGAACATATTCCGGACGACATCGGGCATCATCTGTATCGTCAATGCGTAAAACAAAGGCCCCCCCGTGGTGCGCCGCAAACAAAGCATTTAAAACCGCAGTGCGGGCATTGCCCAAGTGCAATCGTCCAGTAGGACTGGGTGCAAAACGAACGCGTACCATTATTTTCACGACTCAAAATCATACTTTTAAGATACGTCTCTTTTTCTCAGTAATCAATGCAAGCTGCGCCCCATTGTATTGGGTCAGCCTCCTCTGCCATGGGCCAGACCATTATGCCCTCCATTCCGTCATCGGGTTCACCACATTATACGTATGCCTTAAAGGGCTAAACATTTCTGGGAAACACAAATGGTCTGTTTTTAGGAAAATAGGGCTGAAAACGGTCACAAAAATGGTGCAAAAATGTCACAGACCAGTCTTTTTAGGGTCAATTTTTAAAAATTTTTAAAATAGGAGCATGTATTTTTTTTACATAAAATTTTAATAAAAAATTAGAAAAGCAAAAAATTAGCCTTAAAAAACAACCTTTTTTAACCCTTCTTGAAAAATACTTTTTTATGTATAATGCATGTACTTTTTTGACCCACATCATGAAAAAACCCAGGCAAACCATTGTAATTTAGGGTTTTTGATATAAAAAATTGACAGAATCAAAATACTCATGCTATCTGAACAACACACAAAGAATCATTAGGTAAAAGTCATGTCAAAAAATATGTACGTTCAAAGCATAAGCATTCTGGGCTCACTGCAGCGATTTTTTCTGGACCATATCCAGGTTTTCTTGGAAGAATGCCAACAATGCGATTTAAATGCGACCCAAGCGCTGATTGTGTATCACATTGGAAAAAACATGTTCAAAGTCAATGAAATCGTTAAGTATCATTTTTACGAAGGATCTAATCCGTCATATAATTTAAAGAAAATGCTGTCGGCAAAGTATTTAAAAACATCTTCCAGTCAACATGATCGGCGGGTTTTACTGGTGGCCTTATCGGATAAAGGCGTGGAATTGCATCAAGCCATGGAGCAGTTTTTTCAGAAACAAGAAGAAAACCTGCAACAAATGGGGTTTTCATCGGAACGTTGGAAAAACTGGGTGGATGAGGGGAAAAATTTAGTACAATTGCAAAACCAATCTCACAGTGATCCTGAACCTCCGCTAGGCAATACAACGCGATCTGGCCACAGTCGCCCCAGAATGCCTCGTTCTGCCCAGGGTTAAAGGCCATTGTGTCCACGGGGTGCAGGATGACATCTCTTGGCTACTGGCTATGGCATGGGTTTGACGGGAGGTCTGCGCGTCCAGAATAGAAGAATGGTAATAGAAAACCTTACAGACTGGGGAGCTCTGGACCCAAAAATGTTTTAAAACATGACCGTGTCCACCCTCCCTCCCGTTCTAAAGTCTCTTGCCAAAGGCGACATGGACCAATCATGGTGAGATGGAGTCAGACTGATGGGATCAAAAATACGCCTATGGTGTTTCTTTTTAAGAGAAGCTTTTTATATAAACAATGGGATAAAAAAACGAGGCAATGCTCTCTTGAGGGATCCCATTAACGCGTACAGCCTGATAGCCAAAACACAAAACCCATATTATCCTGTCTGTTATACTATTTCTTATGTAACATGGCCTGATGCCCACATTAACGATCATTGATGGTTCTGGTTTTGTGCACCGGGCCTTTCACGCTCTGCCTCCTCTGAACACGCCAGATGGTGTGGCCACAGGCGCCGTTATGGGCTTTGCCAACATGATTTTACGCTGGCAAGACCAGCACGCCCCCACCCATGGTGTTATTGTTTTCGACCACGGAAAATCCACTTTTAGACAGAATGTATATCCAGAGTACAAGGCCCACAGACCACCAACACCATCGGAATTATCGGCCCAATTTCCCATCATTCAAGAATTTTGCGCCCACATGACCATTCCATGCATCAGCAAACCAGGTATAGAAGCCGATGATTTAATCGCCAGCATTACGCACCAAGGATTAATCATGGGTTGGACCATTCATATTGTGACCTCTGACAAAGATTTGCTGCAATTATCTCAACCGGGCGTCAGCATGTATGATCCTCTGAAAAATCGCATTCTCGATGCCGATGCCGTTGAAACATTATGGGGGGTACGACCGGATCAAATTCCTCATGTTCAAGCATTGGCTGGCGATACGGCTGATGGTATTCCAGGGATTCCTGGAGTAGGCATTAAAACGGCGACCACTTGGATTCAAACCTTTGGTTCTGTTCAGGGATTAATTGATAATGCGCATCAATTAACCTCGGCAAAAAAGAGAGATCTGGTGGCACAATATGCCGATCAAGCACGAATGTGTTATGATTTGGCCTTGTTACAAAATACGTTTTGGGACGATCAATGGAATCTGCAAAACTGGACATGGGCAAGACATCCCAACCCACAGGCATTAAGGGATTTTGTAAACAGATTTCATCTGAAAACCTTGGCAAATCGATTGCATGAACGCGGCATCATGAAGGCTGAATCATACACGCAATCCACAGAACTGGCCTTACAACCCGTTGCCTCTGCCTCATATGGCATGAATATTCCCCAGCATTTTCCTGATATTGCTTGCATCCCAGAAACCCAACTCAGTATAGAAGATCAAATCATTGAAACGGGACAGGTGGCTCTGGTCTGTGACAATGACGGTGTGATGGCCTGTTGGGACGAAAAACATTGCGCCCCAATCGATGAGGATGCATTGATGCGCATTTGGCAAGACCCTCATTGCATTAAAATTGTTCATGATGCCAAAACTTGGATGCATAAACACATCCAGCACGCCCCATTCATGGGCCCTTTTGATGACCTTATGCTGTTGTCGTATATTCTAAATGGCACAAAGATTAAACATGATTTGGCTTCTATTTTTAACGGGTTTGGTTGGGGGGATGACGTCATGCATTGGAATGCGTCGCAAAAAGCCAGAGCCATGCTGGTGGTGTGGGAAAAAAACCGCATTGCTTTACGTGAAAAACAGTTGATGCGCACCTATGAATGGATGGATCGGCCATTAATTCCGATTATTGCTGAAATAGAACATACAGGCATCAGTATTGATGCCCATGGATTAGAAAAACTGGAAAAACAATGGGGAGACGAGGCCAAAAACCTTTCTAATCAAATCATGAATCTCGCTGGACAAACGTTTAATCCTGCTTCACCCAAACAATTGGGAAAAATATTATTCGAAGATTTGGGGTGGCCCAATGGAAAAAAGGGGAAATCTGGTGCATACCATACCGACAGCGATGTGTTGTCTCGTTTTGCCGCCATGGGGTATTCGTTGGCTGAATTAGTATTGGAATGGAGACAAATCAGCACATTAATCAACACCTATGCCAAAGGGCTGCGCACTCATATTAATCCTGAAACCGGACGCATTCACACCACATACAGCACAACAACCACATCGACAGGACGATTGTCCTCTTTGGAACCCAATGTGCAAAATATTCCCATTCGCACAGAGCGCGGTCGCCTGTTGCGTGCTCAGTTCAAAGCCCCATCCGGTTATGAATTTTTATGTCTTGATTATTCTCAGATCGAATTGCGTTTGTTGGCCCATATGGGGCCCATACCGTCTTTACAACGGGCCTTTCAGAATAATCTTGACATTCATACCCAAACGGCCAGCCAATTGTTCCATTGCGATGACAAAGCCGTTACCCCCGACATGCGTCGAACCGCCAAAGGCATTAATTTTGGAATTTTATATGGCATCAGCGCTTTTGGTCTGGCGGAACATTTGCGCATCGATCGGATTATGGCCAAAACCATGATTGATCGATATTTCACCGCATACCCTGAAATTTCCAATTATTTAGAGCGCACGCGACAAAATGCACGCACTTTGGGATATGTCACCACATTATGGGGCCGGCGCTGCATCATTGCAGGGGCAGATCATGCAAAAGCCTTTGTCAGAGCAGGAGCCGAACGTCAAGCCATTAATGCCCCATTGCAAGGGACCAGTGCCGACATCATCAAACGCGCCATGATCGCCAGTCATCAGTGGATGAGAGCAAATCCAGATTATGATGCATCTCTTGTCATGCAAATTCACGATGAGTTGGTTTTTCAGGTTCGCCAAGATCACATTGTTTCTGTCCGCGATGGTTTGATTCCTCTGATGGAAAAGGTGGCAGATTTATCTGTCCCCTTACAGGTCACGTCTTCTATGGGGCCAACATTGGATCAATGATGGTATAAAAAACTTAGTCACAGCCCATCCGTGTCATGTCAAAACCATGTATACTGTGGATAATTGAAACATAGGGCCGTTTTTCAAGGCCTCAACCATCGCTGATCCAAAAATAAAAGGTCAGAAAACAACAGGGGGAATCCATGAAACGTTGGACATTGCTCGCCGTCATTTTATGTGCCGTTTGGGGTATTTTAATGGTGCTGCCTACTTTTTTACCATCCCATATAAGAGAAAATCTGCCCAGCTGGCTGCCTGCAAAAACCATGACCTTGGGCCTGGATTTATCTGGTGGCATGCATTTATCCCTGGATGTGGATACGGAAAATTATATCCAACAGCGTTGTCATGGCGTCATGCAATTTTTACGCCCTATTTTGTTAAAAGAAAAGATTTTATATCGACAAATGCAATCAGATCCCTATGGTGCTAGTTTTATTTTACTGAATCCAACAGACTTAACCCGACTGAAAAAAGTCGTCACCCGTATGGACAACGTGACCTTGGAATGGATGACGTCAGAAAATGGAAAATGCACCCTTCACATTCCCGAATCCGAGCGTCAGATGATGGTAAAAGATGTCTTGGGTCGATCGGTTGAAATTATTCGCAAGCGTATTGACGAAACGGGCGCATTAGAGCCCATCATTTATCAGCAAGGAGCACGCCAAATTATTGTGCAAATTCCTGGATTTGATGATCCAGATCGGGTGCGTACATTGCTGGGAAAAACGGCGCAATTGGCCTTTCATTGGGTGGGTTCTGGTGACAATGATTGCATCTCCATGCCGTATCAAAACAACAAATCACGCCGCATTCCCCTTGAAAAAAAGTCGGTCATGTCTGGTGAGAAAATTTTACGCTCTGTGGCCACGTACCAATCGCGCGATTATGGGGCGGAACAACCTGTGGTTACATTGGAATTTACCCCAGAGGGGCGCACATTATTTGCCGATTTGACACGCCCAGAAAATCATAAACGGGCATTGGCCATTGTTATTGATGGGGAAATTCTCAGCACGCCCGTTATCCAAGCCCACATCACCAATGGAACAGCTGTTATCAGTGGAAATATGACACTTGAAGAAGCCCAACAATTGGCCACCATGATTAATTCTGGTGCATTGCCTGCCCCTCTGATTATCCAAGAAGAGAAATTAATTGGTCCAGGTCTGGGTAATGATTCCATTGCGGCGGGAACCCGCGGTACCACATTGGCGGTGGTGGCTGTGGCCATATGGATGGTTATGACGTATGCCTATTTTGGATGTTTTGCCGTACTGGGCATTACCTTTAACCTGCTGTTTTTGGTTGCCCTTTTAATTATGATTGGGGCCACATTAACGCTGCCAGGATTGGCGGGGATTGCACTGACTGTGGGCATGTCCGTTGATGCCAATGTGCTAATTAATGAACGCATCAAAGAAGAATTGCGAAAAGGGGCATCCGTAGCCAATGCCATTATTGCGGGGTATTCCAGAGCCATGAAATCAATTTTAGATTCCAACATTACCACATTGATTGGTGCATTATGTCTGTATATATGCGGATCTGGACCTGTGCGTGGGTTTGCTGTGACCATGGGCATGGGTATTTTGATTTCATTATTTACCGCCATTTTATTAACCCGGTTTTTGGTTGGCCAATGGGTGGCATGGAAAAATCCTCAAACCCTGTCGATTTAAAAAAAACAGAGGCAGCCCAAGGGGTTGAAGAGAAAAACAGAGGGGTTCCTTTTGGCATGCTGAGTGGAAGAAGGAACAGGTTGTCGGATGGGATAAATGACGCAGTAAAACCCAACGGATTATGCAACATTATCAATCCCTTGCAATTCTTGCCTCTTTTTCCCCCCTGTATTGTTGGGATTAATCATGAGATAATGGGAAAAAATAAGATTAGATCTGCCCTTTTATGGATTTTCCTGTAATTTCAGAGAGGTGCCCATGGCATTAATTTCCTTGCCACAATCATTTTCCATTTCATTTCTAAGATTCAAGTGGTTACCCCTTGGTTTATTGCTCATCATGATGGGTATCGTCATGTTGGGGTACCAATTTAGGGGATTGAATCTGGGGGTGGATTTTCGTGGTGGAACCATCCTAGAGGTAGAACTGAAAATCCCCACAGAAATCAACACGTTACGGGCCCAATTGCGGGAAAAAATAGGACACGAGGTGACGGTACAATCCGTGGGAAAAACGGGGAATGAACTCTTGTTACGCACTGATATTCAGGATCCAAAACTATTGCATCATATTCGAGGGGTTTTGGGAGAAACGGCGGTCTATAAAAAAATCGAAACCATTGGTCCAAAAGTGGGTAAAGAATTGATTAAAAATGGGGCGTTGGCAATTTTTTGGGCATTACTGGCCATGATGGCGTATGTCTGGTTTCGTTTTGAATGGCAATTCAGCATATGCGCCTTTGTGGCATTATTACATGATTGTTTGGGACTGTTGGCTTTTTTTATGTGGACACGATTTGAATTTAACGAGAGCGCGGTGGTGGCCATTTTGATTACGGCAGCTTATTCTATTAATGATACGGTCGTGATTTTTGATCGACTTCGAGAAAAACGTTTAGACAATCGTGGTAAGGGAATCGGGATGCCCCATCTGGTGAATGCCAGTTTAAATGAAACCTTATCGCGCACCCTGTTAACCTCTTCAACGGCTCTTTTGGCTTTGATCATGTTGTATTGTTTTGGCGGTGAAGTGATTGCAAATCTCAGCTTACCCATTTTAATGGGCATTATTATTGGGACATATTCGTCTGTGGTTATTGCCGTACCATTGTTGATTTGGTTACCGGAATCGCCTCTGAAACCCGAACACGAGATCATCGATGCGGATACTGGGCATTGATCCTGGCAGTCGATTCATGGGTTGGGGCATGATCGATTATTTAGGCACAGAACGTTTAGGGCCTTTTGGATGTATTCGTCCTAAAGGAACGGACATTGCCGTACGATTAGGGCACATTGATGGGCAGTTGTCTGATATTATCCAACAGCACCAACCTAAAATTATGGTGCTAGAAACCGTTTTTGTGAATATCAATCCTCAATCGGCATTAACTTTGGGGTATGCCCGTGGGGTGGCTATGGCTGTGGCTGCACGGCATGGATTAAGCATTGCCGAATATGCACCCAATACCATCAAAAAGAGTTTAACGGGATATGGTCATGCCACAAAAGATCAAATGATGGCTATGATAGGTCGCCTTTTTGGCATAGAAATCATGCAACCGGATATGGCTGATGCTCTGGCCAGTGCGTTATGCCATGCGCGCCACATTCCTTTTTTGGAAAAAAAATAATAGAAATAAAAGACCATACATCCACCATTCCTCTTGCATTTTTTAAAAAAGCTTTTATTTGAAATATATTTAAATAATAGTTTAAAAAAATCAAAATATAACAGTGAAGAATCAATATGTTTTGAAATAGAGTTTCAAAGACTCCAGAATCCCCTTACACGCCACACAAAGGGCCTTGCAAGCGATAGGTTAACGCCTCTGATAAATGGTTCGCCGATAACACCTGGCTGCCTTCCAGTGCAGCAATGGACCGCGCCACACGAATGATTCGGTAATAGGTTCTGGCGGATAAAGACCACTTTTCAATGGCTTTTTGCATTAATGCCCATGCAGCTGGACTCTGACGTAAGACATGATCTAATTCAGCCGGCAGGGGATGGCGGCTCATCTGGTTGGCGGCGTGAAAATCCCAGACATATTGAACTCTTTTTTGCAGATCAGGACTTTGTTTTTCACCCGCAGACCATTGGCCCAAAAGGGTGGGCTTGACTTCTGGTATTTCCAAAACCATATCAATGCGATCCAAAAATGGACCTGACAGGCCACTTTGGTACGCACTGGCGCAGGCTGGTGCCTTGCGACATTGCCGCTCTGCATTTCCAAAATAACCACAACGACAGGGATTCATGGCACCAATTAATTGAAAATCGGCGGGATAAACGGCTCTGTAATTGGCCCGAGACACCACCGCCTGTTGGGTTTCCAGCGATTGCCGCAATGAATCAATGGCCGTTCTGGAAAATTCAGGCAATTCATCCAAAAACAAAACCCCCTGATGGGCAAAGGAAATTTCTCCTGGTACACCTTTAATGCCCCCTCCCACCAAGGCCGCCATGGATACGGAATGGTGGGGATTGCGAAATGGTCTTTTCTGAATCAACGATCCCGTCACACTGTTGCCCTGACCCAAGCTGTGAATCATGGTCACTTCTAAGGATTCTTGAGCCGTCATTGGCGGCAAAATAGAGGCCATACGCATGGCCAACATGGATTTTCCTGTTCCAGGCGGGCCCACCAAAAGGACATTATGACGCCCTGCTGCGGCAATGGTTAAGGCTCTTTTTGCGACCTCTTGCCCATGAATATCGGAAAAGTCTCCTAAAAAACCCAAATCCTTTGTAATTTTTCCTTCTGGCCGAGTCAATACATGGTGTCCTTTGTAATGATTGACCAAAGACAATAAATGATCTGGGGCCAACACATCGCCATCCCCACCCCAAACGGCTTCTCCGCCGCATTCAGCCGGACAAACCAACAATCGATTTTCATTGCTGGCCAATAATGCCGTGGATAATGCCCCACGAACAGGCTTGATACGCCCATCTAACCCTAATTCACCAATGGCAATGGCTTGGGACAAGGGCTGGCTGGGTAAAATGTCTAGTGCCATTAACAATGCCAACGCCAAAGGTAAATCGTAATGGTTTCCCTCTTTCTGAATATCGGCTGGCGATAAATTCATCGTAATTCTTTTTGCAGGCAGAGCGATTCCCAAAGTGTGTAAGGCGGAACGAATGCGCTCTTTTGATTCATTAACGGCCTTGTCCGGTAACCCCACAATGGAAAATGAGGGCAAGCTGCCCCCTGCAATTTGAATTTGCACACTGACGCGCACGGCCTGAATGCCCTGAAAAGACACCGTCTGAATTTCCGATATCATTTCTATACTGCAGGTTTATGTTTAAATGATTTTAAACGACAAAATTAACTTCTGTCAATGCATTGTTTTTATATAAACTTTTATTAAAAAGGTAGCGTTTTAATAAATCAGTGATGGTCAGAAAAAGAAGACAATGTGACCAGAGTTATATTGGCAATGGGAAGGTGTATCTGTCACACTGGGTAAAGATACACCTGCCTCTTTTATGCTCAGGAGACACCTTATATGCCACAGTCTAGTCCAAAACAATCCCGATTTCCCATGGCAAAAATGCTTTTTTCTGTGCTTTTATGCTCAGTATTTTCCATGAACAATGCCAATCAATCTTTACCTCGTGGGGGTGAAAAACCCTTAGAATTAACCGTCCGAAAAGGTGTGTTTTCCAAAATTCCCATTGCATTTTTAGGATTCCAAACCATCGGATCAGAGATGGATATTGGATCTGTGGTGGAAAATGATTTGCGTCTATCGGGTTCTTTTTCCATTCTTCCTAATTATGGCATGGGCCAAAAAGATCAAGAGGCTCTGTGCAAGCCCAATTTATTGTTATGGCAAGCGTACCCAGGGGCTATGGTGGTTCAGGGAAACATCACCACCAACGGGAGCACCATATCCGTAGAGTTAAAAATGTACGATGCCACATTAAACAAATTGCTGAAAACGGGAACAATTTATGCCAGCACCTCGCAATGGCGTTCATTGGCCCACCTGATTTCCAATGCGATTTATTATGAATTGACAGGTGAAAAAGGTATTTTTGATACGCAAATCGTATTTGTCGCCCAAAGCGGAACACCGCTGAAACCCGTTGCCCGCATCGCCATTATTGATCAAGACGGTTACAATTTACGCTTTTTAACATCGGGTGATGAATATTGTGACAGTCCAAGAACGTCTTTGGTATCACCCAACATTGCCTATTCCTTTTTAAACAAACGCCGTTACATGTTGCGTATGCACAATCTTGCCACAGAACAAAAGACCGTTTTACCCATCAAAGGCATTGGTATTTCTGCAGAATTTTCCCCTAATGGTCGCGATGTGTTACTCAGCGATTCGTTTAACGGGAGCACAACCTTGAACGTATACGATATGTCTACGGGCCAAACCAGACAGCTGAATCGATCCTATGGCGGGATTGCCGTTTCCCCCAGTTATTCTCCTGATGGTCAATCTTTTGTGGTTTCATCGGATCAAGATTTGGCCTCTGGCACAGAAACCAAACGCCGCATCGGAGCCCCAAAATTATACATCATTCAAAATAATGGTACCGTTCGATTGCTGTCCAAAGGCAACGGCAGTTACCTCAGTCCGTCCTGGTCACCAGATGGAAAATATATTGCCTTTGTAAAGCGCTCTAAAGGGAATTATTATATTGGTGTCATGAATACGGATGGTACAGGTGAACGCATGCTGGCCAGCGACCACATGATCGATTATCCTTCGTGGGCCCCCAACAGCCGTATGTTGATTTTTTGCGCACAACAAAAGCGTTTTTCCCCCTATTCTTTGTTTATTGTGGATTTGACAGGTCGATCATTAAGAAAACTGCCTGTTCAAGCAAAGGGTGCATCTTATGGAGGCAAACACCCCAGCTGGCGGGCTTACAAAGCAAAATCCAATCCGTGATCCATGGGGGTGGGCAAAGCCCCCCTCTTCTCTATTCTGGGTTGTTGGCTTCTTTTCTATCTTTTATTGCCTAGTTTATTAGGAATTTACAAAAAATCTAGTAATCAGAATATAACCCATGGTCAAATCGTTGATCTTGTTTCAGCAATCCACCTATGGATTTTAATTGCAGAGACATGCCGAAACTCCACCCAGGCTTGATGTCTTGCATGGTGTAATAGGATTTTTGAATGGTGAAATTAAAGAGTACACACTCGTTTTGATACCCCAGACCAAATCCCACATCCATTAATTTTGGCCGCTCATCTGGTGTATAAAAATCATGGGTGG
Source organism: Holosporales bacterium (assembly GCA_947461445.1). Lineage (GTDB taxonomy): Bacteria > Pseudomonadota > Alphaproteobacteria > Holosporales > Holosporaceae. Next base: position 20,595 of record CANHKV010000007.1, on the reverse strand, counting down.
TAAAAGCTTTAAGAATCCAAAAATCGCCTATTTTTGACAATATCTTTAATATCAATTGATTATAATTGGTTTGTGATGATCTGGGCCTATTTGGCTCATCACTCTGACCAAAGGCGTAACTGCCAGAAATGGTGGCCCAATCTGGCCCCCCCTGCCACCCAATTTCTTGAAAACGCATGGTCTGATGTTCTGCATCCAAACGAAAACGATAAATAATATCCACATAATCCAACTGTGCATCCAATTGTCCAACATAATCTGATTTTCCACGACGAATGCCCACCACATTTAACACAGGGTCTGGATCAACAAACGATTGGCTTTGACCCAAAAAAGCATGCATTGATCCAACAGAAAAATCACCTTTCCAATCCAATCCGTAATTAACACGCGATCCTTGATCCCATCGATCATATCCCGCAAATCGGCTGTGATCGAATAAATTGCTTTCATCAAAAATCAAGCTCTGACTGTCTTCATTATGGGGCATTGGTCCTGAAACAATGGGGCCAAGTAAAATCTGAACAATGGGGCTAAATGTTCCCATTTTAGGCACCGTCCATGGCATAGAAGACATCATTCCACACTGGGGAATGACTTGAGTCAGCGTAGAATAGGCCCCAGGTTGATTATTGATATGGGAGAATGGTTGTTCCATCGCATACAACGTTGCCCCAGTTGTGGCAAAAAGATCAAACGTTTGCCCCCAAGGCGTGACGTTTCGAGAATCCCATTGAACGCCAGTATGAAGGCGCTGCATTCGATTGCCCTGTTTGCGGTACAACAACAAAGTACTAAAATCGGCCGATATTGTGCTGCCTTTCCACAGTGGATTAGACTGATAGACGTAGCGAATTTCTGGTAAAATATAGGGTATAGTGCTTTGCCGATCTTCGGGCTGTAGCCCACGATAATTCAAAGCACGAATATTCCAATAATGATGCTCATCAAAGCGTTCAAATGTGGCGTGCGATGGCAAAAATGTGGCCTGACTCTGTCCAAAAAACGTCCGAGTTTCCAAAAATGTTTCATCACTAACCCACCACTGTTCTGCAGAACATTTCCAATGCTCATTAATGCTGAAATCTGTTTTTCCATGAAAAAATCCACGTACAGCGGGTATGGAATACATCAGATCACTTTGGTCTGGCTCTACCAGATCCTCTTCATCAAAGGGAATGGGTTCGCCTCCGATTTGTGGTTGTTTTTTTGTTTTATACCACCCAGTTTCAGAAAAAGTCTGATTAATGGATCCCTCGATCATGGTGCGATGACGGTGTGTATTCCCTCGATATTTTGCCGCCAATAAACCTCCTGCACGCGTGGTGATGTATGGCGTCCAAGTGATGTCATGTTCTGGGCTGATGGCCAAAAAATACGGCACGCCCAAATAACATCCCAATTGAGCATTCATGCCAACATCAGGTGAAACCATACCGCTGGCACGTGTGGTGGGCACATAAAAATAGGGCACATAAGCCACAGGGATACCCAAAACAGAAAAGTGAGCATCCGTATATTCGGTTCGTTGACGTGTTTTATTCAAGACAATTTCTCTGGCGTGCACAGACCACAACGGATTGCCATATGATTTTCCCAAAGAATCCACACACAATGAACACGGTGTATAGGACCCCATACTTAAGGTCGTTTCCGTCTTGTTATGGTGAATGCTTTGTGCTGTAAAGCGTTCTTGGGATGACGAAAATCCTCGAACACAGGTCATCTGTCCTGTTTCCTGATCCAATTGAATACAGACTTGTTCACAATGAACGATTGTGCCATTTCCATACACAATGGCGACATGTCCTACCGCAGAAATGCTATTGGTTTTGGGATGAAATTGCATAGAATCGGCGGTGATTTTTGTTCCGCCTTGGGATACGGTCACCCGCCCCTTGGCATCCACTTGCCCGGTTTTTTCATGAATGCAACCAGACACAGTCTGCAAAACGATAGGTTGGTTTTTCGATTTTTGAAAGGTGGCTAAATCTAAATTTGGCCCTTGTTTTACCCCATCATCCCCTTTCCAACCAGACAGCCCCAACGCCATAATCAACAAAATTATCCAACGGTATTCGCGTCGCAAAGCCACCATTCCCGACACGATAACGTTATGATATACAGTGTAAACCGAACGTTACCAGAATCCTAGTCAAGGGTTAAGAGACCCTTTTTTACTTTATTCTAAAAAAGAGACGGATTCAAACATCATCTTTTTACCTCGATTTTTCACTTTTTAAAACCATCCATCATTTGATGGGCAGTATACTGATTCTCGAGATCATTGGGTGTTTTTGTATTAAAGAGACTGTTACGACCTGTTGTTCAGGAGTGATTTGATGTTCACCAGTCATCCCAGCGCCTGTTTCTTGACCTCTTTGTCCTTTACATGTTTTGTCACACCTTTTTTCCCATTTTTTTCAATGTATTATAGGGCACAGCACAAAAGTGAACTCATAAAAGGAGAGGATAACACGGTGTGTACAATCGTATTAAAACCTCTCTTTTACCAACACTTTTTACTTATTTTTTCAGCTTTAACACCTCGATAAACGCTTTTTGAGGTACCTCTACATTGCCAAATTGTCGCATTCTCTTTTTACCTTCTTTTTGTTTTTCCAACAGTTTACGTTTGCGGGTAATATCCCCACCATAACACTTGGCTGTTACATTTTTACGCTGGGCGGAAATGGTTTCACGTGCCACAATTTTACCCCCAATGGCGGCCTGAATGGCGATGGGAAATAATTGTTTTGGAATCAAATCTTTTAAGCGTTCACATACGGATCGACCCTTGTTTTGAGCTTTTTCTCTGGGAACAATGCTGGATAATGCATCCACAGGTTCGCTGTTTAATAAAATGCTCAGCTTGACCAAATCCCCAGGCTCGTACCCATCAAATTGGTAATCAAAGCTGGCGTATCCCCGGCTGACGGTTTTCAAGCAATCGTAAAAATCAAAGACCACCTCATTTAAGGGCAATCGGTACGTAATCATGGCGCGTTTATCCGCCAAATAGGTAAAATCTTTTTGAAATCCACGACGTTCCGTTAATAAGGTTAAAATAGGCCCCACATATTCATCTGGCACCAAAATGGTGGCACAAATCCAAGGTTCATGAAGGGATTCCACCAGGTTTGGTTCAGGCAAATCTGATGGATTGTGCACTTCTAGAATCGTGCCTTTTTTCAAATGAACTTGGTAAATCACACTGGGCGCTGTGATGATTAAATCTAGATTGAATTCCCGGAACAATCGTTCTTGTATGATTTCCAAATGCAATAGACCTAAAAATCCACACCGATACCCCATGCCCAAAGCAGTGGAGCTTTCTGGTTCAAAGGAAAAACTGGCGTCATTAAGACGCAATTTATTCAAACTGTCTCGAAGATGCTCATAATCAGGGCCTTCTACAGGAAACATGCTGCAAAAAACCACTGGAATGGATGGTTTAAACCCTGGTAATGCCTGGGCACACGGACGACTATCCAAGGTCAATGTATCCCCAATTTTACAATCTTGTACATGACGAATGTTGCCGCTGATATATCCCATTTCTCCGCTGGACAAACGGTCTACAGGCTTTGGATAGGGCGTAAAAACACCCACTTGCTCCATGGTGTATGTGGCATTGGCAGCCATCATTTTAATTTTGGTTTTAGGCAACAATTGCCCCTGCTTGATGCGAACCAATACCACAACGCCCAAATATACATCGTACCAACTGTCCACCAACAAGGCTTGTAATGGGGCATCCTCTTCACCTTTTGGTGCGGGCAAGCGTTCCACAATGGCTTCCAGTACATCATCAATTCCAAATCCTGTTTTGGCTGAAACCTCCACAGCAGAATCCCCATCAATCCCAATATCATCCAATTGACGACGTACGGCCTCTGGATTGGCGGATGGCAAGTCAATTTTGTTCAAAACCGGAATAATGGTGTGATCATGGGCAATGGCTTGGTATACCGTGGCCAACGTTTGAGCCTCGATGCCTTGACTGGCATCAACCACCAGAATAGACCCCTCGCATGCCGCCAATGATCGACTGACCTCGTACGCAAAATCCACATGTCCCGGGGTATCCATCAAATTTAATTGATAGGTTTCCCCATTTTTTGCCGTGTATGTTAAGCGTACCGTCTGGGCCTTGATGGTAATACCGCGCTCTCGCTCGATGTCCATACTGTCTAGATATTGCTCTTTTTTATGCCGAGGATCCAAGTCGCTGCATCGTTCCAATAAACGATCGGCCAGTGTGGATTTTCCATGATCAATATGGGCAATAATGGCGAAATTACGAATGTGATCTTGGCGCATGATAAAGACAGAACAGCAGTTTTATGAATCAATTATACAAGATTTTTTTATAAAAAACCCTCTGTTTTATCATCATCTTTCCAGTGTCCGTGATGCAGACTAGACCATACACAGTCCGCCATTGACATGAATGGTTTGGCCCGTGACATACCCAGCCCGAGCATCGGCTAAAAATAACGCCGCAAAGGCAATTTCTTCTGGTGTGCCTACACGTTTAGTAGGAATTTTTCTGACCCATTGTTGTAAATCTAAATCTGCTGTCATGGGTGTTTCAATAAATCCAGGGGCGATGGCGTTAACCGTAATAGAACGACTGGCCCATTCCAAAGCCAATGCTTTGGTTAATCCTGTCAACCCTGACTTGGCCGAAACATAATTGGCTTGGCCTGCATTGCCAGAAAAAGCCACAACAGAGGAAATATTAATGATGCGGGCATACCCCTGATCACCCAGGGTGGCCTCTTTAAGTACGGGAAATAAACCCCGACATAATAAAAATGGGGCGGTTAGATTGGTTTGGATGACCTCGTCCCAGTCACAGTCCTTGATGCGCAGGGCCAAACTGTTTTTGTTTGTGCCACCATTATTAATCAGGATATTGAGGGGTATTTTTTGTTGTTGTATTTTTTCTATTACAGAATGAATAGAATCACGATCGGATAAATCCATGGGCCAAATATCACAGCGCTGGCCCAGCTCATCTTTTAAATTCTGTAATATATCCGTACGCCGACCGGATAAATGCACATGCGCGCCATGGGCATGAAAAACTCTAGCAATGGCTTGACCAATGCCACCTGTTGCCCCTGTAATCAAGGCATGCGCCCCCAACAATGTATGATTTGACACTAAAATGGTCTTGATAAAAAAGATAATTCAGCCTAGTCCAAGTGCGCTGCTCTTGTAAAGACTGCGCTCTAAGCTCTTGTAAAGACTGCGCTCTAAGGGCGTGACGGGAAGGGTCTAGATTCACCCCTACCCATTCTTGGGGTTTAACCATGGGTATCATTGTTTTTTTCCTTTTTTAGACTTTTTAAACAACGGGATGTTTTTCAAAAAACCCAACTTGAAAACACTTAAGGGAACCGTCGTTATTTTTGGATTATTCCAAGGTCCAGTGATTTTAAACTCTGAGGATACCAACCCTTTTTTGCCTCCCAAAAGCCAACCAACAACAGGAAAATTGCTAAAAAATGTATTGATTAAATAACTGGGAACCGATACACCTTGTAATTTAAATTGCTGTTGATGGATATCCACCGTTCCCTTCAACAGCAACCCTAAATTAATCCCTTTGGCCACAGTGTTTTTCAGTTTCAATTCACCGGATGAATAGCTAAAATCCGCATCCACCTGGTTAAACAGCACACCAGAAGAAAATAATTCCGTAAACAATGTCGGCGAAATACTGGTCAATAATTTTCCCAATGCACCCAGCTTGGTTTTGATCTGATCCACGTGAATATTTCCCATGTAGGCACCATCGGTATTTTGAGTAGCATCCAAATACAAATCCCCCCCTCGAATCCGTTGGGTAATGCCCAATCCGTTGCATACCGAGCCCACATCCACCATTTCGGCCAGGATGCGGCTAGTCCCTCCTTGTAACGGTTTCCACAATATGGATACGTACCCTGTTTTCTTGCGCTTGACATTGTTGGCACGATGAACAGAGTAAAAGGACCCCTTGCTCCACAAAAAATGATTCAAAAGATTTCCAGATTTGGGCATGATGCTAGAGGCACTGCCCGATAGTTGTAAGTGAACCTGGTCCATGGTGATGGTTTGAAAGCGTATGGTATCACAAGCAAAATCCAAATCAATACCCATGGGTTTTGTTTTTTTATCTGGGATAGGGGGAGGTGCACCATATGGGGGTGATTTTTTATGCGACGCCTCTTTTTTGTCTTTCCACGCCGGCAGTTTCAAAACAGGAGCCCTGAAAAACAGCTGATGATGCCCACCATTTTGTAAAATATTCCATAAATTTTTCCAATGCCCAGCCTGGTGATCAGAGGTAAAGGCATAACGAAAAAATGTCTTGCCCAGATAAATCTGAGTGGTAATGGGTATGCTGGCCATACAATCCACCTGCACTTGACCTGAAACATCATCCCCCTTCATGGTAATGCCCCACGTTTTATCTGATTTTTTAACATGAATTCCCAATTTTTTCCCCACTGGTTTTTGCCAATCCAGCCAGGGCAATGCACAAGCACAACGACTGAAATCCATATCAATATCCCATAAACCCTTTTTACAAGATCCCTTGACACGGGTTTGGCCCTGAAGATAGGGCGCCACAGGCAGACCACTGAATGCCACAATGTGGGCAGCATTTGGATGGGCGGAAAACTGAAAAATGTCCGCTTTCCATACCCACTGTACAGGAATGCGGTTGACCAACCCTTTTCCAGTAATGCTGGATTCTTTTTGGCAATGATCAATCACCAGATGGGTGTTTTGTACATGGATGTCATGGGCACCCAAGAAAAGATGAAATCCAGCCTTGGGGATATCACTGTGCAAATCCAAATGAATCTCATGGTCTGAAACCACAGGCTTCAGGGGAAACTGCCCCTTAATATGGGTCACAGCAACCCCTGTTACCTGACGAATATCCACACTTTTATGGCCAGACCACTGTAATAATATCGGAATCAGTGTGGCCAATGGTCCTGTCAGACTGACGTCTAGTTTTAAAACAGGGCTGCCTTTGCCCAGAGAAATGATCACACGTCCATTGGATGTATGCTGGTCCATCACAGCCTGTTTAATGGCGATATCACATCCCTTTTTGTTAAAAACAGTGACCGCATTGATTGTATGAATGGTAGGCATTTCAGGTTTAATGGATAATCCTAAATCTTTCAGTTCAAATGTTCCATGATAATCCAAATCTCCTTTCGCTTTTCCAGTATCTTTTTTGGTGATCACAACAGACGCCTTTGCGATGGATCCTGTATGAATATGGTTTAAAATCCATTGCCGTGTTAACTCTGTTTCAGGTATTTCTGGCCACAGTTGATGCAATGTTGATACAGAAACAGCCCCATGCTTTATTCCTGTTTTAATCACGAAATTAGACGCACTGGTGCCCGTGCATTGGGCATAGATCTGGGCATGATCCAGGTCTATTTTTGCAGAAATATCCATGGACGATTGATCCGATTTTACACCGCTGATGGAACCATTTGACACAACAACACCTGGCTGGTTTTTTGACCTATTCTTTAGGTCAGTGTTTTTCAGGCTATTGCTAAAAAGCCCCCCTGGAATAACACTTTTCCCATGTTGTTTTAATGCCCACTGTATGGACCAATTTCCCATACCTGTTGGATGGCTTTTCCATTTGGCCTTGCCATTTCCCGATACACTAAAAGGAGGCAGGCCCAAAAATTTCCCATTAATGGTAACAGGATGAATCCATACCTCTACATCACCACCTGTTTTATTCTGGTGTATATCCAGACAGATTACTGGACGATTTTTATCTTTGGCCTGTATGAAGCCAGATTGTGACGCCCCCTGAACAGAGTCAATGCGTATCTTGCCTTTTTCCCAACCTACATTCCAAAAGGAGGCCATGGCCTGGTGGTTGGAATAACAACCATCCTCTTTATTCCGTTTTTTAGACTTTTTTTCCACAGAATATCCCTGCTTTTTTTGTGCCCACTGTGGTAATGTGGCCAATAAAGTCACATTTTTAATGCTGCCCGACCCATGGACAATAAGGGGAATGAAGGCCAACGGTGAAAAATGATTGCCACCAGAATCCAACATCTGGTTTAAATGCATGCTCAACCCCAGCATATCGATGTGGTGAATGCAAATGCCTCCCGCGACCCACCCCAAACTCAATCGTATGTTTTCTAAAGAACCACCTTGAAATTGAATATTTCTGGCACCCAAAACCCACCGACGAGATCCTTTTATTTCTTTTCCAAAAAACAAATCCGCATTTTTAATGCCTTTTCCATTTAACCATGGGGTGTAATAGGGTTTCAGGAGTCCCAGCTCTATGACATACCCCTGCATCAAAACATGATGCAACGCAAAGGATACAGCCCCCAGGACCCCCGAAAAAAGAATGAAAAAGAATGGCAATCGTTTCATAAAAACAGGATCACATGGAAAAAAACTGGTACTGTTTTCAAAATTGGCAAAACAAATCAAATACATACCAACATTGTAAAATAATTTAAAATCAATAGCCATCAAACATCTGATTATTTTTCAATGATCCAAAATGTCTATTTCATGACAAAAATACCCAGATATTAAGGAAAAATCTCATATTTTTTTGACATTATATTAAAAAATAAAAACTAGGATAAAGATACAATTTTACAAGAACGAATTTTAAAATGACAAAAAAAGATCTCATTATGGCTGTTTGTGCTGCCAATCCCAGTACCAGTCGACAATCAATCGAAGACGCCACCCATTTGGTTTTTGAAATGATGACGTTTTATTTGGGACACCACCAACGTATAGAGTTGCGCGGCTTTGGTATATTTTCTGTACGTACGCGGGCAGGTCACAAAGCACACAATCCTCAAACTGGAGAAATGCTGTGGGTTCCAGAAAAAAGTGTTCCTTTTTTCAGGCCCAGCAGCGCACTCAAGGATTCTCTGAAAAAGACCGTTATTCCAGTAAAAAATCGTACGTTTTTTTCAGTCTTGACCCAAGCCGTCAGAGACATGATTTGATGGAATCGGAAGTTGACATTAAGAGTTGGCAGAGATGACAAAGCGAAACCAGAGCCTTAAACGAGATGGTTCACGCCACCCGTCTCTGCCCCACACCATTCCAAAAGCTCGGTACCCCTCGAATGATGGAACAGTGCAACAGGAAGAATCATTTTCCACGTCAAAGGATACAACAGGAATGTTGAGACCCCATTCCTGTCCACCCGTCTCTGCCCCATACCACTCCAAAAGCTCGGTACCCCTTGAATGATGGAACAGTGCAACAGGAAGAATCATTTTCCACGTCAAAGGATACAACAGGAATGTTGAGACCCCATTCCTGTCCACCGGTCTCTGCCCCATACCACTCCAAAAGCCCATCAGATGCGGGCTCCGCAATGGACCACAAGCCCGCAGAACACCGACCCCACCAGCAGAGATTAAAAATCCTCTTCTGCATCATCGTTTGAGTCAATGGGGCTGTCAGGCAGATCTTCTTCTTCATGATCAAACGGACTTTGATCAGCCGTGGAGTGAGATGGCAACCCCGCACCATCATGGGCACCTGCAACAGCCGCAGCATCGGCTTTTTCTACCAATTCAGCCTCTGGATCACCTGGAAAAATGGCTACAGATACAATGCGTTCATGATTTTCCAAACGGAACAATTTAACCCCCTGGGTTTTGCGACCTGAAATGCGAATATCCGCCACAGGGCATCGCAACAGCTGTCCTTGTTCAGTCAGCAATAAAATGTGATCGTTTTCCTTGACAGGCAAGGCATTAACGATCAATCCTGTGCGCTCTGTTACATCCATAGTGGCCACCCCCTGCCCCCCTCTGTTGGCGCAACGATAAGCATAAGCAGACGTACGCTTTCCAAAACCACGCTCGCTGATGCTGAGTAAAAACTGCTCTTGTTCTTGCATCTCAGCCATCATTTCCCCACTTAAAGAGGCTCCGGCCAATGGCAAAGCAGTGGCCTCTTCACCATCTGTTGATTGAATTTTATGGCGATAGGATTCAATTTGACTTTGAGTATAGTCATGAGAATCAATCAAGCTCATGGATACCACTGCATCCTTGTCTTTTAATAATATACCTCTGACCCCCGTAGAAGTCCGACCAGAAAACTGTCTCAGATCAGATGTGGCAAATCGAATACTCTTGCCATGATGAGACGACAACAACACATCCTGATTTGCGCCTGCCAAACTGACGGCAATTAATCGCTCACTGTCGTCCAGTTTCATGGCAATTTTACCATTAGCTCGGATATCCAAAAAATCACCCAATGCATTTTTTCGTACATGCCCCAAAGAGGTCGCAAAAACAATATAGGGACAGAGTGCTGTATCTTTGGGCAGAGGCAATAATGTGGCCAACGCTTCGCCCTGCTCTAATGGAAACAAACTGATCAGTGGTTTGCCTCGGGCCGTGGTGGAACCCAAAGGCAATTCATAGACTTTTAATTGATAGGCTTTGCCCAATGATGTAAAGAATAACAAAATGGTGTGGGTATCAGCCACAAAAACCTGGGAAACCTCATCCTCATCCCGCGTATCCATGGCCGTACGCCCGCGACCACCGCGTTTTTGACTGCGATATGTGCTTAGGGGAACACGCTTGATGTACCCCTTTAAGGTCACCGTGACCACCATATCTTCACATTGAATCAAATCTTCATCGGTTAATCGAGAGGTGTCCTCTTCGATTGTGGTCAACCTTGGCGTGGAAAACTGTGTCTTGATTTCCTCAAATTCTTGCTTGATCAAGTCGGACATTTTTTCGTGCGAACCCAACAGTTCTAACAAAGAAAGAATTTCCCCGTGACATGTGCTCAATTCTTCATCCAATTTTCCCCGTTCCATAGTTGTTAAACGCTGTAAACGCAAGGATAAAATTGCTTTGACCTGATCCTGAGAGAACGTATACCCTGCGGCATCAATGTCCTCTCCCCACTGGTCCGAATAATAGTGTAACGCTGGATCAAATGGCCAAATATGGCCAATTAATCTGCTCAGAGCAGACGATGCATCGACAGAGCCCCGAACCGTTTCAATGACCCGATCAATAGATCGAACAGCAACGGATAATCCCATCAAAATATGGGCCCGTTCCCTGGCTTTTCGCAAGAAAAAATGGGTCCGTCGGGTCACCACTTCTCGACGAAATAACAAAAAGGCCCGTAAAATATCCAAAAGACTCATTTGAATTGGGCGTCCCTTGTTCAGCGCCAGCATGTTCATGCCAAAAGACGTTTGCAATGCCGTCATAGTGTACAATCGATTTAGGACGACTTCGGGAATGGCATCGCGTTTTAATTCGATAACCACACGAACCCCATGACGATCGGATTCGTCTCGTAAATCAGAAATGCCTTCTAATTCTTTTGCATTAACCAACTGGGCAATGCGCTGAACCATATCGGCCTTGTTAACCTGATAGGGGATTTCCGTAATGACAATGGCTTGGCGGTCTTTTTTGATGTCTTCAAATTGAACACGCCCACGAATGATAAAACTGCCTCGACCTGTGCGATATCCTTCTCGAAAACCACTTTTCCCTAAAATTACTCCGCCTGTAGGGAAATCAGGACCTTTGATGTACGCCGAAAGATCCTCTAGATCCGGCTGATCAATGAGGGCACAGCAGGCATCCATGATTTCACCCAAATTATGGGATGGAATGTTGGTGGCCATACCCACAGCAATGCCACTGGCCCCATTAACCAACAGATTGGGAAATCGAGCCGGCAACACACCAGGAATTTCAAAAGTGTTATCATAATTAGGCTGAAAATCAACCGTATCTTTGTCGTAATCTTTTAACAAAAATTCTGCCAGAGCTGTTAAACGCACCTCGGTATACCGCATGGCCGCAGCCTTATCGCCATCCATGGACCCAAAGTTTCCATGGCCATCAATCAAACAGGCCCTCATGGCGAAATCTTGGGCCAAACGCACCAAGGCCCCGTAAATGGGGTCCGTACCATGGGGGTGATATTTGTAAATCACTTGTCCAACAACCCGAGCCGATTTTTTATGCGGTTTACTGAACTCGAAACCATCCTCTCCCATGGCATATAAAATGCGTCTCTGAACAGGCTTTAATCCGTCACGCACATCGGGCAAAGCACGCGAGACAATGACGCTCATGGCATAATCTAAATACGATCGCTTTAATTCTTCTTCAATCGTAACGGGAATAATTTCATCTATTTTTGTCAACGTCGGAGTTTCGCTTATTTTTGTCAACGTCTGGGTCTCGCTATCATAATGGAGGATGGTAAAAACAGGTGCTTATAGGATGCCACAGCAATGCATTAAAACGGAATTTCGTCGTCATCACTTTCCACAGCGTGGGGGACATCTGACATTCCAGACGAATATCCCGCCCCAGAATCATGGTTTGATTTGTAATCAGAACCTCCTTCTCCCTTGTTATCCAGCAAAACCACATCGCCCTTAAAACGAATGATGACTTCTTGCACACGATGTTCTTGGTTCTGAGTATCGGTCCATTTTCTGGTCTGCAATTGCCCCTCGATGTATACTTTTTGACCTTTTTTAAAAAAGCGTTCGATGATATCGGTCAAACGGGTATTAAAAACCACAACACGGTGCCATTCTACCCGCTCCTTACGTTCATCACTGGAACGATCACGCCATTGCTCTGATGTCGCAACGGACAATGTGGCAATTTTTGAACCATCCTGGGCTGAACGAATTTCCGGATCTTTTCCCAAATTGCCAATCAAAATCACTTTATTTAAACTGCCAGCCATATCGCGATACACTGTGAAACATTTCAATCATTCTAACCCAAGAAATCAAAAAAATCAAAAAAGTCTTTACATGCCCTGGTGCGGTGATTAGGACGCCATTTCTGTGGAAACCTTTTCAACGTACGGTTCCAACATCTCAGCCAATTCACCACTTGCAAACATTTCTTGGGCAATGTCGCACCCGCCAATCAACTCCCCCGCAACATACAACTGGGGAAATGTTGGCCAATTGGAAAATGTCTTTAAATTTTGACGTAAATCCGGATCTGGCAACACATCAAAACAAGTAAAGGGAACGTTCAAGTGCTTTAACATGCGCACCACAACGCTGGAAAACCCACACATGGGATGTTCGGCTGTTCCCTTGATAAATACAACCACTGGTGCACTGGAAATCATGGTGGAAATGTTAGAAAAAGGCATAAAGAATGGGTTTGGTATTTTCATCATGATACCGGATTTGGAAAAACAATTAAAGGCTGATGCTCTATTTGGAATCGTTTATCCATTTTTTAACAATCAACACGTCATACTATTGGAACAAAATATCAAATAATTCAAGCAAAATGAACAAATTTTATGCTGTTTTTTTAGCAGCAATATTGACAGCTGGAATCACCATGGCAAAGGATTTGGTGGCTGAAAGGGTAGCATTGGAAAAAATTACTGATCCTGATTTTTTAAACACAACAGAAACCCCAGAAAAATACAAACAGAACATCGCCAAAAAAGCCAATAACCCTGAAATATTTCAAATCCTGGGCATCAAAAATGCATACGAGGCCCCCTTGGATAACATAGAAAAGATCAACATCAACAAAAATAAGCCCAGAGATATGTGGGAAACCACAGAAAAGATCGCAAAAAAAAGCATAGAAACCTTTTTAAAAGGTGTTAACAAACTGATCACATTGATTTCTGTTGCTGCTGAAAAAGCTGTAAAAAAAGCCGGCGAAGAAATGCCTGGGGCTTTGGAAAAGGCAAAGGTAGTGGCAATGACCGTATCAAAATATGCGATGGAAATACTGAGTACTTTGACAAATATCATCACAACGTCTGTAAAAAAGATGATGGCCACTGGTGATGATGGATCCAACGACAAAGCCCAAAAAAAGGACAGCGAAATGGATACAGAAAATATACTGAATGATCATCCATCCAAAAACACAACCTCAATGAATCAAGAAAACCAAGATCAAAGCCCGTATAAAAAAATATTAGACACTCTCTCCCAAGAGGTCTAAATCTTATCGTCTGATAAAAACAAGGCACACCATCGGGTGCCGGAATGCTGCCCCCCCCCTAAAGGGGGTGCACATACAAACCAATGGGTACCCAGCATGCCAAACCCCTTGCATGAATAAAACCAAGGGGTTATGTCCAAACAGATACAAACAAAAGGCCTTCTCTGCCTTGCGTTTTTCTGGGTTTTCTGTCATTTCTGTAGGCAAAGAAATTCAAAAAAGGTTGATTCTATGGTACGGGCGATGGTATGGGTAATGGGCATTATACTGGCGGGCACTGTGGCCATGGCTTACAGCACAATGCACGCCTATATGGCCGTAATGTTGGCGGGCGTGGCGGCTCTGACCTATAGTGCGTGGATGGGGTCTCGTATTTTGGCTTTGCCTGATGGCAACGACACCATGCGCAGCATTGCAAAAGCCATCCAAGAAGGGGCGTCTGCCTTTTTATCTCGGCAATACAAAGCCATTTTTATAGTTGGCGCGGCATGTGCTGTTTTTTTGTGGTTTGGTTTTCCTAAAAACCCATGGATTACTCTGGGGTTTATTATGGGCTCTGTTTTATCAGGCATCAGCGGGTATTTGGGTATGTTTGTATCCGTACGCGCCAATGTTCGCACCACCCAAGCAGCGGTGGATCAAGGATTAAAAGGTGCCTTTTTAGTAGCCTTTCGTTCAGGAGCCGTGACTGGATTTTTGGTTAACGGTTTGGGACTGCTCAGCGTGGTTATTTTAATGTGTGGTTTGCATTGCTGGGTCAACGCATCACCTCGGATTATTATGGAGGCCCTGGTTGGTTTGGGGTTTGGGGCATCACTGATTTCTATATTTGCCCGACTGGGAGGTGGAATTTTCACAAAAGGGGCCGATGTTGGTGCCGATTTAGTGGGAAAAATTGAACAGAATATCCCAGAAGATGACCCCAGAAATCCAGCCGTTATTGCCGACAATGTGGGGGATAATGTGGGCGACTGTGCAGGTATGAGTGCGGATTTGTTTGAAACCTATGTTGTGACACTGGTGGCTGCCATTCAAATGGCTTTTTTTGGCATTCATGCCGCAGCCAGCCCAGAATCTGGTGAGGCCTATAAAATGGGTTTGGTCTTTTTGCCATTAATGATTGGGGCATGTTGTATTGCGGGATGCTTGGCCGGAACATTTTTTGTCCGACTGAAAAAATCCATCATGGGGGCCTTGTACAAGGGGCTTTTTGCATCCATGGCTCTGTCAGCTGGCATCATTACGTTGTGCATCCATTATATGGATCTGCCTTATCCGTACTCTAAGATGGATATTTTAAACTGTGTGTACATTGGCATTGCCACCACAGGAATTTTGGTTTGGATCACGGAATATTATACAGCCTGTCAATACAGACCCGTTCAAAGCATCGCAAAAGCATCAGAAACCGGTGCCGGAACCAACATTATTCAAGGATTGGCCGTATCCATGGAATCGTGCTTTATGCCTGTGCTTGTTATTGTGGCTGCCATTGCTGGGTCCTATACGTGTGCCGGATTGTTTGGCGTGTCCTTGGCTGCAACAGCCATGTTGGCCTTGATGGGTATGGTTATTGCCATTGATGCCTATGGCCCTGTAACGGATAATGCTGGTGGTATTGCTGAAATGTCTGGTTTACCCGCATCGGTGCGTGAAATTACAGATGAATTAGATGCTGTGGGTAACACCACAAAGGCTGTGACCAAGGGATACGCCATTGGATCGGCTGCGTTGGCGGCATTGGTGTTGTTTGCGGCCTATACCCAAGAAGTAGGCCATTACCTGGATCTGCATGATTTGTCTTTTGATCTGAAAAACCCCTTGGTTGTCATGGGGCTTTTTGTCGGCGGTGTCATTCCTTATTTGTTTTCAGCCATGAGCATGAAGGCTGTAGGGCAAGCTGGAGCCGCAGTGGTTATAGAAGTACGCAGACAATTCAAAGAAATTGTGGGTATTCAAGATTATAAGATGGAGGGTGGTTCCTTAATCGGACGACCAGATTACGGCCGTGCAGTGGATATTTTAACCAAAGCATCCATTCGCGCCATGATGGTGCCATCTTTGCTGCCCATCGCCTTGCCTTTGGGTATTTATGCAGCGGTTAAAATGACCTCTGGGTCGACCATTGATGCCGTAACCATGGTGGGTGGTGCATTATTGGGACTGATCATTACAGGATTTTTCTTGGCCGTATCCATGACGTCTGGTGGTGGTGCCTGGGATAATGCAAAAAAGTACATTGAGCAAGGAAACCACGGCGGGAAAGGGTCCCTTGCCTATCAGGCGGCCGTAACCGGCGACACCGTGGGTGATCCGTACAAGGATACAGCGGGTCCAGCCATCAATGCCTTGATTAAAATTGCAAACTTGGCAGCATTGCTGTTATTGGCCTTTTTATAAGTGCTCCATAGGCAATAAAAACGGGTAAGAGATGGAAGTAATCAACAGGGAGGGGGGCCTAGCCCCCCATTTTTTATCCAATTTTTCATTGAATTCTTACAGAATTTTCAGAAATATATCGGCCCATATCAAAGATTTTCTATTAACAGCAGTGAAAAACAGTTTCATGGTTTCATCCCAAAGAAAATCATTGTAAGATGGTGAAATTGTTATCCATTGTGCCTGTTCATTTCAAAAAAGGCTATTTCTTACCATTTTAAAATGTGGTTTTCATGGTGTACCACGCCATTTCGTATTCTTTCACAATGCTGCGTCAACACCAGAATCAAAGGGAAAATAATGGCAAACCGTATAAAATGCAAAACCAAATTCCAAAACCGGCTGTTCAGAGGAGACCCAATCAGATCAGGGGCCATTTGTACAGCAATTTCTGCAATCATTCATACCACTGCCATATCCTTATGTCACTGTGAACTTGAAAAACATTAAAACACCACCTCATCCAACCACCAGTTACAGGAGAACACGGTCGTCATGATGTGCTCACACACCGCCATCCATACAGAGCCCACCCTCTGGGCTTTTATTGCCTTCATACTGATTTCTATTTCCTCTAGCCCTTTGGGGATTTTTTTGGTTTTACGACGCATGACGTTAATGGCCGACGGGTTGTCCCATGGGTTATTACCGGGCGTAGCCGTGGCGGGTGCTCTTTTTGGACACATCTTGTGGGCCATGCATATGGTGGGGTTTTTTGTGGCGTTGGGTCTAGCCTGTCTAACCTCTTGGATTGCCCAACGTTCCAGGCTGGGTACCGATGCGGTTTTTTCAGGGTTTTCCTTGTGGGCCATGTCGGCCGGATTGTTGATTTATCGTCATTGCGATCATGATATGCACCTGTTAACAGGCTGTGTGAATGCCGTTGGTCCAAACATGACGGGTGCCATGGCGGTGGTGGCGCTGATCAGTGTGGTGTTTTGTATGACACAGTATCGTGTATTGATTCTAAGTTACTTTGATCCAATGTTTTTTCGCATCCAGGGGGGAAAACCCCAACGCATTGAAATGGCATTTTTGATTGTTTTAACCCTGAACCTGATGATTTCTTTTCAAATTTTGGGTACTTTGTTGGGGCTGAGTTTTGTGATTTTGCCCGCGCTGACCATGCGCATTTTTTCTAATTCTATTCCCAGGATGTGTGTGGGCGCCAGCGCCATAGGCATTGTATCCAGCATCACAGGATTGCTGCTGATTCAAGGAAACCGTTCAGGTACAGGCATTGTCTTTATTATGGGCTGTTTTTATGCCATTGCCCTGATTTACGAACGCATCAGAGGAGCGTAACCCCTCGTTTTTCTGCGTGTTTATGCCGTTGCCAACCGTTTGCGCAATTCATCACGGTCGCCCCCCAGTAATACGTCCAAATGTTGACTGATGCGCGATGCATCCCAATCCCACCACCGCAATTGTAACAATACCGAAATGGTTTCGGCATCAAATCGAGTACGAATGTCTCGTGCAGGGTTACCCCCAACGATTGCATAGGGCGATACATCGCGTGTCACCACACTTTTGGCCGCAATAACGGCCCCATCACCGATATGCACACCAGGTAAAATGGTGACATCATATCCAATCCAAACGTCATTTCCCACCACCGTGTCCCCCTTGAAATCGGACAACAATGGTGCATTGGCCCAAGGTCCCCCCATGATTTTAAACGGATACGTTGAAAAGCCATCCAGCCCATGCAATGCCCCATTCATCACAAAGGTTACACCGGACGCGATCTGACAAAACTTACCAATGATCAAAGAATCGCCAATAAAATCAAAATGATACAAGACGTTTTTTTCGAAATTTCCCACATCTTGTGGATCATCATAATAGGTATAATCGCCCACTTGGATACGGGGATTTTTAATGATGTTTTTCAAAAAACATACCCGCAATACCCCTGGTATGGGGTATACCAGATCAGGATTAGGCAAAATATCAAAGAGCATAAAAACCATGTCCTTGTTTTTTAATGGATTTAACCCGTCTTCTTTTTTGACACATGAACCACCAAGCCCACTGGGAGTAATGAACAACCATCATCGCTCCCAGATCAATCAATACAACAACACACTGCTGCGTGCCATGTAACGAAGCAGTATTCTGCCAGCGTTTCATCCCCCTACAGGCATTCAGTCCTATTCTGTGGCCAGACGACTCTGAATTAATTCACACGTTTCGTCTTTGCCGTATAAGGCAATAAAAGATCCCACCCGAGGACCACTGGATTGCCCCAGTAACACCTGATAAAACGCATCAAACCAATCTTTGATCACAGAAAAATGTTCATTTCCGACAGCATAGGCTGTGGTTTGCAGTGCAAAAGCATCCGTTTCTGGGCTATTACGCAATGCATCGATAAAAGCCATAAATGCTTTGGTTTCCTGTTCGCTGGCTGGACGGTATTGTTTTTGGGAAACCACTTTTTCGCAATAATAAACAACCGCATGTCCCACCAACTGATCCAACAAGGGGTGGGTTTCTGGGGTCACATCTGGATAAGCCCGCTGAATAAAGGCCCACACCAAATCCTTGTCTTGCCCTTGGCACACGCTGACCAAATTCAACAACAACGAAAACGTCACAGGGGGCATGGCACTCACAGGGGGTTTTCCAGAATGAATCGACCATACGGGATTGCTGATTTGTTGCTCGGCCGATTGTCCCGAATACGCCCCCAAATGCTGCAAGTAATCATCTACGTGTTTTGGGATGACATCGAAAAACAAACGCTTAGCCCGACGTGGGGTTTGATACATGTAATAGGATAAACTTTCCATAGGTGCAAAGCGCAACCATTCTTCCACGCTTAGACCATTGCCCTTGGATTTTGAAATTTTTCCACCCGCTTCATCCAAAAAATGCTCATACGTTAAATTCTGCGGAGGATTCCCGCCCAAAATACGGCACACTTTGTTGGCCAGTGTTACAGAATCGATCAAATCCTTGCCAGACATTTCATAATCCACACCCAGCGCCACCCAGCGCATTCCCCAATCGACCTTCCATTGTAATTTACATAACCCACCGGTTACAGCTTGTTCCACCAACGTGCCATCCTCATCCCTAAACACCACGGTGTTTTCTCGATATTCCTCCATGGGAACCTGTAATACCCGTCCACTGGAGGGCGAAATGGGTAAAAAAGGACTATAGGTTTGACGACGCTCTGTCCCCAATGTGGGTAAAATCACATCCAAAATGTCTTTGTGATGGCGTAAAACATTCAGCAATTGCGCATCAAACATGCCCGCTTTGTAACACTCTGTCGAGCTCATAAACGTATAGTCCAAGCCCAAAGCATCAATAAAAGCTTTTAATCGCGCATTGTTGTGTTCCCCGAAACTGGGATATTTTCCAAAAGGATCAGGAACGGCGGTTAATGGAAAGTTTAAAAATGGGGCCATGGCGTCACCATTGGGTATATTATCAGGCACCTTGCGCAAGCCATCCATATCATCAGAAAAACACAATAATCGAGTAGGAATATCCGACAATTGGGTAAAGGCATGCCGCACCATGGTGGTTCGAACCACCTCTCCAAAGGTACCAATGTGTGGCAACCCCGATGGACCATACCCGGTTTCAAAGGTGACCATGGATTGATTCTGCACCCGTTTTAACAGGGCTCTAGCCTCTTCAAAGGGCCAAGTTTTAATGGAATCTAACATTGACGACATGGGTTTACTTTTTTCAAAACAATACCCGATAAGGATACCATGGTTTTCAAAGTATGGAATATAGGAACGACCCAAAGGATCGGACTGTCCCTTGGGCCGTTGGCACCATCCCAATATAGGGATGCTTGAATTTTATTACGGATTGATCAATTTTTTGCTTCAACCATCTTAGGTTTTGCACTGGCTTTGCATGCCTCGCATTTTTCAGGGTTGCCTATTTTTTCGTAAGTGATATAAGGAGATGCCAGTGAACTTATTGGTAAAGGAGAATAATGCACGTCGGTTCGTACTAAGCCTTCTTTTGTTATTGTACCATCTTTTATAAAGGGATTTAAATCATCTTTTATTGTTTGCCAATATTCTTGCAAATATTCTCTATATTTTTCTCTATATTTAGGATCAATAAGATCAGG
>CANHKV010000006.1 GCA_947461445.1 Holosporales bacterium | reverse complement strand
TGGTTTTTCTTAACAGCCATTTCACCAATCATCAATTGACTCAAGCATCGAATAATACGGGCTTTTGACCATGCTTGGGATGCTTTGATCAATGGGATTTTGTGCTTAAAAAAGACGCTGGGGCGTAGGGCATCCATGGCTTTTTCTGAACCCAGCTGGGGTAAAAAATATTGATATTGCAGCAATTGTACCATTATGCGTTGCCAGGAACGAATCATGGGTATGGGATCAGAAACCGGGCCGCTCCAACAAGCTGCACGCCCCGTATCCAAAATGACCAATGCGGTCTCATCCCAAGATTGGGGAAACAGATCCCCCACATCATCCATGTGAAGTGTGCCATCTTGTAAAGCCGCCAACGACAACACGGACATCACGCTGTGCCATTGTCCGGACTGGGTTAATTCCGCACATAGACGCAAGGTCTGACCATTTAAAAGGATGTTTTCACGTTTGGCAGCCCGAGCGACCATAAATTTAGAATCATCTAACGTAAAATCGTAACAGGGCAGAATCGCGATTTCTGGGCTCTTGGACCATGGTAACGGAATAGATGGCACATGAACCACGACAGCATGGTTTCGTGGCCAGGCGCTCAATATAGGGCCAACCTTGGGCCATTGAATGGTCCCCTCTCCATGAACCACATAGGGCTTGCATCCAAACAACAAAGGCGTATCCAAATCGTTGGCATAGGCACCGAGATCATTGATGCCGATGGTTTCATGGGAAAAACTGGCATTAATTTCTTGCAAAACCCCTTGGATTAAAAGGCTGTTTGACCCATACAGAACATAAGCCGAGCTGCTTTTTTTCTCTAATGCGCTGATAAACCCAGGCAAGGACAACCTCATAACAGGCTAACCGCTTACCACAGCATCCGCCCCATCCTTTGGCGCCAGAACGATGTCCTTGGCATCCTTGGCCTTCATGCCCACGACGTGATATCCCGCATCCACATGCAGGGTTTCACCCGTTACGCCGCTGGATAAATCGCTAAGGATATACAGGGCTGATTTTCCTACATCATCCAGGGTGATGCTGCGTCGTAATGGGGCGTTGCTTTGGTTCCACTGCAGGATGTAATGAAAATCACCAATGCCGGATGCGGCTAAAGTTTTGATGGGACCACAAGACAGGGTATTGACTCTGATGCCCTGTTTTCCTAAATCCTCTGCGGCATATTGCACCGATGTTTCCAGCGCTGATTTGGCCAGTGCCATGGCGTTATAGTGGGGAATCACTTTTTCTGCACCGTAATAACTCAACGTAACGATGCTGGCGCCTGAACCCATCATGGGTTTGGCATGTTTGGCCACGTCAATAAAGGAATAGCAAGAAACCAGCATGGTGTTTAAAAAGTTTTCCCGTGATAAATCCAGGAAATCACCACGCAATTCGTTTTTATCAGAAAAGGAAATAGAATGCACCACAAAATCAATCGTTGGCCAATGCTGTTTTAATGCCTGGAAGGTGCGTTCGACATCCCCTTCTTGGCTGACATCACAGGGAAAAATCAACTCTGAACCAATAGATTTTGCCAACGGTTCCACCCGTTTTTTCATGATTTCAGAGGGGTACGTAAAGGCAATTTCTGCGCCATTTCTGGATAAATGTTCTGCAATGCCCCAAGCCAACGAATGGTTGTTGGCTACACCCAAAATAATTCCTCGTTTTCCAGTCATCAAACCAAAAGGAGTTTGATCGTGGTCAGGATACGCATGCTTGCTCATGTCACTTCGTTTCGATTTTGTAAAGCCCATCATAATATATCTATAAGGAGTTGTTAATAGTTGTAGTGGATAAAATCTGTGGATAACTTTGAAAAAAGGTCGAAAAAGCCTTACCCAGTATGGAAAAAGTTATCCACAGGGGGGGCTAAAGTTATCCACATTTTATCCACAGCCCCCCCCTAACGGTGTGGACAACTTTTGAGTTATCCACATTTTATCCACAGGGTTATCCACAGGTTTATCCACAGGGGTGTGGATAACTTTTATGCCATGACTGATGACACAAAAATCGCCGATAAAACCATAGTTTTTTAGCAAAAATGGACGTAAAATAGACGTTAAAATCCTGAAAAGACTGTACTGTGAACCCGTTTTCAAAAGAGATCATTGTGGTCATTCTGGCCGCTGGAAAATCATCGCGTATGGGGTTGAAAACCTCTAAAGTACTTTTTCCCGTTGCAGGCAGGCCCATGGTGTGTGGTGTGCTGGATATTGCCCATGAATATGGGAAAAATTCAGTGTATATGGTGGTTTCTCCAGACGTAAATGATGCTTTGGCTGCGGAAAACGTGCACACAATCGTGCAACAAGACCCCAGAGGTACAGGGCATGCCTTTGCATTGGCCCTGGATGAAATCATGAACAAAGACCCGCACATGGCATCAAAAAAGATCATTGTGTTGTTAGGCGATATGCCTTTGCTGACGAGCTCTGACCTGTCTATTTTGCTGGCCAGCAGCCATAATGCACCATTAAGTGTCATTGGAATGCGTCCGCCTTGTGCCGAGGGATATGGCCGATTGTGCGTTCAAAATGACCGCTTGATCCGCATTGTCGAAAGCAAAGATGCCACAGATGCTGAAAAATCCATTGATTTATGCCATACCGGCATCATGTGTATGGATGGAGAATTTGCACAAAAAGCCATTCCCCAATTGGTGCCCAGCCCCGTAACAGGAGAGTTGTATTTAACGGATTTGGTGCGTTTGGCACAGCGTGCGACCTATTGCCAAGGGCCATGGACCCATTTTATGGGGGTCAATACCAGGCAAGAATTAATGCAGGCAGAGCGCGCCATGCAAGAGCGATTGCGTGCCAAAGCCTTTGATCAGGGGGCCTATTTGATTTCACCAGAAACCACATTTTTCTCTTATGATACCGTGGTTTCCCCGGGCGTTGTGGTGCACCCCATGGTTTGTTTTGGGCCCGGTGTGGTTCTGGATTCTGACGTCACCATTTACTCAAATTCTGTGTTGGAACACTGTTCTATTCAGCATAATGCATCGATTGGGCCTTTTGCGCGCATCAGAGCAGGTACGGTTTTGGGGCCTTTTGGTCAGATTGGTAATTTTATGGAAACAAAAAATGCTACCTTTGGGGCATACAGTCAGGCCAAACACCTCAGTTATATTGGTGATGCGGTGATTGGGGATCATGTCAATATCGGGGCCGGAGTGATTACTTGCAATTATGATGGGCACTCTAAGAAAATCACCCAGTTGGATGACGGCGTGTTTGTGGGGTCTCATTCTATCTTTATTGCGCCTATTCATGTTGGGAAAAATGCCACCATTGGGGCGGGCAGTGTCATTACAAAATCCGTTGAATGTGAAACGTTGGCTCTGTCGCGTGCAGAGCAAAAGGCCATCCCTTTGCGCGCCAATAGCAGGCACCTGAATCGTGTTAAAAAAGGGGCACCAGAGGCACCTGTTGGCAATTTACCTGAATAAGTGCCAATGGGGTGTGAAGCGGTTAGCAGTCGACCAAAAATAGTGCCAAAAGACAGAAGATGGGTTAGCACTCGATCAAAAACACTGCCAATGGGGTGTGAAGCGGTTAGCACTCGATCAAAAACACTGCCAAAAGACAGAAGATGGATTAGCAGTCGACTAAAAACAGTGCCAATGGACTGTGAAGCGGTTGGCAGTCGACTAAAAACACTGCCAATGGGGTGTGAAGCGGTTAGCACTCGATCAAAAACACTGCCAAAAGACAGAAGATGGATTAGCAGTCGACTAAAAACAGTGCCAATGGACTGTGAAGCGGTTGGCAGTCGATCAAAAATAGTGCCAAAAGACAGAAGATGGATTAGCACTCGATCAAAAACACTGCCAAAAGAACTGGCAATGCCGACCCGCAAGTACTTAACCTGCTAAAGGAGATCTATTCATGACCAAGCAAGGCCTTTTCACCATTCGGGGTGCCTGCCCCAAAGACATGCCACTGTGTGCCCGGATTTGGTGCGCAGAAAAACAGAGATTCCCTTGGCCAGAGGCTGGAGAAATTCATGATTTTTATCGACAAATAGAAGGCGAAACTCTGTTTGTGGCAGAATATTCGGGGACTGTGGTGGGTTTTATATCTGTTTATACCCCAGATTCTTTTATCCACCATCTGTTTGTACAACATGAATATGGTCGTTTGGGCATCGGATCGGCATTACTCTGTCATGCATTGCAATGGTTTCCAAAACCCATGACATTAAAATGTGTAACCTGGAACCGGTCAGCTTGCTTGTTTTACCAGCGGAATGGATGGAAAAAAACGACAACTTGGGCCGATGAAAATCCCCCGTATCATGTGTTTACATTTTCATGAATTTGGGGGAGAAGAACAAAAGCAAAATCTTCAGGGCTTGTTCGCCATAAATGACGTATTGGAAGCTTTTGACAGCCTAACACCCATCATTGCTAAGAGATCAGCTGACCGTGTAAGGAATCAGCGCCAAAAATCGAGCACGCTTAACGGCCATGGCCATACTGCGTTGCTGACAGCAATTTAAACGGGTTAAACGTGCGGGAATGATCTTGCCATTTTCGGTCAAGCATCGTTTCAGCAATTTGATATTCTTGTAATCAATATCGATGTCTTCTACGTTAAAACGACTCATGATTCGACTCCTGTATGTTCGGCAGTTTCAGCTTCTTGTGCCAGATCAGGAAGAATGTCCTGATTTTCTAAATCCCCCAAAGAGGATTGCATTTGCACCGTTGGGAACAGCAATCCCTTTGGTTTTTTGATGAACAAGTGGCGTAAAACGTCCTTGTGAAATTTTAAATGGGCGTAAATGGGGTCCAGACAAGACAAGGAAAATCCCAGACAAACGTAATGGGCTTTTGCACGTTTTTCAATGCGATAAGCCAAGGTTTTAAATCCCCAATATTCGCTGCCGATCACTTGACCGCCATTTTTCTCTATAATGCCTTCAATGGTGCGGGTGACTTCGGCCACATGCTTGGCAGAAACATCCGGACGAATGAGCAATATGCATTCGTAAAACATAAATTCTCCTTTTGGACAAAAGACCACAAAAAGTGGCAAGGAATGAAACAGTGTTGTTGTTTATTCATACAACATGGCTGGGAAACCTGGATTCGAACCAAGGTTGCTCGGTCCAGAGCCGAGAGTTCTACCGCTAAACTATTTCCCAATGCATTATTATTATGCAATGATTGGACCGCATCTGTAAAGATCTATTTTGGACCACAGGGCCAATTTTTATTAATTTTCATCCCCTGCTCTGCATATTGTATGGCCCCTTGGCAGAATGGGATTGCCATCACCATCCCTAGAGCACCAGATATGCTTGATAAAGCCGACCACATCATGCCTGGTAAAGCATTGTCATCCCATTGAGGGGAATCTAATCCTCGTCATCGCGGACAGGACAGGCCTTGTTGGTCAAAAATCCCAATAAAAAGTCGTCTAATTCGCCGTCCAAAACCCCATAGGGATTGCCGACCTCTATGCCAGTGCGCAGATCTTTAACCATTTGATAAGGTTGCAAAACATAGGATCGAATTTGTTGGCCCCATGTAATGCCATGTTCTTCTTGGCGACCTTTGGCCAGATCGTCTTCTTGTCTTTGTAAGGACAGTTGGTACAATTTTGCCTTTAACATGGCAAAGGCCATGGCACGATTGCGATGCTGTGATCGATCGTTTTGACACTGGACCACCGTTCCTGTGGGCAAATGGGTGATGCGTACGGCACTGTCCGTTTTGTTCACGTGCTGGCCACCAGCGCCTGATGCGCGATAAGTGTCAATGCGTAAATCTTTGTCTAAAATCTCAATAACGGTGGTGTCGTCTAATTCCGCCGTAACGGAAATGGATGCGAAACTCGTGTGACGCCGGGCATTGGAATCAAAGGGAGAAATGCGCACCAATCGATGGACACCCGTTTCGCCTTGCAACCACCCATAGGGAAATTTTTGACCACTAATTTTTATGGTGGCTGATTTTAATCCAGCTTCTTCGCCGGCGCTGTCTTCCAGCAATTCCACAGAGTATTTGTTTTGTTCTGCCCAACGGGTATACATGCGCAACAACATGCTGGCCCAATCTTGGGCTTCGGTTCCACCAGAACCAGCCTGAATGGATACAAAACATGGACGGCGATCTTCGGGTTTTGAAAATAATAATTCTAATCGTGCGTGCTGCACGTGCTTATCCAGCGCTTTGATATCGGCATAAACTTCTTTTTTCAGACACTCATCATCTTCTGAACATGCCAAATCCCACAACTCTTTTTGATCAGAAAATCCATTTTCCAGGCGATTTTGCGTATCCACAGAATCTTTTAAATATTCCCGTTGTTTTAACAAAATGCCTGCTTTTTTCGGGTCTTCCCACAATCGTGGATCCTCGATTTCCAGGTCTAATTGTGCTAAAATTTCGGTTGCATTTTGGGCGTCAAAGATGCCCCCGTAAGAAGACCAAACCTTCTTCAATGCGTTGTATTTTTTCGCCTAAATCATCCATGTTTTGTCATCGATTGAGGGTTTTAAATAACGTGCCCGCTGCCAGACTCGAACTGGCACGACAGATACTGTCGGCAGATTTTAAGTCTGCTGCGTCTACCATTCCGCCAAGCGGGCCGTTATCTATTATCCTAAAAGGTTTTTATCTCGTGGTCAAGATGCCTTGTTTCCAAAAACATCCTTATTGCACTAATCTTGCAAAACCTGTTTCAGATATTTGATTGATTGTGAATGGAATCAACCGTGAGTGCTCATGTAGTGCTCAATAGCGTCTTTGTGACGTGGCTCGTTCATTTCGCCTTTTAGATCACCCCATGTCTTTTTATCAACTGCATTATCGCAATGACGATGACGGCGATCGTCATCTAGATCTGCATAATCTTTACCCAGTGCATCCATACAGTGGTCTGATCTCTCAATTTTGTGATCATCGAGTAGTCTTGCTTGTGTTGTGGTAACGGCACCGAGCACCAGCAAAATAGTTAAAATTTTATTCATTGTTTCTTTTGATTGTTATTGAATTTATATATAAACTTATCAAAAAAATTGATTAAAATGTTAATTTTTAGGGTCATATTCTATTGTTTTTTTCTATGCGATTAGCCAATTTTGGTTCTGCATCTCCATTCGTTTCCCATAAATCTGGATGTGGGTTTTGGGCGTCAAATATGCGGCCATAAGAAGGCCTCTTGTTGTTGAATGCAGATTTTATCTGGAAAAAATGGCTTCTAAATTGCCATTAGCGTTTCTTGCATATCACGTGCCCGCTGCCAGACTCGAACTGGCACGACAGATGCTGTCGGCAGATTTTAAGTCTGCTGCGTCTACCATTCCGCCAAGCGGGCCGTTTTCAAGAATTCATCCTACTTTTATACGGCCGCCAAGCGTCCTCCTACTCGTTCATGGCTAATAAGCATTATTTATTAGTATTAGTCATTAAAGCGCGTACGTAATTGTAAAGATTAGGATGAATACCAGGATTTTCTGACAATAAGTCTTTCCATGTTTTACCTACGTACTTTTCTAAAATTGTTCTTGTTTTGTCAATCAGATCTTTGCCATTCTTAGGATCCTTCTTTATCATAGGATCACCCTTAAAAATTTCTATTAATTCATCTAATGTTTTTTCTGAAAAGTATGCCTCACCTTTTGTCGTCAAAGCTCTTTTATTACCAGCTTGCACACCGTTGATGGATGTCAATGAGAATGCCAGTAATGCACACATTAATATTTTTTTCATTTTTTTATCCTTTTTTATTTTTGTTTTTCCTACAACTTTATTGTTGCAAAAATGTATGTAAATAAATTTAATTGATGTGCAATCCATACGGGTAAGACCAGTGACGACATATTTTGTCCATCTATGGGGGCGAGGTCTCATCCTCAATGCACCCGTTACCAGAGCATTATTCTGTATATTTTTGCCACAAATCGGGACGTACTTTTTTGGTGTGAGCCTTGGATTGCTCCTGTTGCCAGGCCTTGATTTGACCATGGTGTCCAGACAGCAACACCTCAGGAACAGACCTGTCATTCCATGTGGCTGGCCGAGTGTACAAGGGGTGTTCCAACAGTGGACTTTGAAAGCTCTCGCTGATGCATGAATCGGGATTGTGTAAAACGCCAGGTAATAGGCGGATACAGCCCTCGATGAATGCCATAGCGGGAATGTCTCCACCGCACAATACAAAATCACCTAGGCACAATTCCTGAAAATCCCAAGAATCTAATACCCGTTGGTCCACCCCTTCGTAACGGCCACACAAAACCACCACATCATGGCTATATTGACTGTATGTTTGAAAATCACTCTGAGTCATGACCCGACCACGAGGCGTCATATAAATCATTTTTGGATTGTTCAGACCAATCATGGCGGCGCGTACTGCGGCATCCACCACGTCGGGACGTATAACCATGCCGGCCCCACCACCATAACAGGTATCATCCACAGATCCATAACGGCCCAGACCATAGGTGCGCAAATCCACAGTTTTTAATCGCCACAACCCCGATGCCAAAGCTTTTCCCAGCAAAGAGCACCCCAATGGACCAGGATACATGTCTGGAAATAGGGTAATGATGGTAAAGGACAGGCTCATACATTCACCTGTGCCTGATCCATGGAATCCACATACTGGATTGGGGCGTCTTTGACATATTTTGATTGTTTAATGCGTATGACCGGTGGTTTGCCCGATATCACCAGAACGCATTCGCCTAAATGATCGGCCTGCTGAACCCATTGACCCAATTGGGACAGGGGCAAAATGACGCGTTGTTCAAACTTTTTTGTCATTTCTCTCAGCAAACAGGCATCACGATCGCCAAAAGCACCATAGGCATCCTTAATAAGACGTGATAAATCATGGGGAGCAACAAAAAACACCACGGGTGCAGACAGGTTGGCCAGAAAATTCCACGTTTCCCCTGTCTTTTTAATCGGCATAAATCCTTGAAAATAAAACGGACCACTGGCAAAACCAGACAAAACCACAGCATGAATGACAGAGCTGACCCCACCTATCATATGTACAGGTATGGAATCTGTATGACAGCGTTGAACGAGCAGCAACCCCGGGTCAGAAATCAGAGGCGTTCCACGGTCACTGACAAGGGCCAGACGATCTCCTTTGGCCAAGCGGGCCATAATGCCATTTAACTTTTCCCGTTCATTATGGGCATGATAACTGTAACAAGGTTTGGAAAGGCCATAATGATTCAATAATTGGCGTGTGGTTCGTGTATCTTCACATAAAATACCGTCTACCTGGCGTAAGGTTTGCAATGCACGCAGGGTAATATCCTCGTAATGCCCAATGGGGGTAGACACAAGAAACAAACCGCGGGTTTCCATCATTTGTTTCGACCAGACAGGCGCCCAATGGGTCGATGATGATTCAGACATGATGAAATGGCATGAAAAAATGGATAATAAGTCTGTACCCAGTCTAATCCCGCACCGTGGGCTTAGGCAAGCTGTAACCACCCGTCTGATTCCCATCAGCCCTTGAATGTATAGCCAGAAGGCGGGTATGCTGAGATCAGCTAAATGCTTCAATTTTATGAAAATTTTATGAAGTTTGTTTCTGATTTGCAGATGGGTCATTTGGCGCAGCGGTATAAACGATTTATGGCCGACATCACGACCCCAGATCAAAAACTCATTACGGCCCACTGTCCCAATACAGGGCCCATGACGGATTTAATTCATCCCGGTTCGCTGGTGGCGTACAGCCATCAGGATGGTACAAACAGAAAGTATCCCTATACCTGGGAAATGGCTTGGGTCGATGATACATGGGTTGGGGTTAATACACAAACACCCAATAAATTGATACGTTTTGCCCTGGATTCTGGTCAGATAGAGCCCCTGTCATCGTACAAAAATTGGCGCAGCGAGGTGCCAGTGGGGGGGCATTCTCGATTGGATTTTTATGCCGATGCTGGACCGAATGACCATGCAAAAGGGGTGTACGTTGAGGTTAAAAATGTCCATTGGCGTCGTGGATCGGGTGCATTTTTTCCTGATACGGTTACAACACGTGGAACAAAGCATTTGCATCTTTTGATGGATTTGGTTCAGCTTGGGTATCATGCGGCGATGGTTTATGTTGTGCAACGCAATGATTGTAATGCCTTTTCTGTGGCCCATGACAAGGATCCTGATTACGCAAAGGCGTTTCATCAAGCCATACAATCTGGAGTCACCATGTTGGCCTATGCTTGTAACGTTTCTCCCATAGGGATTAGTCTGTCACAAAGACTACCCATACAGGATTCCTTTTAATGTCTAGTGTTCTGCAAAAACCAATTATTCATGATGCCTCTGCCTTTATTGGTATGCGTAAAGCTGGAAAATTAGCCGCTCAGGTTTTGGAATATATTGCCCCCTTTGTTACAGAGGGCACATCCACGGATGAATTAAATACGTTATGTCACCAATACATTGTCGATCATGGGGCTGTGCCTGCGCCATTGCATTATCGTGGATTTCCAAAATCCATTTGTACATCCGTCAACCAGGTGGTCTGTCATGGTATACCGGGGTCAAAGCGGTTGAAAAAAGGGGATATTCTGAATATCGATGTCACGGTGATTGTGGATGGTTGGCATGGGGACACCAGCACCATGTTTGCCATTGGTCCCATTGCGCCCCAGCATCAAAAATTGATGGACACCACCAAACAGGCATTGGATATGGCCATTTCTTTGGTTAGACCTGGTTGTTTTTTGGGCGACATTGGGCATGCCATACAATCCATTGTAGAGCCCAAAGGATATTCCGTTGTGCGTGATTTCTGTGGTCATGGCATCGGGCGCATGTTTCATGATGCGCCAGAGGTATTGCATTATGGCAAAAAAGGAACAGGGTTGTGTTTACGAGAAGGGCATTTTTTTACCATTGAGCCCATGATTAATATGGGCAGTTCAGAGATTCGCATTTTAAAAGATGGATGGACAGCGGAAACACGCGATGGAAAACGTTCTGCTCAATACGAGCATACCGTGGGGGTAACGGCTATGGGATGTGAAATTTTTACACGATTAGAGGACTGATGCTTGCCGAACATATTACAACGAAACCTCATTATCATGGGCATCGACAACGCCTGAAAGAACGCTTTTTAAAAGACTCCATCAGCATGCCCGATTATGAGTTGGTAGAGCTGGTGTTGTATGGGATTTATCCCCGAAGAGATGTCAAGGCGCTCGCCAAAACCTTGTTGCTGCAACATGGTAATTTACACCGCCTGATTCATGCTCCTAATGCCAATTGTCCTCCTTCTTTGCATGTGATGTTGCGTCTGATGGGCGAAGTATCCCGACGTATTTTATTCCATGATATGAAACAAGGGACATTGTTGAATAATTCTCAACGGGTAATCGATTATTGTCACGTGTTGATGGCGCAAAGCGATGTCGAGCAATTTCGACTCTTTTTTCTGGATCGAAAATATTTTTTGATCAGCGAAGATGTTCACAGCGGTGGAACATTGGATCAGGTGGCCTTATATCCTAGAGAGGTGGTCAAACAGGCATTAGCCGTTAATGCGGCCTCGTTGATTATGGTGCACAACCATCCGTCGGGTGATCCCACACCATCCCGGGCAGATATTGAGTTGACGGCTCATTTAAAATCCAGCTTGTTGCCTTTTAATATTCGGGTTTTAGACCATTTCATCATTGGAAAAAAAGGCTATTTTTCATTTCGCGAACAGGGCATGATGGGAGAATAAAACAGGATTTTTCAAAGACATCCCCCATTGATTGGACAGTTTGACTCCCTTTTAAAGACCTGTTTTTCAGGCTGTTTGATGCTTTTGGCCTGTACCGTAAAGGCCAAGGGGTATTCTACGCAACACAGCGCCGTTACGTCTTCTGGTGAAACCATAACCATAGAAAATACGTTTTATCCCTCTGTTTTGGGGGTGTCAAACATGGTAAATGAAAATACACCAGTATTTGTGGACGCTTTATCAGGTTTACAGGGAACGTTTCAAGACAATGCCCCTAATGATGTGATGGATCGCGGGGCTTATGCCATTTCTGTGGAAAAAGAAACCCAAGATCGAGCATTGGCTTCTGGGGCAGAGATGTCAGGTGCGAGTTCGTTGAAAAGTGTGGGCTTGCCTATGGGCCAAGGGGTTGCGTTACAGGGGAAAAAGTGGCCGACGAATAGGGGGTGCTTGATTTTTGATGCAACACAATCGTCATTTCAAAATGTGGGTATGCAGATTTACGCAGGACCACATGCGTCCTACCCTCAGGTTTTGTGGATAAAACTGGATCTAACCAACGGACAATCCGTGCTTGTGGATGTGGCGACTCTGATTTCAAAATCCGATTGGCCAGAGCCAGGCAAGGGAAAAACAGGGGGATATGGCTATTTAACCACGGCATGTTCTGTGCCCTTTGATCGTCTTTCCATAGGCTTTGACAGCCAATATCTTTTAAAAAACAACCTGTATGCTGGGGGGTTAATCTTGCTCAGTACCCAGAACGTTCTTGTAAATTTGCCTGGGTTTCCCAGTGATCAAATCCAAACCATTTTGGGCAACACGTATGTCTATTCTGCCGTTGCTGGAAATGGGGAACAATCCTTGGCTGCCAATCAATTTTTAGGTCTAGATTGCATCCAGCAAAACAGTCAAATTTCTTTGGGCTTGGATCCCAGATCATTGTTTTCTTTGTGTCATCAAGACCAAGACCCACAGCACCCAGCCGCCCACAAATCCAATGCCGTTACCCTTCACACGGTGGGCATTGGGCAATCCGGTGGGGGGGTAAAATCAGGGTTAAAAGGACTCTGGGTGATGTGGCGTCGGGAATTCTTTAAAAATTGGTCTGCTGGTGTTTTGGGTGGGTACAGTCAAGATCGTGGGGAATCGGTTTACAATACGCAATCCACCCAATATCGATGGACTGGATTGCATGTAAAAAGGCAACGGGCTGATGGCTTGGGACTGTCTTGGGTACAACACATTTTATATGCTCGAAATCGTTTTCTGAACACAAGAGCATTGCCCTTGTTTCAAATGCAAGCACAGCAAGACTATTCCGGATATACAGGTTCTGGTTTAACCCAATTACAGTGGGGTTTTCAGCTGGATTCAGGTTGGCGTATTACACCGTATTGCCGTGTGGCATACGCCTGGCAACGGCGCAAAGCGTTTCAGGAAACCATGTTTATCAATGCCGATGCCAATGAAGCAACACGGGTATTGGCCCAGAATTCAGCCCTGCAGTTTAACAAAAATTTTACATCATGCATCCTTCAAGAATGGGGGGTTTTGGTAAAAAAATCATGGGCAGACGACAGATTGCATGGTTGGTTTTCTGGGGGTTTAGGACATATTCAATCCTTGGGGCAAAGCATGGTTCAGGTGGTTTTGTAGATTTTTCTCCATTTTTCCAGATCAACCCTGAAAAAACAGATTCTGTGTATTGTTCTCCAGCTGTGGGGTTGGCCTGGCATTTTCGCAATACATGGCGCCTTCATATGGGCGCGAGCATGCAAAAAGCCCTGGGTTATTCGGCCAAGAATGGCGCCTCTGTCCGTACATGGTCCGTGTGGTTCTGTGTGAACAAGTCATTTTAATGGATATCGATATTGATCGTTGCCGCGTTGGTTTTGGCCTGATCCAGTTCCCCATTATCCATCAATTGGGGGTACAGCAACCATAAGGGCTGATCTGAAGAAGAGGGTTTTACGGACAACAAAGCCAGAAGATACAAAGTCCGAATAACAATACAGGTGCGCATAAAAATCTTGTTTTTATATAATCTTGAACTATTTTGATTAATTTTTTTGAAATTTTTTAAATTAAAGGGGTTCAAGAACTGGTCTATTGTCCCACTTTGGGGTATAATTTATCACAATTATTTAGATTTTGGGGGATGGAATGGTGAATTCTTCCGAGCGCTTTCCTATCGATCGTCGGGTAGATGATTCGTGGACGATCAATGCTTCCGAGCGCTTTCCCCTAGAGCGTCGATTAGAAGATCCATGGAATAATCCCCATGAAAAACCACTGATTCGTATAGAAGGGGTCAGTAAATCTTTTGGAAGCACCAAGGCATTGGACAACGTGAGTTTGTCCATTTATCGACAAGAGTTTTTCTCGCTCTTGGGGCCATCAGGATGCGGAAAAACCACGCTGTTGCGTCTGCTGGGTGGGTTCGAGAGCCCAGATACAGGAAAAATTTTTATCGATAATATTGATGTCAGTCAAACGCCACCCTATGGATTGCCTGTCAACATGGTTTTTCAATCCTATGCTCTATTTCCCCATATGAGTGTAGAGAGCAACATCGCCTTTGAATTACAACAATCGGGAAAATGGTCTCGTCAGCAAATACGGGATCGTGTGGCGGAAATGTTGGATTTGGTTCAATTAACCGGGTTTGAAACACGAAAACCCCAGCAGTTATCTGGTGGTCAGTGTCAACGTGTGGCATTGGCCCGAGCACTGGCCAATGAACCAAAAGTATTGCTGTTGGATGAACCCTTGGGGGCGCTGGACAAGGGGTTGCGTGAAAAAACCCAGTTTGAATTGGTCAATATTCAGGAAAAAGTTGGGGCGACATTCATCATGGTGACCCATGATCAAGAAGAGGCCATGACCATGTCATCGCGTTTGGGGGTTATGGATCATGGTGTTATTCGACAAATTGGAACCCCTGGCGAAGTATACGAGTATCCCAACTCCCTTTCAGTGGCTCGTTTTATTGGATCGGTGAATATTTTCGAAGGTTCCATTTCTGGTATCGATGGCGATTACGCCTTGATTCAATGTGCAGATACGGATACCCCCTTGTCTGTGGGATATACGGCATCCGTTCCTTTGGGTGTACAGGTTTCTGTGGCTGTAAGGCCTGAAAAGATGGTGATGTCTCAAAACCCTTTTCCAAAAGAGCATAATACTGCCATGGGCGTTGTCAAGGATATCGCCTATTTAGGAGATGTATCTGTGTATTATGTGCAATTGAAATCCGGAAAAAGGGTGATGGTAACCGAGACGAATGTGGTCCGTTTGGCAGAACGACCCGTCACCTGGGACAGTGAGGTGTTTTTGCATTGGGGGGCAGAAAACAGTTTGATTTTGGTGATATAAGACAGACAATCCAGACGATGCTTGGGCCTATATGGGGTGATCCATACCGTTTTTCACAATGGTGTGCCAAAACCGTTTGGCAAAACCACATCGATGGGGGTTATCAGCCACCCACAATCCATAATCCGATATACTCCAACACCCCTTTTTTTCATCTACACCACAGCATTGAAATAATTGATGGGGATCGTATTCCCAATGGGCCGAAGACACATACGCCATACCTTCTCCTATGGGCATACAGGCCATGACATCTATGCCTGCATCATCTTGGGCTAATATGGTCACATCCGATTCCCATCCTGTATCCACCCTTAATCGTCCACCGCCATTGATATATGTATGCCATGGAGGTGTGTTAAAATGATCCGCACAGCGAATTTTTACAGCTCTGGCCCCACAATGATGGCCTTTGACATAGGGTGCTCAATGAGGACCCACCACCGTTCCAGGAAAAAATCCCAATTCTCTTTCTGCCTTAATGTCATCAGGGCCCTTTGGATCAAATACAATGCGACGGGCCGCATAATAGGTGCCTGCACAAATGCCCAGAAAAATCCCCCCATTTTCCACATACTCACGAATAATACGGTTACCCGCCCTATTTAATTTTTCAGCATAAGCCGTGTCTTCACCCCCTGGTATGATCAGGCAAAAAGCATTTTTTTGCCAAGACGATGCCAGTAATTCTGATGCGGACAGCGTCAAAATCCGTTGATGGGCTATTTCTGACAAGCATTGTTGTAATTGCCACACACCTGTTAAAGAAACGCCTCTATCTTTGTAAATATAAACAGTATTACGCGTCAGTTGACGTATCGTTTTCTTTGATTATATCTGTAAAATCTGGCGTGATTTCTCTTTGTGAATATGTTCCTGATTTTTGCCAAAAAGATAGGTGTTTTTTTCCCATAGCACGATGAAAAACACAAGTAAAATCTGAAATGTTTTCAAACATTTTGTCCGATTCAACCAATAAAACACCCTCTGGGTTTATCCATGTTGCGCATGCAGAAATCATGGCCGACATCACGCTATGGGACTGATCATAGGGCGGATCGAGAAAAATGACATCATATAATGGGTGTTCAGCCAGTACGTCCATGGGCCAATGGCGATTTAAAACGAGCACACGATCATGAACGTTCCACGATTTTGCCACAACAGATATTTGCTTGGCCAAAGCAGGTGTTTGTTCAATAAACGTTACATGGTCAGCCCCACGAGACAGGGCTTCGAATCCATAACCGCCCAAACCGGCGCAAACATCCAGAACGCGTAATCCCGGCCAGGGATGATCTTGCCCAATGCGATTGGTATGAAATCGATGAACAAAAATATCAAAGGCACTCTGGCGTAACCGGTGCGCGGTGGGTCGCAATCCTGGGCAATGGGGTATGGTGATGGTGCGTTGCTTGTGAATTCCACCTAAAATTCGTATACTGGGCACAGATTTTCCTTTTCATTATGGTTCATGAATTTTAACATAAAACCATCTAAACAGGCAGCCCAAAATGCATCAGAATCTGTGGGGAAACATTCCGATTTGCCCGTAAATATTCTGTTAAAAACCGGGTCAAAAATGCCGTCGTATGCCCTTGCCGATTGTTCTGGCGTGGATTTATGTGCCGCATTGGATGAGCCTGTTGTTTTGCCTGTGGGGCAACGCCATTTGGTGCCCACGGGTGTATTAATGGCCATTCCAGCAGGATACGAGGCGCAAATTCGTTCCAGATCGGGTATGGCATTAAACCATGGGGTTGTGGTGCTGAACAGTCCAGGGACCATTGATGCGGGATATCGTGGAGAAATCAAGGTGTTGCTGATCAATTTGGGGCAAGAATCTTTTGTGATCGAACCTGGCGCTCGCGTAGCCCAATGTATTTTCGCACCCATAGCACGTGTGAATTTCCAGGTGGTCCAGAATTTGGATGCCTCAGAGCGCAACCAGGGTGGATTTGGATCCACAGGAATGCACTAATCAAGAGTGTATGGTTTGTTGGTCCAAGGGCACTGGGTTCCTATCCATGAGTTTTATAGGCCATAAATGCGGGGTTGACTGGGTTCCAGCTGATCCAGAGGCCAGTGGGCTCTGACGGGAAAAAATAGATCAGGTTTTTGTCCAGCGGCATAGTATTCTGCGGCTGCCCAAGCAATCATGGCGCCATTGTCAGTGCAATGTTCCGGTGCGGGGGCAGTCAGATGGCCACCATTATTTTGGCATGTATCCTGTAATCGCGCCCTGAAATAGGTGTTTGATGCCACGCCACCTGAAATAACCCAATGTTTTACAGCACCATCCACCATGGCGTATTGCAGGCGCTGGCATAGGGTTTCTGCAATGGTACGTTGAAAACTGGCACAAAAATCGGCTTTTGTGGATTGGGACAATGGGCCTTGGGATTGATTTTTAGCAATCCATTGAATGCAGGCTGTTTTTAATCCAGAAAAGGAAAAAGAGCACGAGCGTTCTTTTTGCAGAGGAATGGGCAGGGTAATGGCAAAGGGGTCTCCTTGTTCGGCGTATTGCTGAATAAATGGCCCACCAGGATAGGGGCCACCCAGCGCGCGAGCCACTTTGTCGATGCATTCACCGGCTGCATCGTCATAGGTTTGACCTAAAATACGGTATTGATGCACACCAGATACAATGGCCATCAGACAATGCCCACCAGAAAGCAGCAATAATCCATAGGGAAAAGGCACATCGTGGTCGTATCGCACCATTAGGGCATGGGCTTCTAGATGATGGACGGGCCACAGGGGTTTATTCCAACGGCACGCCATGCCTTTTGCCCACAAAATACCCACCAGCAATCCTCCCACCAGACCAGGACCCGCTGTGACGCCAATGCCATCCAAGTCCTGGGCACAACACCCCGATTCGGCCCACAATGCATCCATGACATGGGGTAAGAAAATCAGGTGTTCTCTGGCGGCAACCTGAGGGATCACTCCACCAAATGCCCGATGATCTTGTCGATGAATCTGATGACCCACAATGCGACCATTGCACACCAGGGCGGCGGCGGTTTCATCGCAACTGGATTCAATACCCAGAAATAACATAAGAAGTCTTGTTTAAGGGTGGTTTTTCAGCATATAATGGTACATCATGATCAATTTTCAATCATATGTCCATATCCATTGAGGTCCAGACGCGCCCCATCAACCAAACAAAAGGCGCCATTCGTACACAACGTCAGCAGGGTTGGATACCATGCATTCTTTATGGGAACAAATCAGACCCTGTCAAACTAAGTGTTTTTGCTAAAAGTTTTTTAAAAGAATTGAACAATCCCGGTATTTATACCCGTGTGTTTAAATTGGGTTCCTTTGGTGTGGCATTGGTAAAAAACATGCAATTTCCACCAACAAAAGACACCCCCATTCATATTGACTGGATTCGTTTGGGCGATCGCGTAACCATTTCTATTCCACTGCGTTTTGTGAACGAGGATTTGTCTCCTGGTATCAAAAAAGGTGGCGCATTAAACGTTATTCACTATGCTCTAGAGGTATCGGTGTCATCTCATCACATTCCTCATGATATTCCTGTGGATTTGGCTGGTATTGAAATGGGGCATACCATTCACTTGAAAGATTTGAATTTACCAGAAGATATGCGTGTTTTGCATTTGACAAAAGACAGCTCTATTGTCAGTTTGGTCGCACCTGCTGGTTTGGCAGAAGCCACCAAAGCATAACGCTTTTTAAGCGTTAATACAGGGTTTTGTTTGGGGGCTGCGGGTCCCCCTTTTTTCAAACTGGACCAGTGTTTCGTATGATCGAAACGGCGTTCAGTTTTATTCAGAAGTTATGAATCTGCATTCTCCTTCCAGTGATTTTTCTTTTTTTACTTATGGTGGGGCATATTCCCTTGCTTTGTTCCTACTGGATGTTGGTGTATTCACAGATCCGAACTGTGGCCACCGTTATCTTGTTAATGCAAAGATCCCGCATTTTTATTGGATGTTTTGTAATAACTTTTTTGGCAAGTGGTGAAGAGATCTGCATTACATATCCACAGGCCACCCATAGAGAACATACCCCTCAAAAACAGAGTAACCGTACTACTTTTCATCTGTCATACCTGGCCTTGCAATAAAGTCGTGCCAATCTCCTGATTTGTTCATAAATCCCATCGGATTAACCCCACCCCCATCTGCCCAAAAGCTGTCCGGATATTTTTGCGCAGAGAAGAGCGCCACTCACAAAACACACACCCTACTCCGAAATGGGCCATCTCTTATGGACTTGGATACGATGCCATGGATCTCACATGGGTGGTGGTTATCACATCACTTTTTTCTTGCTCCACAGGTCCATCATTCATTCGCTTCTCGTCTTTTTATGTGCTTACCCTCAACATGGTCTATGGCCCTGTATCCTGACTTTAGACCGATTCAGAGTCATCTGAAAAATCATTGCTACCAGGAGAATGGTTCATAATCATTCCATTGGATTGAGTATTCCAAAGTTTTCGATATAATCCATCCTGTTTTACCAACTCTTCGTGGGCACCATCTTGAATAATGGCACCACGATCAAAAACACACAAACGATCCGCCGTTTGCAACGTTGCCAACCTGTGGGCCACAATCAGCACCGTTTTATTGTGAAACAAAGCGTTTAATGCCGCCTGAACACGCTCTTCGGTTATGGCATCTAAATTGCTCGTGGCTTCGTCCAGCAGCACAATGGGCGCATTTTTTAAGATGGCTCTGGCAATGGCAACACGTTGACGTTGACCACCAGATAAACGCATGCCCTTTTCCCCAGCCATGGTTTGGTATCCTTGGGGCAAGGATTGGATAACATCGTGAATTTCAGCCTTCTGGGCAGATTCATAAATTTCAGCATCCGTGGCATCCAAACGGCCATAACGAATATTGTCCATAATCGAACGGTTAAATAAATAGCAATCTTGAGGAATAACCGCCACCGATTGATATAAGCTGTCTTTTCGCACACTGGAAATATCGTGACCATCAATTAAAATCTGACCCGACTGAACATCGTATAGGCGCAAAATCAAGTTGATAAAAGTGGATTTTCCGCTGCCAGAATACCCCACCAGACCGACTTTTTGTCCACCAGGGATCGTCACGGTTTTATTGCAAAACAACGGTTCGTGATGTTCATAACCGAAATACACTTGATTAAACTGAATGGTTCCGTTTGATACCACCAGGTCTGCCGAATTTGGATCTTGAACCACATCAGAATCGCTGTCAATCACTTTTAATGCCTGTTTCATTTGTCCAATTTTTTCCCAAAAATTTCGTACATCTTTGCCTAAATTCCAAAATTGATCCAATATTTGCAGGTTCAGCGTAAAAATCAGAATAAATCCACCAGGTGTAATGGTTCCCGCCACCAACCCTTTATACAATCGCCAACAGCACCATGCTTCAAAAATCCAAAAGCTGGTGCCTTGAAACAGGTGTAACTTCATAAAAAAGTAATCACGCTGTTGTTCTCGTGAGGCCGCTTCGTTGGTGGCTGTTTTTAACAAGTTGTGCTCATGCCTTGATCGACCAAATAGGCGAATACTGGATATGTTCATTAAAATATCCACAACCCGACCAATGACCTGAGAGCGGGCTTCGGCCGCGGCATAGGCATATTTGGTGTGACAAAACAACAAGATCAAAGATCCAGTCATAAAAATAGACAACCATATCAACAAGACATAGGCAAAACCAATATCCACAGAGGCCATATTGATAAACACTAAAATCAGAGTCAACGTACATGTAGCAAAATGATCGGTAATGATTTTGATGATTTCTGGCGTTTGCACGGTCAAATCGTTCATTTTATTGGTTAAATTTCCAGCAAAATGCTTTTGATAAAAGGATGCAGAGTGGCTGAGCATGCGTTTGGTTAACGTTAACATGATCAGTTCTTTTTGTCGGGGTACAAATCGGGCAATCAAG
Source organism: Holosporales bacterium (assembly GCA_947461445.1). Classification (GTDB taxonomy): domain Bacteria; phylum Pseudomonadota; class Alphaproteobacteria; order Holosporales; family Holosporaceae. The sequence goes on along the minus strand of CANHKV010000006.1, from coordinate 39,950 downwards.
GCATCATAAATACGAAATAACGTGATAAAACTTAGCCCTACACACAAAAATGACGTAAACAAGGGATACAAGTGTTCCGCCAATTGCGACGAGGGGGAGGATGCCACCGTATCGGTAATGTTCTTGATCATTCTGGCTTGTACATTGACCACAACCGCTCTGCCCAGAGAAATACCTAAAAATCCGATGATGTAAATTTTCAGAGGGCGGGTTACAGAAACAAAAAATTTATACAGCTGGCTCACAACGCACAAAGAGAATTATTCATTTCTCAATAATACCATGTTTTTAGACACCTGAATGCTTTTTTTGCTCCTGTTTATCCCAATTTTATCACAAAACCAACACTGTTTTTTCCGTTAACCCATCAATGGTTCACTGGCCTCAGGGGCACACCGGTCCATAACCCAAGAAAGGGCCTCCGTTTGCGTGCATGAGATCATTTCCCCAGTGGCACGGATTTTAATATCCACCAGACCTTGGCCTAGCCATTTGGATCCAATCAGAATTTGATAGGGAAAGCCCATCATATCCATGTCGGCGAATTTTTTCCCCGCACTTTGATCCACATCCATCAGAAAAGCTGTAATCCCTTGATAGAGCAGGGATTGGTACATGGTTTCGGCCATATCTTCTGTACCTTTGCCCAATCCAGCAATGGCCACAGCAAAGGGTGCCACGGATAAAGGCCATTTTATGCCCTTTTCATCATGATTGGCCTCGATTAATGCACCAACCAAACGCGAAACGCCCACACCATAAGAGCCCATTTCCACAGGAACGCGGTTTCCTTGCTGATCCATCACAAAGGCATCCAGTGGTTCAGAATATTTGGTACCAAAGTAAAAAATATGACCAACCTCGATGCCACGCTTGGTGCGCAATTGTTCGCCTGACAGGGGGCAAGCCTCTGGGCTATGTTGATCATCAGCACAGGCATAAAGCCCATTAAAATCACTCATGCATTCACGAATTCTCCCATCAGTCATAGGCGAATCCAGGGCTGCATCATAGAAAATTTCGCTTTCTCCCGTATTGGCCACGATGTGAAATTCGTGACTCAGGTCACCACCAATGGGTCCAGTACTCGCACGTACGGGTATGGCGGTCAGACCCAAACGATGAAATATGCGCATATAGGACTGGAACATTTTGGCATAAGTGGCTTTTGCACCCTCGGCCGTTAAATCAAAGGAATAGGCATCCTTCATCAAAAATTCTCGTCCACGCATGACGCCAAAACGTGGTCGAATTTCATCTCTGAATTTCCACTGAATGTTGTACAAACATTGGGGCAATTGTTTATAACTGTGGATGTGGGTTCGAAACAGCAAGGTAAACACTTCTTCGGCCGTTGGTCCGTATAATAAATCATGGTCATGGCGATCCACAATGCGTAACATTTCCTTTCCGTAATCAGAATAACGACCGCTTTGTTTCCACAAGGATGCAGGCTGTAACGTGGGAGCCAAGGCTTCTTGGGCACCAATTCTGTTTTGTTCTTGCCGTACAATGTCTGAAATTTTATTCAAAACACGCAAACCCAAAGGCAGCCAGGCATAAATACCCGATGCAATGGGTTGAATCATTCCAGAGCGCAACATCCATTGATGGGATGCAATATGGGATTCCTGTGGATTGTCCCTTAAAAGGGCTAAAAAAGAGGCAGAGGCACGCATCATATGATCCAGTCATAGGGTATACTGTGACCATACCATTATTACTTTCTGTTTATCAATGGATTTTTCAAGACATCATATTAACGATGGGATGGCTCTGTGATTGGGTTTTTAGAGGGGGTGATCCTGCGCATTCAGGCCGATCGCTGTTGGATTTTTGTTTCCGGATTGGGATACATTGTATCTGTGGGGACCAGGTTAGCATCCCAGTTATCCGTACAACACAGTGTTTCTTTGTGGATTGAAACGGTGGTGTATGATGGACAGGGCCATTTATTCGGATTTAAAACACAGCAAGAGCAATCGTGGTTCCAGTTTCTAACAGCCGTTTCTGGTGTGGGGGGACGCTTGGCTGTGGCCATTTTGTCCGATTTAGAACCGGATGCTTTGGCCGCGTCCATTTCAGAAAATCAGCTAGCAGTGTTGCGCAGCATTGATGGTGTGGGCCCAAAATTGGCCAATCGATTAATGACGGAATTAAAAGACAAGGCACAAAGTTGGGCAAAAACAAGGGCTTTGTCTGTGGGCAGCGCAGAAGATGTGCATCAGGATGCCCTTGTGGCGTTAATGACGTTGGGATACCGAAAAGCCGATGCAGAATCCGCTATTTTACGTGTTTTGTCGGAATCTAAACCCCATACACTAGAGCAAATGATTACCCGCTGCTTGCCCCTGTTGTCGCCCATTTAACGGCGCATACAGGGTGACGGTCAAGAGGTTGAAAAGACCTCCGTCCAAGGCAGAATGTGTAAGCGTCCTTGGTCAGAACCTAGCAATTGAGGAATGGATTGAGGTATGCTGTCACTGATCCACAGGGATTCTAGTCCATGGGCTTGCATCTGATTCAAACAGGATTTGGATAATACACCATGGGTAATGGCGGCCATGATACGCCGGGCACCCTGATTCAATAGATAAGCGCAGGCTTGGAATAAAGTGCCACCCGTATCCACCAAGTCATCCACGATTAAACAGGTTTCACCCACCCAATCGGGTTTGGGATGCCAGATTTCCGTCCCTTCGGGCGTACGTTTTTTAGATAAACAAGACCACGGGCATCCCAGGCGATGGGCCCATGCTTTTGCGCGATCTTTTCCGCCTAAATCAGGGGATATAATGCGTCCGATGGGGATGTTTTTTAATGCAGGAAGAAAAATGGACATTCCCGAAAAAACACGGATATCAAAAGATACGTGGGGCATCAAGTCTGAACCATGGGGATCTAGGGTGATCAGGCATTGGATGCCAAAAGATTCCAGAATTCCTCCCAACACATCCACTGCCTGTGGATTACGGGCATAGGGCAAATAGGGTGTGATCAGTACGATTCGTTCTGCTTTTGCCTGTTTTAAATGGGCACATAACAAGCCCAATGCCATCAAAGGGTCTGATGTTTGATGAAATTCGTGGATCACAATGACAGATGTTTTATGCATGTCGGGTAAAACAGAACACCCCCACTCTCCACAAGAAAAAGCCATCAGTGGACAGGGTGCCCAAGGGAAATCCAGATGCTTTGCCAGAGAAACCATGGTTTTTGTGGACACCAGGCCCTGTACCAGCAGGGGGTTTTGCCATTCTTTTTGAAAACAATGGGTCTTTTTTTCAAAATTTATGAGCTTTCTTTTCTGTGAAAAAGGCGGACAATCTAGGATACTGCTCATAATTGTTGGATACAAACCCTTCTGTACCTTGAACTATATCACACACCATTCCATCATACCGTTGCCACGATAAAATTCTGGCATCAGAGTTTTCCTGATACTGTTCTGTGTGGTATATTCAATCTATATTTCAGGATTTTTCAAGAGAATTGTTCTCTGTAACCAGGATTGCCTATGCCCATACCCATTACAATGCCCGCCCTGTCACCGACCATGACCACAGGACATCTGATTGTTTGGCATAAAAAAGTTAATGACATGGTCAATACCGGTGATTTATTGCTGGAAATTGAAACGGACAAAGCCGTGATGGAGGTCGAAGCCACCCAATCGGGTGTTTTGGATTATTTGGCGGTTCCTGGGGGAACAAACGATGTGGCTGTGGGCACAATCATTGCTGTTTTACGCCATAAAACAGAGTTAGAAGGTATGGCAAAAACCTGGTTATTAGAGCAAGGTCTTGGAAATGCTGAGGTCCCCGTTGCGGTCGCTACACCTGTTCCTGCATCGCCGCCAGAATATCCCTCTGCACAGCCCCCTCAAGCTTCATCGACACAACCAACGGGACCATCGTTGCCTCTTGCCCCCATACAATCTGTTGTGGGTGAAAAATCATCTCCATCCCATGCCCATTTGAACCCAAGCGCCCACACCAACGCCCACGGGTTCAATAGGCAAAATGGTTCTGTGGGTAAAAATTCAGCTTTGGAACAGTCCCAGATGCCACAGGATGGCCATCGCGTTATGGCTTCACCATTAGCACGGAAATGGGCAGAGATTCACGGCATTTCTCTGCATCATGTGCACGGTACGGGCCCCAGAGGCCGTATTATCAAGGATGATGTGGTTTCTGCCCTCAATCATGGCCCTGTACTGCCAGTGGGTGGGGCATCCCAATCATCGTCTGAATTTTTGCAACACCATGCATTAATGCCCATTATATCTGGGGAAAATCAGGGTAACGGTTCTGCTGGTTCTGGGGCGACTGGTCAAAAGCCTCTTGCTTCTGTGGTCCTCGATCCTACTGTGGCGTCCACCACGCCCGTGCCTCTGTCTGGTATGCGTAAAACCATTGCTCAGCGTTTAACCTTGTCGAAACAGACAGTGCCGCATTTTTATCTGACGGTGCAATGCCGTATGGATGGGTTGTTGGCGTTACGTCATGGAATGAATGGCGACAGCAAAGACCTTTCTGTCAATGATTTTATGGTCAGAGCATGTGCCGTAGCCTTAAGAAAAGTACCAGAAATGCGTTTAATGTGGGGCGATGACCACCATGCGGTGCAACACGATCATGTGGATTTGGCCATAGCCGTATCCATTACCGGAGGATTAATCACGCCCATTGTGCGTTTTGCCGATACAAAACCATTGCGTATTCTGGCTCTAGAATTAAAATCATTGATTGGGCGTGCGCGTGATGGGAAATTATTTCCCAATGAATATCAGGGGGGCCTGTTCACCTTGACCAATTTGGGTATGATGGGGATCGACCAGTTTAACCCCATTATCAATCCTGGACATACAGGTATTTTGGCCATCGGCGCGACAAAAGAAGGTGCCCTGGTGCAGGATGGCGCTGTGGTGGTAGGTAAAGTCATGCAGGCCACCATTGCGGCCGATCATCGGGTCATTGATGGTTCGGTGGCAGCAGAATTTTTAACCACATTTCAAAACTTGATTGAAAACCCCCTATTTTTGGTATCCTAGGGGGCCAGTATGAGGGGGCGTTCATTGACCTGGTGACGTGCGGTGTGTATGGATTCTGTCCGAAGTTTCTTCACTTTGTGACGTGTAATGCTCGGGTCTTCTGTCCGAGGTTTAGGCAGTTCCCCCCCCCCTTATTACTCTCATTCTGCCTATTTTCAGGTTTCTTTTCTGATTCAGGTGATTCGTTCTGCCTCTTCTTCCGCCCTCTATTACAGGATTGACGATAAAAAACAGCGCTGAATATACCTAATTTGTCGATGGTTTTTTCAAAATAAATTGCATTAAAATGAATTAATCAGAGATTGTGTATAAAATTTTTAAATTTTAAATGGTGGTTTTTACAAAATTTTTAAACGATTTTTATTCATATCTAGAACACTCATTTTTTTAGTTTTTTGGCCCTGTTATCTTTGAAAAAGACGTCAAGTTTATGCCATCTTTGTCCTTACAACAGGCTGTGCCTTGTATCCCAATAACTCTAAAAGGGATGAAAAATAATCAAAACTGTTGGACAAGGTATAAACCAAAAAATGCTGTGAAAAGCACGCAATGCTCTCGTAAAATTCCCTAGGAAAGATACAGTATGGAAAATCGAGTATTGAATCAGGGTATGAAAGGGTATCAAGTCAAGATGGGGGAGCCTTTGGCATCATCGTCCTTGACATTTAAGGATTTTTCAATTTCTGAAACAATATTGGCCTGAACCATGTCATAAGCCATTTGCAAAGCATGAGAAAAACCCACAGCATCGGTTCCACCATGACTTTTAACGGCAATCCCATTCAGGCCCAGCCATATGGCGCCATTGTAAATTCGTGGATCAAAACGGTTATGAAGATCCTTTAAAAAAGGTCTGGCCAATATGCCCACAACTTTACCCCACCAGTGGGATGAAAAGCTGTTTTTTAACGATGAAAAGCATAATTTGGCAATGCCTTCGGCTGTTTTTAATGCAATGTTTCCAGAAAATCCATCGGTCACCACCACGGAAACGGTGCCCATGGCAATGTCGTGACCTTCCACAAAACCCTGAAAATTCAGACCGGATGATTTCAAGCTTAAGAACGCTTGTTGTAAAGTGTCACTGCCTTTGGTATCTTCTTTTCCAACATTCAACAGACCGATGCTGGGTCGAGAAATCTTTAAAACCTTTTCTGCAAAAATGCTGCCCATCTGAGCATATTCAATCAGGTTTCGAGAAGAGGCATCCAGAGTGCCCCCTAAATCTAATAAAATAATCAGATGACCATTGTTGCTGGGAAATTGGGATGCAATGGCGGGTCGGTCAATGCTACCCAGCGTTCTTAAAATATTCTTGGCCAATGCCAAATAAGCCCCCGTGTTTCCTGCTGAAACCGCGGCATTCGCCGTTTTACTGGATACCGCCTCCAGAGCCAAACGCATACTGGAACGTGGCCATTGACGCAATACGGCAGATGGTTTGGCTGTGGACGAAATGCATTCATCCGTGTGAACAATGGTACAAACGGGTTCCACGTTTTTGTATGCATTTAAAAGAGGGGCGATAACTGCCTGATCCCCAAAGAGTAAAAATTGAGCATCAGGATATTTCTTGTGAAATATAGATATTCCTTCGATGCACACATGCGGTGCATCGTCCCCCCCCATAACATCAACAGCGAGTAAAGTCATGTACTCTCTGTGCCATCCAGTGCTCTTTGGGCACGTTTTTGAGACTTGGTGGTCATCACATGACGGTCATTGTAATGACCACAATGCAAGCACATATGATGGGGCCTACGAAAATCGTCACAGTTGTTGCATAATACCATATTGTCAACGTGAACATGCTTACCAGAGCTGCGCATCCCTTGTCGAGAGGGGCTCGTTTTCTTTTTTGGGACGGCCATTGATGGAATCCTATAAAATGATTAGTCTTATCATACGTCTGCGGGGTAAAAAAATCAACGCTGAAACGATCTTTTTGCAAATTTTAGACTATTTTTTTTAACCCTATTGCCACAGAGGTTAAAACAAGGTTATGGTGATCCTGTAAAACCTATGAAAACGGAGAAAATAAAATGACAAGATATGCATTAATGTTGGCATTGTTGGTTTCTGTTGTTTCTGCTGAAACTGCAAACACAGAAACGACACATGCCACAGAAGAGGCACCAGCAACAGAAGAAGTCGAAAAAGAAGAATCCGCTTCTTCGTAATTTGCCATTGTTCAATCGGTCTGTTGATCGATTTTTTGTATTGCCCTGACAGAATATTCTTCTAAACGGGCATTTTTTTTGCCTGTTTTTCTTTGGTTATGACAATCTTGGATTAAAAAAACTCTGTGCTGGGACTTGTTGTGCGTCACGGGTTTTGATACAATAAAAAAGCATTGGGGTGTAGCCAAGCGGTAAGGCAACGGTTTTTGGTACCGTCATCCCTAGGTTCGAATCCTAGCACCCCAGCACCCTTATTGATTACTCCAGTTTTTAACCCATTTAGGTGGACTTAAACTGACTCCCTAATTTCCGCCCCCTGATACCCTTCAAACGTATGTTGTAAACGCGGTATTTTTTCGGGTGTTTAAATATGCTCTTGACATTGAAAATGGATACATATCCATATTAAGCATTCAAAAATCAATGGCAATCTGGCATCCTCACGAATCAGGATGAATGCCAATCCGATGGGTGGCCATCTTGCTTAAGGGTACAGAATTCCAGGGATGGGCGTTACCCCAGTGGTATGTCTTTGGAGACAATATTTTCCATGATATCGACGTTTGGTTAGGCGATTTTTTTACCCAAACAGCCCAGAATCAGCCTGATGGAAATGGGGCTTTTTTTAAGACAAAACCCGCCCCTAAAAATATCCATTCCAAAACCCATATAAGAATTAATTATGGATATAGAATCTTGTTTATAACATGTTTTTCTTGGTTGCGGGAGCAGGATTTGAACCTACGACCTTCAGGTTATGAGCCTGACGAGCTACCAGACTGCTCCATCCCGCTTTATTAATATACGTACTTTTTGCCGTGGGCACAACCCCTTCCAAGGCTTTTTTTAAAATTATTTTAAAAAATTATTTTGAATCGGGAAAGGCCGACACTGGCTCGTTTTTTGATGGTGGAACAACCAGAGCATGTTGAAAAACTTCGTACCCTTCGGGCAATGCCGTGGCCAGAATATGATCGCCTGCATCAATGGTGTCTGGATTCCAAATCAGAGTGTCATTTCGATACAGCGCCATAATACGCCAACGATCTTCTTGCCAATCTTGGCATAATGTTCCAGCCATTTTTGATGCTGGTCGGACATAAGCTTGGATCACCATACCTGTGGCCATGCCTTGCAGGGGATAAACCCAGGCGTCCTCTTGTTGGGTGATCTTTTTCAGAATTTCCATCACAATGCGTGGTCCCGAATGAATCATTTGATTCACGCCACGAACGCAAAGTGGGGACAAATAGTGCAGATTTTTGATACACGCCATGGTGTGCTTTATTCCATAACTGTGGGCCATGACGGCCGCAAGAATATTATGTTCATCGCTTGGCCCCATGCTGATCACCGTATCCTGGTCTTTTAATGCCGTTTTCAATAATTTTGGATCGTTATAAGGACCTTGAATCAATTGGATTCCTGGAAAACGCTGGGATGCCGCCAATAAATCCTCCTCATTGTCTGATAACAGGGTTATGCTCAGCCCCCTACTCACGGCATAAGGTAAAAAGGAAAATAAAATGGGTGAAGACCCCAAACACAGGATTGCTTTTTTCTGATTAGAAAAATCATGAAGGGCATTTAATGAGGGGATATCGGCCACACCCACAACCCCATAGACGGCATCATCAGCCCCCAAAACATCGGTCAAACTTGGAATCCAGTGGTTATGGTGTGCCATGATTCGAATCAATTGCACGCCAGAAGAATGTTTAACATCCGCCACGGTTTTTCCCACCCAAGGATGAGAAGGCGTCATTTTAATGCCCAGAACCATGGCCGCTCCGTTAAAAACCGGGAACGCATCAAAGCAATACGGGTAATCCAAGCTTGCCAAAATGCATGAGGTTGAAACCAGGTGGGATGAAAAAGAGTAATTGAGTTCAAAATATTTGGACAAAGACGAGGAAAACGTATCTTGAAAATAAGCCTTGTTTTCCAATCGTGCCATAGTGGTAACCCCACCAAAAAGATGACTGAGGTAACACGCAACCAAATTAACCTCATCCCATTGGGTTACTCCCAGTACATAGGAATGGGTGTTCAGGTCTGCTTGTTCCAAAATGCGTGGATCAGAGGCGCTTCCACGGATGGTTTGCACATCGTATACAGAGGAAATGCGTTCCAGAGCTTCTGCATCCTGATCAATAGCGACAATTTCATAATATAATGATAAATAATGGATCAAACTGGATCCAATGGATCCAATGCCACAGATCAGAACTTTCATGACTGGTGGTTTTTATGGTGTGATCAAAAGAATAGCAAAATGTGGGTTAATTTTTCTGTAAAATCCCAGACTGTGAAAATCAGTTGTGAAATAATCACGTTGTTAAAATTCGGACATCATGATCCCATGCTGCATTCTATAAAACGTCGCATGATGGGGTGGGTTGTGCGATGCAATTCATTGGATTTTCCCTGCCATCCCAATACGCCATCGTGTAACAGCGCAATGTGATCACCGATGTGTGTGGCGCTGTGAATGTCATGGGAAATGGTAATGGCAGTAGCTTGTAATTGGGTGATGACTTTTCGAATAAGGAGGGAAATGGTGTGGGATAAAATGGGGTCCAGCCCTTCGGTGGGTTCATCAAAAAACAGAAATTTTGGGGACAATGCAATCGATCGTGCAATGCTGACCCGACGTTTCATGCCGCCAGAGAGGGTGTTGGGATAAAGATCCAACGTGGCATCGGATAATTCGACTTGGTGCAACAGGCGTGCTGCGCGCTCTCTGCGTGTACGATCGGATCCTTTGATGCGAAACGCCACGTTTTCCCAAACGCGTAAACTATCAAACAAGGCATAAGATTGAAAAACCACGCCAGTTTGTTCAAAAAAAGCCACAGGCAGCAACACAGAATCAGGTGTTGTGATGAAATCTCCCAATTCCACCGTCCCCTTTTCTCTGGGCAGCAAACCCAATAATGCGCGAACCAGAACAGATTTTCCAACCCCAGACTGGCCCATTAAAACCAAAGATTTTCCTGGATTTACCGTTAAGGAAACATCCCGTAAAACCTGGTTTTTCCCTAAACAGAGCGCTAAGTTGCGTGCCAAAATTCCAACCATAATCCCAAAAGCCGCACAAAAGCATTGCTGTCATTGTACCATGCTTTTTCACGGAAAAAGATGGGTATGTAAAAAATGGCATTCAAATCGTTTTCTAGTACACAAACCATTGGGGTAAACAAGGGGGGGGTGGGACAACAAAGCGGTTTTGGCTATACTGTATCGGGTCTTTGTTTTTGATTAAAAGAGTTTAGATCAAAGCGAGGTCCGTAACGTTCATCGTCAAGGAAATCTATTTTTATGTTTATTCAGCCAGGCCAACGCATTGTTTTAAAGCTGTCAGGTGAATTTTTGCAAGGTGCACAAACCCACGGATTGTGTTGGGATACCCTGGACCGTGTGTGCCGCATGCTGGTGGAATTGCCCCAGTATCAATGGATTGTGGTGGTGGGTGGTGGCAACTTTTTTCGTGGAAAACAGGGCGCAGAGTATTGTGGGCAAGGTGTGGCAGATACCATGGGCATGATGGCCACCCATTTTAATGGCTTGGCAATCAGTGCGGGATTAAATGCATTGGGCGCCTGTGTTTCTGTAATGACGGCGCGCATGGTAGATGGTATGGGCGAACCGTTTCATGTAATGAATGCCGACAGGATGCTAAAGGCAGGAACAATTTTGGTGTGCACAGGTGGTTTAGGTCATGGGGCCATGACAACCGATACGGCGGCTGTGGTGCGTGCTTGTGAATTGGATGCATGCTGTGTGATCAAGGGCACATCGGTTAATGGGGTATACAGTCATGACCCAAAAACCCACCCCGATGCGGTGTTTTATCAAACGATTTCCTGTGATCAAGCCATCATCCAGCGCCTTGGTGTTGTGGATATGACGGCCCTTGTTTTGGCAAAATCCCATCAAAAATCCATTATTGTATTTTCCCTGAATCATGAACTGGGGTTGAGGGGGGTTTTAGAACAATCCATACCGTACAGCATCATTTCTCATCAGAAGGAGGCGTAAAGGCCATTGCTGTTGGGTGGTTTTTTATTTATTGTTGAGGGTAATCCGTCTGAAAAATTCATTTTTTGATATTTTTCTATTCGCTCGATCACAAGAACTCTTTTACTTTTTCAAAGTGGGGTGTCTATGCTTTTATCGTTGATCCATTCTTTTAACATGTTTCGCGTCCACAGTCTGTGGATTTTGCGTGGCATGATGTTTTGGGTGGTGATTGCTTGTGGGTCAAGCATTATGGCAATAAAAACGACACCTAAAAAAAACCAAGACGTCAGGGCTCTGTCACTGAAAAATGCTGTTGCCGAAGTCAAAGCTTTGCAAGTGCAGTTGGAAAAAGTACAAAAACGTTTGCCCGTTATACTGAATCAATTGGGTATAAGCGAATCTTCTGGCAGACCGCACGAATCGCCAGCGGCCACCGTGGTGACGGGTCATTTAGAGCACATCAGTCAGCATTTTCGCCAACGTCTATCGGATTTTTTATCCGATTTCAGTTTGACCACACGAATGTTGGGTGAACATCCCGTTCTGAAAAAACCTATTCAATTGCATCTGTTGTTTTTGTTGGCATCTTGTTTCGTCAGTGTATTCAGCGTGGGGTTGGGGGGCAGGTTTCTGCAGCATCGCATAGAAAAATCTTTATTTCGATTGAAATTCAAGTCCCTGTTGCATTTGGGTCGCTTGAATTCGTTGTTGCTTTTTCCTGTGCCCATTTATGCCTGTATCAGTTTGATTTTAGGGTTTACCATGCGTATTTGGGACGTCAAACCGCTAGATGGGTGGAGTTTGAACACATGCGCTCTTTTTCCTCTGCATTTTTATTGCATTTGGGCCATGTACACCTGGATTGGAATGACGTGGATGCCCAATCGACCATCCCAGGGATTTGTGGTTATGCGACCAGAGGATGCCCACAGAACGGCATTTTGGTTGCGCATGTTGATTGCGATTTATGCGGGATCTGTGGCGATTTTGGGCATTGTTGGCTTGATTTTTATGGAATCAAGTGAAAAAAATGCGGTTGTTCGAACCATTGTGGATGTGGCGGTGATGGCGTCGTGTTGGTGCGGGTACAAAGGGTTGTCTTTGGATGCTTCTGCATTAGAATTGAATTCGGATCCTAAAAAGATTTTACGGGTCATCACAGCCGTTCGCTGGCTTTTTTCGGGAATGACAGTACTGTTCGTGATGGAAAGACAATGGTTCCTGTATTTTTTATTTCCTGTGGTCATGACAGCCATGGTATGGATTTTTCTGTTTCCAACAAAAGAAATGTTTCGATATTATCGATTGCGTTTTTTATGGAAGAGGCGGCACAAAGATTTTTTGTTAAAACCGCTGTTGCTTTCTGAAAAAATATTGCCCTATGCGGTGGATACTTTTGCCTATGGGTTGATATTATCGTGTTGGTATCCCTATATCGAAATGTGGATTGGTGCGGGATATTGGACATTTTTAACCTCTGTAAGGAGCTTTGTTTTTTCTGGACTATTCAATGCATTTTTGATTGTCAGTTTTGCGTACTTTATCATCAAGGTCGGGGATCGTATTTTACGCTATTACGTAGAAGAAAAATACACCAGTGATTCTCTGGAAAACAACTTTCTCGCCAGTCGATTAAAAACACTGATGGCCATGTTGCGTACATCGTTGCGTGTGGTGGTGTGGACGCCTGCGGTTATTTTGGCCGTCAGTCAATTTGCCGATGTGAATGTGGGGACTTGGGTTACCAGCATCGGGGCGGCCAGCTTTGGTTTGTCTTTTGGTGTGCAAAACATTGTGCGAGATTTTATTACAGGATTTTTTATTATTTTGGAAAACAACCTGATGGTGGGGGATGAGGTGGAAGTGGATTCTAGAACGGGAAAAGTGGAATCCATCACCATTCGCACCTTAAAAATACGCTCTGATCAAGGCGTGCTGTTGACCATTCCTTTTGGTGGCATCCAGGTGATCGGAAACAAGAATCGTTTGTTTTCAGCCGTTTTGATGAATATTTCTGTTGGTTATTCTGAAAACCTTGATCGGGTTCAAATTTTGATTGAAAAAGCCTTTACCTTGGTCAAGCGTGTTCCCATATTTGGACGACGGATTTTGGGGCCTTTGGAAATTCGTGGCGTGAACGAGGTGACCAGCTATTCCGTGATTTTACAAGTCAAAATTACCACCGCACCCAATATGCAAGATGTGATTCGCAGAGCCTATAATCGACAGTTAAAGCAACTGTTTGACGAAGCCGGTATTATTGTTCCTGTGCCACCGGCCTCCTTTTCTAAATCCATTTCATCCTTAACGAATACGTCGTTGTAATAAATAATTCATAAGTACGAATAGGAAAAACATGACAATGGAGATAAACAGTGTGCTATCTAAACGGTCCAGCAAGCCACCATGCCCGGGCAACCAGGATCCAGAATCCTTGACGCCAAATTGTCGTTTGGCCCAAGATCCCGGCAAATTCCCAGCTTGTGTAATCAGACCAAGAAAGCTGAGGATCGGCCTTGGCCCCATTTCCATGTAGAGAAGGGAGTATGTACAGGAACGCCAGAAAGGGTACACCAATGACGACCGATAAAAACCCAGCCCAGTTTTTAGATGAACTGATGGCCGGACATAATTTTGGTCCCCCCATTAGGCGACCTCCAAAATACGCAACCGTATCCGTAATAGGCACCAATAAGCAAATAAAAGCCACTCCCGGCTCTCTATGGGCCAGATCATAGCATGTCCAAAACCCGAATCCAATGATGGCTGCCCCCGCCATGCGTAATGGGGTGGATTTTCCAACCCCCATAAGAAACCATTCGTACAAACAGATGCTGGCCATGACCACAAGGCCAATGGGGAATACAATGGGATTTTTCACGGATAAATAGATCCAAAAGCCCAGAGTTATCCAGACGATAATTCCCTTTTCTAGACGTGTGGACAGATCAGAAAAATTCATAATAAATAGGATAGAAAAAACATGGCAATGGAAATGGCCAGTATGCTGTCTAAACGGTCCAGCAAGCCACCATGCCCGGGCAACCAGGATCCAGAATCCTTGACGCCAAATTGTCGTTTGGCCCAAGATTCCAGTAAATCGCCTGTTTGTGCCGCCAAGCATAAAAGGCTGATGGCCAGTGTATAGTATAGGATATCGGATAATCCAAAAAACGTGTAAGAAATCAAGTACAGGAACGCAAGCATGGGTACACCAATGACAGCCGATAAAAACCCAGCCCAGGTTTTGGATGGACTGATGGCTGGACATAACTTTGGCCCCCCCATTAGGCGACCCCCAAAATAGGCCGCCATATCCGTTATGGGCCCCAATGATAAAATGCATATCATCATGGCCAGCGTGGTGGGATAGTGTTGAGAATGAACATTGGCCAGATCATAGCATGTCCAAAACCCGAATCCAATGATGGCTGTCCCCGCCATGCGTAATGGAATGGATTTTCCTGCCCCCATACGAAACCATTCGTATAAACAGATGCTGGCCATGATTACCAGGCCAACGGGAAACACCATGGGATTTTTCATAGAACAATAGATCCACAATCCCAGAACCGCCCACAACATCATGCCCGTTATCAGACGTACCCGCAGATCAGGAAAATTCATGATTTAATCCCAGCCTATTTTTGTATGTATAGATCTGGTTTCGGGGTTTCGTCAAGGGCAATGATGCACCTGCTCACAATTGATACATGTTCAATGATGATAAAAACGATGTATAATCCGGAAAATATTTTGGGTTCATGGGGGCAATGTCACTTTTTTCTCTGTTTGGTCATGCGAAAAATGGCTGCTCTGTATCCCCGAATGCACCTTGTATGACATCCCACGATTCATCCGATCAAATATGGATTTTTACCGATGGGGCATGTTCTGGCAACCCTGGTCCTGGTGGATGGGGTGTTTTAATTCGCCAAGAGCAAAACATTTTTGAATTATCCGGCGGTGAAAATCATACCACCAATAATCGCATGGAAATGCTGGCCGTTATTTGTGCTCTGGAGTGGGCTCAGAACAACAGGATTCAAGGTCCTATGACCATTACCTCTGACAGTCAGTATGTCATCAAGGGGATTACCCAATGGATTACTGGGTGGATGCGCAATGGCTGGAAAACCAGTGCTAATAAACCTGTGGAAAATCAAGATTTATGGCAACGTCTGTGGGATTTATGTAAAAATCAGTCTGGCATTACCTGGCAGTGGGTGCGTGGGCACAATGGGCACCCTGAAAACGAGCGGGTGGATGCGCTGGCCCGCATGGCTGTTATGCGTTGATTGGGTTTTTTCTGTTTTTTGCCTAAAAAGTGGACTGAAAAATCCTGATGGTTTTTGGGGGTATAGGGCGCTGGGGGGCATAAAAATCCCCCCTCCTATTTTTTACGTTTGTTTTGCCCCTTAGTATCGATTTTCCTTGCGACCCGAAACCAATTGTTCCAGAGCCATACCCGTGCCTAGGGCCACACAAAATAGAGGATTTTCTGCCACACGAACGGGCAAGCCCGTGGCTTCGGTTAAATATTGGGGCAATCCTTTTAACAATCCACCCCCACCGGTTAATACAATGCCACTGTCCACAATGTCGGCCGCCAATTCTGGTGGAGTGCGTTCCAAGGTTTCCCGTACGGCACCCAAAATGGCCAGAACGGGCTCGGCCAAGCTGTCGGATACTTGTGCTTCGGAAATGCTGATTTCTCTGGGGACACCCAAGGTTAAGTCGCGCCCTTTGATGCACATGGTCCGAGGTTCATTTTCATCCAATTGATGCCGAGGAATGGCCGTACCTATGGTTTGTTTGATGCGTTCGGCACTGGACTCCCCAATTAATAAATTGTGGGTACGGCGTACAAAGTGGATGATGGCTTCGTCCATTTTATCCCCACCCACGCGCAAAGATGTGGAATAGACAATGCCGCCAAGGGATAAAACGGCGACTTCTGTCGTACCTCCACCAATATCCACCACCATGGAACCAGTTGCTTCGGTTACGGGCAATCCTGCACCGATGGCTGCGGCCAAAGGTTCTTCCACTAAAAACACTTCGGATGCACCCGCACTCAGTGCGGCATCATGAATGGCACGTCGTTCCACAGGCGTGGCGCCAGAGGGCACACAGACGGCAATGCGGGGGCTGAAGGTAAATCGACGGTGGGATTTGCCTTTGTTGATAAAATATTTGATCATGGCTTCTGCAATGTCAAAATCAGCAATGACGCCATCTTTTAAAGGTCGAATGGCCGTAATGTTTCCAGGTGTTCGACCTAACATGCACTTGGCTTCTTCGCCAACGGCTAGAATTTTTTTGTTTTCTTGACGAATGGCCACCACCGATGGTTCGTTCAGGACGATGCCCCTGTCTTTGACGTACACAAGGGTATTGGCTGTACCCAAGTCGATACCGATATCAAAGGAAAAGAAATTACGAAATTTTGACAAAACGCGGGTCTATTTTGATGAACAGTATCTGTATAATACCACGATTTTTTTGTTTTTGAAAAAATAGAAAGGAATTTCTGTGGCAAAGGTGCAGAATTCCTTGTGTTTTTTTATATTCGGTATATCCATATTTTTTTATGATTTAATGTCCATAATGTTTAAAACAGATTTTGGAGTTATTTTGATTATGCAATATTCTTTTGTTTTTGCTGCTTTGATGCTTGTTTCGGGTCCTTGTATGGCAACACAAATGGGTGTGCAGCCCCAAGAGGAGGCATCTTCCCATGATCAGGCGCCTGGGGGGCCCGTTCAGCCCAGCATGTCTGATGCAGCAGATGGAGCAGAGCCGGTTAAAAAGACAGAAAAGCCACAGTACGATGCGGAAAAAGCAGGCATCGAAGATTTGTTAAATCGTATGCCAGAGGTGAAAATGGAAAAAGCCAAAAAGGCTTATCACACAGGGTTAAAGAAATGTTCAGAAAAAGAGATGCTTCAATTTTTAAAAACAACGCTAGAAAGTTTACGCTGGTGGAAGGACATTGAGGAAAAAGATAAGGCAGAGATCAAAAAACAGACGACACAGGAGGACGAGGATAATATAGATGAGGAAGAGATTGGTGCCACAAATCAGCGGGGCTATAAAAATAGTCATTGCGTGGATTTAGACAAGGAATTTCTGGATAAAATTGCTGGTGGTAAAGCCAAACAGATGGCCAGCGCCAGGGCGGCACTGGATGCAATGTTGAAAGAAGTGAAGCAAGGTAAAACTTTGAAAAAAATAGAAAAAGTTTTTGATAAAAAATTGAAAAAGAAAAAATACTCTAAAAAAGATTACAGTCTGCTGGATGATTACGGATACGATTCCAGCGCAGGCGATGAATATGAAGAGGGGGACTCCCTTAGTGAAGAGATGGATGTCGAATACAGCCTTGAGGATGATGCAGATTTCAGAGTGAACGATTTTCAGCTTGACGGCGACAGTGTAGATACGACCAACGATTGGGAAGAGGCGAAAAACAATCCTTGGGATGGGAAGAAATCCGTTGATGATGGCGGGGTTGATGATGGCGGGGTTGATGATGGCGGGGTTGATGATGGCGGGGTTGATGATGGCGGGGTTGATGATGCTGAGGAAGAAGACGAGGATACAGAGCCACAGGATTAGGGCAAATATGGATCATGGGGGTTCTGGCGCGGTCGGCGGAATCTTGTCCGATGGCTGGCCCTCTTTTTTGTTTGGCTGCGGCCTTCTTTAGATTGGTCATGATTCCCCAGGGCCTGGGCAATGGGCTGTGTTCCACCGGGGGCTTCTTTGATTGGTGAACCTTTTGAGTAACAAAGGGCAAAAAATTCATGTTTTTATTACACAGACCCACTAGCTTTGCTTTTTTCTTTGTGATAGGATGAGATGGATGTTCCTCGGTAGCTCAGTGGTAGAGCAAGTGGCTGTTAACCACTTGGTCGCTGGTTCGAATCCGGCCCGGGGAGCCATCATCATCTTTTTTTGTTTTTTCAAGAGATGGTCTCCTTTTTAGGGCGGTTTTTTCATGTTTCTGCCCTAGAGTATTTTTTCCCCCATTAGACTCTTTTCAAAAGATGTAAAATCATTTATCCTAACAGGGCATTGAATTTTATACCGCAATTAAATATGGCTTTTAAATTACGTTTGGCGCGTCATGGCGCAAAAAAACGCCCATTTTACTGGATTATGGCTGCTGATGCCCGTTCACCACGGGAAACAGGAAAGGAAAAACTGGGTACCTATAATCCATTGTTGGCAAAAGACGATCCATTGCGCATTCAGTTAAAAGAAGAGCGCATTCGGTATTGGTTGTCTTGTGGGGCTCAACCCACAGATCGTGTGCGCACCTTTCTTGAAAAAGCATCCATTTTGGCACCAAAACCCGTTGGTCCATCTAAAAAAGAGGCTGTTCAAAAATAAAGCCCTTGGAATGGGGTTTTTAGAGTAACTCATGTCTAAAACCCTTTAAAAATCTGCTTTGCACGCTTATTAAAGAGGTTTCTATATGAAATCTCTTTTTTTTATTGCTTTTACATGGTTTTTTCAAATAATCTACCATCAATCAACATCTAGATTTATTTTTTAAAGATATGTATGCATTTTTATCCGATGGCTCATAACACATGACGTGTTGATGGTGAAATCAGAGCCCAAAAGCTTTATAGCGCTGATTGTGGGGGTCACCACACCAATGCCCCCATATCAAAAGAAGATGCTATTGATCTTTTTGTTCTTCTTGTTGTGAGATCTTTTTCTTTGTCGTGTGATCCTCTTTGGTTTCCTCTATCTTTTCTTCACGATTTTGCTTTTCTGTTTCCAGAGCCTCCATGTTTGCAAGAACGTCTTTCAGATTTATCACAGAATGGTGACCATCGTTATTTGGGCTTTCTATTGGCTTTTTTTCTATTTTATTGATTCTAAGTCTCAATTTATCTTGCCGTGATTTGTTAACAGGATATAAATACTTTTTAATTTCTCCGAAAAGCCCTAAAACACCTTCTGAACGCAAAGCTTGAGCATGGCGTTCATTATCCGTATCCATTATTTCTTTCATAGCCCATAGATCAATTTTTTCTTGATCATTTGATCGTTCTGAATCACAAAGCATATCTACTATGGCATTAAAAAAAGCAGATTCTTTATAAGATTTTTCTTCATTAATGCGATTTTTTTGCAACAAAATAAATTTTAACACCTCTTTTCCGGACATATTATTGATATAATTTTGTATTATATCACTGCTTTTAATATCGTTTTCTGAAATGTTCATAAACAATAAACTGGCAATAGTATTATCGTATTTTGTATTGTCTGAACAATTTGACATATTTTGAATCAGTTTTTCAGCGTATTCTTTTGGAACGTTGACATATTCCAGATCTTTTGCTGGAAGATTAAGTTCGTTAATGAACGTATAGATGGTCTGTTTTTCCTCTGATCCTATTTCTATATCTGACAACCTTTTAAATGCATAATCATAAATTGTTTGTACAAAAATTTCATTTGATTTAAAGTCAAAATCTGGATGTTTAGAATCTGTTGAATATATGGATCTTAGCATTTTTATTTTTTTTCTACTACCCACAAAATCTCCAATCCTCTTACCAAGAATTTTGCATATCCGATGCATTTTTTCACTGTTGCTTATACGTGAGTCCTTTGCTTCGATGATTGCAGAAAGTAAGCGCTCATTTTTCCAATGAAATGCATGAAATAAAAATACTTCGAGTACTCCAAAATTACATTGTGGAAATTTAGAATCCAATTCTAACATAGATTCCAACATGTCTATTTTTTCATCAATGTTAACATCTTGATCCTCAAGATCTAGTTTGTCCCATAAAATACCAAAATTATTATAATCGTATATAAGCACGTCCGCCTTATTAAGAATAAATGAAAAAAATTTCTTACATTGTTTTTTCAATACCTCATCTTTATTAAATTCTTCTCTAAATAAACACCCAATAAAATTGTTTAATTCGTCACTGGATAAATCCATAGGTTTTTTAATAAGAGAGAGTAGATATTCAAATATATCAAAACGTTGATGCATGTAAAGTGGTAGATAGAGCACATCGATAAGCAATTGAGATAGAAATTTTTTGTCTTCCTTTAACTCTGGATATTTTTTAAAAAAAATGTCTACTTTTGTTTTCCAGAACTCATGTTCGTCATACTTCTTGAGAATGTCTAATAAAGTCACGGATTTATGGTAATTATTTGATACACCTGTTGATGGTATTTGCTTATTCATGGCATATACACCAGCCCATGGAATACCCGCCGCCATCCATAACAACGCTGTGGACAGTGTTTTTCTTTTTGTAATCATTGGTTTTTTCTAAAAAATTAGACCCACATATCATACACAAAAAAGAACTTTTCTACAAAAAATCAATCCGTTACATCTTCGCATTTTTTAGTCATCTTGTTATCATGCTGTTTCAAAAAGCATGTTCTAATCACGGCAAATGGTTTATAATTTCATTAAGTGATTTTTTAACGGTATATCGTATGGCTATTTTTGATAAACCGGCTGCAAACAGTGCGCCCGTCCCTTCTATTCGTGTGGATGCAGAATATATTTCTAATTTACGCATTAAAAACCCAGATCTTTTGACCTTATTGCGGGATTCCAATGGTGAAGCAGATACGCAATTGTCACTGAACGTGAATGCCCATGCAGCGGGAAATGATACGTATCGCATTGTGTTACAGGTTCGTATTCAGGTTGGGGCAGGAAAAAGTCCTAATTTTTCTATTGATTTGGATTACGAAGGCTTGTTTTTTGTATCAGAGGTCACAGAATCCATTCTGCCTGTTGTTTTGTTTGTGGAATGCCCACGCTTCTTATTCCCCAGCGTGCGCCATATTGTGACAACATTGACGCAAAACAGTGGATTGCCCCCATTTCATATGCAGCCCATTAATTTTATGGATATGTTTCAGAAAAAGATGAAGGAACAATCGGGCAAGATGGCCCAATCGGGTGAAAAATTAGAAAGTTAACAGAAAATCATTTCTTTGATTCCATCGATTCAGTGGGGATGACCATCGTTGGTACATCTGGTTCAGGTGTTTTTTCCTGCTGAAACCGCGTAATATAAGCAGTTCACATTTATGGTGGGAAGGGTACACCATGGTATGGGGCGGGAGTCAAAGTAGGCATTTTTTGTTTCTCAGGTGGTGTCCTGTTTGTACACGAGTATGAGCGCAATGCCTTATCTGGCCCATTTTTTAAGACTGTTCTTGCCCGATTGACAGTAGATAGATATTGTCGTAGGACAGGCCTTTAGACTTCTTCCTCCATCACACCGTTCACCATTATGTCTGCCATCACAGCTTGATCATTAAATATGAACATATGGATCATGAAAAACTCAGCTTTGCATGGCCTCCACCAGATTTTTCCTTTGATTACTCAACAGTTTCTCATTTCATCACCCATTTTTTTTACACCATTTGGCCAATAAAACCACAGATCGTCGCCATTGTTGAGCAGGAACAGCAGGAATGCCAGCCAGTGTTTCTGCAGTGTGCGTAGAGTGCATTACGCCACTTTTAGCCGCAATTTTTGTACCAGCAGCCAGAACAACCCCATTGGCCAGACCAACTTGCCCACCTAGAAAACAGCGATCCCCCAACTGACAACTGCCAGCAATGCCACATTGAGACGCAATGACCACATATTGCCCAATATGCACATTGTGTGCAATTTGCACTAAGGCATCGATACGTGTATGGTTACCGATCAATGTGTTGGTGAAACTGCCTCTAGAAATGGTTGTATTTGCACCGATATGGACATGGTTTCCCAAAATGACTTTGCCCTGGTGAGGAATTTCTAAAAACCCCTGATCATCAATCACAAATCCAAAACCGATATGACCTATGCGCGCCCCGGATTGAATATGAACATGGTCCCCTATGGTGCTGTGTTCGATGTTAACATGAGTACCAATGGTTGCATTACGCCCAATAACCACATCTTCACCGATATGGGTGTATGCTCCGATGCATGTCTGCGCCTGTATAATCACGTTTTTTTCAATGATAACCCCTGGTCCAATATGGCACGTTGGATCGATTTGGGCGCTTGCATGAATGTGCGCGCTGTGGTGAATGCCGCAAGGAGAGGTGTCGGTGCCCATGGCATCTAAAAATCTTAATACTTGCACAAAAGATCGATAGGGTCTGGGCGTAATCAGTGCGGCTGTATGGGGAGGTAAAAGATGGACATCGTGGGGCTTAACAAAGCAGGCCCCCGCAGATGTAACCAACGGTTTATTGCCCAAAGGGCGTCTGTATTCATCGGCAAGAAAAGTCACCTGATGGGGCTGGGCGTCTGCGAAATCTCTCGAAAGATCCGTGATGCCTTTTACACCTGCTTCAATGTGTACTTTCTCTTCAGCCTTTGTGCCTGGTCTTTTGTCCAATTGGGCCATTGAGGCAGGATTTTTTGCGTCATAGTCTGGAGCAGAAGAATCCAGATTTTCCACAACAGATCCAGAAAATGGTGCTAATTTTTCATCCGTTTGTGCCCAGTGTCTTTCAAGATTGGTATCATCTGTTTGTACAGGATTGGCCGGTGCAACGCGTTCCGCATTTCCCCACAAAGCCAAATCATCCAGAGAAAAGGTCTGGGATTCACCAGAGGAAGTGGTGCGTTTTTCTGATAAAAAAGCGGGGTTCATGGGCAAATCCAAGGGAAATCAAAAAAAAATAGAAACTGTTGAAATTCCCCCATCTTGTTTATATATTTAAATCAAAAATAATTTAAACCAAAAACAGGATTGGGGATTCAAATGGGATAAGGCAATGCCGCGGCCGCAGCGGTCTTTATACCGTTATCCCACCACTTTTTTACTGTCTTTGACGGGTTTTACCTTGGCTTCTTCTGCTGCTTCTTTTTCAAAAACTTTTTTATCATAAGATGCATTCAACTGAGCCAAAACCTCTGCAGTGACATCAACGGCTTGGTCTGGATCCACATACAAGACTCCATCCGCATCAAAAACCAGGTTCAGATTGCGTTTTTTACCAACGGTTTTGAAAATCAAACGCAATTGACGCAAAATTTCCATGGTGTGACCTTGTTGAAAATTTTGAATTTCTCGTTGTTCTTGTTGAAATTTCTTTTCCTCGGCAGATGCTTCTTTTTGCAGAGCCAACTGTTTTTCTTTGATTTTCTCTGCATTAACGCCCGACTTTACCAATGCTTGAATTTTTTTAACCTTTGTATCTAGCGATTTACGAAAAGCAATATATTTTTTTTCTAGATTCTTGCTTTTTTTAATGACCCAAACCTGAAGATCTTGAAAATACAGGCTGGATTGACTCAATTCTTGCATCCGGGCTATACCAAATTGAAACCCACCATTTAGGGCTGAACCAGATGCTGCCTTGTCCATTACGGTTGGAACTTTTGGAGAAGAATCCTCACCTTTGATGCTAAAAATTGAAAGCAGAGCTAAAAATGCTGTGTAAAGGGATTTAAACCCAGGTCGTAAAGTCATCGTAAAGTGTCCTTTGTGTAAAGTCGAGGGGGTTGGTGCATTAAAAATCTCGCCCAATGGCAATTTCAAATCCGCTAAGCTGGTCAAAAGATTCCTTAATTACTGCCCTTGAAAAGATGATACCAATTTTACCCACCACAGGAATAGATGTAAAGAGACCAAACCCCACAGATGCACGATTAGAAAACTTTAATCCATTGATGGGATACCCTTCTTCTTGTTCAAAAATGGTGTTCCACAAAGAACCATAATGGGCATGAAAACAGCCCTTGATGGTAAAATCATTGGATGTTTTTAAGATGGGGAAGTCCAGTTTTGCAGACAAAACATACATTTGACGTCCACCCAAAGCATCCCCACTGCGTTTACATCTGGCCCCCATACCCGAATCTGCGAACCCAGGAAAGGCAAATCCACCCAAATTAAACTGGTCTGAAAATCGAACATATCCCATTTTGGTCATGATTTGATATCTTGCCCCTAAACGAATGCGGTAATCCCCGAATTGATCGATATTGTAAAAAAATGCATTGTCTATGCCGTTGGTCAACAGATGAACACCACCACCCAATCCGGTAAACCTGTTGGTTGTGGCCACCAAATAGCCTGCTTTTAGGACAGAAGCATTGTAAAAATTCTTATTATAACTTAACTGATGTCCAGCAGTGGAAACCAGTCGTGTGTTGTGATTTTTGATGTTGTTGTACAAATAATAAGAGCGTTGGCTGCTGAGAAACCGTATGGTTTGAACATTGGGGCTATAGGACCACTTTTGGATTAATCCACCGCTCAGATTATAACTGGCGTTCACGCTTCCACCATAACTGGTTTGCTCGTAACTGCCATCTTTTTGAAAATCTTTTTTGGTATAGCCCTTGATGCTGTTGATGTTAATGTCTCCACCCACAGTCAGTTGCCGGCCCATAAAATAGGGGTTTTGTAAAGACAAAACGGCGCTTTTTTGTCGCTGGGATATCATACCGGATAGTCCCAAGGCCTGGCCACGCCCCATAAAGTTTCTTTCACCCAAATTAACCCTGGCCAAGGGGCCATTTTGTGTATCATAACCAGCAGATATCCCCATTTCTCCCGTGGATTTAACCTCTTTGACATTAACCACCAAATCTTTTCGATCGTTTCGATCATTGGGTGAAGAGGTGATTTCCAGGGTGTCAAAAAACCCCAAACGCATGACCCGATTTTCAGAACTCTTCAAAGCCAGAGGTGTAATGGGGTCGCCATCTTTGATGGTGAGTTCTCGGCGAATAACCGCATCATCTGTTTTCATGTTTCCCTGAATCGTAATTTCCCCCACATAGGATGGTGCGATGGCGCGCACAATAAACCGAACATCGATGCATGTGCCACGTACGTTTGTTTCGGGAACGATTTCAAAAAATGGCAATCCTTTTTTGTTCAACTGGGCCGTCATTTGTTTGGCTTTACCCTCTACGATGATCTGATCGAACCATTGGCCCTTTTTCCATGAAAAATCTTGATTCACGCAACTGGGTGGCACCTCGTCTGGCTTTTCAGAGCATACGGTGGTGGTGCCAAAGGTGTATCTCTTTCCTTCTTGAATACAAAACGTAACAATAAAATCAGTTTGATTAGGGGCCAGTTCGGCATAAGCATCCGATACAACCGCATCCATGTACCCTTGTCTGCGATAATAATCACGCAAGGATCCTTGATCTTTTTGTATCTTTTCTGTGCTGTAAATGGCATCAGTATCTCCAAAAACGTAATACCATCGTTTTTCTTTGCTGCTGATGACCGAATACAACGATGATCCCGATATTTTCATATTGCCCTTGAATACGACCTTGGTAATGGCGGCTTTTCGTCCTTCTTTAATTTTGAAAATCAAAATAACACGGTTGCTGCTCTCTTTGACCACTTGGGTGACCACGGATGCCGCATACAGCCCTTTCAGTTTATAGATTTCACGAATCATGTTCTCCGTATTTCTCACTTCGGCCATGGACAACACTTGTCTTGGTCGTATGGTCATCATTTTATTCAATTCTTGATCCGACATCTCTGTATTGCCCTCGAAGACAATGCTGCTGATGGATGGATTTTCTGATACTGTGATCACCAAATTAGCACCAGACATGGTAATGGAAACATATTGAAAAAAACCAGTTTTTACCAATTCTCTTGTAATATTGTCTATATCTTTTTGTGTATAAATCCCGTCCCATTTAAATGGAATGCGGTCCAAAATGGCTTGTTTTTGAATACGAAGGTTGCCACGCACCTCTATGTTTTGATGTTGATTCGTTGAATCACCCCCCGTAAGGGCATAGGGATCATCCAGGGATGGTATGCCACAGATTTGTGCACTGGTGATGATGCATAACGAGGAAAAAACAGCTAATCTATTTTTGGAAAACAGAGACATCAAAAAAATGCGTGAATATTTGATTAACAGACTAACTGACCTGGGGCTGAAAGCAAAGGGGTCAGGGTCGGTTTTTATGCCTATAGCCCAGAAAATTCCTTGATTTTTTGGCGCGATTTTTTGATTTTTTTGTAAAATATTTCCCAGAAAAATTTGCCAATTGGGTTAAGACTGTGTGAAAAAGATTTTTGGATGAGGATGAAAATACCGATTTGGGTTTGGCAAAAACTGCACAATGGCGTATCCTGGTACAGAGTTCTTTGATCAGTATGTTTTATGCGTCCAGCAGTGATTAATGCAGTATCCTCTTTTTTAGAAAAAGTTGCCAAAGGTTTGATTCGAGATTTTGGAGAAATTGGCAATTTACAAGCGTCAAGAGAAGGCACCAGTCCATTTGTCGATGTGGCGGTCAAACGCACCGAGGCGATGATTCATGATGCGTTACATCGATTGTATCCCACGGCCAATTTGTGGATGCCTCTGTCTGGATTGATGGAATATGGTGGTCAAAATGCACCGGTTTGGATTGTTAATGCATTGGATGGTCAACGCAACTTTTCCCATGGATTACCGCATTTTTCTATGTCTTTGGCCTTAAAAGAAGCCGACCAGTTGATGGCAGCCGTGGTGTACGATCCTTTACGTTACGAAACATTCTGGGCTTGCCGTGGTGGTGGTGCATTTTTGAACCAAACACGGTTGCGCGTATCGGGTCGGACAAAAAGCAATCAAGCATTGATATCTACCCGCGTGCCCAGAGGCGAAAAAGCGGCGCTGGCGGCACCATTAATGCAATCGTTGGCCATTCACGGTGTGGGGGTACAATCCTGGGGCGTAGGGTCATTGGATTTGGCTTATGTGGCCAGTGGTCGCTATGAGGGGTTTTTTGATTACGATACGGTTCCCCATGATATCGCCGCGGGTATTTTATTGGTCAAAGAGGCCGGTGGTATGGTCAGTACACCCGATGGGCGTTTTCCGTCTCTGGAATGTGATGATCTGATCGCAGGGAATCCCACCATTCATGGGTTGCTTAGAACACTGTTTCCTGGGCGTTCCTTACCATCACCCCAAAGCCTTTAATGGGAATGACCTTCCGGTGTTTTTAATGTATCTCTTGCGATTAAATACTCCTTAACGATGGATGCATTCAAAAAAGAGCCATCATCATAAAGGGGCTCTTTGCGTACGGCCAACTCTTTTTTAGCGTTATAGTATAACACATAAGCACTTTTATTACGGTACAATACCATCAAATATTTTCGATTTTTTAAGTCTATGAACTTTTTTTCATCCGCTGGAGAATAGTTAAAGGACGTGTGTTTTTCCATATTTAAAATCCGATTGTTTTTCACATCCACAATTTCATTATTAGGACCCATATAAAATAACGCTATTTTAGAAAAATGAATGGGCGCAATTTCCCTTCCTTTAGAATCAAGCACACCATACATTCCACCAAATTCATCCGGATACTCGATCTTAAAAACTTCCTTTTGTCCATGCCCAGTAATCCAAGGGGTTTTTCCACATCGCAACCAAAAAATAGTATACTTGGGGGGTATAATGATTTTTCCGGAAAGATGCATTAATCCAACTTTTCCATTTTTTGTAATGCGTACATATCCATCTTTTGTAGGATAATCTGGACCATTATTTATTTCATAGGCATCGGCAATTTTTTCCCCTTTTTTATTGATATAGAACCAACCCAATGGGTTTCCATTAACTATGGCATAGGCGGTGGGATAAGAGGCCATACACTTTTGATAGTTTTTAACGTGTTCTTGATAATCTTTTTTGAAAATCTGGACTGCGGCAACACCCCATTTATTAAACTCCTCCACTTCATCATAGATGGCAGGTAAAACGATTTTCCCCGACCACGTCTTAAAGCCTTTCTTTCGACCGTTGCCTTTAATAGGTGTGTAATTATTGCCTCTAAATATAACCAGATCCGGATTGGGATCCGTAAAACAATAACGATTATCACCAGGACTTTCCTCAATGACAAGAGGAGGAGTGGCCGCCACATTACAGGCGTATAGGGCCATGCCTATCAGGCATTTTAATAAAATATTACAGGGCATTGTCGATGTTTTTTTGTAAAGTTTTTTGTAAAGAATGATTATATGCGATCGCCATTTATTTTTTATTTTTAATGGGAATGATCTTCCGGTGTTTTTAATGCCATTTTTGAACACCCCTGATGGATGCATTCAAAAAAGAGCCATCATCATAAAGGGGCTCTTTGCGTACGGCTAACTCTTTTTTAGCGTTATAGTATAACACATAAGCACTTTTATCACGGTACAATACCATCAAATATTTTGGATTTTTTAAGTCTATGAACTTTTTTTCATCCGCTGGAGAATAGTTAAAGGATGTCTGTTTTTCCATATTTAAAATCCGATTGTTTTCCACATCTACAATTTCATTATTAGGACCCATATAAAATACCGCTATGTTGGAAAAATGAATGGGGGCAATTTCTCTTCCTTTAGAATCAAGCAAACCATCCGTTCCACCAAATTCATCCGGATACTCGTGCTTTAAAACTTCCCGTTGTCCATACCCAGCAATCCAAGGGGTTTTTCTATATCGTATCTTCTCAAGAACAGTATACTTGGGGGGTATAATGATTTTTCCGGAAAGATGCATTGCCCCAACTTTTCCATTTTTTGTAATGCGTACATATCCATCTTTTGTAGGATAATCTGGACCATTATCCATTTCATAGGCATCGGCAATTTTTTCCCCTTTTTTATTGATATAGAACCAACCCAATGGGTTTCCATGAACGACAGGATAGGATGTGGGATAAGAGGCTATACGCTTTTGATAGTTTTTAACGTGTTCTCGATGAAAGTCTTTTTTGAAAATCTGGACTACGGCAACACCCCATTTATTAAAGTCCCCTGCCCCATCATAGATGGCAGGTATAACGATTTTCCCCGACCACGTCTTAAAGCCTATCTTTGGACCATCTTTAATAGGGGTATACTTATTGCCTCTAAATCTAACCATATCCGGATTGGGATCCGTAAAACGATTTTCATTTCTAGAACGATTATCATCATCGTCAGGATTTTCCTCAATGACAAGAGGAGGAGTGGCCGCCACATTACAGGCGTACAGGGCCATGCCTATCAGGCATTTTAATAAAATATTACAGGGCATTGTCGATGTTTTTTTGTAAAGAATCATTATATGCGATCGCCATTTATTTTTTATTTTCAATGGGTTAAAAAGTTTTAAGGTTTGTGAGGTGTTTTATGATTTGATTTTGACTCCTTTTTTATTTCAAGTTTTCTTTCTTTTTCTTCTTTCTCTGCATCAATAAAAGTGTTTTTTAAATAATACAATGTTTTAATGCGCTCTTTTAACAAATAAAATCGACATTGATACCATAGATCTATTGACTCTTTTTTGCTGTTACCACTGACGAAAGATAGGATTCTGTAAAGGTCACACAAAGACTCGGTTAAATTTTTAAAACGTTTTTGCATTTCTTGTAATGCAGCCACTCGACCCACATCATACACAAGGTGCGCCGTACGATGACGTACAGCGATCAGCTCTTTAAAGATCTGATTCATGGTGTTTTCTGCTGTCAGAACGTCCTCTTTTGTCACCAGCACCTTTTCTGTTTTTTGATTGGATTTTTGTGAGTTCACGCTATATTTTTCATCTGGCATAAAAAAGTAACGGGGTGTCTCCATTCCAGATCCTTTTGGTTTATGAATAAAACACTGAAGATTGCCCTGCAAATTTTCATAAAATTTTTCAACTTCTCCTAAAAAACAATTCAGTCTAGTTTCAGGATGCATGGGGCCGCCAATGGTTTCTACAAAAGTTTCTCCCTTTAAAAAAATCAACGCGTTTTGATAAGCCTCTTGCAGAAATTGATGGGTGCTTGATGGCATTTTTTTAGAAAGTTCAACAAATTTTTCAGTAATGGCATGAAGTTTTCCTGGGAAAAGGTGCGCTTCCATAGGGCGCATCTCCATCATACAAAAATATTCTTCTGCATAAAATGGAATGACAACATTGGTTTTCCAAGCGTTATAGTATTGTTTTACGGTATCAAAAGCATGTTCACACCCCGGACGTTTATCATCATAATCTTTGGATGTGATTAAGAATCGAAGCACCAATTGAAAGATTAATTTTGGACTGGAAATGCCTAAGTCATTAGACATAGAAGCCTGTCTGGCCATATAACCAAATGCTGCTCTCTGATCATCTTCGGGTAAATGAGTAAATTTTGGTTCTTCAAATACATTTAAGTATAATATGTAATGAAATGGACTGTCAAAAGAGAACCCATCGGCCATCGCTGTTACATCCAAGTTCCCTGCTTCACTGGCCATTTGCAAAATAGGAATGGATGAACAAATGGGTTTTATGGCAGGATGATTAATAATCTCTGGGTTGTTTTTTAGGGCAGATGTGTAAATCTCCATGGCCAATACCACATCAAAATGTTTTGGGTGATGTTTAAAAAATAACAGCTCCAGTACCTCACGCAATGCTTTTGCATCTCCCAATTCTGCCTTTTTAATCAAAACTTTTTTTTGCTGGTCTGTAATAGAGATCTTTTTATCCGTTTTTTCTGTGTTATCTGACGGGTTTTCTGGTGCACTGCAGGATGGATGCCTTGGCAACAACAGAAGGGCCATTAAAGGAAGGCCCTTCCAAAGGTTTTCTTTAACAACATTTTTTAAATTCAAATGCACAAAAACAATCCAAATATTTTTTTATTAATTATACTAATTTAATTAAAAAAGTCAATATAGATAACAACACTTGGTTTTCTTGTTCTGACCTGTATTGTAATGTTTTTCGTCGCGGTGTGTTGTCATGTGTGTAATATTTTACGCTGTATAAAAACACCACCCAGATAATGATGGATGGATTGTTCTAGAAAATATTTTATTTTTTCAAAAAATTATTATAAAAATCTGTCCTTAAAAAAAGGGGACATTTATAATACGTTTTTTGGTATAGAAAAAGTGATTCAAATCGTCAGTGTTGACACCCATTGTATCGGCAAAAAATCATCCCATTGTTATAATCCATTGGCTGTGGGTATTTTATATGTTTTTCCATACTTTGATAAAATATTAGCAATTGTTGTATGCGCTGTTCCACCATATTCAGAGCTACCTGATCGGCAATGACTTTACCAGAATCTGGCTGTTCTGGATTGCGATACATTTGCCCATACAAAAAACCACCGGCATTGGAAAAAGCAAGAAAACGCATTTGAACGGTGTGCACGGCTGAAACAGATCCAATCTGTGGTCTTAAGTCCTTTTTTATGGCATCAATGATATTTTTTAATATTTGATGCATTACTTTTTCGGATTCAGACAATTTTTTTCATAAACTGGTCCCGCTGAACTGGATTTACAATCTTTTTCTGTTCGGGGGTATAAAAAGGCCATTCTGTGGCATATTGTCCACGGGATTGATTGGAAAGTTGCTGTATTTTTTGACAAAAATCATTATAAAATGACTGGGTTTGTTTGTTAATATCGGCCTGGATTTCGCCTTCGCGTACGCCCTCAAGGTTTTCTGCAAAGGCTCGGGCGTTGAAAAATATCAACGCTTTTTGATACGCTTCTTGGCATAAAGGGTGTAAATCGAATAACAGATATCGGATTTAATCCAGCATATTTTGGGTGATGGTTTTTTGCACTCTGATTTCACGTTCCGATTGTATGGCTGGAACCATCCAGTGTTCCCCAAAAACAGGCCATATGTATTCGTCGGGAACAAAAGAAATGATTGTTTTGGATTTTCATGCCTTGTAATAGGAGGTGATCACGTTTATGGCGGTTTCATGGTCTGATTTCCACGAAGGAGCATCCATCGTTTCACAAAGAGGATGGATAAAAAATC
The DNA here is from genome assembly GCA_947461445.1 of Holosporales bacterium. GTDB lineage: Bacteria > Pseudomonadota > Alphaproteobacteria > Holosporales > Holosporaceae. Next base: position 7,883 of record CANHKV010000006.1, on the reverse strand, counting down.
AAAATATCAATTGAAAAATCAATTTTGGATCCTGAATACCCAAATCATGGGACATAGAGGGCCGTTCCGCCATATAGGCGCATGCTGCGTGCATCTTGTCTGCAGAAATGAGGGGAATGTGACCATCAGAATAGAATGTTCGGCCATGAAATGGGCTGTCAAAGGAAAAACCAGCTGCCAGAGCAAATACATCTAAATGTTCGGCCTGACCAGCCATATCCAAAACAGGAATCAGAAAAAGGATGGGTTTGATTTTTGCATAATTGACAATGTCCGGATTGTTTTTTAACGCGGTTTTATAAATGGTTATGGCCGACACCACATCAAAATATTCTGACCTATGGTTAAAAACCAATGAGTCCAGAATGTGATGCACGGCTGTTGGATCACCAGATGCGGCCTTTTCCAGTTCTGCTTTTGCCATTGGATTTTTGATCTTTTTTGAGTTCTTTTTGATCATTGTTGCCTGATAGGGGTATAAAACACGGGGCGAACAACACCAGCCCCATCAGGGTCACAGAAAATCTTTTCTTAAACGCGTTGATGCAAAGCCTGACAGAATAGCATGGGGTGCGTAAAAAATGGCTAAAAAAAGCATAGCGCAGACACAAATCATTCATGATCTCGCGCTTACCAATGATGTCTAACCCATCCAGAATATCAGATCAAGCAGGTTCTAGATCTGTGCCGCAACAAAAAAAGCAATCGTAAAAAAGAGCGGGTAGAGGGAATCGAACCCTCGTCTGAAGCTTGGGAAGCTCCTGCTCTGCCACTGAGCTATACCCGCATTGTGGAATGGAATTTTAATTCCAAAGTTCACCCTGACATCTTATCATTACTGTTTGCCCAATTCAATGGGGAGAAGGGGGTGTTTTCACTCTTGAAAAGTACCAGGAATAAATCGCGATGTTTTCAAACAAAAAAAACAAATAAACAGGCATGGGTATAAATAAAAAAGATAAGGTCCATTCATCGCATGTGGCGCTAGGCAAGGCCATAAACTGTTCAAAAGTCCCTGTTTTTGGGATTTTGCAAAAACTTGGTAATGCAATCCAGTGAAATTGAATGGCGGTGTGGTACAGCGATATTAACGAGCCTAGAATACTGGTGCCTATGACAGACCAAGATAAGAATGTTGTCAGGGTTGATCCCAGAAGGGATTCCCATTTTTTAGCGCCTATGCGCAAAGCAGACAGCAGCCCCATGACAAGAAAAATCAAGCGTTCAATATGACACAATCGACACGCAGGCCATTTTCCTATAACTTCCAGCATTTCTGCGCCTGCCCAAGCCGATAAACCAACCACACACACCCCTATCCACCAATAAGATAATGCCATCTGATGGATTTTTTTTTGCACAGATTGCGGTACGATACGCAATATTAATGGGGGTATAGACATAAAATGACGAATGCAGGATGCTTATAACAGTATAGTCTCTATTTTGTTTCATATCCATAACCATATGCAATGCCTGCAGGGTTTTATGCTTATGGTATAAGAGAATCCATTAATAATCACTCGATTCCAGAGAAAATACTGTTGGAGAAACAGGGGGGTGTTGTTTTTTCTCAGTCTATTGTCCGATGGTTTTCTTGTTTAAATGGGCCCACCCAATGCCACGATAGGAATAGGATATAGAAACACAACATGAACATAATATGGAAAAGTGGCCCTTACTTTACACGTACTGGGTAAAAGAGAAACAGGGGGGTGTTGGTTTTTCTCAGTCTATTGTCCGATGGTTTTCTTGTTTAAATGGGCCCACCCAATGTCAGGATAGGAATAGGATATAGAAACACAATATGGACACAGTATGGACACAATATGAACACAGTATGGAAAAGTGGCCCTTACTTTACACGTACTGGGTAAAAAGCATTATTCGATAAATCTATCCAAAATGGTTTTAAACATCTTGGATAGACCATTATATCGATGGCATCTATGTTATACAGATCGCTCTACACGTTTACGGGTAAAGCATTCAATCACGTCGTCCACATGAAAATCAGAATAACCATCCAGCATGACCCCACATTCGTGGCCAGCGGTTTTTTCCCGAACATCATCTTTGATGTGTCGCAAGGTTTTCAGTGACCCTTCATAAACCACTTTTCCACCACGTAAGACACGAACGCTCTCGCTGCGACGCAACAGACCTTCTTTGATCAAGCAACCTGCAATGGCGGATTCTTTTTTCACATGAAAAACCTGCATCACTTGCGCTCGACCTAACCATTCTTCTTGATACACAGGAGCCAACAATCCAGATAAAATTTCCCGTACATCATCGGTAACGCGATAAATGATTTTGTGGTGCAGGACGCACAAGCCTTTGCTTTCAATCAGTTTACGCGCTTCGGGTAAAACAGGGACATTGAAATTAACAATCAGGGCACCGGACGCAATGGCCAACAAGGCATCCCCCTCGTTGATGGCGCCAACCCCTGTACTAACGATTTTTAATTGAATTTCATCATGATTGATCTTCGCCAATTCGTTTAAAATTCCCTCTAAAGAACCCTGAGCATCGGCTTTGATCACAACGGCTTTTTCTTTCTGATTTTGGCTCTTTAAATGGTCAGCCAGAGAAAACTGATGGCTGATGCTGTCTTCTTTGATGCTAGACAGATGATCTTTTTTCCAGGATACAAATTCTTTTGCTGCACTTTCTGTTGGTACAACCATGAATAAATCACCAGATTGAGGCAATTCAGAAAATCCGACCACCTCTACAGGTTGGGATGCTGTGGCATCTGATATGGTTTTACCCGCATCATCAAATAAGAGGCGTACGCGTCCCCATGTGGTTCCCACCACAAATAAATCACCTTTGCGTAATGTGCCCTCTTGGACCATCAAGGTGGCCACAGAGCCATACCCTTTTTTCACATGGGTTTCCAAAATGACACCCTTTGCACGGATGGTTTGACTCGATGCCAATCCTAATAATTCGGCTTGCAACACAATGGCTTCTTCTAAATCATCCAAACCAATGCCTTGCAGAGCAGACACCTCCACGTCTTGGACATCTCCGCCCAATTTTTCCACAACAATTTCATGACTAAGCAACTGCTGGCGGATATAATCTGGCCGAGCGCTGGGTTTGTCTATTTTGTTAATGGCCACAATCATGGGTACGTTTGCCGCTTTACAGTGGGCAATGGCTTCTATGGTCTGGGCATTAATGCCATCATCAGCCGCAACAACTAAAATCACGATATCCGTCATTTCTGCCCCACGTGCACGCATTTTTGTAAAGGCTTGGTGACCGGGCGTATCAATAAACGTAATGACTTTTCCAGAAGCCAAATGAACCCGATATGCCCCGATATGCTGGGTAATGCCACCAGATTCCTTGGCGACCACGTCTGTTTTTCGCAGGGCATCCAACAGAGACGTTTTTCCGTGATCCACATGGCCCATAACGGTGACCACTGGCGGGCGGATAATGGCATCAGAGGCTTCTTGATTCCACAGGCTATGCTCTAGATTTTCATTGATGTCTCTTTTCACCATACAACCACGTTCTTCTGCAAAAAGCTGCGCGCTGTCCCCATCAATAGAGCTTTGAGATGTAACCGTCATTCCGATTTTATTTAGACTGCGAATGACCATAGTGACTTTTTCCCCCATTTGATGGGCCAAATCGTCGATGCTGATGCGGTCTCTTATGATGACTGATGGGGTGGTGGTGCTGGATTTAGAGGACCGATTTTTTGATCCACCAAAGCTGTTTTTTCTCAACTTTTTTAATCCCAAAACAGGTCTGTGATAATCTTCTGCATCAGCCAAATCGCCGGGGAATACTTTGACGTCTTTTTTTCTGCCGGCTTTTTGTGATTTCTTAATGGCTTCTGTTTTGCGATAAGGCTCTTTTTCTTTACTGGTCATTTCTGGGCGATCTTCTTTGTTTGATCGACGTTTTTTCAAGTTTTCTGCAAAACGCTCTTCGGCTGTTAATGCAACCGCTGGTGCAGCAGGGACAGAAATGGGCTCTTCAGACGCCAGAGCGGCTGAGCCGGAGTCAGAATATTCACCCACACTTCCAGAATTGCCCGTGTTGAAAACATTCTCCCCAAGAGCACCAACGGTGTTTAATGCATCCGATTGTTCGGTTGGTTCTGATTGTGAGTCCACATGAACCTGGGCATGGGATGATTGGAACAAATCATGGGCTGCCTGCAGCGCCGTTTGCTGCTCTTGGACAATCAGGGCATCTTGCAGTGCTTTTAGTCTCACTGTTTGCTCTTGCCCCGTTAATCGTGTTCCAGAGTCACGATCATTGCCACTGCCGCCAGATTGACGACGGCGTTTGACTTCGACCGTAACATTCTTGGACCGTCCATGGGACAAGCTTTGCCTGATTTGGCCGGGCGCTTGGCCTTGTGGTGTTGACGGAATTTGTAGACCCAAAGGTTTGCGCTTTTTCTTTTCTTCCGTCATTTTTTCATCCGTCATAGTGATCGTGCCCTCAAAATTAATTCACCCCATTGCTCTTGTTCTAACATCGTGCTTTTTGGCTTGATGATATCCAGCAGCTCATCTAGGGATAAATCAGCTAGATCTTCCAGGGATACCACCTTATGGGATAATAGGCAAGACAAAGCTTGCACAGGAAACCCAATTTTTACAATTGCGGCATCTCCGCCACTACGTACAAACTCTGCAGCCAGAGCCTTTTCTTTTTCATCCACAGCCTCCATTGCCCGCTCTTTTAACTCGGTGGCCACTTCTGGGGTCATGCCGGGCATGGCCGTTAATTCGTCCATAGACGATTGGGCCAAGTCTTCGATGGTTTCAAAACCCTCGGAAACCAAAAAATGCGCCATCAATTCATCCACGTCCAATTTATCCATAAACAGGGCGGTGGCCTCTTGACGGAATTGGGTGCGTTGCTGGCTTTCCACACTTTCTGTCACAATTTCAATGGTGCATCCTGTTAATTGGTGGGCCAGCTTGACATTTTGACCCCGTCGACCGATGGCAATGCTTTGTTGATGGTCTGGAACCACAACCTTCATGTGGTTGTCTTTGACCACAATAACCTTGATGGCCTCGGCTGGCGTTAGGGCATTAATCACAAAAACGGGCAGTTCTGGTGACCAAGGAATAATGTCGATTTTTTCACCCTGTAATTCTTGGCTTACGGCATTCACCCGATTCCCCCTTACCCCTACACACGCCCCAATGGCATCAAAAGACCGTTGCTCGTCACGTGATGTAATGGCAACTTTGGCTCGACTTCCGGGATCTCTCGCCGCGGCTTTGATCTCGATCAAGCCATCGTAAATTTCTGGAACTTCTTTGGCGAATAATTTGATTAAAAACCCAGGATGGGTACGCGACATAAAAATCTGTGGTCCACGCGCTTCGCGTTTAACGGCATAAATATAAGCCTTGATTCGGTCGCCGACACGATAATTCTCGCGCGGGATCATATCGTTGCGTAAAATAACCCCTTCTGCACGACCAATATCCATGACAAAATTGCCATTTTCGACTTGCTTGACGACGCCTGAAACAATATGGCCAACCCGATCTTTGAACTCCGTGTACTGCAGGTTGCGTTCCACTTCTTGAATGTTTTTGACCAGAGCCGTTTTCAAATTCTGAACGGTGACACGATTAAAAGGAGGCAAAGGCAATTCGTCTATAATATAATCCCCGACGGGAACGCCATCAGATTCGGTGACAGAGACCTCTTTTAATGCATTATGAACATGCTCGACAACATGCATATATCTTGCCACAGTGATGGCGCCACTGGATCGATGAATAGCAACCCGAATATCGTGGGATGGTCCATAAATGTCAGCCATTACTTTTTGAAACGATTGCTCTAAACATTCAAAAAGGACCTGAGGAGAAAGGCATTTTTCCCGAGCCAGAATATCGGCTTCTCTGATTAACAGAGTGCCAAGGGATTCAAAATTTGGGTTTTCCGGGACACCGCGAGTAGCCATAGGTACAATCACTCCTTTTACACAAGAGGGTAAAAAGAATTAAAAGCACACGCTAGCCTCGCTCTTTTCCCCTATTTAATTCACGAGATCTACAAAAGTGCATGGATCACATCCCCAAACCGTTTGATCGATCAATAGTTTTTTCAACCTTATCTCTTTTTTTGTCAATTGACAAGCGGTTTTTTATTCGTTTTTTTAGAATAAAACGTGGGGTGAAGGGGTGTGCTATTTCCATGGCGCTGGGATTGTGTCATGCTAAAGGTGTACATTTCCTTATTCCAGTGGTCCTCTTGTGATTCGATTAGCCCCTTATATTGCTCAACGCGCTCCTTTATCGCGGCGCCAGGCAGAGCAAGCCATCAAAATGGGCCGAATCACGGTGGACGGCGTGGTGGCCACAGATTTTTATGCCGAATCATTTACAACCATTGGGTTGGATGGTGCGGATTTATTGTTGCCACCTCCGCCAAAAATGTGGATTTATTATAAACCTGTCGGCGAATTGGTGACCCGTTTTGATCCCCAAGGTCGGCCAACAGTTTTTGATGCATTGCGTCCCCAATTGCCTGAAGGCCCATTGGTTTGTGTCGGGCGTTTGGATTATGAATCCGAGGGGTTGCTGTTGTTAACCAATGCCCCATCGGTGGCGCACTCTTTGGAAAAGGGTCGATTGAATCGCTGCTATCGCGTTTGGGTGCGTGGACAATTGACAGACGATCGCATTAAGGCTCTGGAAAATGGCATGACCATAGAAGACATCTATTATCGTCCCTGTCGCATCATGGTAGAGCGTCAATCTGATGGCTGCAGCCAAGTTTTGGTGACATTAACCGAGGGTAAAAAACGAGAAATTCGTGTGCTCATGTCGGCCGTTAACCAGCATGTAACTCGATTGATGCGCATTTCCTTTGGTCCATTTCGTTTGGGTGGTCTGGTGGCTGGTAATGTAATCCCCGTAGCAGATGAGGCGGTGAACGCCTTTTTGGCCAGTGTGGAAGAGGAAAAAAAGCGCCTGTCTCAGAGGCAACCTGGGTCTATATCGCACCGAACAGACGGCAAGCCTAGATCTGTTTTATCCCCCAAATTCCCAGGAGGTCGCAGTGGTGGAGGTCGCAGTGAATATTCTGGCAGAAATGAAGAAGTCAAAAAGAATGCCATAAAGAATCGTTGGGAAAAACGTGCGCCCAAAGAGCGTGAGGAACAGACTGCCGAGAGTGGCGGTGCTCCAAGGTCGGATTCTCCTAGACCAGCTTATGGTTCCAAGCCTCGCTCCTTTGGCGAGAGTAAGCCAGCCTATGGTTCATCTTCAGGTTCCCGTCCAGCCTATGGCAGCAGTGCTCCAAGGTCGGATTCTCCACGTCCAGCTTATGGTTCATCTTCAGGTTCCCGTCCAGCTTACGGCAGCGGTGCTCCAAGATCAGATTCTCCGCGTCCAGCCTATGGTTCCAAGCCTCGCTCCTTTGGCGAGGGTAAGCCAGCCTACGGTTCATCTTCAGGTTCCCGTCCAGCCTACGGCAGCAGTGCTCCAAGATCGGATTCTCCCCGTCCAGCTTATGGTTCCAAGCCTCGCTCCTTTGGCGAGAGTAAGCCAGCCTACGGTTCATCTTCAGGTTCCCGTCCAGCCTATGGTTCATCTTCAGGTTCCCGTCCAGCCTACGGCAGTGGTGCTCCAAGATCGGATTCTCCTAGACCAGCGTACGGTTCATCTTCAGGTTCCCGTCCAGCCTACGGCAGCGGTGCTCCAAGATCAGATTCTCCGCGTCCAGCGTATGGTTCCAAGCCTCGCTCCTTTGGCGAGAGTAAACCAGCCTACGGCAGCAGTGCGCCAAGGTCGGATTCTCCCCGTCCAGCTTATGGTTCATCTTCAGGTTCCCGTCCAGCCTACGGCAGCAGTGCTCCAAGGTCGGATTCT
>CANHKV010000005.1 GCA_947461445.1 Holosporales bacterium | reverse complement strand
TTAATAAAATATCCATTTTATATCAGCATAATAGTTGAAACCGTATTCAAATAGGAATTATAATGAAAAAGACTCTGTGTATTACAGCATTGTGCGCCGTTACAGCACTGTTTTCCGGTTGCTGGAAGAAGAAAGAAAAAACAGAGACCATGGAATCTGCCATTTCCACCGATGCCAATGACGCCATTATGTCGGACGAAAAACCCATCAAAGTGGCCGCTTTGAGCGAGATGTCTTCCGGGATGAACAGCGAGGTCATTGGTGTGAAAGGCACAGACCCATCCAACGGAGATAAAAAGGAAGACACTACAAACGATGAACAAGCCATTTCTCAAAAAAAAGATGAAGATGCAGTAGAATCGGATTTTGAATCGGCAAAAAAAATCCTAAACGAAAAAAAGCCAGAGAAGGCAGCCGAGAAAAAACCAAATGCGGATAATGAAAAAGAGAAGGAAGAAAAAGCCACGGATGAGAATGAAGAGGACATGGACACCGAGGAAGAAACCGACGACGAAAAAAAAAAATAAACCCAGAAAGCCCAGGTAAAAAAAGTTTCCGCATGGCATCTTTGGACCGCATAAATCCATTTGAAGATGTGTGGGGATAATGGGGGAAACAGGACCTAGGAGGGATATGCTTGCCCATATCGCGTGTCTTTCCTGGGCAAGCCCCCATCTTTTCCTAATGTCTGTTACCCCGTCATCACAAATACCCCCACACGTATCGATCTTTGCCATCAAGATCGGGCAAAACATGAATATGACTTAACCCAGCGTTCTGACATAAATGAAATACGGCGCCACCCTGGTCATACCCAATTTCCAGCACCATGATTCCCCCGGGCGCCAAGCGCTGTACCATCAGATCAATCCAAGACCGATAATAATCCAATCCATCACCCCCAGCATACAGCGCGGCATCTGGATCCCACAGGGCCACATTTTTCGGGGCCACATACCCCGTTGGTACATAAGGTGGATTGCTGATGATGATATCAAAGGCATCAAACCCTAAAAGAGTGCTGTGGGCAGTCGTGTTTTCCATGCCACCATCATCGGAAAAATCATCCCCACTGGTCCTATGGCTGGTGGGCCCATTGCTGGAAAACGCACCATCTGAACGTCCCCCCATCAACACATCTGCGCCATCCCCCGCCATCCAACGCACCCGTTGATCCACACCATGTCTGCTCGCATTTTTCCTTGCCATATGCAACGCATCGGCAGAAATATCCACACCCCAACCCAAAGCACATGGATAATACAGCAACAATTCGATTAATAGGCACCCAGAACCCGTACCCATATCCAAAATACGAGGGCCAAGGGCAGGCAACGAATGACCATCCCAAGGTTTATTTTGCCCACCGTTGCCCTCTTGTTTCGAACCATCCATCCCCCACCGTGCGCACACAATGTCAATCAGCCCTTCGCTTTCCCATCGTGGATCCAGCGTGGATGCATTTAAATCATAACGGCGCCCACAAAACCAACCATACCCCAGCAGACGAGACAACGGCGCATGCTCTACATGGGGAAAATGCCACAACCACGCAAAATCATCCGGTGTAATCGCCCTGCCCTGCATGTGGTATTCGCCCAACCCACAGGCCCACGATAATGGCGTTAAGGCGTACTGGTGCTGGACAATCCCTTTTGCCTTGGCCCACAGACCACTCTTATGGCCATACACATCCCCATCATGACGGGCCCTATCCTGGTCTGGTTCTCCCATCCCCTTACCCAAATCGTCCGATTTTTTATCCAGAAAATCATATACCAGGCGCGTTACGCTCCATACATTCCATTGTTGCCCCCCACCCCCAACCTGATGATTAGACATACCCACCCTCTATGCATATATACTATACACCATATCCATACTCTGCTTGCATCGCCATGACCACACCCCACAGCACGCTTGTGAACATTCTCATTCGCCTGGTGGGCCACATTCTGTTTTACACCACCATTTGCGCACTGTTTTTATGCCATTTACCCATTTTTATCATCCTGTTGGCCTTTCCACCCCGCTATACGCATCAGGCCGTCACCTTGTTTTGCCATGGGGTTATGACGTTGATGGCCTTATTTCTGGGCCTGAGATATCGCGTAACGGGCGCACACCATTTGCCCCAGCATGGGGGTTACATCGTGGCATCAAAGCATCAATCCGCGTGGGAAACTCTGGCTTTTTTCACTTTTTTACCCCAGCCCACCTTTGTCTTGAAACAAGAATTGTTACGCGTACCGGTGATGGGCCGCCTATTGGCGCACATGGGCATGATTCCTGTATCACGCCGATCCAAATCCTCACCATCATCCAGCAGCCACGACACATTTTTACACCACGGCAAAAAGGCACTGATCACCGAACACCGGCCCGTGGTGATTTTTCCAGAGGGCACCCGCACCAAACCAGGACAACACACCCGTTATCGCCAAGGCGTCATTCGTTTGGCCCAGTACACACACGCCCCAATCATTCCCATCGCCCTGAACTCTGGTGTGTTTTGGCCCCGGCACACCTTTTTCAAAAAATCCGGCATCATTGATGTGGTGATTTTACCCCCCCTGTTGCCAAAGAACTTTCTGGCCACCGAGAACGAAAAATCCCTCTTACAGACCCTGGAAAACACCATTGAAACGGCATCATCAAATCTGATAAAATAGAAAAATATTATTTTCTCATTCTTACTTTTTATTTGCTTGATGTTGTTTTGCCAACATTACTGTGATTACCTTGCAGAACTTTGTCCTTATTTTAATAAAAAATATCTTGATTCTGTGTTCGTCCTGAGGTACCATGGTGGGTGAAACATCTTATAAATGAGGTTAAGTATGAATACGAATTATAGTAAAATCGCTTTGCTGTTGGCTCTGGGAGTCGCAGCCGGTGAAGTAGGTGCAATTTCTTTGACCACGCGTCCTTTGGACGAGCTGAACACGATTCAAAGAAGACAAATTGTCAAGAATGAGTATGGTAAGGGGTTCCAAAAAAGAAAAACAAATCTGGCGGATCTAAATCAGATTGAGACGGATGTGAATCAGATTTTTAGCCCTCTACCCTCTGCCAACGGTCATCTTTTGTCATCAATAAAATGGGTTGATAAGAATGGAGCTTTTATCGGTTCTCCAGTAGCCCTATTGACACAAAAGATTCTTGGTCGTACTACACAATCTGATGCGCTAAAAAGTTATGTGGCTAACACAATATTACTGAATACGGTGTCTTCAAAGTTGGTTGATCTTGAAGAAAAATTCCATAAAGATATCAAAAAAATATCAGTAAAAACATCAGTTTCTAGTCTTGAATTTTTTAAACCTGCTAATTTTAGCTCTAGTAATGATGTGAAGAATTTTATTGACGCTTCCCAGTCCAAAGACAAAACCGTCATCGATCTTGTGCAAAATCTTGAAGCATTGATCACTGATCTTAATAAAACAGAATTTCGATCGATAAAGGGTAATGAATTTCTGAGTAGTCTTGCCAGCACGATAGAAAGAATGACCAATGCGGTTAGTAATCTGGGTACCGCTCCAATCGATGTATTCGATGGTTCTATCAAGAATACTGTCGAGATAAGGACTGGATTAGACAATACAGTTAACGCCTTGAAAGAACTGTTTGCAGATTATTGCGGTTACTATGCTAACTTGTCTGCTTTTACGGATGCCAATCAAGACATTAGCAAAATGGCAAAACGACATAAGGTTATATCTGAAAAATTGTCAAAAGTTCATTTCGTGAACAGCAAAGCAATGGGGACCTTTTTAGAAACATTGATTGATCACCCTGGTGTATCAGGGCCAAAAGCCATTTTGGATAGTATTGGTACAAGCGACGTCGCTAAGAGTAGGGGTCTTCTTGCATATATGTCGAGTATATTTGGTGAGGCTGCTGCAAATCTTGATGACGCTACCACAGCAGGCAGAATCTTTGAGTATACAGATAGTGGTTCAGGTGTTGCTGCTACAGGTGACGCGCTGAAACCATCTGAAGTGAGCTATGCCCTTGGTTTAAATTCCTCAGCTATGACCGCTTTCTCTAGTGATACGACTACGGTTGCAACGGCATCAGAATCTGTAAAAGTGACTCCTCTGTACGAGTATGTCAACAATTTCTTAGCGGATCTAGGTTCATCAAGTGCGGCATCTGTAATAAAAAATAGTAGCGACGCTTTAAAGGCGTTTGCAAAGAACGACAACTTAAAACAAAAAGCAGACAATTTCGATTTGAACATGCGTACACAATCGAATCCCACGAGTGTAGGACAGATCAAGACGTACTTTTCTAACCAGAAAAAAAGAGCTGAAGCCCTGTTCAAAGATAACAAGTCGGTGTTTGATTCCAGTGCTCCTGATTGGAAAAGAATTCTTGAAGAGAAATACATGGTCATTGATGAATCCTTGGTCGAGGATCAAAAAGGGCTATCTGGAAATTCGACTTGCCAGGTTCAAGGAACTTCCTATGGTCAAACTCGTGATAGTATTGAGATATCAAGAAAAGAGATCAAAGCAGCCTATGATGCCGCAATAGCAGCATTGGGTGAGACAGCCCCAGCAAGCCTATTGGGTGAGAAAGCCCCAGCAAGCCCATTGGGTGGGAAAGCCTCAGCAGGCGCAACAGATTCAATGAAAGCAATTGATGATGCTGTAACCTATCAGCAGTTGGCTGAAATACCAAACGTTCAAATAAATGACGAGATCCTTAATAGAATTGCAAAAAACACAAAGCTTGCAAGCGCTCTTAAAGGCATGACAGATGCAAACGAGGCAAAAGCAGCGTATACCCAAATGTTTGATGCCTTGGTTAAGGTAAACGGTAAACCAGCAGAGGCCCATGTTGCATTTCTGAAGGCATTGTTTCCAGACAGCGTTCAAGGTGTATTGGACGTAAAAGATGGGGAAACCAATAAACAAACCAATAAACAAACCAATAAACAAACCAATAAAGAAGAAGAAACCAATTTAGATACAGACGCAGAAGTAAGGACAAATGAAGATTTAAATGAGGAGGTAGATACATCTTCACGTCAACAGAATATAAGGAAAAATGCCAAAGGTGATTCCTCTGATCCATTTGAAGAAATTAATATAGAAGAAGTTATAAATCCAAAGACAGGTGAAATTAACGAAGGCCAAGCTAAAATTGTTGATACGGCACTTAAGGCGAAGCTGAAGGAGTTGATAAAAGAGAATAAAGATAATGAAGGCAATGCAGCAAGTCTGAAGAAACTCAAAGTCAAAGCTGCAAAAGATTTGATAGACAACTTCTCTGAGGTGTTCGAGGGCCTATCCGCTGAAGCGTTCGAAGACGAGGAGAATGCTGAGGCAGCAAAAGCAAAAGCTTTGAAGACAGCCACAGCAGTGATCACTCAAAGAGTTCATGCCGCTTTTGGTCTTATGAAAAAGACAACCAAAAACACGAAGACACAAGTAAGAAAAGTAAAACGCCAAGCCAGAAAAGTAAAAGGCCAAGCCAGAAGAGGCAGAAGCAAAAGCGCGAATGCAACAAATAAAAGCAATAGCGCAAATGCAACAAAGAAAGGAAGTAAGAGTCCAGTAAGAAGAGGCAAAAGCAAAAGCAAAAGCGCAGCAAGAAACAATGTAAGAAGTAATTCAAAAAATAATGCAAAAAATAATGCAAAAAATAATTCAGAAGCCGAAGAAGCATAAGAATAAAAAAAGATCAAAATTGATCTGTTGTAAGAGCGTATCATTTTAGGTCGCGCCTAAAAACACAGCTCGGCTCCTTTTTGGGGTCGGGCTTTTTTTATACCGCTTGGACACCTTTTGAGATCCCCCTTCTATACTCCTCACCTCATTGACCAGGAATTCTTATCATTCTATGGAAATATCACGGGGGTTATCCCCTGGCGGCCCACTTCTCAGCAACACAAGAGATTAAGAATCAGTGATCAAGACGCAGAACAGATATGCACGAAACAAAAACAATAAAAAATAACGCCAAAAAGAACATGAAGGATCATTTCATTGACTCTGTTGTTGAGTATTGAAGCGGATTATTGACATTGAATATTGAAACAGAGTATTGACATTGAATGCATAACAACGCATTATATTGATAATCTAAAAAAACTTATGCGCTTTCTTTAATAGAGAAAAAATCGTCAACACAAAACCACTGTTAAACACAAAACAGTTACTCCCTATAGGACAATAATCGCAAATGAATCAAACTGTATCTGCTGCCCACAGCCTTGTATCCAAAGACTTTACCCATTCTGGCCAATGGAAAGATCATTTAATCGAGGTTTTGCTGGATAAAAAAGCTAAAAATCCTGCTTTCTTTCCCGTAACTTCCCCCTTTGCAGAATGGTTCGTGGTTGTTTCGGCAACGTCCAGTCGACATCTGTGGGCATTATGCCAAGCCACGGAAATGGAGTGCAAACGTATGGGGCGCCGGGCCAAAAGCCAAGGGCGTCATGATGATACAGAATGGATTGTCCTGAATACTCAGGGGGTTTTTGTTCATTTGTTTCTAGAGGACAGCCGGGCCTATTATGATCTGGAAACATTGTGGCAACAGGAAGAATCTCATGCCTTTTTGGAACCAGTGTCGGATACTCCATTTTTCTCTGTGCTGTAATCCATATAACTATAATTCATGAAAAACATAAAGAATAAACTATTAATATTATGTCTATACTTAGCGGGTGCCTTTGCGTTATGTGATTGCACAGCTTTAAATAACAAAACAGCATTAAAACATGCTCAAAGCAACCAATCTGGTTATGTTCACGTGGATGGCGGTAAGTTATTTTATAAAAAATTTGGTTCGGGTTCCCCTGTTATCGTATTGCATGGTGGACCGGGTTTAGATCAGGAATATTTATTGCCACAAATGTTAGAATTGGCCAAAGATTATGAGGTTATATTTTATGATCAGCGTGGTTCAGGACAATCACTCGCAACTAAAATAGATCCCACTTGTATCAATATACATCAATTTGTTAAAGACCTAGATACTTTAAGAAAGCATATGGGCGTGAAGAAATTCACTTTGGTTGGGCATTCTTGGGGTGGATTTCTGGCGATGAACTATGCCGTAAAATATCCTCAGCATCTGTCGAATTTGATTTTATTAAATACGTGTCCTGCTGACTTTAAAGGTCAGCAAGGTTTTGTCAATGAATTCATGAAAAGAACCAAACCTATTGCCAATCAAATCAGCCCCTTGTCTGACTATAACCTTTTTGAAAAATTAAAAAAAGAAGAAATATCAAAACTGTATAGAACGCTATTTTCAGTTTATTTTTATAATCCAAATGAGGTGGAAAAGCTGAATTTGAATATGGCCGAGGCCTCTTCCCAGTCAGGATTTAAAGTCCACGAACACATGTCTAAAACGGATTTTCTTACAGATAATATTAATTTATTTCCAAAATTGAAAACCCTGAAGGTCCCTACTTTGATTGTGCACGGCAATCAAGATCTGATGCCGGCATGGACTGCGCAAGCGATTCAAAAGGCTGTTTCAAATTCTGAAATTGTTTATTTAGAACAATGTGGGCATTTTTCTTATATAGAAAAACCAGTGGAACTTTTTTCTAAAATGAGAAACTTTATGGGTAAGAAAAATCAAGGTGGAAGTAAGGATGTTAGATCCTAAAAAATGATTTGAATCAAAAGATAGGAGCAGTCTATGAACGCCCCATTAACAAATTTATACGGCCAAGCCAAAGACCAATTTTTCAGAGGCATTGCTTTAAAATGTTTGGATCTGAGCGACAGCGCTCATGGTTATATGACTGGTGGCGGTGCACTCAATGTTATTTACATAACAAGAAACACAAACGCTCTGGATAATATTCTAACGGAAGGGAGGCCGTTTTTTCAGGATAACCGTTCTTTTGATGTGATCGTTCCACAAGAATGATGCACGTTTCAAATGGCAGATGTTTTAACCACCATGGGTTACACTCAGAAAAGCCAATCCATTTCAATGATTGTGGATTTAGAGAGATGTGTAATCGACCAAACTGCGGGTTTTGATTCTAAAACTATGATCAAATGGAATGATAATCCATTAAATGACTGGATGATTCCATTGATAGGCGCATTTGAATCAACGATTGAAATTTGTTCGATCTATGCAACCACCCATGCAAATGCCTTAAAATGGCATATTAATCTTCGCCATTTCAGCTTATATAAACAAGAAAAACCCGTCGCATCGATCACCCTGTCAATGCACGACAATACCACTGCAAGGATCGACAATGTAGGCACTTCTACCCCAATTGCAGGGCAAGGGATATGCTAGCGCGCTGATGCGTTACGTACTATTCAAAGCCAAAAAATTAGGCGCTCGTCATTGCTTTTTAGAGTCCTCTGATTCAGAGCTTGGGTTCTGTCAAAAACTTGGGTTTAAGCTGCTGTTTAAAAACAATAGTTATTCGAGTACAGCATGCGTGCTGATATGGGAGTGCAAAGAGAATGCCGGCTTACAGATAAAAAAATCGTTGCGAGTTTACAGGATAGATATGGACTTACCATAGATAACGCAACGTTTCTGCCCATTGGGTCTGATTTCAATACGGCTGTTTATCCCATTACAAAAGAAACCAAACACATTGTTTCCTAACATTAATAAGCCGCAAATTTTTACAGGCCTCCGTATCTGTGCCAAAATACTGGGCTAATCTGGGCATCACACAAGTGATCCCCCCTCACCTCTTGCAACCAAAACAGGACAACTTTGGAAAATCTCGCCATCCTTCAAGATCAGTCTCTACTCTTATGTCGAAGGCCCTAATGGCGTGGAGGCCAAATCATCAGAAACTCAGTGGGCTCAATTTGGTGCGGCCATTAAAAAGCTTCACAGCACCGATATTCCAAACGCCCTAACAAGCAGAACACCACGGGAAATATTCTCTTCTAAATGGCATAAAACCATGAAAATCAGTTCTTGGGCCCATTGAAAATGAGGTTTTTGAAGGGCCTGTTGCTGTAAAAATCCCCATTCCTGAAATCCAAAAGGAGTAGGATCCTTAAACTGGTACAGCACGCTGAAAATCTTGGGATTTTGACCCAAAAACGACCCAACGAATATACGCTGTGCCATAGCCATAGCCATAGTCATAGTCATGGATGGAACCTGAGGGTTGATGCAGAGGGGGCCCTTTATATTCTGGATTGGGATACGCTGATCTTTGCTCCCAAGGAACGTGATTTGATGTTTATTGGTACTGGCATTTGGGATGCTCGTCTAGTTCTTGACAAAGAAAAATCTCTATTTTATAAAGGCTATGGCCAAACAACGCTCAATCAGGAATTCCTTTTATTAGGGCTTTGAAGGTGTTATTTAGGACATCGGCGATATGATATCTGATGAGGGTGGTGACGAGATTGCATGCAATGTTTGGAACACTTACAGCCCGTTTTTCTGCCTAATGGGGCCATAGAAAGAGCGTGTCAAGCCCCTGGCGGAACAAGAAAATGGATGAAAAATTGACGGATTTATCACGGGTGGCTTAGAATAATCTCATCGCCCTATTCATCTCAAAAATGGAATGACCTGCCCTGCCCCTTACCACGCAAGTGTATGCCTTGGCCTTACCGGAAAGCAGCCCGCATTCCAAACTATGACGTTACACACAACGTACCATCCTGATACAGGATCCGTTATGGATGCATGCCTGATCTCTGGACTGAATCGAGTAAGACCATGAAATCCGAATCCATAAAACGTTTTTGCATTGTGGGCTTGGGCCGCAGCGGCATGAGTCTGGCCGAGTACCTCCATACCCCCCATCACATGGGCAAAAGCGGGCACACACCAACAGATGTCAGTCAGAAAAGCAACCGCATCAACCCCACAGATTGGCCGGAATTAGATCCAATTTCCCACACTGCATCAAGGGATTTCTTGAACCATCCATTGTGCCCCAGCCATGCCCATCAGCACCCAAGCAGCCAACCCAGTGAATCTTATCATGCCCCTGTTGATTGTGTGGTATGGGATGATTCAGCGGAAAAAAGAGAGGCAGCAGAATCCGCCGGTTGGTCGTTATGGACCCAAGATTTTGATTGGACGGATGCCGTATGCATTATTTCACCCGGAATTTCTGATCACCCCATTATGCAGGATGCATTGGCACACCATAGGCCCGTCATGTGTGACATTCAATTGTTCCACATCTTTTTTCCCCATGTTCAAAAAATCGGTGTCACAGGAAGTAACGGCAAAACCACCACGTGTGCCCTGATTCACCATGGCCTGAAAAATCATGGTCGAAGCTGTATTTTGGCAGGAAACATGGGAGTGCCAATCTTTTCGACATTGGAAAATGGATGGCCAACGGATGCCCTTTATATATTAGAGTTATCCTCTTATCAATTGGAATTGTGCGATCATTTGAACTTGGACGTTTCCATTATTTTAAACCTATTTCCTCATCATCTGGAACGCCACGGCACCATGGATCGGTACAGAGCCATTAAAGAGCGCATCCTAAATGGTTCGCGTATCGGTTGGATTCCCCAAAATTGGCCCACGAATCTGAACTGTAAGGGCAACCAAGCGACGCCTGTCTGTGCACAGACCAACACCCCTGTTAAGATATGGTCCACAGAGTGTTTGCAGGACTATGGTTTGCCTGCTGCCCTAAGTGGTGTCCATAATCAAGAAAACGTGGCCGCAGCTGTGGCCGTTTTACGGTCCTTGCACTGCACCAAAACAGATGTATTTATGGATTTTACAGGCCTAGAGCACAGACAAGAGCACGTGGCACAAGCCCGTGGTGTACGGTATTGCAATGACAGCAAGGCCACAAACCCTCATGCCGTGGCCAAGGCCATCCAAGCCTGTTCCAACACCCCCATTTTTTGGATTGCCGGTGGTGTATTGCAACATGATGATTTAGAGGTGTTGGACGGGTTGGCGGAACGTATTTCCCATGGTTTTATGATTGGTCAGGCAGGGCAACGGTATGCCCAATGGCTGCAGGCCCATGGAAAACCTGCTGAACAATGTCAGTCGCTAGAAAATGCCGTGGAAAGAGCCCATGGACTGGCCCTGTTGTCTGCCCAAAATGGATTTTTTCCCGTGGTTTTATTATCGCCTGGTTGTGCCAGTTTTGATCAATTCACAGATTTCGAGCATCGCGGTCATGTGTTTAAACGGTGTGTTCTAGAGTGTTTAAGCAAGCCATCCCCCCATGACTGGGCGGGGCCTTCGTCCTTTTCCAAGGGACCAACATCATGATGTCCTCGCCACCTCCCTTTTGGACCATTTGGTGGAATTCCATTGACCGTTGGGTCTTTTTTGCCGTATTAACCTTAATGGCTTTGGGGGTATGGCTGATTATGGCCTCCAGCCCAGCCATTGCATTGCAGCACAACTGGACCGCATTTGTTTTGTTGAAACGTCATTTTATGATTGTGGGGCCTGGGTTGGTTTTATTATTGGGTTCCAGCTGTTTGGGAAAAAAAGGCATTTTGGCATCCACATTAATCCTGGGATCCATGGCTTGGATCAGCGTTTGGGCGGTGTGTTTATGGGGAGAAGAAATCAAGGGTGCTCGACGTTGGCTGGCAGTGGGATCTTTTTCCTTACAGCCTTCGGAATTTCTAAAACCAGCGCTCAGCATTGCGGTGGCGTATTTGCTGTCTTTGCCCACGCATTTTTTGATTTCAGGTGGTCTGATGGTCATGGCTGCTATTCCCTTGTTATTGCAACCCGATTTGGGCATGGTTTTGGTTATTTTTGCCGTATGGTTTGGTCAATGTTTTACAGGGGGGTTGCACTGGATTTGGACTGCTGGTGCCTGTCTCAGCGCGCTGATTGGAGGTATAGGAGCGTACCTGTGTTTTCCCCATGCAGCCTATCGTATTCAAACGTTTTTATCCGGTTCGGATCAGGATCCTCTGGGCAGTCAGTACCAGGTAACCCAAGCATTAAAAAGCTTTTCTTCTGGTGGACTGTTGGGCAAAGGACCAGGGGCTGGCACCATTTTAAATGCATTGCCTGATGGGCATGCCGACTTTATATTTGCTGTGGCCGGAGAAGAAATGGGGCTGTTGGTTTGCCTGGGCATTGTGGTGTTGTATGGCATTATTTTGTATCGATTTTTTTGGCATGCTTTGCAAGAAATTGATCGATTTTATGCCTTGGCCGTGGTGGGGTTAACCTTGCAAATTCTGTTACAAGCCGTTTTGAACATGGCTTCTGTGTTGCGCATGATGCCCACAAAGGGAATGACCTTACCTTTTATCAGTTACGGCGGGTCATCGTTTTTGAGTTTATGTTGGGCCATGGGCATGTTATTGGCCTTAACCCGGCGATACCGCAGCATGATATAGCAGGGCCGTCCCAAGATTCTTTTCATCACGCATAATCTGGATAAAATGACGCTTTGGTCAGAGCATTCCTTTTCCATTAGATTTGTTTGAATTGGTTTAAGGCATAGGCTTAAAAATTTTAGAAAAATCATCCGACAGATCTTTCTTTTTGGAAAAAGCTAGGCTATAATTTGAACAGCTTGTCCCCATCGTCTAGTGGTTAGGACGTCGCCCTTTCAAGGCGGCAACACGGGTTCGAATCCCGTTGGGGATGCCCTTCAGGAGAATAGCATGAACAAACCACTGATGCCTCGAGCAACAGCGCTATGGTTATTGAACCACACCTCTTTGACAAGCAAACAAATTTCTGAATTTTGTGACATTCATGTATTGGCTTTGGATGTGTTAAAAAACTCCAATACCTTGCAAGAACTGGATCCCATTATGAATCACCAGCTGTTACGCGAAGAAATAGAACGCTGTGAATGCGATCCAAAAGCCAAACTGATGCTGCATTATCCCCTGATGTTAAAGGAAAAAGATAGAAAAAAGTATACGCCTTTATCCAAGCGAGCCGATATTCCTCATGCCATTTTATGGGTTGTAAAGCATCATCCTCAACTGCCAGACACCCAGATCTGTTCTATTTTAGCCACGACGCGCACTATGGTTAAAAACATTCGCGATGGATCCTATTGGAATTTGGATAATTTGACACCAAAAAACCCAGTTCTGATGGGGTTGTGCCGTGAAGAGGATCTGTTGCCCATTGGCTGATGGTTTTATAGGCATGGGCTGTGGTTTTTCTATTTTTTCAATATTTTCTATTTTTAAAAAGAGAAAAGCATTGTCATAACGACATTACATGGCAAGAGAGGGGCACGAGTCCCTCTTCCTTTTTTGTATGTGTGTGCGGCGCTTGTGCTTGTGACCGCTTTTTTTTATTTGTGTGTGTTATCTGTGTTTTATGTTTCTGTGCGCCCTTCTCTCCCTGAGCATTTGCCACCCCTTCCATGATTTTGCCTATATCGCCGGCCTAGTATATTCCTGGACATTGCCTCTGATGGCCACCTGCCGATTATATTTCAGACGCGGATCCCATTTTACGAGATGTATTAACTGGCAAAAGAGATCTTTTTTTCTTTTAAAAACGAGTGAATAATGTTTTGATTTTTGTTTAAATTGTGTTAATGTGTTGATGTTGCAATATTGAGATTTTTTTAAACCAATAGTGCCACAATGGTAATTGAAAACATAAACTAATTAAGGTAATAAAAATATGAATACAAAAATAATGCTTGCTCTATGTGCCATGATTGCTGGTTGCACCTCTGTAAGCGCTGTGGATTCTTTAATTGATTCGAAAGAAACGAGCGAACCACGGGCGTTTAAACGAAGTGAGAATCGTCTAGTTCCTGCAGACGGTGAGCTGGAAAAATTCAAAGAATGTTTTGAAGAAATCAAAAGCATAGCGAATAAAGCGATTGAAAGCATTAGAGCTGATTTTAACCATTTCCCTTTTCTTTTTATAGATGCAAATGGTGAGGCAAATGCTATGGAAGTAAAAAATCTTATTCAAACAAACGTTCAACAATTAGATAGTGTGGTTCAAGATACATTGGGCAAATATTTGAATTTAACGGGTATAATGCAAGGTCTTTACGTTCCAGGGCGTTCAGAAGAGATAGACTTAAAGTATCTGCAGAAGGAGGGATCAGAGTCCTTGACGGCTGTAATAAATGATTTACGCAGTTTGCAAGACAAGGTTATTGAAACAGCTTATCGTGCCGGGATAAAGGGTTTACACTCATCACGGAATCCATTCAATTCTATCCCACATAGTTTTGCAAGTTTCCCAGATAGCATGATTGCTGATACGAAACAACCAGATGGTAAAGTGCACATAGGCCCAATATTGAATCAACTAAAAAATTACCTAGAAGTACTTGATAATAATAAAGAAGCTTTTATCAATATTTTTAAGCGTATTGCACGTCTGTAAGGTGCAAAGCCCATTGTCATAACGACATTATATGACAAGAGAGGGACACGCGTCCCTCTCCTTTTTTGTATGTGTGCCTTTTCTGTGAACCCTTTTCTCCCTCAGCATTTGCAACCCCCCCCTTCCCTGATTTTGCCTGTATCGCCGGCCTAGTATATTCGTGGACATTGCCTCTGATGGCCACCTGCCGATTATATTTCAGACGCGGATCCCATTTTACGAGATGTATTAACTGGCAAAAGAGATCTTTTTTTGTTTTAAAAACGAGTTGATAATGTTTTGATGTTTCAATACGAACAGAACCAGACGAAGAAATGAAAGATGTGGAAAAGATAATAATCCATCATATCCTTAATAAAAACTTCCAACTAAATAATTACTTACGTACAATCAACAAGCATGCTCCAAATTTTATAAAATATATTGATCGTATAGAAGCTATTTAATACCAAAATCCCATGATTTGTCCGACCATAGGTCAATAAGAGAGAGATGGGCTTCATACCCATCCCTCTTTTGTTATGTGTTTCTCTTGTTGTCCCTGAGCACCCTGCTGAACAATGCCCACTGATTGGCAACAGAGATTTTATTCATGGGCTTTTTTGTGCCTCATTGTGGCAAGAGGCCCCCATTGCGCATCATAAAACGTCAGATTCCCGCCTTTTCTTAGCACCATTTACGAAACACACGAGAGAAGCTCTGCGCAGGCCCATTACCCCCTATAACTTGGCAAATATATAAATAAGTACACCCTGTGAATCAAAATGAACCAGGAATGCAGGGCCAAGCGAAAACACGTATCTCCCCTCGAAACCTTGTAAAGGTGCTCTTGGGGTCAAAACTGAATCAGGAATCCAGGTAAAAATAGTACAATACAAATGCAGCATAGAATGGTTCTGGCAGAGACCCTACAAGATCCCCCACCCATTAAAAAAGGGTCAGCCCCATATAAAAAGGACTAACCCAACAGATCGAGCAATAAAACCCTGAATAATAATCAGATGTACACTACGCGGCAAGGCATGGCATTTTTTACCTGATGTACCAAAGCAGAAAAGGATTCTGGTTCTGATATGGCCATGTCAGACAAAACCTTGCGATTCAAATCAATGCCCAAAACCTGCAAACCATGCATGAAATCCCCGTAGGTCACACCATCTAAACGCGCACCTGCATTGATTCTTTGGATCCACAAGCCACGCATATCTCTTTTACGGCAACGACGATCGCGATAAGCATACTGTAATGCTTTTTCTACGCGCTGTAACGCAATACGATAACATTTACTGGACCGGCCACGATAACCGGATGCCAATTTTAAAACTTTCTTATGTCGTGCTCGGACGGTCGTCCCTCTTTTAACTCTGGCCATATTAGTTTAATCCATAAGGTATAAGAAATTTTTTAATAATTTTAGCATCACGCTCATTCATCAGAGTGCAGCCTCTTGATGCACGCTTCATGTCCTGAGAACGTTTGCGCAAGTTGTGGCGTTTAAACGCAAAGGAGCGCTTTATTTTTCCGGTCGCTGTCATGCTAAATCTTTTTTTGGTTCCACTGTGGGACTTTAACTTCGACACGATTGTATGCTCAATCACATGTTACATAAAACAAATTATAGAAAAATTCCCGCTCCAGGTCAACCAATTCCTCAACAGTTTTTAGAATTCCCTCAAAGAACAGCGCTTGACGAAAAAACCAGCCTTGAATTAGTATACACCATATGGCCGAAGTAGCTCAGCTGGTAGAGCAACTGATTCGTAATCAGTAGGTCGGGTGTTCGATTCACCTCTTCGGCACGGGCGACTTTAATATCATCATCTTTAAACCCGTTTTTCCTAAATATTTCAATTTCAAATAGAATTCATGAAAAAAAATATCGTTTTTTTGTCCTTTGTTGTATTATCCAAACTGGGAGCCTTATGGGCGACACCGGCGGTTTCTTTATCCCAAAAACCAAAGACACCATCCTTACAGCAAGAAACAGAAGCCGACGCCTCTGTGTATGTTCAAGCCTATCCCGATCACATCAAAGCCTATGAAAACCATTGTTTAATATGGCGTGATGGAACACGCATGCCCATTCATCGCCCCGGATCTCTGCCTAGTATGAATGCCATCCAACAGGATTTCCAAAAGGCCTGTGATCATCCTGACCTCTATGGTCAAATCGCCGTAAACTATACAGCAGGCCCCATGCACTCTGGTGCCCTTAAAACCGACCCTGGTCGTATTCGAGATGATGCTTTTTTCAAAAAAATGTATGGAGATACCCAAGACAAGGTTAAATCCAAGTTAACAACCCTATATTGGATGCCCAAGTTTTTTCAAAAAAAATACCCTTTACAGGTTACGACGATTAATGACGTGGATAAAAAACTGAAACGTTGTTCCGATCAACTGGAAAAATTGTGCGAACAAAAACCACAATACATCAAATTTTTGGAAAAGCCAATTAGAGCATTTTATTGGAGTGCCATTGCCGGAACCAGCCGAATGAGCACTCACAGTTATGGCATGACCATTGATATTAATGTCGAGCATTCCAATTATTGGTTGTGGGACTATCAAAAAGAAAATAAGGTAAAAAACGTGCAAGAAAAAGATATAAAATGGCATAAAATGCCCAAATATCGAAACAAAATTCCACAAGAAATCGTTGATATATTCGAATCACAGGGGTTTATATGGGGCGGAAAGTGGTATACCCATTACGACACCATGCATTTTGAATATCGGCCAGAGCTTTTGGTCCAACGTCATGGAAATACAGGAAAAAAATAACCCTTGTGTCACCATGAAATCCAAACCCAATGAGGATGTAAAACCCAAGGTTTTTTCTCTGAAACCTCTGGCTGCCCATGTCTTGCCTGTGATATGATCACAAAACCTATCTCATTCCTCATGCCACAAGGAAAAAACAACCCTCTTTGTTTTTTTCAAGAGCGCTCTTTATACCCCATGGTTGACAAAGGTTTTTTATGAAAACACCCTCTCTGATTATCATTACTGGCATGTCCGGATCGGGTAAAACCACGGCCTTGAAAACACTAGAAGACCTGGGCTGTGAGGTCATGGACAATATCCCGCTGTCCTTGTGCCATGGATTGGTACTGGAAAAAAACCCGAACGCCATTTTGGCTGTGGGCATTGATATTCGCACCCGTGGATTTAATCCTGAAAACTTTTCCAGTACCGTTTCTGCTTTGCGTCAACTGATAGACGTTACGGTTTTGTTTTTTGATGCGTCTTTGGAATCCCTGGAAAATCGATACCGAGAAACACGCCGCCTGCACCCTTTTGGCAATCGAGACACCATCAGCGCCCTGATTGCTGAAGAACAATCTTTTTTGCAACCGGTCAAAGCATCGGCTGATCATTATATCAGCACCACACACCGATCACCTCCAGAACTGAAAAGCAATTTACAGCGGCGATTAAACTTGATCAATCCCATGGGTACAACCGTATACGTGATGTCCTTTGCCTATCGCAGAGGGGTGCCTGAATCGGCTGATTTCGTTTTTGACATGCGTTTTTTGCCCAACCCGTATTACAACAAGAGCATGAAATTGCTGACGGGGCAATCGCCAGATGTACAAGAGTTTTTCCATCAATGCCAAGAATTCCAACGCTTTAAGTCCATGCTTTTCCCCTTGCTGGATCACATGTTAACGGGGGGGCGGCCATCCTTTGTGGTGGCTTTTGGGTGCTCTGGTGGGCGTCATCGATCGGTATGCACGGCCGAAAAAACAGCCGAATATTTAGGCAGCAAAGGATTTATAACCCGCCAATACCACAGGGATATGGTCTGAACACCTGGGGTTCCAGTATGGCTTGGTTTTTGCCCCAAGGGGGTTGGCATCGAAACAACAGAAACAGCCATTCCAGGTCATCGTTATGATGAAAAGGAAAAAAATGTGTGTGTATTCCCACGCCAGATGACGCTGGAAAGAATGGATCATAGGCATCAACCACTGCCAAAGTCCTGTTAACCCAGGACCAAAAGGGCTGTTTTTTTCCCCCCACAGGCGATGCGATAGGAATCCGATGGCGTTGTGACGTCCCAGGTGAATGTTTCCATGGGATCAGATACTTTAACACCATCGATTTTTACAGCACCTTCGGTAATTTTCTGCCGCCCTTCTCGACCAGAACTGACCCACCCCAAAGACACCAATATCTTGTATACCAAAACGCCCTGATCTTGATCCTGCGGTGTCAGTACGTACTGAGGATAGGCGCAAGCCGTCTGATGGGCCGATGTCAGCCCTTGCACGGCATCAGAACCATGAATCAATGCCGTGGCCTGATTGGCCAACAGAATTTTCGCCTCATTCAAGGCCGAGCCTGTGATGGATTCAAAGGGTTCGATCACATCCATGGGCAAAAAGGTAAATAATTTTAAAAATCGCACCACATCGCGATCATCCACATTCCTCCAAAATTGCCAATAATCATAAGCACTGCATAATGCGGGATCCAACCATACCGCGCCTTGGGCTGTTTTCCCCATTTTTGCCCCAGTGCTGGTTTCCAATAATGGCCAGGTTAATCCATGCACGTGGACACCCTCTAAACGACGAATCAAATCCACACCGCTGACAATATTGCCCCACTGATCGCCCCCACCGATTTGCAGAGCGCACCCGTGATTTTGGTACAATTTCCAATAATCGTACGATTGCATCAAGATATAATTAAATTCGATAAAACTGAGGGATTCTTCCCGCTGTAATCGGTTTTTTACACTGTCAAAGTTCAACAGACGATTAACGGAAAAATGCACCCCGATTTCCCGCAAAAAGGAGGTATACCCCAAGGAATCTAACCAATCGGCATTATTGACCACCACCATGGATTCCGGATTCAAAACGCGCCGATAACAGGATAAAATTCCAGAAATATTCGTGTTAATCTCTGCATCTGTTAACAATTTTCGCGTACTGTCCCGCCCGGATGGATCGCCTATTTTTGTGGTTCCTCCACCCAATAACAACACGGCACGATGGCCCATATCTTGGATCATACGCATCACCATTAATCCCAGCAAATTCCCCACATGCAAACTGGACGCCGTGGCATCGCAGCCATAATACACCGTCATGGGGCCGGCATTCAGGGCCGCATCTAG
Source organism: Holosporales bacterium (assembly GCA_947461445.1). Lineage (GTDB taxonomy): Bacteria > Pseudomonadota > Alphaproteobacteria > Holosporales > Holosporaceae. The sequence goes on along the minus strand of CANHKV010000005.1, from coordinate 43,681 downwards.
GGCTTCTATGGGGGTTGTTTGATGAATAAACCCCCGCTGGTAAAGGGTTTGCATCAGGGCACTGTGGAAAATGGTCATCAGGGCAAGAAAACAAAAGAGGTTTCTTTATCCTTTCCCACAATGGATCAGACGTCAACCCTGGCGCTCTGGGGTTGCTTTACCCCGTTCTGCGTTCTGTTGATGTGATGTACGGCCCTGGGGGGTTTACCCTTTGGGGTCGCAATCGTCATCCCCATCCAATGGTTGCGTACCCCATGCTTTTTCCGGGGATTCCTTTGGATCAGAGTGACGCTCAGACTCTGTTCCATCCAGTATTGGCCTGCCCGATTCGGCATCAGGATCGCCATAGGCATCTAATTGGGCAATCAAAGCATTAACCTCTTGCAAAGTCCACTGATCTATGCTTTTAATAGAGAGGGGAGTTGATGCGACTCCCCCTGCAATCCACCCTTTATTTCTTGCCAATAACTCTTTTGCTTTTAAGGCAATGTTGAGTTTGTCTTCCTTCATGGCTTTTTCAAAAATAATTTCCAAATCTCGGATCCATTGTTCCATGGAACGTGGAGTCCTTTCTGATTCTGTGATCGGTTCCCCGCAGGCTCTTGATGATTGTTTTGTATGGGTCCATTGGTCACAGGTTTCTTGTTTTATATTTTTTGATCTGGGCATGATGGCATTATCCTTTTTTTTGATGGTGATTGGCCTGGTTTTCCAACCCAGCATTGGCCTTTAAACGGTCTATATTCTTGATTTTTTCCAAGCCTTTTTGCGCCAAAGGACCCAAAAAACCTGCTAAAAAAGATCCCACATATACGACTGTCGGATCTATTTCATTAATCCCCCAAGACCACACTGCCCCCATAATAAAAATGATCACATTAAATAATAAACCTCTGGTTCGGAGTGTTCTGGACACCTGGTGAATACGGTCTATTTGATAACGAAAATACATAAATATCAAAGGATTAGATTCGAGTATTTGCCATATGGCTGCACTGTCTGTTTTTGTCGTAATGGTTTTGGCCAATTGATGCAGTTGATGCCATTGTTCGGTGGTCAATTTTCCACGATAATTTGGGTAATACCGGTATAGGTTTTCTTGAAACACCGCACATACGGGTTCCGGTGCAACAAAAGGGTCTGTATGGGAATGATCGGACATACGATGTATGCTCCTATTTCAAAAAAGTATTTTTTCTGTGTGAAATGCAAAAAACAAAAAGATGAAAAATAATTTACGATGTATTGTTTTGGCTAAAATACACACGCATGGTGGTTTGATCCAGCATTTGGTAATGCATGGATCGGTACTTTTGAGCATACTGTTCCCCATCGTTGTTCCAATCGTTATGGTGCTGTGCCTGCTGGGCATAGGTTTTATACGATTGAAAGGTCAAGAGGCTGGTCTGCGCATTATTCATCTGCATCGTAATGCCACCACCCAGAACAGCCAAACCAAAAGTATCTTCCTCTGTCATATCCATATGGCCAGAATCATAAGAAAATCGGGCGTTAACAGCGGTAATTTTATCCATAGAGGTGTCCATATTCCACATTCCTCCGTAGCTGTAATATTGATTTTCCCTCACGTTCATTTCGCCTGCCTCTAGGCCATCAAATTGATAGGTGTCATAGGGCATGAGGATGGTCCAGGAAGGATCATTGGGACGTATGGCACCGTGATGTACACAGTGGATATTCAATGGTTTTGACCATGATATGGACCGAACGGCTGGATGCTTTTCGTAAATATTTTCAATAATATGGGGTCCGTTTCCCCCATCATCCCCATCCTCTATTGGCAAAATAACCACCGTTGTACTCTGGTCAACCATGGCCATAGACAAGGTCAGGTCAAAGATGACTTTTTCCGGAAAAACAGAGGCCATATCTTTGAAATGTAATGGCTGAGACAGCCCACCCATGTACAAATCTGCATCGCCCACATAATTGTCTTGGGGAATATTTGGGGCAGAAAAGCCATACAATAACCACGGTCTTTTCTGGCGCAATCGGATGCTGGATAAATTTTTTTTCATGGTTCTACTCCAATCATTAGGGGCGGATTGTATTCTGATGACTCATTGTGATCCGTCGTTTTTTTCAGGTCGATAAGGGGTTAATATGTCCACAGGGATGGTGTGTTCCAGGCATTGCCTGGTGCGCAAACTGTGAAAATGCAAACGAATGCGTGTTTCCTTGGCGTGCACACTGGTGGCATCCCAATCATCGGTCCACATTTTTTCCTGCAGGGTTTCTAAATGCTGTAATTGATCGTCTATGGGATTAAAAACATCGATTTTTTTGCACACGTTTTCTTTCAATTTTTCAGAAAGGATATCCACAGGAGGCCCTTGTTCAGGCCAAAGACAGAGCAACCCATCAATGGCCATGATCTTTTTTTCATCCAGGTCTGAAGCGGGTGGTGGCACGTCGTCGAACGGCATAAAAAAAGCACCTTTGATCTGAACGTATGCTTGATTGTGCAGACCATCCATATTCAGGGTATAATCCACCACTTTTCCTGTGATTTTTTTGTCCGAATCAGGGGTTTCAGCCAATGAAAAGCAGTCATTCAAGGTGATATTGTGGAAATGCTTTAAGGTTCCTCTGATCTGTATTTCCATACAGCGTGTCCCCCAAATCAAGGCTGTTTTGGCCCGATGCAGCGTATATTCGAATAATTCTTTTCCCAGAGTCTGGTTGAAAAATGAATCCGATACTGCCGGCAGCAACCATTTGGTTTTTTCTGGAATTTCTTGCCAATACTGTTCTGATGGGTCAAAACCGTTACGGGACAAACGTTTGTTTTGCCCCATATTTTCGCCTTGATCATTCCCCTGAAAACGATACACGCGGCCTTGGTGTTGGACTTCTTCTCCTGGTTCATAGGTCATGACAGGATTCCACAAGGGCAAATCGTCGTATCGAATGAATGGGGGCAATTTGATGTCCAAATCTTGTGTTCGACCGTGTTGATTGTTGGGTAAAGCAGCGTTTAAGGTGTAATTTACCTGTTCTTTACGTTTTTGACGATAAAAATATCCCATGACCAATTTCGCGTCATAAAAACTGGTTTCAGCAATCCATTTTGGGGGCGATGCAGCACTATCTTCCTGTGTGGCCAGAGGAGAAAATACAATGGCATCAGGATATTGAGCGCTGGATGGTTTTTTCACAAGTGTGCTGTGCGCGACAAAATATCCCGATGGAAAAAAACGGCCTGTTTCTGGCCAAGCGGATTCTAAGGCACGATCGGTTAAGGTTCCAATGACCCCATTATGAAATTGTTTGGCAATTTCTGGGGCCACATCCACATAATCCAGAATGGATTGATCCCACTGGGCGGATAGTTGAACATTGATTTGGGACAAGGGCTCGTTTGTTTGAATCGCATAATATTTAGGATCGTATTGATCGGACACATCCCAAGTTTTATGGCCATCAACGGCGTGACTCAGACCCAATTTTCCTGTACAGCGATCCCAATACCAGGCATAAGGTATGGATGACCGCATGGCTTCGGGGTCTGCGTCTCCCCACAATTCGTGATGCTGATTCTTGGCCTTGATGTCCTTCAGTACTTCTGGCCATTGGGTTTTAAAGGGGGCCTTTTCTGCAATCAAATGAATGTCAAGGTATCCTTGTTTTTCTGTAAAACCAACCGTTCTTCCATAAAACAGCAAATGCTTTGTTGTTTGTTCGTTTCCCTCTGGCCCAAGCTGACGAGGGTCTGGCTCTTGGGGGTGTGCATACATTAACGTTCCCCACAGTCCACGCCATCGTTGTGAAAGGGGCAGATGGTCCTCTGGCACAGTAATGGTCAAGGTTGCTGGCTTGCCCTCTGCGTGATTCAGCACGGCACTGATCAGCCGTTCCAGATGGGGTTTGTCGGATGTATCCCAAAAAAATTGAATCATTTTTGCGTCCTCCAGATGGATTTTATCGTGTCTATGACGACAACAGGCTGTTTTTAAAAAATTTACTCTTTTTGGATAAACAGGTATGATTGTGTTTTTATGTCGTTCTTTTTTTATGTCCAATCGCTATCAATTAGGTGCTTTATGGAGCCTATCGGCCTGTCTAATCAGCGCACTGAATGATGTGGCGTGCAAATTATCTGGCGCCGAGTTATCGGGCATTAACGTCTTATTTTTTCGATTTTTATTTACGGCATTATTCTTTGTTCCCTTTATCATCATCAATCCAAAAAAATACACCACCAAGCATTTTTGGATGCATGGATTGCGTGGCGGATTGTTTGCGCTGGCCATGGTGCCCTGGTGTTGCAGTTTAATCGAGTTGCCCTTACCCATGATGACCACCATCAGTTTTACAACGCCCATTTTTATCACCGTATTGGCCGGTATTTTTTTAAAAGAACGTCTGGGGTGGCAACGTCTTTTGGCCACAGGGGTGGGATTTATCGGCATTATGGTCAGTGCCCAATTTGACCTGACAGGCAGCGTTAACATAACAGCGGGTCTAGCCATTTTGGCCACGCTGTTGTTTGCCATTCTGGACATTGTGAACAAACGTTTACTGATTTTAAACGAACGCATTCAACCGCTGATGTTTTACTCTGCCCTGTGGACCACCCTGTGGACATTGCCCTTTGCCCTGTATTATTGGAAAACACCATCCATGACGAAATTAGGTTTATTGGCCATTTTGGGTTTAGGGGGCAACTGTTTATTAGGATGCATTTTAAAATCCCTGTCGTATTGCGAGGTTTCCGCATTACAACCATTACGGTACAGTGAATTCATTTTTTCCTCTGTTCTTAGCGTGTTGGTGTTTCACAAATGGCCTACGCTTTCCGATATTACGGGCATCATCATCATCATTCCCTGCACATTGTATCTGGTGCATCATGAATTTCAATTGGATCGTGCCTCTAAAAAATCCCCTATTTGACATGAATCTGTGTGGAATAGGGGGGGGTCCACCCCTGTCTTAATGGATTTATCCGTCATCTGTTGGCTTAGATTTCTCGTAATTCCAAACTCCAGGGTCCAATGGATTCAAATTCTTTGCACGACAGGGTCAATTTTTGAACCTTCATGTGCATAATGGGCGTATAGCTGATGACGCCATTTCGTGTGTACGTTATGGTTTTGTCCCCTGAATGCCATACCGTATTGTGCAGAGTGGTCTCTTTTTCTTGTTCATCATGAAACACCATGGTATTGGGTACGGGACAATATCGGGTTTTTAGAGGGGTATTTTCCGTAATATCCTCTCTCATGGGTATGGCACTGTACAACCAGACCTCTTGATCGGGCACCAGTTTGGAAAAGGCAGGTGGTGAATGATCCTGGCATTGAATCAGTGCATGATATTTACAGAATGTATGCGCATCCTGGTTCAGATGATAGGTTTCCCTTTGATGAGATAGGGCCGTATGAAAATGTTCAACCGGTGGTGCAGTCAACAGGGTTTGCTTGCAATATCGTGCACTGCTGAGGGGTAAAATAGATCTGGCATCGTTTCTGCCCCATGGATCCGGATCCTGTAAAAACAGCTTTAAATGGGTTGCTGTCAAATGTAAAAATGGTATGCGCAAGACATTTTCTGTGGGGATATCCACATCATTGTTTGGCTCACCAGTATTGCTCTGGATGTTTTCTGCCGCATTCCAAAAAATGACGGCATCATAGGACACCATAACGTCGCGGATTTTTTTATCCGTTATTTTATAAGAAAAACTTTTGGGTTCAAAATAAGCTTGGGTAAAGGTTTTTGTGCAGGAATAAACCTCATTCATGGTTTTACGTAACTTCATGATGCACAGAGATTCTTCTTTGGCCCCCTCGTACACGGTGCGTAAAATCATATCTATGCGTAAAGATAGCTTTTGATTGCGAAATAATCCTGGGTTTTTTTGAATATACAGCAAGGGGAATTGCTCGTTTTGGTACAAATTTGTTGTACAGTAAATGGTTGGTGCACCATCTGTATCCGAATCTTCCCCTAATTCTTGAAATGCGGACCGTTCTTGTTCCATGGATGATCCCATAATGGTGACCATATGCTGGAACCATTGGGTAAACCATGCTTCTTCTTTATCGATAAAATGACTCATGATTTTTTTCTTTCCAGATCGGTTTGTTTTTCCCATGCGAACAATCGGACTTTCAAAAATCCTTTGCTATGCCATTGTGGCGAGTACAAATAGAATAAATCTTGATTATTCCATAGGATTTTATCCGCTTGATTCACCATGGGGCTGTGCCTGACGATCACATCATAAACCGCTCCGCGGTAATGACGTTGATTTTCAAAAACCAAGGGATATCGTGCACGCGATTGGGTCAGATCTCCCCATGCTTGGCCCAAGGATTTCCAACCAATGATGCGTCCTCCCCGTTCATCTTCTGTATAGGTTTTTTCAAAAAATTCTATGGGAAAATTCAGTTTTATCATGGGTGATAAGGACATAATACCTCCTATATGATGCGGGGCTTTATCATCAATAATGTTTATGGATAGGTTAAACGGGGACAAAGGCATTAAAATATGCGATAGGTCCGACACCCTTTTAACCATGGGGCTGTGGCGGCTTCTAGGACCTCCACATTGCCATTGTTGTTATAAAGGTATTCTATGGTCCCCATTACAGCATGCTTTAAGGATGTTGGCACAGCCTGACAATCTCCATAACCAGCCACATATTGAACCGTTAATGCCTTTTCTTTCCAACTAAACGGAACTTGAATTTCCACACTGTCTCCCATAATACGCACCTTGTATTCGCTGGGCTCCAGCTCTTTTTTTCCGTAAATCACTTTTTTAATACTATCTTTTCTCTGGCCTGATGCATCCCACAGGACAGGTCCATAGGGCAACACAAAGCGATTGTTGTACCCAACGGTTTCTCTGGTCATGGTCAACAGTGTTTTGCCCAGCTGATCTTGAACCCATTCAATGGCCACATCCATATAATATTTGATTTTATCTGTTGAAATATCCTGTGAATGTACCCGTAAATGATTGATAATTTCGGCATCATCAAACAATTTCAGTACACTCTTTTGCACAACGGAATGTCTTGGCAATTGGTCTTGATCTTTGTATCTGTCCATGGTGTTTTTCCTTTATGGCTGTTAAACGCTATCCTTTAGGCTGATCACATCGCGCAAAATTTTAATGCTTTCAGGGCTTCTCCATTGGTAACGGATCCGCCATATCCATAACGCATCAGGAACTCCACATCTGGTTTGGACGTCATATCATCGCGAATAAGAGACATGTCTTGGCGATGCACAATGGTGTACCCCTGTTTAAAATTCCCAAAAATCACAGCCACATCATTGGCGCTAAGGGGTTTAAATTCATCACATTGGGTAACGGGGTATCCTAAAAAGGACGATGTGCCGTCCACGATATGATTTGGGGTCCACAAATAGCGTTGATCACTGGGCGCTTTAATGCCTCGAAACACCTTCATGGCTTCTCTGGACATTAACCAACTGGCCTCTGTGTTGTAACGCGACTTTAAACTGGCCATCAATTCCAGCAAAACCTTATACTCTCCATTTTCTTGAAGGCCACCCGCTTCGCCGGTTTTAATGGTCTCTATTTTGTATTTTTCTGTATTGTTATCCACCAATTCAGTCAACAAACCTTTGGGTTTTTTAGCACCATCGCCATAGAAAAAAGCCTGATTGCACTTGCTGCCTACATACTCTGACATTCCCTTTTTTAAAAAAGAGATCAAATCAAAACTTAGATTTTCCATGATATCCCAAGCGATTTTATGCTTGTAATTGATGGTATGCAGGGGAATATCCACCATCTCTATTTGCAGTTCTTCTTTGTCATCGCTTGGATTAGAGACATTCCCCCAATGTTTATCCCCATCTGCCAAATAGGCATTGAATTTGAAACCCCCATTATGATCGGCTTTAAAGCGAGGAAAGCGGTACCGTGTACCCGTGTTCATAACCACCACATGGGCCAAGTTCATCAGTGGACACAAATTTTTAACCACATCATCAATGTGCTCAGAAATAACGTTGGGGATCAGAACACCTCCTTTTTCAGGCGTACTTCCATCCAAATACTTTGTTTCTAACCCAGCCAATCCTGCTTTGTTTCCGCTTAACAGATACTGGTTAAACGCTTTTAATTCCAGGTCGTCTGAATCAGAAGATTGCCCTAAGAAAGGACGTTGCGTGGACGTGTTGGCCTGATTCAATTTAACGCTGATGTGATCCATCAAGGTGTTTAATCGTTCCACTTTATCCACAGCGATGGGGTCCGTGCTCTTTTTTTCCAATGCGTTTAACCGCTCATCATTGGCATTCTTAAAGGCTTCAAAGGCTTGGTTTAATTCAGTAATGGCGTTCAAGGTTTGTTCATTAGACATAATGTTCTCCGATAGGAATGAATGATACGGGCACAGCTCTGCCCTTGATGGGTTTTAACGGGTTTTGGATGGCGTGGTTTAGGGGTTTAAACGTTTGGTCAGTTGACGAATCCCTTGTAACAGTTTTTCACTGTCTCTATCATGGGCCTGTTGGGATGTGGGATCATGATCGCGTTTAAAGGCATGGATTTGTGCCTTTGCATTACAGGGATTTGTGACGATGGAAACCTCTAATAAATCAATCTTTTCGATATAGCGCACCCCATGGTTCATGAATGATTTTTTGACGTAAAAGCCAATGGAAAGGCTGTGTTTCAGGCCAGATCGCAATAATTGGTGTACTTCTCTGGCTTTTTCGATGTATTGGGTGAATAATATGCCCTCCATAGACAAACCTGTATCATCCTCTTCCAACGTTTTGCATGTACCCAGACAATGATAGCGATTGTGTTCATCGTATATATTGGGAAACCCTTTATGCTTTTTTTTCCAAGACTGTAACGTTTCAGAAAATGCACCTTTGACAATGACATCATTGGCTTTATCTGTATTGCCAAATGTACTGGCATAACCGAAAAAATTACCCACACCATCCCATGTCTTAATTCTGTTGATGGGCAAGGTGTGGACGGTTTTCATTTCAAATGTACTCATGGTGGGGATCTCCTCTGTTAAAAAATATTCAAGGGGGGGTTATAGGCTGTTAACCCCAATCCTTTGGGCTGTGGGGGTGGTGTTGGCACCATCGGCTGCAGGATCATGCCATTCAAAAGCATGACCGCCCTGTATGGGCCCATACCCCAACATTTCTCTGCGCTCATTAATGGTTAGGCAGGTAATTTTACATACTTTTTCCCACATTTTTTCCCGTCTAGGAATCAAAGCATGGATATCATCCTTGCTGTACGACAAGGTTAAATTCGACCCATAATAGGGCAATAACCACTGGTTTAAATTGGACAAGACCATATCAAAGAGGGGCAAACAGGTGTCTTCCCACAGATGCAACCGGGCTTCTTGATAATTGGAATAGGTCGAATCACCCAATATGCCGATACACATGGGGGGAACACCAAAAACTTGGGCAATTTCTCTTGCAGCCATGATGCGGCCCTCGTTAAAATCCATATCTTTTGGACGTAATCCCATTTCTTTCCACTCGAAATCCCCATTCAGAACCAGCATTTTTCCTGCACCACCGCGCGCTTTCATGGTTTGCACTTGATCGCGCAGAACTTTTTCTTGATCAGCCGTCAGCGTTTGATCGCCTTTCAACATCAAGGCTCCTGATGGACATCCCGCATTGTGCAATAAAGTCAAATTATGAGCCACAATGACATTTTGTAAATCAATCATGGATTTTGCAGACTTGATGGGGCTGGCCCCTAAATAATCATCCAACGGGTTAAACAATTTCATATGTAAAATCGCACTTTTTCCTGTATCAACATTGACATCAATGGTGTATTTTCGATTTCCCAATCGATATTCGTATGCCTTTAAACGGCCATCTGGCCCTGGAACCAGATGGATGCGATTGGGGCGCAATATATGCAATTCGGACAAGACCTGTGGCGTGTCGTTATGTGAAACCGCTTGTATAAAACTGTTTCCAGACAGCAACAAATAGGTGACCAACCCTTCGCAAAAAGAGGTGTAATTTTGCATGGCATTGGGCTTTTTCAATACATCCAAAACAGGATGTTCCATGATGCGTTGATTGCCGTCATACAGCATCAAAGGAACAGAAGCTATGTTCCGTGCGATCAATGTGATACAGCGATACACCACGGCATTTTTGTCATACCCAGATGACAACAGTGGGCAGTCCCAAGACTGATCGTAATGAACGGCATCGGCCATGGCATAAGAAGAAAATAGGGGGTTGCTTTTTACATCTGGGGTTTGGCCCATGGTCCACAAGCGTTTTAAAAATGATCGTTTTTCCTTTTGCATGGGGCCTGTTTCCTTTACTATATATTTATTGGATAACATACCCGCCATTACAGAATCAACTTTTTTACTATTTGTTAATGTGATGTGCCGAAAATCTGGCATTTTATGGATTTTCTCTGCTCGACCACAATGGTTCTATGGCAAGGAATAAGGAAAGTAATCCATCATGGTTTCAGAACTGTATTTGCCCGACTTTTGCTGTGGTCCTTGACTTTTTATGGGTTTTTTCTGTTAAATAACAACAGGCTCTTTTTTTGGATGGTAAAATACGGTCCTGTGATGCAGCACTTTTGGCAAAAAAACAAATACTTTTTTGTAGTACTGTGGCCGTATCTGTGGTATGGTATTATGCTGGTTGCACCGTTGGCCACGATTATTGCGTTGAGTCTTTCGGAATTTTCTACAGGTGCCCCGCCCTATCGCCCTCTTTTTCGCCCCTTATCCAGCGATTCCTTTCAATTGGTGGTCCATTTGACCAATTATCTGATTGTGTTCAAGGATTCTTTTTATCGTGCGGCGTTTATGAATTCTTTGGGCATTGCCACCCTATCCACACTGTTTTGTTTGATTATTGGGTATCCTATGGCCTATGGTATTGCGCGATCAAAACATCATACGGTGTGGTTATTGCTGGCCATTTTGCCTTTTTTTACTTCTTTTTTAGTCCGCATTTATGCCTGGATGACGTTGCTCAGCCCCCAGGGATTAATCAATCATGGATTGGAATACATGGGGCTGCAGCCTTGGTCCCTGATGAATACGCCGTACGCCATTATCATTGGGGTGGTGTATTCCTATTTGCCCTTTATGATTTTTCCTTTGTATGGGGTTTTTGATAAAATGAGCCCAAAAATTTTAGAGGCAGCCTATGATCTGGGGTGTCGACCCTTTTCGGCCTTTTGGCGTATTACGGTTCCATTGTCGCGATCGGGTATTTCAGCAGGATCCAGCTTGGTGTTTATTCCGGCAGTGGGTGAATATTTAATTCCAGAATTATTGGGGGGGCCAACCAGCTTGACCATTGGACGATTGCTGTGGTCTGAGTTTTTTACCAATCGCGATTGGCCTTTGGCCAGCACTTTGGCCGTTTGCATCATTGTGGCCTTGTTTTTGCCTATGTTTATCTTTAAAAAACTTCAAACCTTACTAAGGCAATCTTCCTGATGCGGTCCCATCCTTGGATTCGATTCTTTTTTTACACGGGATACATTTTTTTGTATTTACCCATTGCGTTGACCATTTTGTATTCTCTAAATCATTCTAAAACTGTGGTCTGGTCTGGCCTATCTTTGCGATGGTATCAGGTTTTATTTCAAAACCACGCGTTGTGGCAATCGGCCATGGTTAGTTTTAAAATCGGTATGATTTCGGCCACATTGGCGGTCATTTTGGGTACAACATGCGCCCATCTCTGGACCAAAGAACGCTGTCATCACCGATTGGGCATGATGGCCATGACACCGCTGTTCATACCAGAAGTGATCATAGGTCTGTCCATTTTGCTGTTATTTGTGTGGAGCGAAAACACCTTTGGGTGGCCACCAAGAGGCATGTGGACGGTTATTTCTGCCCATACAACCTTGGGTGCGGCCTATGTCACAGCCATTGTGCGGGCTCGATTGCTGCATCTGGATCCCACACTCAGCGAGGCTGCGCTGGATTTAGGGGCTCGGCCTGCAAAAGTGTTCTTTTTAATTCAATTGCCCATCATCATTCCATCCATCATTGCCAGTTGGTTGATTGCGTACATCATTTCTTTTGATGATTTAATTCTAGCCAGCTTTACCTCTGGTCCAGGCATAACCACCTTACCCCTGATGATTTTTTCTAAAATCAAGGTGGGGTACACCCCAGAAATCAATGCGCTGGCCACATGCATTACAGGCATCATCAGCCTTGTGATTATGACGGCTGGTTACACCCTTTACAAAAAAGAATCCCAATGATTATTGTTTTCGGAAATACCAAGGGGGGTACAGGAAAATCAACGCTGGCCGTCCACATTACGGTGGATTTGCTGTACAGAGGAAAACGTGTGGTCTGTATGGATTGCGATTGTGATCAAGGCACACTGTCCCGGTATTGGGAAAATCGAATAGAATTTCAAAAACGGAATGAAAAAACCATTCCCATGCCGTTGCACACCAAGCGATTTTCTCCGCGTAACGATACCCCTGAATCCATGACAGAGCATTTGCGTCTATTAAAAGATCAGCGTGACACGTGGGATGTACTGATTATTGATACGGCGGGTTACGATTCCGTTCTGTCCCGATACGCCCATTCGTTGGCCGATATTTTAATCACCCCCATGAATGACAGCGCCATCGATTTGGATTTATTGGTCAATGTCAAAGAAACAGCCAAACCAGGGCAATTGCCTTTAAGCCATTATGCCCACTTGGTCTGGGAACAACGTATGCGCAAGGTGGTGGAGGAGTCTGGAACATTGGAATGGATTATCGTACGCAATCGCATGCACAGCCTCACTTCTCGTAATCAAGTCCAACTGGATAAAATTTTAAACGCCTTGTCCCAACGCATTGGTTTTCAGATGGCCCACAGTGTAGGAGAGCGTGTGATTTTTCGCGAGTTGTTTTCCTATGGCTTAACGGTGATGGATCAACGCACCCATCAAGGAAAAGACAATCCAGCGTATCAAGAAATCAGTAAAATCACGGATCAAATTTTATCATTTCAAGACAAGATTTATTTCAACCAGCAGCGCAGCAGCCATAACAACAAAAACACAACGCCGTAATCCTGAAAAACCACATCTAATTGCAGAGCAGACATCCCACAGATAGGCATGGCTGTGGCACAACCTCTAGAATGATTGTGTTAAAAATCCAACAATGAATAGTGTGGCACAGGGGCCAATCCAGGAAAGGTTTGCATTAAAAAGCTGCGAAAAGCTGGTCGGGATTTAATTTTCAAATACCATTCTTGGGCCATAGGAAAATCTTCCCACACAATTTCTCCTAAATAATCGATACATGACAGATGGGATGCCACCGTAATATCAGCCCATGAAAACGTACTGCCTGCAATATAGGAATACCGATCGGCCAATGTACTGACATACGTCATGTGTTTACGCAATACGGATCTGCCCGTTTTCAAGATGCTGGTATCGGGACCTGACTGGACAATGGCCCGTTTTAATGCACGCTCGTAAAACAAGGTCATGTACACATCGTGATAAAAAATACGATCGAACCAAGACATAATTTTTCGTGCTTCCAGTCGATCAAATGCTTCTACCCCCATCAATTGGGGTGTGGCGTACACATCTTCGATGTACTCACAGGCCGTGTAATCATTCCAACAAATCAAGGTGCCATCTTGAAAAACAGGCAGCTCTGCTGACGGATTTAACTGGAGCAACAGCCGTGATGGTTTCCATGTGCGCTCCATAACGGGCGTAACAGGAACCCCTTTTTCCAATAAACCAAAGGCTATTTTTCTAGAAAATGGACAAAAAGGCATTTGATACAACAGACGTTCCGACATGCCGATCCAGCCGTATGATTTACTGTTATTTTGCCTGCACTATGCGTCTGGATCAACACCCTATGGGTACTTATTTTTCCCACCATCTATGGAAAAAAGCATCCACCAGAACCTGGTCTCTTTTTTTCATTTTTATCATTAAAAAAAAGCGAAATAAACTCGCAAATAAAAACCGCTGTATTTCTAACAGATATCAACAAGATGTCTTTTTACAAATAAACGACCCCCCTTATTTACAAAAGAAGGGTAAATATGTCAGGATAGATCATATTTACAAAAAACCAACGCGTACGATTCATGGAAAGTATTAAAATCTTGGGTGGACAGTCATTAAAAGGCAGCATCCCCATCAGTGGTGCTAAAAATGCGGCTCTCCCCTTGATGGTTTTAGGGCTTCTTACAGACGAACCGTTGGTGCTAGAAGGCATCCCAAACGTCACCGATACCCACAGCATGCGTCATATTTTAGAAGGCATTGGTACATCGGTACAGCATTTTTCCAAACGTTTTGTGCTGCAAACCCATCACGCCACTTCGCTGCATGCCTCTTATGAGGATGTGCGTAAAATGCGGGCCTCTTTTTTGGTTCTTGGTGCCATGTTGGGGCGTTTTGGATTGGGGCAAGTGTCTTTGCCCGGTGGATGCGTCATTGGTGTTCGCCCCATTAATTACCATCTGGAAGGATTCAAGGCGCTGGGTGCCCATATTGATACGTCCAATGGCGATATTATTGCTAAGGCACCAGGTGGTCGTTTACCAGGGGGCCATTACACCTTTCCAAAGTCGACGGTTACAGGCAGTCAAAATGTGATCTTTGCCGCCGTTTTGGCCAAAGGAGAAAGCCGTTTGGATCATGTGGCCATCGAGCCAGAAATTACAGATGTGATCAGCTGTTTGCAAAAAATGGGGGCAAAAATAGAGGGTAAAGGGACGTCTACTTTGCACATTCAAGGGATAGATGCCTTGTCAGGAACCCAGCATTCTGTGCTGCCCGATCGCATTGAAATGGGGACGTATATGGTGGCGGCGGCCTTAACCCGTGGTGACCTGATTATCGAAGGGGGGGACCTGTCATTACTGCCCCATGTGGTGGAATGTTTAGAACAATCTGGATCCATCATTACCGAATTAGGCAGAAATCGCATTCGCATCCAAGCCCATGATCGTCCCCGACCCTTTCATTTATCCACCGCACCGTATCCTGGCTTTCCCACGGATTTACAAGCCCAATTTATGACATTGGCCGCACTGGCCGATGGGGAATCCACCATTATGGAAAACATTTGGGAAAATCGATTCATGCATGTGGCTGAGCTGGCTCGTATGGGCGCATCCATTACCCTGGATCACCATTATGCCACGATCCAGGGTAAACCTTATTTAACCGGTGCCCACGTGATGGCGACAGATTTACGTGCTTCTGTTGGTTTGGTTTTGGCGGCACTGGTGGCCCAAGGTGAAACCACCATTCATCGCATTTACCATCTGGATAGAGGATACGAAGTTCTGGAACGCAAATTACAAAATTGTGGGGCCATCATTCATCGCATTGGATCACAAGACGAATCCATGTTGGATCAGCACGATATGATGTCTGCCGTTGCGTCATAAGCATTAACCATGCATTATGCGCCTCATCCCAGGAAAAAGAGGGTATAGGCAGGCGGCTTTTTCAATGGAAGCAGCGTCGATGGGCTGTTGGTGGGTATTTTCAATGGTTTTTTGAATCATTTTGGTATATTATTTTTGGAAAAAGAGATAAAAATAGTACGATGAAATCCAAACACAATGAATATCCACTATTCTTTTTGTGCATAAAGCGGCTGTTTTCTCTTGTCCAAAAGCCATTACCCCTTGCTGTGATGACGACTGTGTTCACGGGGTGCATGGCATCGGCACCCACCAGCATCACAAACACTGCACACTCTGATTCTGTGACAGGTATGCCCACCCATTCTGAATCGTCTAAAAAACCTGACCTATTAAAAGCAAACCCCAGGGCTCTGAACCATTTGGTTTCATCCTATATCAAAAATCCTGCCGCATCGGTGCCTTATTGCCTTGTATACGGCAACCCAAAAACAGCACGGGTGGTGTTGGTTATGTGGACCGCATTAACCTGTCCTTTGTGCAGTCGATTGCATCAAGGACCCCTATTAACCTTGAAAACACTGGCGAATAAAAGGGGCGATTTTGCTCTTATTTTAAGGGATTATCCCACAGACCCCATCAGCCTTCGGGGGTCAGCGATGGTATGGTCTTTGGGGAAAAAACCTGTGGCGGATATCATGCACCGCCTTGTGACCCATGATTGGATGCATCCCCTAAGCAAAGCATTGGATGCATTAGAAATTTTAACATTGAAAAGTGCAACATCACCAGAAGAACGCGCCAAAATTCGATCAGCAAAAACAGAGGAAAAACAGCACAAAGCCGTTTTTTACAGCCGATCATCAGATCAAGAAGCATTGGGGTTAACCCAAGTTCCCTGGGCCATTGTTTTGGAAAAACAGGAAAAATCTATTTCCGTTGATCTTACAAACAAGCAGAAAAACCACCTCTCGAAACCAACACTATTCGCGAATCATTTACAAAAAACTCCTTTGCAAAACCTCCCCGTCCTTGCCAAGGGGGATGCATCAGATCGTGCAGATGTTTTGAAAACAGGGGACTCTGTGCTGTCACATTGGACCATGCATGTTTTAGGGACCCCGAATATGGATGTGGACCGCATCGTTACACAATATTTGCCAAAGCATGGATAAGTTTTTGGGCTGCGTACCTGCCTGGTGACCCCCTATGGTGATTTCTCTCCATTTTTTAACCGATATGCCCAGTGATCAGACCTCCTATCACTTTGCTCCACTTTTTTCAATGGTTGATATTGGTGAAATAGGGTCAGGGCGGGGTAAAAGGGGGGCTATATCTTATCCTGAACCGTGTATGCAATACAATGCTGCATCTTAAAGCGATGGCACTCATCCACAAGAATCTGTACCCCATGCCGACACAAGGATGACGTGGAAAAGCACAGGATAAGCCTTATGGATCAATCCAAACAAGTACGCACTGGATTCATTGACACCACGACTCTTGTGATTTGATAAGTTGGAATGCCATTGCCCTTTAACGTGTGCTTTTTTGGCATGTACTTTTGGAACATTTCATGTCCTATGGAAAGACTTTTTTACATAAAAGTTTTGAAAACCCCATTACCCCCTTATGCAAACCACAGGACAACAGGTTTTTTCTAAATTTTAAAAACAAGTTCACCCCTTTTGCTGTGGCAAAAGGGGTAAGATGGCTGGTTATGCAGCTGATCCTGCTCCGTCACGCAGAGGACTTCTTCTGCTGTTCCTTTTTGGACTTGAACTGCTTCTATTATTTTTAGGCTGACTGATGCTTCTCTTCTTAATCGCCCCCTTCTTCTTATCATTGGCATCCAAAAGGTCTGAAAGCATCATAGCAGCACGATAATCCTGATCATTTTCATCCATACCAGAAATTTTCAAATTATTTTGAATCATTCTAGACGTTATGTTCTGTTCTTTTGAACGATTCTTAATGATATTCTTCACCTTATCCCAAACTTTAACATTAGGGCTAAAATCATGCTCTTTAAAGGACCGAACAGAACTGCCTATGTTCTTAAAAATCTTTAAAAGAACATCTTTTTTTAATTTTTTTTCTGACAAAGAAGTATTGTCACACAAAGCACAATACCATTTAATTATTGAATGGGATGTTGTATGTTCAGGGTTAACATATCTCTGATACATAAGATCCACCGCGGCATTCAAGTCTATTAAGGGATGAATCCTCAAATCTGTAGCACCTTGAATACAGTTCAACAGCGCATTATTATCCTGCTTGTCAGTAAATGCCATCAGATTAAACTGATGCAAAAAACTGTATTTTGTTTCTGTTCCTAATTTATCTAAAAATACAGAAGGTTTTACCTTTAACAGTGCTTTAAATATAGATTGTTTTTTTGTGTCAACAATCCTCTCACTAAGGCCCTCATCATCATTCAACGCTTGATCAATGCCTCTTTCCCATTTTTTACCCAAAATTTGTTTCAAATAAACTGTTAGCTCCTCAAGGGACATCCTGGTCTCCTTACCCACAACATTCTCCATCTCATCAGCATCATCATCCATATCAGACAGAGGTTCAGGTTTCCCCACACGGATAGATTTCTGCGGACGCGTAGGTTGCATCACATCCTCTTGGGCCGACAATCCATGTGATTTTTTCTTAACAACCAATTCTTCTATAACCTTTAATTGTTCTCGAATCATCCAATATTGAGGTAAATTTTGCCTTAAAGCGTCACTTGTTTTAGAATCAAGTGTTGATTTTAAATTTACTAAATCATCATATGATTTTTCCCCATATTCTTTTGTATAATAATCCCGAAATTTTGAACTGTTATTTTTAACAAAATCATTTAATTTACCGAAAAAAAGCACACGGTCAGAACTTTTGTTTCTTCTACCTAGTTCCTCAACCATTTCTGGGTTTAATAACAGCTTTGACAACAGAACCTCTTCTGCCTCTTCAAGCTGTGCTTCTAACCATTTTTCATGTAAACTTTTGGAAAGATCAGAAGAATTTTTAATCTTTTTATACAGTTCATCTTGCAATTCCATCAACTTTTCAATGGGGATTAAAATATAAGCCTTACCTAGATTTCGTTTTTCTTCATCGAATTTTTCGTCAAAAATAAGTTGTACCTTACCTCTTTCTGAGTAATTATTCACATATTCTTTAACATACTTTTCGGCCAACTGCTCCATGGTGGAGCTCTTCATTGCCGTTTCAGCATTCTTTTCTGCTGTTATTTTTTCCGCTGCAGCATTACTTTCTAGTTTTTTTTCAAAATCTTTAATCTTGGATTGTGCGTTGTAAGAAAGATCAGAAGAATAAAATTTTCTGCTTTTGATGGCCTCTGCTGCAAAATCTGCACCGTCTTTATATTCAACAATAAAGCTCATTAAGGTTTTAGAAAGTTTCTGACAAAACCATTTTACGCAATCATAGCTAAATGTACCTTTTTCGATTTCTTTCATCATATTAAAGTTGTTTTTTAGACTTTCTGCACCAGATTTGTCCCAAAATCCGGTCACATTGCGAACATCACTATTCTTATAAGCCTGCCAATACAAATCATCGATCACTTTGGCAAAATCATCCTTTTGTTCAACATGCCGCATAAAGTTTTCCATTGCTGACACCATTTGTGTCAGATCCAGCTTCATAGTATCCGTCGATGACAAGGCTTTCACAGCCTCGGCAACGCCCTTGTATTCAGGCGTACTCCGCAGAGTTTCTCTGTCAGAATGACTCAGTCTGGCATACCTGTCCAAAAACGAAGATAGACTGTCCGTGTTTAAATCAACAGGAGAAGAGATTACAGGACCAGGGCCCGCAACGATGTTCTGAGTCTGCACACCAAAGGCGAAAAGCGCCACCAAGACGGGTAATAGGTTCTTTTTTTTCATTTTTTCCTTATTATATTAAAATTTTTTTATTGATACTAAAATCCTATGACGTACTTCAACAAAAATCAAAATATAATGTATGGTGATGGATGAACCAAGTCAAACCACGCAATAGAGGGTGTTATCAGAATAACGAGACCGTTTTGACGCTCGTTCACACCGTCCACTTTTAGGTTTTTTCTAAATTTTAAAAACAAGTTTACCCCTTTTGCTGTGGCAGAAGGGGTAAGATGGCTGGTTATGCAGCTGATCCTGCTCCGTCACGCAGAGAATTTCTTCTTCTGTTCCTTTTTGGACTTGAACTGCTTCTATTCTTTTTAGGCTGACTGATGCTTCTCTTCTTAATCGCCCCCTGCTTCTTATCATTGGCATTCAAAAGGTCTAAAAACATCATGACAGCGGGATAATCCTGATCATTTTCATCCATACCAGAAATTTTCAAATTCTTTTGAATGATTTCAAACGTCAGTCCTGCTTTTTTGGCAAACTGTTTAGCAAAATTCTTCACCCTATCTAAATTCTTCACCCCATCTAAACCACTTGTTTCCTTTTTAAAGAACTGGACAAAACCCCCGATCTTTCTTAAATACGCTGAAATAATCTCTTTTTTAAGCTTGGGGGTTGCTGGGGACTCATATGTAATTTTATGAACCAAATCATCTAAACGCTCTTGCCTATCATGCATTGATTCTTCAAGAGCAGAATTTTTTTCATACGCATCGTCTAAACGTCTAGAAAATTTTTCTAGCGGGACTATTTGCAAATCTATAAAAACTTGATCCTTCAACATTTTCTTATTACGTTTAATCTTAGCAGCGTCAGTAAATGCCATCAGATTAAACTGGTGCAAAAAGCTGTATTTTGTTTTTGTTCCTAATTTATCTAAAAATACAGAGGTGTCTACCTTTAACAGTGCATTAAATATAGATTGTTTTTTTCTTTGAACAGTATTCTTACTACGGCCCTTATCATCATTTAACGCTTGATCAATGCGTCTTTCCCAGTCTATACCCAAAATTTGTTTCAAATAATCTGTGAGCTCCTCAAGGGACATCCTGGTCTCCTTAGCCACAACATTCTCCATCTCATCAGCATCTTCGTTTTCGGTGTCTTCCTTAAGCACAACATCGTTTCTTGGGGAAACTGGCTCTTTGGAAGTGCTATCGGTGGTACTGTCGCTGCTATAACCGGATCTGTTGGTATCCAATGCAACCATGACCTTGTCAGAGGCACCACCTTTGATCTGTTTTTTCTGGGCTTTTTCAATTGCATTTATTATAAATAAATTGATTGTGACTTTCATCTTGTTTGTGCTGTATACTTCTTTAAATAATTTTTCTACCAATTTTGAAATCTCGGCATCAGACAATTTCTGATACGTTTGGACCAACTCAGACGTTATCTCAGCTTCTCTTTTTTCAATAGCAGAGCATATCTTATTAGAAAAATCCCTGTTGTCATTGTAATTGTCATCGTACAGTGTCTGGTAATCTTCTGGCTTGGCATCATTCAGTTTTTCCAACAATGCATTTCCTGCTTCGTCCAATTGCAGGGCGATCCACTGATTACGCAGTCTATAGAATCCATGACGTTCAGAAGATTTTTTGTACTTTTTCTTTTCAGCACCCAAGGTTTTCTGCAATGTTTTCAGATCATCAAAGGACTTGTTTTGATAATCCTTTTGCAGGTTTTCCCGCTCTGAAATTTCCCTTTCCTTAAATTCTGCTTCGGCATCACCATAGGCATGGTTTTTATACCCTTGCTCAAACTCCTTGACCAATTCCCCCATAGGCATGGTTTTTCTCTTTTTACCTTCTGCTTCTTTTGCAGATTCTTTGGCAATTTTCTCATCCGCCTCTGTCTTTTTTTGCCAGGCATCAACAGCTTTTTGTGCCTTTACACTAATGCTATATTTGTCCGATCCCAGCGCAGGATCGTTATAAAAACTAGGTTCTTTTAAAATAATTTCATTGATCAAATCCGTTTTGACCTTTTTGTAAAACCACTTTACCCAATCATAAACCGTGTGATCTTCCACAATATCTTGTAACATTTTCAATTCGGCTTTCAATTCCTCTACGGGTTTTTTCTGCCAAACAGAATAATAATCACGCAAATCATATTTATTGTGATGGCCATAATAACAATGGTCCACCGCCTTTGCTGCAGGATCCTCGGTACGAACGTTATCTTGAAATGCCTTCATGGCTGGGGCCAATTCCACCAAATTCGCTTGGGTAATATCGACATCACAGTGTGTGAAAAGCATTTCGACCTTTTTTCGTGCCAATACCTTGTCTGAACCATTGGAACAATCACGCAATAATTGCCCCAACTGGTTGCTGGCCAAAATTTTCATGCATAATTCTTTGATTTTTTTCTTTGCTGCATCTCCAGGTAAAGAGTACCACGAAGCAACCCCTGACAAGACATCAACGTTTTCTTGGGACAATTCACTCATTTTTTCAATACGCGATCTGAGTTCTTTTTTCACAGAATTATCACGAATCCCGATTTTCACCTGATCAACCAAATCTGACAAGGTCCGTTCCGAGAGCGCAACAGCAGAGGGTGCTGCATCCTGGTCTGTGGCCATGATAACCCCAGCACCACCGTAATACACCATCAGTACCATCATTAAAATAATTTGACGTTTCATTGAAATCACAATTTTCATACTTTGTTTCAACAAATATA
This sequence comes from Holosporales bacterium, assembly GCA_947461445.1. GTDB lineage: Bacteria > Pseudomonadota > Alphaproteobacteria > Holosporales > Holosporaceae. The sequence continues at coordinate 21,640 of CANHKV010000005.1, read as the reverse complement.
TCAAAACAAAGTAATCAAAAAGTAAATTGTTAAAAACCAGTACTGGCACCCATTTTTCAATACCAGGCTTTACCTTTACGGGCAGGCTGGATCAGCCTTACTGACAGGCCAAACACTCCTGATCATTTAAAGGCATCCCTTGGGGTTCTGTCCCCTTTACGACACTTAGATTTTTCGCTGACGTCATGCTTTCTGCCCGCTGCATGGATTTAGAGCGCACATAATACATCCCCTTGATCCGTTTTTTCCAAGCCCGATAATGAATGTCATGCAATACGGATTTTTGAATGGTACTGGATAAAAAGATATTCAAGGATTGAGATTGGCAAATAAAGGCTTGCCGATCCGCCGCCAAATCAATCAACCAACGCTGATCAATTTCAAAGGCCGTTTTAAAGACGGATTTTTCGTAATCAGACAATACATCCAAATGCTGGACAGACCCCTCGTTTTGAATAATGGAGGACCAAATGTCGTCTGTATTATGCCCTTTTTCTTCTAAACATTGGGCCAAAAAGGGATTGCGTATAAAAAATGACCCACTTAACGTTTTGTGGGTGTACGCGTTGCTGACATAAGGTTCGATACCGGGGGATGTTCCACCACAAATGATGGAAATAGAGGCCGTGGGTGCAATGGCTATTTTATTGGAAAACCGCTGATTCACATCGCATACTGCAGCATCAGGACAGGCACCGCGTTCATTGGCCAATTGTACAGAGGCCAGCTCTGCCTGGGCTTGAAGATGTCTGAAAATACGGATATTCCACGATTGGGCCATTGCACTTTCCCAGGCAACCCGTTGGGATTGGAAAAAAGCATGCAATCCCATTGCCCCCAGCCCCACAGAGCGTTCTTCTCTGGCGGCATACACTGCCCGATGCATTTGTGGCGGCGCATGATCAATGAAATAGGTCAACACATTGTCCAAAAATCGCATAATATCTGGAATAAAAGTGGGGTGACTTTCCCATTCTAAAAACTTTTCCACATTAACAGATGACAAACAGCATACGGCTGTGCGTTCTTTTCCATGAAAATCAGGGCCTGTGGGCAAGGTAATTTCTGTGCACAAATTGGACATTTTGATCTGCATGTTTTTTTGCTTGTGGTGCTGGGGTATGGCGTCATTAATATGATCAATAAACAGGATGTATGGTTCCCCTGTATCCATGCGGGTGGTTAACAGGCGAATCCACAAGGACCGAGCCGAAAGCGTATGCACCACATGGCCATCCTTTGGGCTGATTAAATTCCAGGGCAAATCTTGTTCCACACAACGCATAAATTCATTGGTAATGGTGACGCCATGATGTAAATACAATGTTTTGCGATTGTAATCACCACCCGTGGGTTTGCGCATATCAATAAATTCTTCGATTTCTGGATGAGAAATGGGCAAATAGGCGGCCGCTGCCCCTCTGCGCAGAGATCCTTGATCAATGGCTAAGCTGAGGCTTTCCATCACCTTGATAAAGGGAATAATCCCCACCGATGTGCCACTGTTGCTTAGGTTATCCCCAATGGCACGCAAATTTCCCCAAAAACTGCCTATTCCCCCGCCTTTGGATGACAACCACGCATTCTCTGTCCATAAATCCACAATGCTGGACAAGCTGTCTTGGGTTTCATTTAAAAAACAAGAAATGGGCAGTCCGCGTGTGGTTCCACCATTGGCCAAAATGGGTGTGGCGGGCATAAACCACAGGTTGGACATATAGTCGTACAGACGCTGGCTGTGGGCTTCATCATCGCCAAAGGCGCTGGCAGCACGCGCAAACAAATCCTGATAGTTTTCCCCTTTTTGCAGGTACTGGTTTTCCAGAGTTTTTTTACCAAAACCCGTCAGCTTTTCATCGCGAGAACGATCAATTTTTATAGAACCAGCAAGGGTTTTTTCGCCAAAAACAGACTGATTATTCGACAAGGTCATACCCTAAACACCGCTAAAAATGATGTTTGAACTATAGCCACTTGCAGAACTTTTTCCAACCCCATTTTTGCCATGATGCCTCCCTGTTTGCACAGATTTTTAATCCTATTTTCATCATAAAAGGTCTAAACTTTCACTCTTTTTTATTGGAAAACAGAACGATTGTTCGTGCCGTTTTTCAGATGCAAAAAACTTTTTCTATGGTCTAAACAGGCATAAATTTTTTAATCTTTTTTCCTCTTTGCCATGAAAACCACACCGGCCCTCTTGTTTTTGTTCATCAGCTGGATCATGCTAAAAATCAGGTTTTATGAATATAGTCAATGCGGTCTTTTGCCATAATCGGTCGCCCCAATGTGGGCAAATCCACGCTGTTTAATCGTATACTGGGTCGTTATCGTGCCATTGTTCATGATACAGCCGGTGTAACCAGGGACTGGCAAGAATATACCTGCTCCTTTCAAGGTCTAAATTTACGCCTATACGATACGCCAGGTATCGAGCATCAAACGGGACAACTGTACAATCTGGATATTCAAGGCCTGATTTGGGTCATTGATGGCCAAGTAGGGCTGACGGCCCATGATATTGAGCTGGCCGACTGGATTCGACGACAAAATTTACCCGTTATTGTGGTGGCTAATAAATGCGAATCAGAAAAAGTTCATGATTTTGCGCTGGCGGAATGTTCTCGGTTGGGCTGGCCATCGCCCATTCTTATTTCGGCAAAACATGGTCTGGGATCGGGTGATTTGGCCCATGCCATGCGGACATCCGTCAAGGATCGGCCCCATAACGTTGATTCGGAGATCCAGCCCCAAGCCCAGGTTAAAAGCGACAAAAACCAGAGCAACCCCATACATTCTGAAAACAAGAGCATTTCTGTGGTGATTATGGGTCAACCCAATGTGGGAAAATCCACTCTGGTGAATCGATTTTTAGGGTTTGAGCGCATGAAAACAGGCCCCGTTGCAGGCATTACCACCGATGCCGTCACCAGCTGTGGCACGTGGAATGAGCACACCATTCAAATTGTGGATACTGCAGGTTTGCGCCGACGTCATCAAGGGGTGGAAATGGTGGAAAAATTATCCTGCAAAGAGACCTATCGTGCCTTGGTCTTTTCCCATGTGGCCTTGGTCATCATTGATGCGTCCAGACCATTGCAAAAACAAGACATGACGTTGGTGGATAATGCGCACGCCGAAGGTCGTGCCGTTATTGTGGTTCTGAACAAATGGGATGGGGTAGAAAACGGAAAAGAGTATGTAAAAGATCTGCCACCATCCATCGTGCGGCACCCCATTTGCAGGGTGTCTTGTTATACAGGCCAAGGATTTTCCGCACTGTGGGAACAGGTTATCGCCAGTTATGGCCAATGGAATGAGCGCTTACCCACAGGCCCGCTGAATCGCTGGCTCGCCAAACAGATCACGGCTAATCCGCCACCGGTTATCCAAGGGCACCGCATTAAAATTAAATATATGACCCAGATCAAATCACGCCCTCCAACCTTTGCCCTGTTTGGGTATCGGGTCAAGGATTTGCCACCACCGTATCAACGGTATTTAACCAATCGCATGACGGCTGATTTCGGGTTTTCAGCGCTGCGCATTGTACTGAACGACGCGAGTAACCCCTATGAGGAAAAATAAGCCCTACGGTTAACCCCTGACTCTGTCTGGGGCCCACCGGAGTATCCTAACCTCTAGGGGGAGCAACATCCCAGCGTGACACTCCAGTCCAGATCAGATGCTGGAGTGCCCATAATCAGCCTACATGGCCACAGCAGACAAGCGTGGCTCTTTTTGCATCCCATCAACATAATTTTGCCACATAAAACCCCACTGTTTTATGCCATCAATGCTGTTTAGGGCATACGTTTGCACATGCGGTATGGTTTTTTTGGCCAAACCAGACAATACTTTACCCGCACCAATTTCCACCACATGGGTCAAACCGGACGCCGCCATGGTTAATTGGCTCTGGCGCCATAATACAGAGTGCGTCATTTGTTGGCGGGCATGATCCTTGATCACCATGGGATTGTTTTGATTTTTTCCAGAAAAATTCGTCACCACGGCACAAACAGGAGGGCAAAATGGAATAATATCCAACAAGGGTACAAATAAATCCTGAGCACTGCGCATCATGGTGGAATGAAAAGGACCGCTGACATTCAAAATAACCGTCTTTATGGCTCCCAACTCCCTAGCCCGCTGAGCAATCAGGGGTAAATGCACAGATGCTGCACTGATCACGCTTTGTTGAGGACTATTATCATTGGCCAAATAGCATGGCATCCCCTCTTGATTACAGTCAGCCAACATTCCCATTAAAACGTCACAGGACAGGCCGATAACCGCGATCATGCCCCCTGCCGTAATGGTGGCCATGGCGTGCCCTCGTGCCTTGATCAATTCCAAGGTTTGGGTTAAGGGCAAGACACCAGATAGATGCAATGCGGTATATTCACCCAAGGAATGCCCAGCCATCATGGACCACTCTTTTCCTGTCATACCCCATTCTTGGGCCAATACATGAGCGATGGCAACGCTGGTGGCCAGCAAAGCCGGTTGCGCCTTGTCCGTGGCACGTAAATCATCCTCTGACCCATCAAACATCACGCGATGCAAGTTTAAATGCAGGGTGTCTTCTATTTCTTGAAACAACTGCCTGACACCAGCAAACTGTTCATAAAAATCCTGGCACATGCCGACATGTTGGGATCCTTGACCTGGAAAAATTGCGCCTATCATTGGATTAAAATCCTGTTAACACCATGCTGGTTTTCAGCCTATCCCAAAGCACCCTTAAAGAAAAGGCTTTGCCATGAGGGAAAATATCTGGTACATTATGGGGTGTGCGGTCGTGGCGGAACGGTAGACGCGCAGCGTTGAGGTCGCTGTGGGGGCAACCCTGTGGAAGTTCGAGTCTTCTCGACCGCACCAATTTTAAAACCAATACTCCTAAACAATACTCCTAAAATTAACATCAACAGACGTATTCAAACCGATGATTAATCATCCGATGGACAGGCATTGTACCCACTGGCAAACCCATGCCCACTGAACAGACTGCCTTATTTTCTCGGGCCTGTTAAAAGCCATCACAAGGTTAGGCATTCTGTGATTTCCCAAGCCAAAACATCCAATGAAATGGGCTTTTTCATCCATTGCATCACAAATGACGGCAACAAATCTGGTTTTTCATGACCGGACACCATCAAAATGGGCATGGCAGAATAATGTTGCTTAACCCATTTTGCCAACTCAAGACCAGTGTGATAAGGCATATCATAATCCGTGATCATCACATCAAAGGGCCCATCATGCTTTAACACGGATGCAACGTGGCGCACATCAGACAGATAAACATGGGGGGAGGAACCAAAAAAGAGACGCAAAACCTCTAAAAAGGCACCATCATCATCAACAAAAAGATACTTTTTCATTGTCCATTGCCAAAAAGAATGCACCATACCATCATTTTACACTTATTTTTTACCCTTAACAGCCTTTATTTTAAAATCATTTGAATAAAATATCATTATAGCAACACTGGATGACCAGCAAACCTTCAATCATGGGATTCAAATCCTTTGTTTATTGCAAAAACAGGAGTACGTTATTATAATATTTGTGTTTACAGAGCATTTTTTATGAACTCAGAATCTGCCACAGTGCTCAATGGATCTCTTGCCGCCACAGCTGTCCACCACATCTGCCAACAGCTGCATGGTGTGTACCAAAAACAATTTGACCAATCGGTGCGATTAGGGGTTTTGTGCATTGGAGACAACCCTGCCAGTATAGTCTATGTGGGGCGAAAAAAAAGTCTGGCCACACAATTGGGTTTTGAGTTTTTCGACCTTTCTTTTCCCCAAGATACCCCCAGCGATACGGTGATGGTGGGATTAAAGCAGTTGTTATCCAAAGTCAATGGCATGCTGGTGCAATTGCCCATTATCCCGGCCAGTGATGCCAAAATTTATTTAACTGCGATCCCGTGGGATAAGGATGTGGATGGATTAAACCCATATATTACTGGCCCCATGACGCCCTGCACACCACTGGGGTGCTGGTTGCTGTTGCAATATTATGGCATCAACGTAAAAGGACGCCATTGTGTGATTGTAGGGCGATCGCATTTGGTGGGACGCCCGTTGGCAAAGATCTTGCTCGATCATCACGCCACCGTAACCATTGCCCACAGCCATACCCCGGATCTGCCATCTGTGACCCGTCAAGCCGATATTCTGTTTGTGGCCACAGGGGCACGACATTTGATTACCCCAGCGTATGTTCAGGGCCATACCATTGTGGTGGATGTGGGCATTCATCGTACGGATCAGGGATTGACCGGCGACGTTCATCCTGATGTATACGCTTGCGTACACTCATACAGTCCTGTTCCAGGAGGCGTAGGCCCCATGACCGTGGCTGCATTAATGTGGAATACCCTAAAGGCTGCCTTTTTACAACATGATGTTGCCCTTTCTGATGAATACCTTGGGCGCTGCTTGGCCACTGCAGAACCATTTGTTTTGCAAAACAAATGATCCTATTCATTGTCCTTGCTCAACATCTGTTTTTACGTTAAGAGCACCTAAAGAAAGAGGAAAAGGGGTTCTTTTTCATCATTTTTCCAGCCGCCGTATGGATCAACCATGTTCTGGCCCAAGAGTGTTGCATCACCGTACGCCCAAGGGACCACCACCAAGGGGCATCCGATCCGCACAAGGCTCCCACCAAAGCAGATGTACCCCATTGCATAGACAGGGTGTTCACACCCCAAGAATGACGCAACGACCCCAAGCCTAATCCCCAATCCAGCCCGAAATGTCTGCGCTGTATCAAATGATCCACCAATACACGCCCATTACGCAATCCTAAATTTAATCCCTGCCCTGCAATGGGATGAATGGCGTGCGCTGCATCCCCAATCAAAACCGCACGATGAAAGCATTTTTTAGAAACCCAATGGCCACAAATATCGAATGTTCCACTGACATCAGAAATGATGCTGTCCAGCCCCAAATCCATCTGAATCATGGACTGAATGGCATCATGATCCCCGACTTGATGCTCTTTTCCGATCCAAATGCCTGCCCCTTTGCCATCGTCCAAGGATAAAACCGCCAGGGATCCGTTGGGGAAAAAATGCTCGTAGGACCATCCAACCGGCACAGAATGCAATCGAAACACAGAGGCTTTTTGTCGAAAATCAAATCGCGCGATTACAGGATCAAAAAAAGCACGCACTCCAGAATTCCCTCCATCGGCCCCAATGACCAAAGGGGTTTTCAAACGGTGTACAGCCAATTCTTGACCATCAGATAAATCCAATTGCCACAGACTCTGTTGATCATGCCACTGGGTAATGGTTCGGGAAAAAAACCGATCTATGGGTTCACACAATGCTCGACCTTGGCTTTGCAAAATACGGCTCCCTATGACGCCCGTTAAAAAGGGTTCGCCCGCCTCTGCGGCATCCAAAATAATGGGTTCAGCCTGATCTTGGCAAGACAAGGCCAGATGGGTAATGGGTTGGTACGATAAATTAAAACCCAGTTTCTTAAACCAAAACAACAGATCTGAACCAAGGGCAAACCATTTAGACGACTCCAAATGGACCACAGGGTGGTATGGATGGTGGTCCACCAACGCCACAGAAAATTGGGCTTGATGCAATGCCAATGCCACAGCCATACCCACTGTACCGGCTCCCACCACCACCACATCGTAATAGCTAGGTTTTTCAGACGCCAAAAACCCACCATTATCCTGGTCCAAAGATCCAGAAGGTTCTATTTTTTCAACCACAAAGAGACCCACTCGTTGGTGTGTATTGCTTTTTCTAAAACCCAACCCAAGGGTGTATAAACCTGTAAAACATCGTCCATCTGAACCTGTAAAATGCCGGACAACACCACATTGGACGCACAGGAAAAAGTGGGCGCCAAATCCATTAAAATGGGACCATACACATTGGCCACGATGCAATCATATTCCATACCCTGGGGCAAGCCCTCACCATGAATGAATTCTGTTGGATGCCCATTTTTATGGGCATGATCTCTTGCCACGGCCACAGCATCCCCATCGTTATCAATTCCCACAGCTGACCCAGGATTCAACGCATTCATGGCCAGAGCCAAAATGCCCGATCCACATCCAAAATCCAGAGCTTTTTTCCATCCGCCATGATCCCAAATATCTTGAATCAACTGTAAACATCCTTGGGTTGTGGCATGATGACCAGAGCCAAAAGCTGTGGTGGCGGACACACACAATGTGTGGGCGTGTTCCGTAGATGGTGGATAATCTGGCGTATGGACATAAAATTGTCCCACCACAACAGGCGGCGTTGCCAATGCCGATTGGACAACCCAATCTTGATCGGCCAGAATATCAAGCTGGAATCCTGGATATGTGGACAAAAAATTCTGATCCAGGGGGTGATCAAGAGGACAATAATAATCCACATGCCACAACCCTTGATCCCCTTCGAAAATACAGGATTCTGGCAAAACGTCATACAGAGCAAAGGCCTCTGCCCCAGATAAAACCCAAGAATAATGATTCATGTTGATTAATGAAAAATTGTGAAAAAACAATGTCCAATTATACCCCTGTTTTTAAAGGAACAACAGATCTTTTGACATGGGCGCAAAATTGCCGATACCATAGAAGGAATAGGCTCATTGGCAGGATTTTTCTATGGCAGGACACTCTCAATTTAAAAACATCATGCATCGCAAAGGTGCCCAAGACGCCAAGCGCGCAAAATTATTTACGAAATTACTGCGCGAAGTAACGGTGGCGACCAAAGCCTCTGGCCCCGACCCAGATACCAACCCACGATTACGTACGGCTCTGTTTCAATGTCGATCTTCTAATGTTCCAAAAGACACCATTGATCGCGCCATTTCAAAAGCCAGTGAAACAGCCGAACATTACGATTCGTTGTATTACGAAGGCCGAGGCCCAGGAAATACAGCGCTGATCATTCACGTATTAACGGACAACAAAAACCGCAGTGCCTGTGATGTACGCACAGCCCTGTCGAAACATGGAGGATCCTTGGCTGATGTGGGATTTTTATTTGACCATTACGGCATTATCGATTACTCTGACCAAGATCTTATGACATTAATGGAATATGCTCTGGATCATGGTGCATTAGATATCCAGGAGCGGTGTTACGGCACCAACCAGATTCAACGCATCATCTGTGAACGCGATCAATTTTTGACTTTACGCGAAGCTCTAGAAGAAAAATTTCACCAACCTGTAAAAGCATCCCTGTCTTGGCAAGCAAAAATGCCTCTTCAGCTGGGTCAAGAGCATCAAGTATCGATCATGAAATTAATTCATGCTCTGGAAGATTTGGACGATGTTCAAGCCGTTTGGACCAATGCAGACGAGGATTTGGCCCAGCTTATTCCAGACGAAGAGGAAGAAGCATAGGGTATTGTGTAGACCGTATTCATAAAAAACAATCTTTTATCGTATATCCTGCCCAAGATCACATCTTTATTTCTAGGCCAATGGTGCCCATTTTAATAGGAGAATTGCCCCATGAACACCATCATTCCAGCGGCATTACCAGAAAAATTGGCTGATTTTTATCGTTTGTTCGCTAAAAAATATGCCTGGTATTTTCTTGGGCTGGTCATTATTGCCTTGCTTTCCGCACTGTTTCGCCTAGAAGTGGATTATGAATTACAACACATCATCGATTCAGTGCATGAAAATCCTCATGCCCCCATGATCGCATTGTTGATCTATTTCGTTTTTCATAAAACCATGCACCATGTGGTGCATTTTTTACAAAAACTGATGGGTGTGTTTTACAAACCAAAGATTTTACAAAATGTAACGGAAATGGTATATGTCCAAGTGATGCGCCATTCTTTGTATTGGTTTGACAGCCACCGTTCTGGGGAAATTTCAGCAAAAATCCAAGATTTTCAAGACAGTTTGCTGGGGTTAATCAACGGTTTGTTTTATGCCTTATCCCGTATATTTATCGTGGTTTTTTCGTTGATTTTTCTTTACACCGTCAGCACTCATGCCACCGTTGTTTTATTGATTTTCACCATCATTTATGTCCCAATTGTTGGTTTTTTTGTAAAGCGACAAATGGATGCGGAAAAGCAATGCGCCACAGTGCGGCAAGATGCCTTTGGAACCATTAATGATTCCATTGCCAATGTTTTCAGCATCAAAACCATGGGAAAATTATCGTGGGAATTTGCTTTGAAATTAACTCCTATATTGAAAAAATGGAGTGAATATGAAGGCAAAAGTCGCCAATATCATGCCTATTATGTGGATGTCACGGACACCATCTTGGTGGTGTCTATGAGCATTGTGCAAATTACGCTGGTGGCTGACTTGTATCAAAAAGGATTGCTCACCCCAGGACAATTTACCTTTGTAACGGTGATCACCTTGCAATTACACAAAGAATTAAGTGAACTGATCGACAATGTGGTCTTTTTGTGCAATCCAAAATTGGCGGCATTAAAAGCGGCCTATTCATTTATACAGCTGGATGCTGGGGAGACAGAAATCGGTTTAAAATCCTTGCCAAATATTACAGGAAAAATAGACTATCGAAATGTATCTTTTGGGTATGATGACAAAAACGTGGTGCTAAAAAATCTGAACATCACCATTATGCCAGGGGAAAAAGTTGGAATTGTTGGGCCATCTGGCGCAGGAAAATCCACATTGATCAAAGCATTGTTGAAATATTTTCCTCTATCTGGAGGAGATATTTTAATGGATGACATTCCCATTTCGGGCATATCCCAAGAATCGGTTTGCCAACACATTGCCCTGATCCCCCAAGATATTCCCTTTTTTCATCGCAGCATCTTGGACAATATTCGTATGGTTAACCCGCACGCCAGCCCAGCCCAGATCCAGCACGTCTGTCGAAAAGCCCACATCCATGATGACATTATGGCCATGCCTGACCAATACCATACCATTTTGGGGGAACGTGGCATGAAATTGTCTGGTGGACAACGTCAACGCTTGGCCATCGCCCGCGCTCTGTTAAAACAAGCCCCCATTATGATTCTGGATGAAGCCACATCGGCCTTAGACAGCCCCACGGAACGATTGATTCAAGACTCTTTGGATCGCATCATTTTGGAAACCAAAGCCACCACCTTGATGATTGCCCACCGATTATCCACCTTATCCAAAATGGATCGCATCATCGTCCTTGAAAAAGGTCGGATTGTTCAAAACGGACATCATGACGTCTTGATCTCAGAGCCCAATGGTCTGTATAAAAAATTATGGGACAGCCAAAATGCAACAGGACACAGCGCATGATTTCGTTAAACACCATTGGACAAAAACTGGGGATTGCCCAATTCTATGACACAAACAGCCCTTTTTTGAACGCATTGACCCATGATGGGCGTTTGGCGACCAAAACCCATGTCTTTATTCCCTTGCCCCGCTGTCAGGGATCCATTCCCGATTTTGTGAACCAAGCCATAAGCAACGGGTGTCAGGCCATCATGATGGATCATGCGATGGCGCAATCTTTACGGGATGTGCCAAAGCATGTATTGCTGATTGTTCCTGATTTTTATCAGGCATTGGCCACCATTTATCCCCTGTTTTATCCACAATTGCCCATCCACACGGTCGCCATTACAGGCACCGACGGAAAAACATCCGTGGCCCATTTATTGCATCAGTTATGGACGTTAAGTGAAAAACCCAACGCTTCTATTGGCACCATTGGTTTGTTTTCCAATCCACAATTGATTCCCCCATTCATCATGCAGGATGGGATGACAACCCAACCCCAACCCATACTGTATCAGACATTGTCCTGGTGCAAAAACAACAGCATGGATCATGTGGCATTCGAAGCCAGCAGCCATGCCTTGTCCCAAGAGCGCCTAGACCCTTTACGTGTTCCTGTGGCTATTTTTACCAATTTTGCCCAAGATCATTTGGATTACCATGGCAATTTATATGCCTATTGGCAAGCAAAATGGAAGCTGTTTACCCACTGTCTGGCGGATCAAGGGCCGGCCTTTGCTCTGATCAGCAACAGCATCCCTCTTTTCACCCATGACCACAAGCGCATCAAACCAAATGTTTCTGTGATTCGATATGGCCAAGATACAGGGGCCATTTCTGGTGCAGAAAATGCAACCTATCGCATCATAAGCCGGACCTTTAAAAGCCAACGGGTTCTTTTCGATGTGAGGGGGCGTCAGTGGGAAAGCGACATTTCTCTGATTGGGGGGTTTCAAATCCACAATGTACTGGCTGCGATTCTGGCCTTTATATGCACGGGCGGAACATTGGATCAGGTCATTCCAATTTTATCAAAATTAACCCCCGTACTGGGACGCATGGAGCATGTTGCCGAACATAATGGTGCCAATATTTACGTGGATTATTCCCATACGCCCCAAGGCATTGAAATGGCTTTACAGGCGTTGCACCCATGCACATCTGGTGAATTAGGCATTGTCTTTGGTTGTGGAGGGGACCGTGATGCCCTGAAACGGCCTTTGATGGGTCAGGCTGCTCAAAAATACAGTGATTGGGTCGTTGTTACGGATGATAATCCCAGAGGAGAAGACCCAGACCATATTCGTCAACACATTTTGGTGGGCTGTCCCTCTGCCCAATCCATTTCTCCTCGGTCTGCAGCTCTGGCCCATGCCATAGATCGTTTAAATCCTGGCGATGCTCTGCTGGTGGCAGGAAAAGGCCACGAAACAACCCAAACCATAGGCCATCACGTTTTGGAACATTCTGATCAAGATTGGATAAAAGCTTATTGCCAAAATACACCATGAACGGCATCAACAGGGGGAAAAAGCAAAAAACACGATCCCCTGTGATCAGGATGATAAAAAAGACACAAAAGATTAAATAAAATGGGGTGGTGGAGCCAGGCGGGATCGAACCGCCGACCTCTACAATGCCATTGTAGCGCTCTCCCAGCTGAGCTATGACCCCCATTCCTCAAAATTATACCAAACATAGAGTCGCAATTCAAGCCCAAGAATGATCCCGTTATTCCACAGATTTTTGATTCCTTCTGGTAAAAAGGATACACTGATCCAAGCCATTGTGTTTCACACAATACCCCTATGCCCCTATTCTGATGATGGCTGCCCTGAATGCGATGACTCAAACCATCAAAATCCTTTTTACCCAATGGATGGCCTCTATCCTTCGTTGGATTGTGGGCCTAAGCCTATTGTTTTTGGGTTCAGGTCTGATTATTTTCCCCATAATCATTGGTCAAAACCCCATTCCATCATGGGAAAAAACCGATGCCATTGTTATTTTTACGGGTGAAATTCATCGAGAAAAAACAGCCATTGCTTTGTATCATCTTGGCTTGGCCCCTAAATTACACATTTCAGGTCGATACCCTGGGTTTCGTCGCGGCAAATCGCCCTGCATCACCTTTGATACTGCAGAAACCACAGAAAAAAACGTAACCTTATCGTACGTTTGGCTGCGAAAAAATCACATTCGATCCCTTCGCCTGGTCACATCCGATTACCATATGCCCCGATGCTTGATATGGGCCCGCCACCATTGGAATGGGATTGAAATCATTCCCCACCCCATTGCCATACCGCACTATACGGGACACCGATTGATCATTGTGATTTTGGCTGAATATGTTCGATATATTTATGCATTGCTGCAGGTTGGATATGCTGTTGGTTCCAAAATTTTCTAGGCCCTGTACCCTTTTTCATTGAACCATGGGTGGGTTGTGGTGGTGATCGGTGGGTATATTGCATTGTGGTTGCAGCAATGATATGATTCTTGCGTGGGGCGCATAGCTCAGCGGAAGAGCGCTACGTTGACATCGTAGAGGTCATAGGTTCAATCCCTATTGCGCCCACCAAAAACCTTTTAAAGCAATCTTGTGATCGCCATCATGCAGGCGTATGCTAAAAGTACTCTATACAATGGCCAAAAACGATGCAGGGATTACTAGGGGCATGCCTGATTATGGGGTTTGCGTGGTCATTGGGTCGATTCAACCATGTGAATATCAAAAAAATCAGTATTTTACTGACGATTCATCTGGCCGTAACTTGGTTTTTTTTAAAGGCACCAGGCCTATCGCCTCTGTTAAAACATTTTGGCCATGGGCTGGAAGGTGTGCAGCAATCCGTACGTGCAGGAACCGGTTTTGTTTTTGGATATATTGGTGGGGCGCCTGCCCCCTTTGTTCCAATGGCTGGAAAAGGCAGTCCTTTTATTTTGCTATTCCAAGCCCTGCCCACCATTGTGGTGATGGGATCCGTTTCCATGATTTTATTCCACACCGGCTTGTTACCCCGTATGGTGCGCAGCATTTCAAAAGGGGTTGCAAAAACCAAACTGATCGGTGGTGGTTTGGCCACAGCATTGGCGGGTAAATTGTTTTTAGGACAAAGCGATGCGCCCCTTTTGGTACGTCACTATTTACCAAATTTTTCAAAGAATGAACTTTTTACCCTGATCACTGCGGGCATGGCCACCAGCGTTTCGACCATTTTTGTGCTATACAGCCAAGTGCTATCTGGGGCTAACGCCATGAACCAAGACACCATTTTGGTCCATTTGATGGCATCGGCTGTGACCAATATTTTAGCATCCCTGATTATCGCAGAATATATGATGCCCGAAGGGAAAACTCTAACCAATGGTGAATGCGAAAACCCCTATGTGTTTCAAACCATCATACAAGCCATCACCCGTGGTGCCATCGATGGCTGGAATATCATGATGATGATTGCGGCCACCATGTTGGCGTTGGTGGCGCTTGTGGATATTCTTAACCAGGTATTGGGCAGCATAACCCAGTTGATCCTGAATCAGACCATAACCATTCAGTCTTTGTTCGGCTATGTTTTTTCTCCTTTATCCTGGTGCATGGGTATTTCTTGGTCCGATGGTTTAACCATAGGATGCATTTTAGGGGAAAAAACACTGTTGAACGAATGGGTAGCCATTGCCAATATCTCCCAGGGCATTTATGGGCCTTTGTCGCCACGCACGATGGCCATTTTATTACCCAGTTTGTGCGCCTTTTCCAATATCAGCAGTATTGGCATTCAAATCGCATGCTTGGGCGCGCTGGCCCCTTCCCGCACCAGCGACATTGTTCAGATGTGTTCTTTGGCATTGGTGGCCAGTATATTGGCAGGGGCATTATCCAGTGCAGTGGTTTCCATCATCATTTAATTTAATATGACTGTCATGAAAATTCACTTTGGAAAAACAACATTTTTGATTGTTCTTCTTTTATTAATTTTTTATGTTTTGAAAAATCCAAAAATAATAATATCACCTTTTCCATCCATTGATTATATTCTGGTCAAAAAACAAGAGCGGATTTTAGAAATATACCATCAAGGAAAATGTTTAAAATCCTATGACATTCATCTGGGATTTTGCCCCACAGGAGCCAAAGAATACGAAGGGGACGGAAAAACGCCCGAAGGAATCTATACCATTTGTTATAAAAATATCAAAAGCCAGTATCATTTGTCTTTAAAAATCGACTATCCCCATGACCATCACATGGCATTGGCCAAGGAAAAGGGCCTCTCAGCCGGCAGCGACATCATGATTCACGGTCAGCCCAATTCATGGGGTTTTTACCCCCCAAAGGGTATAAAACACGATTGGACCCACGGATGCATTGCGGTTACCAATAAAGAAATAGAGGAAATTTACGGTGCCACATCTGTGGGAACCCCCATTGAAATACGCCCATAATCCATGAATTTCTGTACGGCTGTTTGTTCATCTATGGTCGTAAAATGAGGGTACGCCCAGCTGCATGGTCGATAATGTAAATCGGGTGAACCCCATGATTGGGGCAGAGACATGACTAAAAAACGATGCTTCCAAGATCCCTTTGATGCGTACGGTGCACGCTGAACCCACTGGGGCGAAAGAGAAAAAACCCGATCATCCCAAAACTGGACCCAGGCATTGACCGGTTCGGGCTGAATGCGGGCATGTTCCCTGAAAATCCACAATTGGTGGTGATGGCGCACAAAAATACATCCGCCAAAGGTGGCGATCACGCGACCAGCAGGCCCGGGAGGTTGCAAAAACGTTTCTTTTAGAATCCCCCATAATCGATGTTGCCCGTGTGAACCGGATACAGGGCCAAAGGTAAAACTGTGCACCCATGATTGAATGCATATCGCCCCATCGGGTGGCTGTAATGCCAGCAATGGCCTGAAATCCTGAACCAAAACATATCCCAATCCATGCCCCATTGGGGTTAAATGGCGCCATGTCTGTTCATTCATGCAGCGTTTTTTGGCCCGCATGGAAAGGGTGTTCAGGGCACGCTCTCTTTCTGGCATGGTCCAATTTTGTACAACCTGTCTTGCCCTGGTGCGCTGAAAATGCGCATTACCATTGGTGGGGTCATTCACCCACGGCACACAACTGTCGCGCATATTGTGTTCTAATATCCCCTTTGAAAGACCCAAAAGGGGCCGCAAAATCACCACTCCATAACGCATGGTAATGGCCGATATCCCAGACAATCCATATTCTGGTCCATTCATTTCTTGACGCATCCATACGGTTTCCAAGGCATCATCCTGATGATGGCCCACAAAAAGATGCTCTATGCCCCTGTGATGACAAGCCAGCGCCAGAACACCATAACGCCCATAGCGTGCCCGTTCCATCAACCCAGTGGTCATGGGCGGGTGTTTCCAGCATAAAATAACGGGGTTTAACCCCCAATGACGGACCATTTCTGCCACACGTTGGGCTTCTTGATGGGATTCAGGGCGCAATCCGTGATCCACAATCATGGGGATGATGGTCACAGATCCGGCAGCCCACTCTTTCAAAATATGGGTCAACGCCATGCTGTCCACCCCACCGGATAACGCCACAGCCACGATCTTTGGCCGAGTGGGAAACCACCCATCCAACACATCAAAAACGGTGGAAAAATCCTGCCCATTCCCTGTCATCACAGCCTTACTCTACGGTAACAGATTTGGCCAAATTTCTGGGCTTATCAATGGAACATCCCCGCGCCAGAGCCGTATAATACGCCAACAACTGTAAGGCCATTGTTTGGATAAATGGATTAAAAATGGGATCCGGTGCATCGGGCAAGATTAAACACTGTAATAAACCAACAGCCGGCATTTTTTCAGCCCCGGCCTGGTCCGTGATCACATACAATCGTCCTTTTCGAGCAATAATTTCATGGATGTTTCCCAAGGTTTTATCGAAAATGGCATCGTGTGGTGCCAGAAAAATAATGGGTATGGTCTGGTCTACCAGCGCCAATGATCCGTGTTTTAATTCTCCTGCGGCCAAACCTTCGGCATGAATATAGGACAGCTCCTTCATTTTTAATGCGCCTTCCAGCGCCACAGGATAACTGACGCCCCGTCCCAAATAGAGCATATTGGATGCATCGGCCAACGCGGTGGCCCAACGTCGAATGTCTGGGGCCAATTCCAATGCCTGTCGCATACTCTGTGGCAAACGTTGAGCACGATCAGGCGTAATCCCAGCCAAGGCAAACAGCAACCACAACTGTGCTGTAAATGCCTTGGTCGACGCCACACCGATTTCTGGGCCAGCCTGCATATCCAATACATGATCAGAACATCGGGCCAAAGAACTGTAAGGGGCATTCACCACACTGATCAGTTTTTGTCCCTGATTTTTGGCATAAGCAACGGCTTTTAACGTATCAGCCGTTTCGCCCGATTGGGACAAGGCCAATGTAACGCCTGGACTCATGATGGCTTGGCGATAAGAAAATTCCGAGGCCAGTTCCAAGGTCACGGTATAGTGGTGCTCTAGGACATATTTTCCAACCCATGCAGCATAAAACGATGTTCCACATCCCAACAAGGATACATGCTTTGAATCAGGATACAACTGGGCCAGCCCACGGGTGGGTTGAGACAACAGGCGTGCAATCACGTCCGGCTGTTCATCGATTTCCTTTCGCATAAAATGGGCATAATCTCCCTGATCACAATTCTGGTGATGCACCATTTGTTTTTGCCAATTCAAAGGTCGCGGAGCTGTGGAAAAATCATAGGCCATAGCAGAGTCTTGGGTTACCAGTGCCCACGAATCACCATCCAAATAGGCCAAATCATCGGCCACATTCACCAATCCCAAGGCATCAGAACCAATGCTGTACCCCATGGGTCCCTTGCCCACCAATAATGGCGGTGTACCCCGACGGGCGACCAACAGGGCTTCTTGCCAATGGGAAATCATACATGCAATGGCAAAATTACCCTCTAATTGTTGAATGGCCATGGAAAAAGCATCCACTGGATCATGTCCCCGTTCCAAATACGAATCAATTAAATGGGCAATGACCTCGGTATCCGTATCGCTTGTAAAAGCATATCCTTGGTTGTGCAAGTGCTTTTTCAAGGTCTGAAAATTATCCACAATGCCGTTATGCACAATGGCCACACGATGACTAAAGTGGGGATGAGCATTACGGACAGAGGGTTCTCCGTGGGTGGCCCATCGGGTGTGTCCCATGGCTGTTTTGGCCTGGGAATTCATGGGCATATCGCCGGTTAACTGGTCCAACACCCCTAAAACCCGATGGCGTGTTAATTGTCCTTGGTCCAGCAATGCAATGCCTGCAGAATCATATCCCCGATACTCTAATCGGCGTAATGCAGGCACCAGTGCCGTCATCACCGCTTTAGTATGAATCATTCCTACTATACCACACACAGCTGGATCCTTGATTTTGCATACGATTTCTTTAAAATAGCACGCTTTACCCCTATTCAAAAGCCACACCCCTGAACAGAACCATCAAAACCATTTGATCCAGCCATTGATTTATTGTAAAAAGAATAAGCAATCGGGAACAAAGCGGATTATGGATTGGATTATCATAGGATTGGGAAATCCGGGAAAAGCATACGCCAATCACCGGCACAACGTGGGATTTTGGGCCATGGATGCGTTACAAAAACACTGGATGTTTCCCCCGTGGATCCATAAAAAAGAGGCCCTTTTAACCCAAGGCATGGTGGAAAATCAAAAAATTGTGCTGTGCTGTCCCCAAACCTATATGAATTTATCGGGCCAAGCCGTATCCCCACTGTATCGCCATTATCCCAATGCTCGGTTTTTAGTCATTCACGATGAATTGGACTTGGCATGCGCAGAAATTCGTTTGAAAAAGGGGGGCAGTGCCCGTGGCCACAATGGGTTAAAAAGCATCCACACGGTTTTGGGTCCCGATTACGACCGCATTCGCATTGGCATTGACCGTCCAGCCCATCAGAGCGGCGTCAGTGACTATGTTTTGCATTCTTTTCATCCAGCAGAAAAGGAGAAAATCCTGGCCTGCCTGGACCGTTTAACGGATGCGATGGATCTGTTGATCATGGGAAAAGAAGATGCCTTCCTTTCCCGTAATGGTGGATAATATACCCCACCAATGGTGGTTGGGATCCATGCCGTTTATTGCCATTGCTTCCCTTAAACCACTGGGACTGGGTCCTATTTTTTATTAGGCGACGAAGGGTTGAGGTTGATTTTCTGGTTCTACGATTGTAGGAGCGCTTTTTCCGTCAAGATGGCTATCCTCACCAGATAATACAATACCATCTTCTTTGTGATGATCCTCATAGAGCTTATCTTCCACATAACCCACCATATTATAAGAATTCACACCAGATAATTTAATACCATCTTTATTGTGATGATCCTCATAGAGCTTATCTTCCACATGAGCTATAGCAGGATGAGGATAAGGAAGCTTTACTCTCGCGGCAAATACGCTGCCTGTAGTGGTGGCCCCAATTAATGCCAGAAAAAGAATGGAATATAATTTTGTCATTTTTAGTTTTTCTCCTTGTTTGGTTTTTTAAATTGTGGCCCGACTGGACCGCTTAACGAACGCGATGGATCTGTTGATTACGGGAAAAGAAGATGCCTTCCTTTCCCGTAATGGTGGATAATATACCGCACCAATGGTGGTTGGGATGGATGCCGCCATTGCTTCCCACACCCTTTAAAACCATTGGCCTGGGACCTTGGGATCTTGGGAGGTTTCCTTAGGCATGTCACCATTTTTCGCCTTTCTGTCGTCTTTTACAGTACGCCCAACATCCTCAACTGCTGTACGATCCCGTGAAATGTCAGAAAGATCCTCATGAGTCATAGCAGAATGAGACTGAAAAGATCCTCTCGCAAACACGCTATCCGTACTGCTGGCCCCAATGAATGCCAGAAAAAGAATGGAATATAGTTTTTTCATTTTTATTTTTTCTCCTTATTTAGTTTTTTAAATTCGTCAAACGTTTTGTTTATTAAACACTGTATAAACGGGATGCGGATGATGATTTACCAATGCCATCAGAAAAGATAGATAATCGTACCTTCTCTACCTTCACGCCGGTTGGACATTGATGTCAATATCGATCGTATTGCCATCATCATTTCCGTTGTTTTTGTTCTTAGATTCGTTATCACTGGTTTTATCTTTTGTAGCATTTATTGTATTGCTTTTATTGATTTCATCTAATTTAGCGGATACATCATTGCTAAAAACAGAACTCAGAAATACCAGAAAACAAATATTGTATAATTTTATCATGTCAATCTTCCTCTATTAATTGTTTGAATATCACAGATAGATGCAGAATCAGGTCATTGAGGACACCAATCCTGCAAGAGCAGATGAGCTGATTAGGCGAAAGTGACGCGAACATTGTGCTCATTGCCATCATTACTACTATCATTATTGTTGGCGGTCTCATTGTCTTCGTATTTGTTACTGGTATGCGATTTTTCTTTAATTTTATCGGCTGCGGCATTAACAGAGTTCATACTGCTGGCCCCAATTAATGCCAGAAAAAAAATAGAATATAATTTTGTCATTTTTAGTTTTTCTCCTTGTTTAGTTTTTTAAATTCGTCAAACGTTTTGTTTTTATTTGACATATGAACAATATTAGACAAAAAATATTACGATATATATAATGAAAAAACAAGCGTAATATTTAATAAAAAATTTTCTTCTTTAGAATCACCAGAAGAACGCATAGCAGAACCAGGTTTAGAATCTTCAGTATACAGCAGCTGCATTTTGACCGTATCCAAGGTCACCAGATTCCCCCCTATCTTCTTTGATCGTAGTCTCCACCTCATGAGCAATAGCACGCCTTTTGGCAAACCTGGAACCCGTAGTACCCAGGGCCAGCATTGCCAGAAAAAGAATGGAGAATATTAGCCTAAAAATCCATTCTAAAATAACTCTAGCTGTACAAATTATCCCTGAAGAGTTTCATCAGAAAAAAATCTTGTCGCATTACGCACAGCACATCCGGGACAAACATCATGAATCATATCATTCCCCCCAGCTCTAAAGGTCTCGGAATCATAAAAATGTCTAGGAGGATCAAGGGTAAAAATCTTTTTCGCAAATACGCTGCCTGTAGTGGTGGCCCCAATTAATGCCAGAAAAAAAATGGAGTATAGTTTTGTCATTTTTAGTTTTTCTCCTTGTTTGGTTTTTTAAATTGTGGCCCGCCTGGACCGTTTAACGGATGCGATGGATCTGTTGATTATGGGAAGGGAAGACGCCTTCCTTTCCCGTAATGGTGGATAATATACCCCACCAATGGTGGTTGGGATCCATGCCGTTTATT
>CANHKV010000004.1 GCA_947461445.1 Holosporales bacterium | reverse complement strand
ATTGCATAATGGTTGGGCGTTAGGTCAACTGATGGTAACGTTGGCACTTTCTCCGGTTATTGCCTTTTATTTTGTCAAGGATGGGGCCCAAATACGGAATCAGTTTTATATGTTAATACCGACGTCTATTCGTTCAATGGCAGTATTATGCTTGCGTGATATGGATCGAGCATTGCGACAATATTTCTTGGGTCAAGTCCGCGTATGTGTTGCATTGATGTTATATTATGGCGTTTTTTTGTTTGGTGTGTTGCATCTGCCCCATGCCATTGCCGTATCTTTTCTCAGCGGCGTGTTGGTCTTTATCCCCTATGTGGGATTTTTTATCAGTTTATTAACGGCGTGCATGATTGGGGTGGTTGAATCGGGTCAAGCATCCTATGTGATCAGCATTATATCTATGTACGTGGTGGGCAACATCCTAGAGTCGTTAATTTTAACACCCTATTTTGTGGGATCACGAACGGGATTGCATCCATTGTTCGTCTTGTTGGCTGTACTGATAGGAGGAGCAGTCAAGGGGGTTTTGGGCATTGTATTGGCCATACCGTTGGCCACCATTCTGGGCGCACTGTGGAGATTGTGGCGTAAATATTACATAAACAGTAGGCTGTATCGGGAAAAGAAAAAACAAATCAGGCGTTGTTCGGATGAAATCGAACACAGCTTATAATCAAGGTGATTTTGGAGAATAGGTCCATGACGATCAAGAATTTATTGTGTATTCAGCCTATTTTTCGACCCCTATGGCCCAGCGGCATAACCCCGAGCATTCAAACGATTGCCAGAAGCATTATCCCCGTATTGGCAGGTGCGCTGATGGTCTTTTTATCGGGATGTTCCATTCCACAAGTTACTCAAACGCCCAGCCCTGTACGTTCAACATCCCGTCCCTATGTGATTAAAAATTGTCTGTACGTTCCACAAAAGCACTTTGAGTTGATGCAAACGGGTATTGCCTCTTATTACGGGGGTAAAGATGGATTTCATGGGGCGAAAACAGCCAGCGGAGAGCGTTTTAATATGTTCCAACTGTCGGCTGCTCATAAAACCTTGCCATTGCCCTCCATGATTATGGTTGAAAATTTAGAAAATGGTAAAAAATTGGTCTTGCGCGTCAATGATCGTGGACCGTTTTCGTCAAGACGCATTTTGGATGTGTCGGTCGCAGCCGCACGACGTTTGGGATTTTATCACAAAGGGTACGCCAAAGTTCGCATTTATACGTTGGTGGATGAGAGTTTAAAAATGCCAGAAAACCGTCCTGGTTTTTGTAAAAAGAAGAATCCTCATCAAGAGCAAGGCAATTTATCACTGTATCGATATTATATTCAAGTGCCCTGTGGGAATAAAAAAGGGATTATGGCCATGAAAAAAACCATGTCATCCTGGGGCAGAACCCATATTCAACGATCAGGTGGGCGGCATTGTATTTGGATCGGTCCGTACAGCACACAATTGGCGGCGTCTCAAGTATGCCAAAGAATACCCAAGGGGTACGTCGATGGCATCGTGTGTCAACACAGTCGAAAATCGCGCAATCAAAATAATAAAAGACCTATAAAGAATAAAAAGCCGGCAAAGCGTGTACGCAGACAGAATAGAAAACAAGCCAAAACATAGGCCGCCTACCCCTCTATCTTGCCGTGGGGTCAGGGGCAATGGTTCCCACAGAGAATGTATGGAGTTGGACCATATGATCCCCATGGGTGGTGCTTGACCCCCCCCAGTCATAGTCACACGGATACCAACGGGTTGGATGGCATGGATCTGTTAGGCAGTGGACTTTTTATGGGGGTGATACCCCCCTCCAAATGATAGTCTTGCATCCAGATCAGAGGTCATCACCTCATGATTCATTCTGGTCCCCATTGCTTATTCCAGCCCCTTCGGTGGTTCATGGATAATAAAGATGTTCATGTGTGGTGGGATATGGGTTATTTCTTTTGCAATTCAAACGTTCCTTTTGGCATTGGGGCATTTTTTATGGTGTTCGATAAGGTGATGGTGGTGGTTTTACCATAAGCATCTGTCATAAACCAACCAGTCAGCGGACACAAGCGGGGATTTTTCAGCAGAACAGGGTTAAATGTCAGACCAAATTTCCCAGCATTTGGATCTTTTTTGATTTTCATCACCAATGTAATCCATGCATCACGGTGTATGATCTCGACCAATTGCACTTGGTCATGCAATTTCCCTTGCAATAAAAAGGCCACCGGGCTGCGGGATAAATCCATGGATTGGCTGCGATTTCGTCGACCATCGTAATGGATTAATTTGCCTTTCAGCGCAATCATTTGAACTTGGGATGGCGCATGATAGACCAGTCGCATTTCTCCGGGTCGGCGTAAATATAAATCCGCCTTCATATGAGTGCCATTGGGGTTTTTTTGAATCAAATCCGTGCGTAATGTTTGAATGCTGTCCCACGATTGGCTGAGCATGTGAAGGTATTCTTGGGGCGTTAACAATTTTTTTACAGGATTATAAACATAGGTTGTGTTCGCCTTGATCTGTGGATTTTTCTTTATTTTTGAAAATATAGGCGAAACAGATAGAAATAATAGGGCAAATAATGCGCTGCGGCCAATCAGGCTGGCTGATGAGGCATTTAAAATGGATACTTTGGGCAACATAGGTGTCTCTTGGTGTGTATTGTTTAATGGTTTTGAACAGTCTAGATAAACATTTTCCTTGTGAACAGCCCCTGGTTCTGTCTAACTTTTTGTGTCTTTTTTTGGGTAAGACAGGGCAGGACGGAAAATGAATAGTGTGTTACCATGATAATGTCTTTATTCCATACTGTTCCTGGCGTGATTTTACCTTCTGATCCTGTTGGAACACATACGGCACATCCCCAGGGGTCTGGGCCATCCATTAATCGGTTTGCCTTGGCTTGGTTGTGGCACATCATTCGCCCATTTTCTTGGCGTATAGGTCTGATTCTTTGGGTGCCTGTGGCATGGGCTTTGGGTCTGTCTTTGACGTCTTGCGCCATACAAATGATCGTGGTGAGCATTTCTGAAAAACAAGAATCTTTGTTTTTTCCCATGTTGTTTTTTATTGGTATACGGTTTGTTTTGATTTTAAACTATCGTTTGTATGATCACTTTATCAGTATCGGCATGATGCCTGTGTTGCGTAAAACCATTGGAACAAAAGTCACCAGCGAGATTTTCGGTAAAGCATATCCCTATTTTCAAAAGCATCAATCGGGGGCATTGGGTTCCAAAATAAATGATTTAATGCGCAATGTCCCCAGCCTGATCGAGGCTTTAAGCCAAGAATTTTTGGGCAATACTCTGGCTGTGATCATCGCCATTGTCGCATTGACATTCGTACAGCCTGTTTTTGGGACATTGATGGCACTTTGGGCCATGTGTGTCATGGGGATCAGCTGGTTTTCTTCTAGAAAATTATTAAAATCATCCCATCAATTATTTCAAAAAGGATCGATTTTTACTGGAAAAATCATTGATATTTTAAGCAATATTTTATCTGTTCGTTTGTTTTACAGTAACCGCAGAGAAGATGCCGTGTTGTCCCATACAATGGATGATGTGGTGAATCAGGAAAAACAAATGGAGCAGCAATACTTGAATATGCGTGCTGTGACCAGCGTTATTTCGGTTCTCGTTTTCATAGCCAATGGGTATTTTTTATGCCAAGGATACGGACAGGGTGAAATTGATGCGGGAGGAGTGGTTTTGGTGCTCAGCGTCAATCGATCTGTGATGGATTTTTTATGGCGCTTTGATCAGGTTTTTTCCAGTATATCTGAATATTACGGCAGCATTACCCAATCGTTGCAGGCTATTTTTGACGGAAAATCCATGGGAGAGGATGAACATTTGCCCGATTTGTGTGTCAAAAGAGGTGAC
Source organism: Holosporales bacterium (assembly GCA_947461445.1). Classification (GTDB taxonomy): domain Bacteria; phylum Pseudomonadota; class Alphaproteobacteria; order Holosporales; family Holosporaceae. The sequence continues at coordinate 64,977 of CANHKV010000004.1, read as the reverse complement.
ATCACATTTTCGGGTGTACACTTTGCCTATCCGGGATGTCCTGCTATATTTACGAACCTGTCCTTGCAGATTCATTCGGGTGAAAAAGTCGGTATTGTAGGGCGCTCAGGCAGTGGAAAGAGTACTTTTGCCCATTTGTTGTTGCGTTTATATGAGATTCAAAGTGGATCCATTTCCATTGATGGACAAGATCTTCAGACCACCAATCTTGGCTCTGTATATCATCAAATCACGCTGGTGCCACAGGAAACCCATTTGTTTGAACGTTCCGTCAAGGACAATATTTTGTATGCCAAAGAATCAGCCACACCAGAGGATTTCAAACGTGTATTGCAAGAATCGTGTTGTCAGCATTTTATTCAACATTTGCCAAACGGTATGGATACATGGATTGGTGAGCACGGCGTTCGTCTCTCTGGTGGTCAGAAACAGCGCATATCCATTGCGCGCGCCATGCTCCGTCATACGAAGATATTGATTTTGGATGAATCCACGTCACAATTGGATTCTGTAACAGAATCACAGTTACAAGATCATTTATGGGAATTTTTTACGGATAAAACCGTCTTGGTGATTGCCCACCGTTTGGCCACGTTGCGTCGGATGGATCGAATTATTGTATTTGATGGTGGACAAATCGCAGAGCAAGGGTCTCATAATGAATTATTAGAAAAACAGGGGCTTTACAGCCTGATGTGGCGCACCCAAGAAGAAAGAGAGGCTGGTCACCCAGAAGAATAGAGCCCTGTACATTACTACTGTATGTGGAATAGTGTTGAACAAGGGGAGGCCGTTTTTTAAACAGGATATGGAATTTTGGTGTTTAACAAGAGGAGAAAAAGTCTATGAATGATCATACACAATCGCAATCACTGAATGGTTCGGATCAGAACACGGTTTTTCCCGTGGTTGTTTTAGGTGGAGGCCCCGTGGGATTATTTGCCGTATTTATGGCTGGTATGATGCAATTGAAATGCGCATTGATCGAGGCATTGCCCCAATTGGGTGGCCAGTGTCAGGCCTTGTATCCGGATAAACCCATCTATGATATTCCTGGAATGCCTGAAATATCTGCCGCCGATTTGGTGGCACAATTATCTCAACAGATGGCGCCATTTAAACCCACCGTTTTTTGTGGTCAAACGGCCGAGCATGTGGATCAAGAGGAATCCGGGTTGTTTGTCATTCGGACCTCTGCTGGGCGTGTGATTTTGGCCCAATCCATCATCATTTGTTGCGGGGCTGGCGCCTTGGTGCCAAAGCGGCCTCCCTTAGAAGGTATAGAGCAATTTGAAGGACAAAGTGTATTTTATTCCGTGCCATCAGGCCATGGTTGGGCGGGTAAAGATATTGTCATTGCTGGCGGTGGGGATTCGGCTGTGGATTGGGCTTTGGTGTTGGCAGGCAGCGCAAAATCCGTTCACATGGTCCATCGTCGTGCCCGTTTCAGTGCTCATGAACACAGTGTGGCGCGATTGCAAGAAGAGTTTCAATCGGGCCGAGTTCAGTTGCATGTGCCTTATCAATTGTTGGGACTAGAGGGGCAGGTCGGACAAATCAGTGTTGTACATGTTCATGATGGGGCAGGGGGCAGTAAGAGCCTATCGGCCGATATTTTATTGCCCTTTTTTGGCATGCAAAATGATCTTGGACCATTAAGCCGTTGGGGGTTGGATATTGATCAACAGCGTATTGTGACCAACCCGTTAACAGGACAAACCAGTCGTCCAGGCATTTATGCTGCAGGCGATATTGTGACGTACCCCCATAAATTAAAGCTGATTATGACGGGTTTTGCAGAGGTCGCCCAGAGTGTGCATCACCTAAAGGGGTATTTGTTTCCCGACCAATATGTCGGCGTCAAGCATTCAACGACTTTGGGGAATCCTGGTTCGTGGGCCAGCTAGGACCTTTGTTGTGTTGGGGCAGCGGTCATGGGCCAGGTCAAGGATCCCAAGGATTTTTGGCCCCCCAGGATTTTCCTTTGGCATCACCCGTCTCAAACGTTGGGTAATTCGTTGTCATCCTCGTTAAAACATTGTATTGTCGTCCTTGTGAAAACGGGCATCCCATAGGTTGCGGAACTCCACTAGGTTCCCGCCTGCGCAGGAATGACATACAACAAACTTCATTCATAATAATGTATCTACATGTTATTTGCATGATGATTCTCCAAATCAAATTGCTCTGTTATTAGTGTCTGCATTCATAGATAACACTCTCATCGTTTTCATCTGGAGCAGCTGATTCATCAAAAGCTTTTATTGCACGCACTTTAAATCCGCAATTTTTCAGAATTTTGATTAACTCACCCTGCTCATCAACCTTCACTCTCAGCTCTTCAATTTCTTTATGAATAATGCTGTTATTGTGGATGAGTTCATATTTGCCGATGGAATGGTAACCATTGCCCTTCATGGTTGCTAATGAACTTAGCATGATCATCTGACCATTGGGTTTAGGCCATACACAGCCACACCACACGTCAAGTGGTGGTACGGCTTTAACCGTTTCACCTTCAAACAATAAAACGCCATCATGGCTTGGGTGATCATAAAGTGTTCCAAGTCTTCAACAAACCCGTTCCATACCGTGGGCTCTAGGTTTTTAACCTTGGCTTTAGCATGCAAGGACGCAAGCATATGATCGCTTGCATCAAAGCCATGAACATTGAAACCTTCTTCAAGTAATGGCAGACCGCACATTGGTTCTAAAATAGGCCCCTTTGCCTGCAATGCATAATCACGATAAAAAGCATACGCATCTTCTGGTGGATTCGGCTTGCTTAGGTCGTAAACCTCTCTACAAAGACTGAGAGAGGTGTCGAGGGTTTTTATATTTGAATCTGAAGCCATAAAATTTATACCCATAAGCTACCTCCATGGACTACGGTTCCAAGCTGCTCTGGGGTATAGGGTCGTGGGGCCAGGTAAAATGATTCCCGACAGCGTCTCAACAGATTTTTTGTCCATTGGGAACCTTGGGATCAACGGTGATCAGAACGATCGCGCCGCTTTCATCCCCAAATCCCACAAGCAAGAACTCAGATTTAAAGCCTGATATGTTCTTTTCTGCCAAGTTAACACGCCCCACAATCTGGCCCAGGAGAAAGGTTTCTGGCGTATAATGCACAGTCACTTGGGCTGAAGTTTGCCATACCCTTATCGTGGGGTCAAAATCTGCCTAGGCATTAAAAGCAGGTGTTTTAGTCTGGGAAATTCCCTTGGATTTAAAATCGTACCCGAACGTACATGTATGTATTCAAGTTTTTGTCCAAGAATGCCTATACTGGGGAATGGAGCATGCCCATGTCAGGGTCAAAATCTGCCTAGGCATTAAAAGCAGGTGTTTTAGTCTGGGAAATTCCCTTGGATTTAAAATCATACCAGAACGTACATGTATGTATTCAAATTTTTGTCCAAGAATGCCTATACTGGGGAATGGAGCATGCCCATGTCAGGACCAAAATCTGCCTAGGCATTAAAAGCAGGTGTTTTAGTCTGGGAAATTCTTCTACTTTTACAATTGTGCCCGAACGTAAACTCACAGCTTTAAATGCGTCGTATGATATTGTCATAGATTGCTTTTTGTGCATGGCTATTATTTTAATGATACTAAACATCATGACCAAGGTGCAAATCATTGCGAAATAATTAGGTTATATTCTTGTATTCGTGCCAGAGGGTGAATTTTTGGGTTTGAACACTTGGTATGCTGGGATATAATTGGTTTTATTTACTGTCTTTTGTCAGTTGCTGTAATGCCTCTTTGTCCATCAGCATTGCTGCGCCGATGGTTTTTAACCAGAGGCCCTCCTAAAATCGCTAAGCGGACACGTATGGCATCCCCCTCTGGTAAGGAATTACACGATAGACAACGGGATCCTCAAGCGCTTTCTTTCTGGCGCAGATATGCATCCGAGCGAGTGCGCTCTGAAATCCACCCCCCACCCAACAGGCGTGTACCATGATAAAACACACAGGCTTGACCAGGCGAAATGGCATAATCGGGATTTTCTAAATAAATGATGGCGCTGTCCCCAAGCAGATGAATTTTTGCAGGCACAGCACGACTGGAAGAGCGAACTTTGACCTGAATATCCTGAATATGTGGCACGTTGCCGTTTTCTGTCGCGCCATTTTCCCCATGGCCACGATGGGATGCCAGCTGTGAGATGTCAGATTGTTTTTCAGCGTTTTCATCCCCAGAACTTAAATCACAAGAACTTGAACCACCCGTACTTGCACCACAAAAATCCTCACTTCTAGGATTTTCCTCATACTTTTGACTTTGGCGGCTTCTGTCTTCAGAACCTCTGTGGGCAGACCCTTGACAAGAATCATGTTCCCCACGCTGCGCAGGCAATAATTCTGGTGCCAGCCAATTGACCTGATCCAAATGAATGACAGAGCACGCCAAATGATGACGCGGCCCCACCACCACCTGATTTTTTGCCACATCCAGAGCCACGACGTGCAGGCTTTCGCTCTGCCCACCGATGCCCAGACCTTGACGTTGACCGATGGTAAAGCCTGTAATGCCTTGGTGTTGTCCCAAAATTCGGCCATCATCCACATGGATAATATCTCCATGGGCGGCATTAAAAAGGGTTTTATAAGATTTTTTGGCAATAAAACACAAATCTTGACTGGCGGGCGTATCGGCCACAGACAGACCCAATTCTTGGGCTTTGGCACGGGTTTCAGCCTTGGAATACGCCCCCAGCGGAAACAGCATCTTGTCAAAATAATGAGAACCCAGGGCAAACAGAAAAAAGCTCTGATCGCGTATGGCATCTTGTCCCTGATGAATATGCACTTGGCCATCGACATCAATGCGTCGCACATAATGACCCGTGGCCATGGCATCTGCCCCAAATTCTGTCATCATGTTGTACAGAGCCGACGTTTTAACGTCCCGATTGCATTTAGCACATGGCAGAGGTGTTTTTCCCTGACGGTACGATTGCATAAAGGGATCAATGATTTCGGATCGAAAAATATGCTGGTGGGACAACAGGTGGTGGGGAATGCCCAGTTTTTTGGCCACATGTCTGGCATCTTCTATAAAAGCCAAAGGATGACAATGACGTTTACTGGGATCGGTTTCTTCTATGGTGGTATCGTAATCATACAATTGCAAGGTCACGCCAATGACGTCATGACCTTGTTGACACAGCAATGCTGCAGCCAATGAACTGTCTACCCCACCAGACATACCAACGATAACCCGCACAGAAATTCCCTTATTGTATATTATCTGAATCCATCATACACCAGAATTGGGTGTCGTGTTAGAAGCTAAGATTTTTTTGATATGAATAAATCGTATATTGCTATACTAATCTCCACTTTGAATTCGTATTTTTTTGTTTATAGACTTTTTGTAGATTAGGTGTCCGTTCTTTTGTATTACAGACTTTTGCGATTAAATTCATCATCTCCTCAGAGTGAGTTGTCTCGTTTTTTTCATCTATACTTTTTTCCAATGATTCTACATTTGCTTTACTTGGATCAAAACATTCTTCTATATTAACTATTTTTACTGAAATAAAACCTACTTGTTTTTGAAGATTTTCAATAGCTGCCAGGTGGTCATTTTTTTCACAGGCAGCATTGGTGATGTTAATTGTCAAATTAATTTTGCAAATTTTTGGATTTATTCTCTCAACAATATTCAAAACATTTTGGAGTGTGCAAGGTTCGGCACTTGCACCTACGGCACTGGTTCTGGGGCTGTTGCTTCTAGAGCTTGATTCATCAGTTGTGGAGTTTTTCCTCACTGCTGTTGCTGGATGTTTCCCATCCACCACTTCCATCCCCTGTATCATCCCCACACCGGCCAGAAAGAAAACGCATGAAATTTGAAAACATTTTATTAAATTTTTCACTTTAAATACTCTTGTTTATGGTTTATACAATGGTATTTTTAATGGGAAAGTCACCTCTTGTCAACACTAAGTCACAGATTTTAATGAATTTTTTAGACCTTGCTGCACCCATAAGGATGTTAAATTTTTCAATAAAAATGATCATTCTGTTTTGTCATTTGTTAAAAACCTTAAAAAGGTTTAATTTTTTAGAAATTTTTGAAAAAATAATCATAAAAAATGGATAAAATTTTATCAAAAAGGAGGAGGCATTTTGCCCAGTGTTTCCCCCTGTGGCACCATGCAATTTCAGAAAAAAAATCCAAACACAATGACGTCACGGGGCTCGTGGAGTGGCTCTGTGGTACAAAAGACATGGGCAAAAAGGGTGCCAGAGCCAACAGAGCCATATAAAAAATCTTTTACCCTCACAAACCCATAAACGCATAAACCACAAACGGTACCCTCATTAACAGCCCTCGATGATTGCGTTCACAGAAGGGGGGGGTGGGGAGCTGATAGAGAGAAAACCTGATGGAAAACATACTGGGAAGGGGATTAAAGCAACGCACACGGGGGGTATTGTTTTCAGAAAATGCTTTAAACAATCAAAAACATGGAGCGGGTGATGGGAATCGAACCCACATAGCCAGCTTGGAAGGCTGGGGCTTTACCACTAAGCTACACCCGCATGGTGGATGGGGTAGGATTCGAACCTACGTAGACGTACGTCGTCAGATTTACAGTCTGATGCCTTTAACCACTCGGCCACCCATCCATTCTGATTAAATTTTGAATAATATCCCCACCAAAGTCAAGGCCTGAAACCAGGATATCTTGGAAAAATTATTGCTCAATAAACCCGCAACCCATCATAGCAATATTTCAGGTGCACCCGACTGACAGAAAGGCCAGATGTTTACTGGGAAAATATCCCATCATTGCGATAATCTTTGACCACAATGCCATCTTCTAGCACGATTACACGATTGCTCAAGGGCATTAATCGTTGGTCGTGGGTGACCATAATGGTTGTTGTGCCCCATATGGATGCGGATTCCTTGAAACAGGCCATGACCTCTGTTGCCGAAGCAAAATCCAATGATGCTGTGGGCTCATCGGCCAAGATTAATGCTGGTTGACGAACCAAAGCCCGAGCAATGGCCACACGTTGACGTTGACCGCCCGATAATTGGGCTGGATAAGACAGAAAATGATGGCCTAATCCCAAACGTTTTAACATGATTTTGGCGCGATTTTCCCTGTCTTTTGGCCCGACACCATCCAGTTCCAAGGCCATTTCCACATTGCTTTGGGCTGTTAAAGCTTTGATTAAATTGTGATTTTGAAAAATGAACCCAATGTTTTTCCGCAAACTCAGGGCGGCTTTCAGGGGCGCAGATGGTTTGAACATGGACTTTTTTTGTTTACTTGCCGCCATCAAATCATACCCCATGACGGTCATGCGCCCCATCGTCGGTGAACGTAACGCCCCCATCAGGGTTAATAGGGTGGTTTTTCCAGATCCAGACGGACCGGTAATGATGATGATTTCTTTTGGATTAAAATTCAGGGTTAATCCATTTAAAATGGGCACACTGTTGCCATAGCCATAGGATAATTCAGAAATACTGACAACAGGAGGGGCCACGAAAAAACAGGGAGAAAACCTATGATAAGTATACAATACCACAGCCTGTAGGCAAAAGATAACCGACCGCTGGCAACAGACCAACGATAACAGCCTATGACGCCGTTACCCCAGAGGAGGAGAGAGCCGCGCAGGACCATTGATTTCGAACATCGTGCAAAGAATGTGTCGCAATGCCTTGCCGAATGGCCGCCATCAATCGATTCATAAAGGACACATTGTGCACGGTCAGAGCCGTCAATGCTAAGATTTCCTTCGCTTTTAATAGGTGATGCAAATAGGCCCGACTGTACACCGCACATGTGGCGCAGGGACAAGAGGCATCAATGGGCTTTGGGTCGGTACGAAAACAGGATTTCCACAAATTGATATGGTTTTTTGGCCGCCAATCTTCTGATGCATCATCCCAGTAGGCATTGGCAATGAGTGCTCCGCCATGCCTGCCCAATCGCGTAGGGGATACACAATCAAAGGTATCGATTCCCTTTGATACCCCTTGAAAAATATCTTCCACACCGCCTATGCCCAGCAAATGAATGGGACGAGCATATAAATGATTATCGCACAATGCCATATCCATGACTTCACTCATCTGGGATTTTGTGGCGCCTAGGGATCCGCCGATGGCATGACCAAAAAAGGGCATATTGGCAATCATTTCGGCGCTGTGTTTGCGAAAATCAGGATAAATGCCGCCCTGAACAATGCCATACAATCCTTGGTGGGGTTTTTTACGAATGTCAAAGGCATCCAGGGATCGCTGGCCCCAACGGTGACTGAGGTGCATCGAGCGCTCTGTTTGAATGCGCGTCATGTGCAATGGCGTGCACTCATCCAAAACACAAATTAAATCGGCCCCCAATTCCGTTTGAACTTGAATGGATTTTTCAGGGGTCAAGTGATGACGTTTTCCATCGCGGTGGGATACAAAAAGGGCACCTTCTTCCGTGACTTTTACCGGGGGAAACGACGACATATTGCGGCGCTTGCCCTTGATTTCATCGGAAACGGACCCGTGATGTAGGCTGAAAATTTGATATCCCCCTGAATCGGTAAATACGGGGCCATCCCAACCCATAAAGGTGTGAATGCCACCCAATTGTTCAATTAAATCTGATCCGGGTTGCAGCATTAAATGATAGGTGTTGCTGAGCAAAATCGGTGTGCCTGCGGCCTTGATGCTGTCAATGGATAATCCCTTTAATGTGGCGTGGGTAGCGCAAAACAAAAATGCAGGCGTTTCCAGTACGCCGTGCGCTGTGGCAATACGACCGGTGCGGGCTTTTCCTGATTGGGCAGTAAGGTGAAATATGGGATGCACAGGGGTCGTGGTCATGATTGTTTTGTTAAAAATTAATACGACATTCAGTATAACGGGGGATCAGTCCAAAGGGAAAGATCAGTCCACCATCTGTTCACAGTATCTTTACGGCATGACCCATGGGGGTATGCTGGGTCCAACCATCTTGATCAGTACAAAAGATGTGGCAATGGCTGGCGCAAAGGGAATGGGGGTTTTTCGAAACACCCATCGGTGCAGGATGCTGAGCAATCCTATGCCCATAACAAATTTCCCTACATCATCTGGGGGAATAAACAACCCACAACCCCCTATTAATTTAATGTCTCCCCCACCAAAATGGACCGCACGCCCCAAAATATACCCCATGATAATGGGTAAAATGGACAAAACAATGGACAAAAAGAGGGCTGAAACAGGATAGATCGCTTCCCCAATGGAGGCATTTACGCCGGCCAAGACCACAATCGTCACAATGGCCATATTGGGAATGCGATAAGTACGCTGATCAATATAGGCCACCACAGCCAGTACCAGGTACAGGATGGTGTGAATCACATCTGAAAGAATAAAAAGCGACATGGATGACTGGGTTTTGTGGGGGCGAACGAGCAAAGCCTGGCGTATAGGGTAACGGGGGGGGTCTCATCATATATTTTCCACCCCATCCAGCCCGTACCAGCAGGCGCAGGGGGCAGATATATCGTTAGGAGCAAGGGAGGGGGTTAATAGGCGTTGTCCTCTGTTGAATCGGATGGGTGGCCCTTTTCAGGATCACGTTCTGAACCAGTGGCAGTGTTATTCAACAGCAAGGGGACTGATTCTTCAGGACGCACATTGGACGAGGCCTGAGCAATGGGTGTGTATGATTCTTTGGGGCCATCGGGTGCAGGGATAAGGGCAGAGCGTTTTGCTGCTGGGGCAGGAGCTTGATCCGATATTGTTTTGCCTGCTTTTTTCAATTTTTTCATCTCTGTCCGCATTCTTGCCCGCATTTCTCGAATGCCGTATAAGATATGTCGAGGCAACGGTACAGTTAGGGATTTTGACCGTTTTTGACAGTGTTCGAAAAGTTTTTTGGCCTGGGTAATCTTGTTTTGGCGTAAACGGATCTGAGACATGCGCAATAAGGCTGCCACGCATAACTGTTGAATTTTGAAATTTGCATCGGTTTTGCAATGAGTGTAAACCTTCAAAAACAACGAAAAGGAAATGTCTAAACGATTTTCGTGCATATCCAAGATGCCCAACCAATACATAGCAAAGGGATATTCTTCTGACCCCTGGTCTGTTGCCAATTCAGCCAACATATGGCGGGCACGCAGCATTTCCCTTTTTTCCAACAACCATTTTGCCTGTTGTACGCTGATTCCAGGCATCATTGTTTCATTCCTTGATGGCTTTTGGCCAACAGCAGAGGCAGAGACCAGGGCAGAAGCAGGTACAGTGCCCGCAACCCAGCCAGGAGGTACAGGCATGGTAGAAAAGGGTTCATTTTCTGTAATTAATTTGTCAATGGACAATGTTCTTTGTTCTCTTGTCTTATTTCTTATGTTTTCTGTATCCTGTGATTCAGGAGGGTCTTGGGCGTCATCCTGACTGTTTGGGCTGTGGAATAAATGGTCTTCCTCATCCTGGGTTTGTTCTGTCGATGTCAGAGATGCCGTTGATGCTGTTGATGAGAAAGACGGCGCGCGATCATTTGGGACGGATTGTTCTGCGCGCACTCGTTTCTCTAATCGGGCAATCTTTTCATAAACCTGAGCGAGCTCTGTTCTTAACGCGTGAAATTCTTGATCTAAAACAGGGCTCGTGCAATAGGTTTTTAGGGAAAATAAAGTCAGAAAAACAAAACCAGCCAAGGGCTTTTTCAAGGAAATCGTAGCCGAGATTTTGAACGATTGAAAAGGGAAAAAATCCATGAACCCATCACAGTAATTGATATGAGAGTATATCAGCATAAAATGGACAGAGATTCCAGCCATTTTTTACAAACAAAGGTGTTTTCATCATAGACCTTTAATGCCAGAGCAGTTAGAGTGGTTGCATAATATAGCGGTCAAAAATCCAGATGCCAAACATTGAAACGAATGTGTTTTGTAATACCTTTTCCTCTTTAACAGGTCACGATTTTCTTAATAAGCTGAGGGATGAAAATAGGATTCCACGGCATAAAAAAGAGGCTCAAGACCCCAGTTTTGGTGGCAGTCGCATCATTGCCATGCGGGTGGGGGATGGGTTGAAAGATTTATCCTCCATAATCCATCAGGGGCAATCCGTGTCTTGGATTAACGCGGATTCAACGGACGGTGTAGACATCATACGACACAGTATGGCGCACGTGTTGGCCCAAGCCGTACAAGAATTGTTTCCTGGGACTCAGGTGACCATCGGTCCTGTCATTGATAATGGATTTTATTACGATTTCTATCGATCGGAACCGTTTTGTTTAGACGATTTGGTAAAAATACAGGAACGTATGAAAGACATCGTGGATCGGAATTTGCCTGTGCAACGGCACGAGTGGGATCGAGCAGCGGCCATTGCTTTTTTTCAGAATTTAGGGGAATTTTTTAAAGTCAAAATCATAGAAAGCATTCCCGAAGACCAGGTGTTAAGCATTTATCAGCAAGGGGATTTTTATGATTTATGTCGGGGACCGCATGTGGCGTCCACTGGCGTATTGGGTCATCATTTTGCACTGACCAAATTGTCAGGGTCCTATTGGCGGGGCGATCAAAAGGCCGAATCTTTGCAACGTATTTATGGAACAGCATGGGCCAGTGCAGCTGATTTAAAGGCATACCAAGATCGTTTGGCCGAAGCTGAAAAACGTGATCACCGTAAATTGGGCGCAGTAATGGAGCTGTTTCACTTCCAAGAAGAAGCCCCTGGATCCATTTTTTGGCACCCAAAAGGATGGTCGATTTATCAAAACTTGAAAAGCTATATGCGTAATGTATTGACGCACGCAGGATATCAAGAGGTGAACACACCACAATTGGTATCCAAAACCCTGTGGGAGGCATCAGGGCATTGGCAAAAGTTTCGTGACCATATGTATGCTGTTCATCAAGACGAGGTGACCTATGCCATGAAGCCTATGAATTGTCCGTGTCATGTGCAAATTTTTAATCACAGTTTGAAAAGTTATCGCGATTTACCCTATCGCATGGCGGAATTTGGCAGCTGTATGCGTCATGAGCCATCGGGTTCGCGTATGGGGATCATGCGGGTCAGCAGCTTTGTTCAGGATGATGCCCACATTTTTTGCACACCCGATCAGATGATTTCCGAAACGCGCGATTTTTGTAAACTATTATTTTCGGTGTATAAAACCTTGGGGTTCGAGGATGTGGTGGTGCGTTTTTCCACGCGACCAGACGTCCGATTGGGCAGTGATGAGGTTTGGGATCATGCCGAGGAATCCTTACGTAAAGGGGCAGAAAGCGCAGGTCTAGAGTACACCATTTTCCCAGGAGAAGGAGCATTTTATGGTCCGAAATTGGAATTTGCTTTAAAGGACAGTTTGGGCCGTTTATGGCAATGTGGCACACTGCAGGCGGACTTTATTTTACCAGAGCGTCTGGATGCTTGGTATGTCGCAGCCGATGGTAAAAAACATCACCCTGTGATGTTGCATCGGGCTATTTTGGGTTCTTTTGAGCGGTTTATTGGGGTATTTTTGGAACATACCGCTGGACATTTGCCCGTGTGGTTGGCACCAACTCAGGCCGTGATTATCCCCATCAGCGAGGCTTTTTCTGCCTATGCCCACCAGGTGGCCAAAGCATTAGGATTCTTGCGTTTGCATGTGGATGATCGCAATGAAAAACTGAATTACAAGCTGCGGGACCATTTAAGCAAAAAAGTGCCCTATGTCTTGATTGCAGGGGAAAAAGAGCAGTCCAGCAACACCATTGTGGTGCGTCATAAAAACGAGCAACACACCATGGCCCTAGAGGATGCTGTTACGTTTTTAAGCCATGCGGCTTGTTTACCAGAATTGGGTAATATCTCTTGACAAATGGACGCATACGCTGTGGAATAAAGATAGAGTGAGGAAAAGAAATTCTGGTGTGCAAAACGCCTGCATTATTGTTCGCAATGATGCATTTGGTTTTTGCCTTTTAGAAATAAAATCTTGGCTCTGTTTTTATTGTTGCATAGCGTGGAGAATGCCTTGGATTATCCAAAAAAACCCGTCAGAGGGAATCCTATAATTCGTGCACATCAGGTGCGCTTGATCGATGAAAATGGTGCTGCATTGGGCATTGTTTTATTGAGAGAAGCTCAAGAAATGGCTCAACAGCGTGGACTAGATTTAATCGAGGTGGCACCCGATGCCAGTCCCCCTGTATGTAAAATTGCAGACTATGGTCGTTTGCGGTATGCGGAGCAAAAAAAGAAGACGGAAATGCGTAAAAAGCAAAAAATTACGCTGTTAAAAGAAATTCAGTTGCGTCCGAATATTCAAGAGCATGATTATCAAGTCAAGCTGTCTCATGCCCTGGGTTTTTTGCAAAATCGAGATAAAGTAAAATTAACCCTGCAATTTCGTGGACGAGAAGTGGCCTTTGCCGATGCGGGACGAAAAGTCATCGAACGGATTATTGCCGATTTGTCTTCTGTTGGAAAGGTGGAAAGCCCACCAAAACTAGAAGGACGTCGCATTATTGGCATTATTTCTCCATTGCGTGCCGCTGAAATGGAAGGTTCTGGATCCTAATGGTTTCATCAGAATTGTGGTCCCGTCTTTTTATGGGACCTCTTCTGTATGGTAACCACCCATAGACAAGAAAGAAACGGATTCAAAAACGTTTCCCTTTTCCTGTTTTATGCTGCCTTTAATCCGTCAGCAAGCTTGGCTAGAGGACACTGTTTTGATGGGGCAGCAAAGATTATCTGTCTCAACCATTGGTAAAAATTTTGGTATACCGTCTTGAAACCCTTGAAACCAGTGCACCATACAGGGTACACTATAAATGTGCATTCTATTCAATGGGGCAAATCCATTCATGAATATATATACAACCATTCAGGCAAAAAACAAATTGTTTAAATTAATCAATGATACCAATCAAATACATGAACCCATTTATATTATTGGAAAACATAATAAGGCTGTTTTGATTGCAGAAGAAGATTACAGCGCCATGCTGGAAACATTACACATTGTTTCTGTTCCGGGATTAAAGGACTCCATTATTAATATGCACGGGCAACCGGTACAAGAGTATTCCAAAGACATCGACTTATAATGTACACCGTGTTGTTTTCAAAAGAAGCACAGAAAGATGCTGAAAAGATCAAACAATCGAACCTCAGTGATAAGTGCAAGATTTTAATCGAGATTATTAAAAATGATCCTTTTAATAAAACGCCTCCCTTTGAAAAATTAATGGGTGATTTACACGGATTTTATTCCAGACGCATTAATATTCATCACAGACTGGTTTACAGCGTGAATCAAGAGGAACAAACAGTAAAAGTTTTAAGAATGTGGACCCATTATGAATAGTGGGAAAAGTGGAATTGTGGGGTAAATCCCAGCAGAATAGGGGTGCATTCATGCATTGTATTCGAAAATAATGGTGTTATGTGATGGAGAGCTTATGATTCAACCTAAATCATATCATCCCAGATGATCGTTTATTGCTATAATCATTGCAAATCATTTTATGCGTGTATGATGAACCTGAGTGTTACGGACGGGTTTGAAGAGTCTTTATGACATCTGTATAAACAAACCACCTTACCGGATGGGGCATTGCATGGGATGCATCAAAAAAACGATTCAGCTTGCCTTTAAAGAAACAGATGCACATATACAGCATTTCCTATTTCAGCCATTACAATTATAAAAATACATGCGATGGAATGGGGGGGCGAAATTTTATCTTGTAGATTCCTTGTACCATGACACAAGAGATCTGTCACACAATAGAGACATCTCTTAAACCTAAAAAGTTTTTTATGCATCCTATGGGGACAGAGACCGTTACATCCACACAATGGAAATAGATTGCCATAATATGAACGAAAACAAGACCATGACGTGTTTTGATGGATGATATGATGTTATGGACATTGAACAGAAACACGATTATGGACCAGTGAATGGTTCGGACGACATGTGGCTTTATTTTATTGTTCGCAATATATAGCATGTGCTTATTGGCAACATGCAGGTTACCCTATGATTTTTCCCTATAAACTCATCGATCTGACGCACACACTGCATCCCCATATTCCCACTTGGCCTGGGGGCTGTGGGTTTCATCATGATGTGCATATCGATTATGCCGATTGTGAAGGCGAAGATACATTCCGTGTCATGAACATACGCATGCATGCCGGCATCGGCACCCATATGGATGCGCCCAGTCATTGTATCGCTGGTGCAAAAAGCATTCATGATTTTGATGTGAACGATTTGGTTATGCCGTGTGTGGTTATGGATATTTCCCACAAATGCCATGAACGATACAGCCTCTGTATCCAAGATGTTACGGAGTTTGAACGCATCCATGGCAAGATCGCAGCTGGATCCTGTGTGTTTGTGAAAACCGGGTGGAGCAAGTTTTGGCATCAACAGCCAACAGAGAATCGCTGGCAGAATCTGACTGACATGACAGATAACCCACCCACAATACAGACGACAGAGAATGCCTCTCAAAAACTGGAAAGTCATCCCCCAAAAGAATGGCCGTTCTTACTAGAATCGACTGCGCAAAACGCGCAGCCATCCAAATATCACAATAACCATGTTTTTCCATCCGTATCACCTGGGGCTGCAGAACTCTTGCTGGATCGTGGTGTAAACGCTCTTGGGATTGATACCCTGTCGCCTGATCGACCAGAAGATGGCTTTCCGGTGCACCGTCTGTTTTTAGGCGCGGATAAGATCATCATAGAAAATGTTGCACATTTGGATAGTATGCCGCCAGCAGGTAGCTTTGTTATGGTTCTGCCCATGAAAATCGAAAATGGCACAGAGGCTCCGGTAAGGCTCGCTGGATTGATTCCCCGAAAAAATGTATCATAAGAATATAAAAATAATTTTTTAAGGTCTTTGGTTGTGAAAAAACTTTTGTTACTATTGTTCGGATTGGAAAGTTCTGTTGTTTTCGCTGATCATTGCTTTGTGGTACAGACAGCCCAGGAAATCATCGTGCAAGAAGGTGACGCGAATGTGGCCTATCCGCCATGCAGTACGTTTAAAATACCCTTGGCACTGATGGGTTTTGATTCGGGTATTTTAACGGATGCCACACACCCTGTATGGCCTTTTCAGCCCGGGTACGTCGATTCCCATGACGCCTGGAAACAGGATATGAATCCCACCACTTGGATCAAAGAATCGTGCGTGTGGTACAGCCAAGTGTTGACGCAAAAATTGGGGATGCCCATTTTTCAAAATTATGTCACGCAATTTGATTATGGCAACATGGATGTTTCGGGTGATTCTGGGCAAAACAATGGCCTGAGCCAATCCTGGTTGGGCAGTTCTTTGCGTATATCCAGCGCCCAGCAATGTACTTTTTTACAGCAGATGCTGGCAGGCAAATGGCCTATCAAGCCGCAAGCGTATGCCATGACCAAACAGATTTTATTTGTTGAAGAATTAAAAAATGGCTGGACATTGTATGGAAAAACGGGAACGGGCAGCCTGATCAACCAGGATGGCAGCAAAAATCCGGATCTGAATCATGGCTGGTTTGTAGGCTGGATTGAAAAAGGTCACCAATACATTGTTTTCTCTAATCACCTAGAGGACGATAAAAAAGAGGATGTGGGGGCGGGAAGACGGGCCAGAGCCGATGCCATAACCCGACTAAATGCCATCATCGATCGCATGGGGGATACAGGGCACGCAGGAGCACAGAAAGAGAAAGCGCCATCGGTCCAAGAAGAATCAAAGCAACAGCTGTAAGGCCACAAGATGGGGTGGAGGAGCCCCCCAATCTCTTTGGAAGCAACTCCAGAGGGGCAGGGTAGAACCTAAATCCCACTCTATCTAGTCCCCCAGAGAGGGGGGCAGGCCCCCACAAACGCTTCAACCAGATTCCGCATCTTCAACCACCTTCTGCACGCTCAACCACAACCACAACCACAACCACAACCCCACAGGGTTTTTCTGGGCAGGCCCCCACAAACGCTTCAACCACCCCCAGAGGGGTGACATAGCACCCCCCCCCTATCAACCTTATCCTTTTATCCCAGGTGTCGTGGGTATGCCCTGTTTACCAGGACGACTGAAGACCACATACAAAATGGGGACAACAAACAGGGTAAACAGTGTTCCAATGCTCATACCACCCACAATAACCACACCAATTTGACGTCGAGCTTCTGATCCCGCACCTGTGGCTATGGCCAGAGGAATGGCTCCTAAAACCATAGCAAAGGTCGTCATTAAAATAGGGCGCAATCGCAATTGGCACGATTCCAAAATGGCCACTGTTGTGGATACACCCTTTTCTTTGGCTTGATTTGCAAAATCCACCAACAAAATACCGTGTTTTGTGATCAATCCAATTAACGTAATTAATCCAATTTGACTGTACACATTAATGCTGCCTGATTTCAGTAAAAACAGACACAGCAAAGCCCCACCCAGCGCCAAAGGAACGCTAATTAAAATAATCAGTGGATCACGTATACTTTCAAATTGTGCGGCCATGACCAAAAAAATAAAGACCAATGCCAAACCGAAAATCAAATAAATGGATCCCTGCTCTTTAAAATAACTTTCCAATTCGCCACTGGGCTCTAGGCTGTATTCTGGTGGCAAAACATTGGCCATAATATGGTCTTTAAATTCCAAATAGGTATCCGCCAAGCTGGCATCAGATCTCAATGCAGCATCAATTCTAAAAGATCTGTTTTTCATAGAATGTTCAATGGATGAATCCCCCTTTTTCATGGAAATGGTAATGATTTCACTCAGCGGAACCATCACATCTCTGTTATTGGTATCTTTACCTCTGACAAAAATGGATGAAATTCCCTCGATAGAACTTAGAGATGATGCAGCAATTCGAACATGAACTGGGCAAACCCGGGCATCTTTCTCAAACGTACCAATATCTGATCCACGAACCAGCGTGGATAATGTGCGGGATATTTCCTCTGGATCAATGCCCAATTGGTCAATGCGATCACGATTAATGATGATTTCGTATTCATCCATTTGCATGGTTTCGGATTCGTCTAAACGTACAACACCAGGCCATTGTTTCAGCTGACGGCGAACAATGCGCCCCATTTTAATCAGGTCTTCTGCTGATTTATGGGTTAAAATTTCGAACGACAAAGGAAATTGACTTTCTGCTGATGATAATAAAGAGCTGTTGACACAGCGCGCCCTGTACATCAAACCCAACAGGCTTTCTGAATCCTCATTGATGTCTTTAACAATGTCTACACAAGGACGTGATCTCGCCTCCCAAGAAGACAGAGCGCTCTTGGTCAATGAGTAATCCCCACTTTGAAGGGTCATCAATCGTGTGTTTAATTCTGGATGCTTTTTTAACAACGCATCAATCTGACTGGCACGCTTTTTAATATACGTCAAGTTCATGGATGGGGCAGGTATAAATTTTCCTGATATCAATCCCTCGTCCATGACAGGGGAAAGTTCTTTTTTCAGGTAATGCCACCCCAGCAATCCAGACGAAATAGAAAACACCGCCGAAAGAAACAAAATCAATGTTTTTTTACGCAACGAGGCCGTCACACCACGCAGATACAGCGCATCACATTTCAGAAAGACTTTTTCGATCCCATAGGATAAATGTCCCCAAAACCCAGATCCTTGGTCAGAACCGTGGTGCCCCATGGCCTGATTTTTCAATAATTTTGCACACATTACAGGTGACAGGGTCAAGGCTGTAAATCCAGAAACAATGACGGCGCCAGCCAGCGTTAGGGCAAATTCTTTGAACACTTTACCAATGACACCAGGGGCCAACGCAATGGGTGCGTACACCGCAGCCAAGGTAATGGTCATGGCAATCACAGAAAACTGAATTTCCCGAGTTCCCAAAATCGCTGCTTCAAACGCACTCTTTCCCCGCTCCATATACCGATAAATGTTTTCCAAAACAATGATGGCGTCATCCACCACCAAACCAATGGCTAAAACCAAGGCAAGAAGGGATAACACGTTGATGGTAAATCCCATCAAATACATTAAGAAAAAGGCACCAATCAACGCAATAGGGATGGTCACCAGTGGAACCAGAGATGCTTTTACAGAACGTAAGAATACAAACACCACCAACAAAACCAGAACAACGGCTTCGATTAACGCACGATAAACCTGATGAATAGAGTCTTGGATAAATATAGATTTATCCATAGCAATATGGATCTCGGTTCCTTTTGGCAGGCGCGATTTATATTCGTCTAGACGTTTTTGAACTTCTTTTGAAATTTCTATGGGGTTGGCATTGGATTGCGCACGAATGGTCAGAGATACAGCAGGTTCGCTGTTGTAATAAATGGACATTTGCTCTTCTTTGGGTTCTATATTTACAATCCCAATATCCGATATCCGAATCAAACGATCCTCGTGTTTGCCCACAAGAATATTTCTAAATTCTCCAGGTGTTTTTAATCTAGCCTGAGTGGTTAAGTTAAATTCACGTGCAACCTCTTTAATTTGACCCGCAGATTTTTGAAAGTTTTGATTGCGCAATGCCTGGGCCACGTCCGAAGATGTGATGTTGTACGACGCCATTTTGATGGGATCCAAGACGATATTCATTTGAATTTCGCTTCCACCAAACACTTCTACGGTGGATACTCCGGGTACGGATTCTATGGCGCTTTTCAATATATTATCAGCGCCGTAATACAGATCAACCAGAGAAACCTTTCCACTCCCCGTAAGAGCCACCTCCATAATGGATGGGGAGTCCACATTTCCTTTGGTGACTTCTATTTCCGCACCTTCTGGCAATTTTGTTTTTGCCTTACTCACCGTATCTCGAACATCAGCCGATGCCCCATCAGCCGATCGCTGTTCCTTAAACATTAAATAGATTTTTGACTCACCTTTTTGTGTGGTGCTTTTCATAGAATCCAATCCCTGCAGAGCAGACAAGGCATCCTCTAATGGCTTGGTGATTTGCTGCTCTAGGACTTTTCCAGAGCCATCCATGGTGGTTCGAACACTGATGGTAGTGCTTTCCGTTAATGGGTATTGTCGTGTGGACAGCTGAAAGAATGCGGTGATGCCCAAAAGAACAACAATGATATTTAAAACCCATGAAAAAACTGGGCGATAAATGAAAAAATCGCTGAAAGACGACTGATTAGGAGAATGGGACATGAACTAGCCTCCTTGACGTTGATTGGCACTGGATTTGGCAAAGGTGTCAGTGGGTTCGCTTACAGGTTTTACCTGCATACCATCGAATAATTCTTCTACGGGGTCGATGATCAGCGTGGTGCCTGGTTCAAGACCAGATTCGATTTGAACCCGACTGCCATCATGATATCCAATACTGACTTCTACTTTATTTGCACGTCCATCAGACAGTTTATAGGCATAATCAAAATCACCTTCACGAATGATGGCTTCTTGAGGAACAACGATACAGTCTCGGGCTTCACCTAGGGTCATGGTCACATGGGCAAAGGCGCCATCGCGCAATTTAGAGCTCTCTTGGCTTAGGGTTCCTTTCACTTGAACCGTGTGTGTGGTGGGATCAGAATAAGGGTTGATGGCTGTAATCGTTGCAGAAACAGGCAGTTCGTCCAATAATTCTGATAAAACATCGATATTTTGTCCCTCTTTGATGTAATTCCGTTCGGATTCAGGGACTTGGAATTCCACCACCAATGGACGAAAAGAAATCAAGCGCGCCAGTTCTTGATTGGGGGAAACGTGGGTGCCAATAGACAAAGAAAAGAGGCCTATTTGTCCATCAAATGGGGCCGTAATGATTGTGCTGGTGTAATCGGCCTGAGCTTTTTTCAGTCGTCCGCAGGCCTGTAAAAAGGCACCCTCTGATTTCTCCAACTCTGATAGGGCCAGAGCTTTTTTACGATGGAGATTTTTCTTGCGATCATAATCGATTTTAAAGACTTTTAAGTTGGCTTTGGCTTCTTGCAACTCTGCCATGGCCTTCATGGAATCCATCTGAAATAACATCTGTCCTTTTTTAACAAAATCCCCTTGTTTACAGTTGATTTTTTCTATACGACCATGGTTTTCACTGACCAAAGAAATGCTGTCAGATGATTTCAATACACCAGAAAATGTTTTTTTGCGAGAAATATCGGATTTTTCAACCACAATGCATTCAACAATCTTTGGTGGCATCTTATATTTCGTAGACTCTGCCTTTTTTACGGAAAGAGTTCTCCATAAAGTGACACCGCCTATGGTTGCAACGGATAACAGGGCGATCCAAATTATGATTTTATTGTGATTCATAGTCAAATCCTGTAAAGGTTTAGGGTTCAATGGGTTCGGTTTTTTTCAAAAATCTGACTGTACGTTCTCTTTTTTACAACATTAGGCAAGAATGGTTTTTGTTTGAGGTCAAAAGACGGGGTCATTTTCAGCGATCTACTTTTGCGCTTTTGTTGTCTTTGGCCGTATATTGTGGTTTTTTCTGAACAGCGGTTTTGGCTGATCCCTTAGATAAATTGTTATCTGTGATGTGGCTTAACAGTTTATTTTGAACCGATGCATTGCCCCACTGTTTTGCACCAGTATCCGTATGCAAAATAGCACCGCTTGGTGAAAACAACAAAAACGAGGGCAGGCCAAGTAAGCCTTTTTTATTCATAATCCCAGGGGCCTGTGACGCGTAATACATGGCTAGAGTGTAGGGAGCATGATGAAATTTTTGTAAACTGGGTTTCAGTTGAGGATTTTTCTTATCAGAATTCATGATTTCATCCACAAAAACGATCCATACATCCAGTTTGTCCGCCAATGTTTTTTTCATGGATGCCAAAAAGGGGAGTTCATGCATGCATGGGGGACACCATGTGGCAGATAACACCAAAAGAACAGGCTTGGTATTCTTTTGAAACCACTGTCTTAATGTCGTATTTTTGCCCGAAACATCCCGTAAATTCATATCCAACCAATCGGCATTTGCCTCGTCTGGTTTTTGCGGTTGGGTGGTTTTGGAGGGCTTAACTCCATTTTTCACATGAACCACAGCAGAGTTAGCCGGAGAAGGGTTGAGGGAAGTACTGGGTGGCGCGGCTGAAACAGAGATCACGAGTGTGCCCAAAATGGCCAAAGCCCTGTTTTTAAATCCCAAAATCATCATTTTTGACTCCCCATATATATGCATAGTTGTACAATGTTTTTTTAACTCACCCCAGACCGCTTTTTGAAAAAAACTTACACCATCGGCCTCATTTTATGATATAGGGCTGTATTTTTGCTATTCTAAATGAAATTTCTTAAAAAGGACAGAATCACTGTGGGATATTTTATCTTGAAAAAGTCAGGATTCGGAAGGATCTTTACCCGTCAGGTGGGCTGCAATCGGTTAACAGGAATGCGCAGGCATAACATCTGCCCGGGACAAGGGTGGGTACGCGCCATTATGCTGTGTGGGGGCATTATTTTATATGGTTGTGGCAAAAAAACAGATCCGATGCCGGCAGAAATACAAACCAGAACAGTATATTTTAAGGGATGCAATGGGCAGCCGTTGGTCCAAACAGTATCGTGCAAACCTCTGCGGTATTGTTATCCAAAGGATTAAGGTCAGGGTTTTGTTTTCAGGCAGATTGCTTGGGGGGCTTTATAAGTACGAACAAAGGTGGTAACATGGGTGAAACTTATTTTATGTCTAAACAATGGTCAAGCGCGTTAAAACTGAAAAAGAGCTGTTACGGCGTAATGTTTCTGTTTCCCGTGTTTCCAAAGTCGTCAAAGGCGGAAAACGATTTACATTTTCTGTTTTGGTGGTTGTGGGGGACGGAAAAGGAATGATTGGATATGCTGTTGGAAAAGCAAAGGAGGTGCCCGATGCCATTAAAAAAGCTACGGATATCGCATCCCGATCCATGGAGAAGGTTCCTATAAAAGAAGGTCGGACCATCCATCAGGACATTCACGGATCTTTCGGAGCAGGAAAAGTTTATATCCGATCTGCCCCCAAGGGGACGGGCGTGATTGCGGGTGGTGCTATGCGTTTTATTTTCGAAGTTTTGGGCATTCAAGATGTGGTTGCCAAAGTTTTGAATTCAAACAATCCCCATAACGTGGTCAAGGCGACTTTGCAAGCGTTGCGCTCTATTGAGACACCCCGCATGGTGGCAATGAAGCGAGGAAAGAAGGTAGCAGAACTCTTTAATACCAGTCCTATGCAGGAGGTCGAAGCTTGATGCGTATTCAGCAATATAGAAGCGTTATTCGGACAACTGTTCGCCAGCGCAGCACCGTAGAAACATTGGGTCTTCGTCGCATTGGTCATGTTGTGGAGGTTCAAGATAATCCGTGCATTCGAGGAATGTTAAGAAAAGTTGCTCATTTGGTCAAAATTATATCAGAGGACAATGCGTCATGAAATTATGTGAAATAAGGGATAACCCGGGGGCTCATAAAAGAAAACAACTGGTGGGTCGTGGTTTAGGTAGTGGTAAGGGTAAAACCTCTGGTCGTGGTGGAAAGGGTCAAACAGCCCGATCTGGTGTGCGTTTAAAGGGGTTTCAGGGTGGTCAAACCCCATTATCTCGTCGTTTGCCAAAGCGTGGATTTGTGAATATTCATCGGTTAAATTTTGTTGAGGTGAATTTAGGTCAAATTCAGGCGGCTATAGAAGAAGGACGTTTGACTGCGGGTCAAAATATTGATATCGACGCCATGAAAAGCGCTGGTTTTTTCAAGAATGCCAGAGATGGGGTGCGGGTATTGGCCAAGGGGTCTTTGACGCATAAAATCCATTGTACTGTTTCAGGAATCAGTCAAAAGGCGCGATCGGAAATAGAAGGGCTTGGGGGTCAAGTTACTTGTGTAAAAGGATAATCGTTCATGGCATCTGTTTCAGAACAATTTTTAGCCAATCTTAGTTGGAAATCATGGGCACAAGCCAAAGATTTGCAAAAACGCATCCTATTTATGCTGGGTGTGTTGATTGTTTATCGTCTTGGTACCTATATTCCTTTGCCTGGCATTAACGCAACAGCAATGCAAGCGTTGGCCCAGCAATATGGCGGAAAGGGCATTTTAGCCATGTTTAACATGGTTTCTGGGGGTGCCCTAGAACGCATGAGTATTTTTGTTCTGAACTTGATGCCGTATATCTCTGCCAGCATTATTGTGCAGTTGATGTCAGCCATTTCTCCCCATTTTATGGCGTTGAAAAAGGAAGGAGATAGCGGAAAACGTAAACTGGCGCAATATACCCGTTACGGAACAGTGGCCTTGGCGTCTTTTCAGGCGCTGGCCATGTCGTCTGCTCTGATGATGCAGCCTAATGTGGTGTTTGATCCTGGATTGTTTTTTCATATCTCAACCTTGGTTACCATTGTTGGGTCAACCCTGTTTTTAATGTGGTTAGGGGAGCAAATTACCAATCGGGGCATTGGCAATGGATCCTCTATGATTATTTATGCGGGTATTATGGCCAATTTACCCAGATCTATTTTTAGAACTTTGGAATTGGGCCGGACCGGTGGGGTTTCTTCCTCTCAAATGATATTGACGGTTGGTTTTGCTGTGGCCATTATTGCGTTTATCGTTTTTATGGAGCGCGCCTATAGAAAAGTCATTGTACAATACCCAAAACGTCAAGTTGGCCAGCGTGTTTATGCTGGAGAGCAAACCTATATGCCCTTCAAACTGAATGCATCTGGTGTTCTTTCTCCTATTTTTGCAGCGACGTTGCTGGGTTTTTTCAAGCTTTTGGGTAATTGGCCGTTGTTGCAAACTGTTCCAGTGGTCAGCACTATATTCTCTGTCCTGTTTTCAGATCGAGGCCCCATTGGTTTGTTGGTTCAGACTATGTTAATCGTATTCTTTGCCTTTTTTTACACAACCATTGTTTTTAATCCAGATGAAACGGCTGAAAACCTTAGAAAAAATGGGGCGTTTATTCCAGGATATAGGCCAGGAATAATGACTCGGGATTATTTTATTTACCTTTTGAATCGATTAACGGTTATTGGTGCAGGGTATATTGCGTTTGTTGTGATAATGCCAGACTTAATGAACATCATTTTTGATTTAAACTTTCCTTTTCAGGGAACAAGCTTTTTAATCTCGGTTAGTGTCAGTTTAGAGTTAATTTCTCAAGTTCACTCTTATATTATTTCTCATCAATACAAGTCGTTATTACGTCGGTCAGAGCCTCTAAAAGGTGCCAATCAGAATCTATGAAAGGATAAACATTGTGGAAGTCGTTATTTTTTTGGGCCCACCAGGTTCTGGGAAAGGAACCCAAGCGCGTTTGTTGTCTCGTTCGTTAAAAATTCCTTTGATGGGAATGGGTGACTTGTTGCGTAACGAAATCAATGGACAAACCTCCAGGGGGCAAAAAATTCAAAAAGCTGTGGACTCTGGTGAAATGCCAGATTGGGCTTTGGTGTGTGAAATTTTTGAAGAAAACTTAGTGGGGATTCAGTCTAACCGCATTATTTTTGATGGCATACCCAGAAACAGTATGCAAATACCTGATGTGATGAATATCTTAAAGCGTCGTAATGCAGCTGTAGAAAAAGCTATTTTTTTGAATGTCCCTGAAACCATTCTCAGTCAACGCATTCAGCAGCGTTTTCAATGTGCCCAATGTGGAACATCCTATTCCATTAAGGAGGGAGAGACAATATTATGCAATATTTGTCAGGGTTCAAACTTTGTACGACGTAACGATGATCAGCAAGAAGCCATGAAACGGCGTTTTCGTGTGTATAAAGAGAGTATTTCAGATTTGATTGGTTATTACAAAGATAACAATGTTTTACTGGAATTAGATGGAACCCTTCCTATCGATACAGTACATCAGTTTATTTTGAACCATCTCAATCCCTTGGATCATTCTGTAACAGTGCCCATGATAAAATCAACAGCATAACTCAGAATATAAAACCATAAAAACGCTATTTTAAAGTTTTATTTAATCCCATTTATTTGAGAAATCCTGTAGTAAAACTTTTGATTTCCTTCTGAGTGAAAAAAACACTAGGGATGTTGTGATTTTTTTCTGTAATATTCTGTAATATTGCTTCTGAAACGAATGCTTTGACAAACAAAACGTCAATTTTTTGTAGTATTTTACAGAAAGTTGAGCAACCTGTTTTATTCAGCAATGTGATTAGTGTTGTTCAGAATAACAAACACCTAAATCAAATATAAAACATGGTGATTGTGAGGATAATTCCTCGTATTTTTATGAGGGATCTGGTTAACATCAGTCGTTGAAATATCATTGAGCTATTGAGCTCTCACACAACATCAGTCATTGAAATATCACCATGCTGTTGACATGTTGTGTTTTTCAGTTGATCGCTATGTTCAAATTATAGATCTTTCTTTCTTATAAAAAATTTAAAATATTCACAATAAACATTGATAATACAACATAAATTGCATTTAAAATGCATAAGGTGTCTGTTTTTAATATTTTATCATTGATTTATCTGTCTGTTATTATAAATTTGGACCTGGTATACCATAATTTTTTTACAATGATGCTGAGGTTTGAATCTTTTTACTTGAAAATCCAGATGAGATATTCTTTTCTGAAAAAATGCTTTGCGAAAGTAAGAGTTTCAAGTGTTTGTAATGACTAAAACCACCCCAATTTTTCCAGCCTTTCTTTGACTATGTATTTGAAATTAGAAATAGATGATCTCACAAGATTTTAGTAGCTCATTGTGCCTAGATGATATTCACAGTATGATTTTTCATCGGCATCGGCATCGGCATCGGCATCGGCATCGGCATCGGCATCGGCATCGGCATCGGCATAGAAAAGTCGTACCTGATGAGCTTGATTCTGAGATTATAGAATGATGCGAATGGGGTGACTGCTTGAAACGGATACAACGATAATGTCAAGCAATCACAGCGTAAATTATTTTTTTACAGTTTTTGGAATAAATGGTATCAATAAAAAGGCAATACTGATAATCACAGCAATACAAATAAAAGCAGGTTCCATTCTTTGATAATGGCTAATAATTGGTGCTACAATCACAACATTGCTGAAAACGATGGACAGGCCTGATGTGAAAAAGAAGATCCCAAAACCAGTTCCGTACAGGTGACTAGGCATCTTTGTCGATAACCACCCCATCAATGATCCGTGAACGGCGTACTGTAATCCATAAAATATAGTTCCAAGATACATGTATTCCGGGGAAGATCCTTGGGAAAAAACAGCCAACGCTGCAATCATACAAAGAAAACCAATACTGATGACAATACGTCGATCAATACGATCGGATAAAATACCCAAAGGATAGGAAAATAAAGTACAGGATAAGCATTGGAACAGTTGAAAAACAGCATTAGATAAAATGCGATTGTTTTTTAACTCTTCGCCGAAAAAGCAAGCCCCAGAATCTCTGAAACGTGCCATTAAGTGCGTTCCGCTAAATAAACCCAATTTGAACAAGCAGATAATCCCTATGGTTGTCCAAAATGTTGTAGAAAATTGTTTGATTTCTGAAAAAACCAGGCCCCATTCTTCACGAAGTGAACTAGATCTGGTCTTCATTTTCTCTATTTTCGGATCCTTGATGCCAAAAAACAAAATAAAAGCACTTAAAATTGCGCAGTATCCAGAAATCCATAACAATGTTGTCACGTCAAAATCGGCATTACCTTTTGACAAAAACATAATCAATACACCGCCTGCCAAAGACCCACCCATGCTCCACGTTTTATTCAAGCTATACGCTCGGCCAATCATGGATGGAGGTGAAACGTCACTGATAAAGGCTTCTCTGGGGCTGGCTTGTAATCCATTACCAACTTTTTCAAAAACTCTGCCGATAATAACCTGTTCAATTATTGTTGATGGAGCAAGTAAAAATCGAGCCACAGCAGAAATACCGTATCCCCACATCAAGAATAATTTTCGTCGTCCAATAAAGTCGCTGAAAATGCCCGTAACCGATCGTACAATCAGTGCCAATCCTTCTACGGTTCCCTCGAGTATTCCAGCTTGTAAATCACTGCTGCCAAACCGCTGCGTCATAAAAATAGGCGTTACGGCAAAAGCAATAACAGAGGATACATTTAGAAAAAAGGCAGCAACGCTGAGACACCACAAAGAAGAAGGCAATCCTAAAATTGTTCCGGGTGTTTTGCCCTCTGAAAATGTTTTTGTAATCATATTAAAAAATCCTTTGTAGAAAAGAAATCATTTGTTGGAGTGAAAGGAATGTCCCTTTTAGGCAGATCTGAATCAATACCGCAAATGGACACAAAAGGGGTAACGAATGAAAAAGTGTTTGGATTTATTAGATTTTTATTCAAAATGTCTAAAAGAGAGAAAATGGAATTTTTGCCGACAAAAAGAGTGTGCAAAAATAGACTAAAAACAAAAAGACCCTGAATCAGGATAATATTTGTCATCACGGATTATCTGGGGTTAATAGAATTTCAGATCTCGGATTGGCCGAAATGCCTAAAAATGATCGGACAGATTCCAAGCCGCGTTTTTCTTTGGCGCTGGCAGCAATCCAGGGAACTTTTTGAAATTGAGTGGAAAATTCTGATGTGCGTTGGTTTAATAGCGAAGCACTAATGGCATCAATTTTTGTAAAAATAACTTCGTAACGACGCCCCAATTTTTGTAAAAATGATAATGCCTCTAAATCCGCTGGCTGTAATACATGGCGACTGTCGATGAGGATGAAAATTTTCCATAATGGTGCGCGCGTTGTCAAATACTCTGGAACCAAATAACTCCAGCGTTTTTGCATGTTATGAGGGACTTTTGCATACCCATAACCCGGCAGATCCACCAACCGTATTCCAGAAGGACAATGATAAAAATTCAAGTTCTGAGTGCAGCCGGGAGTTTTTGATACTC
Organism: Holosporales bacterium; assembly: GCA_947461445.1. Taxonomy (GTDB): domain Bacteria; phylum Pseudomonadota; class Alphaproteobacteria; order Holosporales; family Holosporaceae. Next base: position 36,127 of record CANHKV010000004.1, on the reverse strand, counting down.
TCGCCAATGATTTTGAACCCATAACCGCATTTAAAACGGATGATTTCCCTACATTAGATCTGCCCCAAAATGCTACTTCTGGATGTAAAGCAGGAGGAAAAGCTCTGGGATGAGGTGCGCTGGTTAAAAAAATACATGATTTTTGTTTCATCGCACCTACTCTAAACACAAAAGAGATGTGTCAGCTATATTTGGCCAAGACATCTCTTTTCTTTTATCTGATTTTTTACTAAAACAGACCGGCTTACAACAAAATCTTTGAATTTGTCTCATTCATTATACCGATTGATGATACCTCATCATGAACCATTGTTGCGCCATCGTCAAGAAGTTGCTCCACGTCCAATAAATGACCAATCCCACAGGAAACTTTGCCATCATATAGGTAAACACAACTGGCATGACGTAGGTTAACATAATTTTTTGTTGCGTATCCGTAATGCTGGACGAATTCATCATCTGTTGCACCACCATGGTTACACCCATTAAAATCGGCCAAATCCCGATGTGCAACCACCCAGGAACCATCCATGGAAATAATCCAAAACCGGAAAACAGGGACGTAGGATCAGGAGCAGATAAATCAGTGATCCACCCTAAAAATGAGGCATGGCGCATTTCAATAGAAATAAACAACACTTTATACAACGAAAACAAGATGGGAATCTGTACCAACATGGGCAAGCACCCCGAAACAGGGTTAATCTTTTCTCGTTTGTACAAATCAACCATGGCTTGGTTAAGACGCATTTTGTCATCGGCAAATCGTGCTTTTAGGGCCTGAATTTGCGGTTGCAACAGGCGCATGCGTGACATCGAACGAAACGATCGTGCAGAGAGAGGAAAAAGCGCAACTTTGATCACAATGGTCATGATTAAAATGGCGAGCACAAAATTGCCCACCATATTTTGCAATGATGACAGAACAATAAACATGGGTTTTGTAATGAAATAAAACCATCCAAAATCAACAGCCATATCGAAATGATCAATAGTCAGCTTTTTTTCATAATCTTCGAGCACAGAAACCTTTTTTGGACCCAAAAAGAGGTGCCAATGTCCATAACTGCGCGACTGACCTGGTGCAATGGTTGGCAACGCTGTTGCGTCCGCCCCATTTAACCAGCTTTTTTCTATGACTTCTACTTTATAAAGTTCTGATTGATTTGGACGTGCCCCCTCTGCGACAAATCGACCCTCAGAATGGTTGCTGGGAATAATGGCCGCCAACCAATATTTATCGGTGATGCCTAACCAACCTTTGCCACCTTGTTTGCCCTCATGAACTGATCCAGAGTAAGGCATCCAAGGACCCTGGCCACCTTTTAATAAATCCTTATAGGATTTTTCTTGTAATTTTCCATCCACCATGCCAATGGCCCCTTCGTGCAGCATCATATACCCAGAAGTTGTGATGGGCCCTTGTCGGATTAATGCATAAAGGGGTGTGCCAGGATCAACAGAATCTTTGCTGTGGTTTTCCACGCGCTGTGAAACACTGATTAAATATTGATCATCCATGGATAAATCGATGAAAAAGGACAGGTTGTTCTGGTTTGTCCAAGACAACGTTACCCCTTGATCGGGCGTTAATTGTGAATGATTGGCCGTCCATATGGTTTCTGAATTGGGTAAATCCACCTGTTGTCCTGCAGATTTTTTCCAGCCTAAACATGCTCCGTAACCTGCTCCATTCTGTGACAATATTTCTACGGATGGACTGTTGGGCTCTGGTGTTTGTTTGTAATCTTTTAACAGACAATGGCGGATAATGGCCCCTTTTAGATCCACAGATCCCGATATTTTTTGGTTTTCAAAGGATACCATTGTGCCAGAAGGAGGGGCAGATATACCATTGGAAGAATCGGCGTTTGCCGGAGGGGATAGATAATCCCCAGACGCTGTGCTCATGGATGATGGAGACGACTGGTTTGCCTTTGATGGATCCGGTTTTAACCAAAGATCCATACCCAACCACACCACGGTGCAGGCCAGTAAAACAATAAGCAGGTTTTTTTTGTCTTGCATAAACAATTAACTCGATGAAAAAAGAGAGGAAGGAACAGGGTCATATCCGCATTGTCCCCAAGGATTACAGCGAATGATGCGCCATACAATTAAAACAATGGCTGTCATAAGGCCATGTTGGCAAAAGGCGTTGATGGCATAGATAGAACAGGTCGGATAAAATCGGCACGAACCAGACATGGAAGGGCGCAGAATGCTCTGATATGCCATGATGCTTGCGATGAATACAGAGCGCAAAACCGCGTGAAGGAATTGGATCATTCTGAATGTCCCAGTGCATGGCCCTAAGGGTTTTAATGCCCAAAGCCAAGTCCATATTAATCCCGGGATATCAGCATAAGGCAAATTCCGCACATCAGCGTGCAATACCATGGATTTTCCATGTTCAGGCAAAGTCCCCACCGTGGCAGAACAGGGCGCAGAGCGGGAAAAAAGCATTCCTCCCAGACATTTAAAGGCATGGCCTATCTTAAATGGGGGCCACAATCCTAAAATGAAAAGACATGCGCCTAAGCCCATAGCCATTCCACTGAGAGATATATTCAAAAGACAGCCATATATCCACCTGAAAGATGTGCTTAGACAACAGAAAATGTCCCACACAAGTTCCCGTAAAGCATCAAACCTAATCATAGATTTTTAACACACCTTTTAGATGATGGCACACCGCACAAAAAGGCAGTTCTGCCACTGTTGCCGATCGAACGATGACAATATAGGCTGGAGAAACCGCAAGGGTTTTGGATTGATGTAAAACCCTAAATGCAGCACGCAACCGTCGTTTAATGCGATTGCGCAGCACTGCACTGCCCAGTTTCTTTTTGACAACAATCCCATACTGCAAACATAGCCCATGATCAAAACCCGTTGTATGGGATGACATTTTTTCAGAAACCATTATGGTTCGTGCTGCAAAAAAATCATTGGCCATATAGCGGGTTTTTTTGGTCCATGCAGGATGACCTTGGCAAAGGGCTCTGGCAGACTGTAATGTCACAGGAAAACTTATGCAGAAAGACGTTGACGACCCTTACGACGTCTGTTGGCTAGAACTCTGCGTCCACCCACTGTGGCGCTTCGTGCTCTAAATCCATGGCGACGTTTGCGCACCAGGCGACTGGGTTGGTATGTCCGTTTCATACTAAACTCTTTGATTCCAATTTTAACAGCTTAGGCACTTTTTACGCCTATGTAAAGACTTGACTGGGGCATGAAACCCAAATTGAACATAATAAGGTGGGGAATGGGTATAATAAACTGTCGGAGTGGCGGGATTTGAACCCACGGCCCCCACACCCCCAGCGTGGTGCGCTACCAGGCTGCGCTACACTCCGTTTACACACCATCAAGACTAGCGCACATTAAACCGCCTGTCAAATGGCCCAACAGTGTGGCCATTTTCATCTGGCCTTTTCTTTAATTTTTTGATAATAATAAAGAATGATAGGGTTTGTTTTCCGCCTATTTTTTAAATCAATTTTGAGGATTTTTTTGCATGCGCGTTCCAGAACTGAAAGAATGGTTACAGAAATATGGCTTACAGCCCACAAAATCTTTTGGACAGCATTTTTTATGCCACGAACCAACGTTACAGCGTATTTCAGACTGTGTAGAAGGAAAAAATGTTCTTGAAATTGGTCCAGGTCCAGGATGTTTAACAGAATATTTAATCCAAAATCCTGAACGTAAAATAACCGTTGTGGAAAAAGATCCTAAATTTCAGGATCTGATTCATGCTCGATTTCCTCAGGTGCATTGGGTAGAAATGGATGCATTGCAATTGAATTGGGCCGATTATGCCGGTTTTTTTGTGGCCAGCAATTTGCCATACAATGTCAGCGTTCCTTTGATGTTGCACTATACAGAGCATGCAAGCCTGTTTCCCGGCGCTGTTTTTATGATGCAAAAAGAAGTGGCAGAGCGTGTCACAGCCCAGATCCGCACCAAAGATTACGGACGCCTGTCTGTGATGATGCAAACCTATCTTGATATCTCTTGGGTGACGGATGTTCCTCCCAGTGCATTTTGGCCAAAACCATCTGTTGATTCCACAATTTTGTTGATGCGGCCAAAAAATCCTTGGCCTGTTGTGCCCTTTAAAAAGCTCTCGTCTCTGGTGGCGCGTGGTTTTTTCAGTCGCAGAAAAATGCTGCACCATAATATTCAATTGTCTGCGGATTTGTGGGGGGCCAGTGGCATCGATTCTCGTCGCAGGGCGGAAACATTAACGCACCAAGAATTTGCCCATTTGCTGAAAACCATTGCAGAACATGGAAAAAAAGAGAAGGAGGTTCTTGATGTGGAGTCGCGTTAAAAACAACTTAAAAAGCGTATTATTGCGTACAGCTGGTGGTGTGCAACAAGGGTGGGCCAGCCTGTTCAAAGCCCAATCATGGCAAGATGTGGATTGGAATGCTCTGGAAGAAACCCTGTTATTGGCCGATGTGGGAATGGATGCCGCTGAAAAGCTGTTGAATGCGGTTAAATCCTATACAGGCGATATGGGGCCAGGTATTCGAACCCATTTAATCCAGCACACCACCACGGTGATGAAACCTTTTGAGGGAATATTGCACCCAGGCCCCGTGGTTTTGTTTGTTGGCGTTAATGGCTCTGGTAAAACCACAACGTTGGGAAAATTAGCGGCCTTGTGGGGCAATCAAGGTCATCGGGTCCATATTATCGCCGCAGATACATTCAGAGCTGGCGCAACAGAGCAGTTGGGTCTATGGGCAAAGGATTTTTCCATGACAACAGGGCAGGGCGATCCTGCAAGTGTGGTCTATAAAGGGCTGATGGCTGCTCAAGAGAACAATAATGATGTGGTCCTGATTGATACGGCTGGGCGATTGCCCAATCAGGTGGGGTTGATGGATCAAATGAAAAAACTGTATGGTGTGATTCAAAAATTACGTCCTGAACAGTCTTGCCAGGTGGCCTTGACATTGGATGCAACAGTAGGCCAGCACGCCCTGGTTCAAATCGAAAATTTTCAAAAATGTGTTCCCCTCACTGGCCTGATCATGAATAAAATGGATGGAACGGCCAAGGGGGGCATTCTGATTCAAGCGTGCCATCGCTATGGTTTGCCCATTTATGGTCTGGGTATAGGGGAATCTGCATCGGATTTCCGTCCCTTTGTTGCATCTGATTATGCCGATGCATTGTGGTCAGAGTCTAACACTGAAGGGGAATGATGCCCTACAGAAAAGGGGGTCGGTGGCACAGTGTTCCATACGAGGGGATTAGATGGACCCGTGGTACGTGGAATCCCCAATGACGAGATAAAAGGGCTGTGTGAAGGCATTTGGTGATTTTGACGCAAACCATGTAAACTGTACATTATTTGGATGAGGAGAGCCCATGCATTTGCCAAACGTTTTGACGCTGTTCCGAATGATTCTGACACCGGTGATTTGTTGGGGGCTGTGTTGGCGTACACCATCTGGCATTTACTTGGCCACGGCTGTATTTTTGGTGGCGGCTTTGACAGATTTTGCTGACGGATATGTGGCTGAAAAATATAATGCGCGTTCTGTTTTGGGGGCAGCTTTGGATCCTCTGGCAGATAAAGTTTTGATTATTTTGGTGTTGTTTTTCCTGGGTGCCAATGGTCATTTGTCAGGGCCATGGATGTTTTGGCCATGCGCGTGCATCATTGCCCGAGAAATTCTGGTTCTGGGGTTACGCAGCGTTATGGGGGCAGAAAGGGTTCCGGTCATTGGGGTGGCCAAAGCAAAAACTTTTTTACAAATGGTCAGTGTGGGCTTGTTAATCAACAATAACATTTCTTATGCTCAATACAGTATGTGGCTGACCATGATTTTACTGTGGGTTAGTGCCGCGCTCAGTGCAGCCAGTGCCTATGTATACTTAAAAACGAGCATTCAGCAGTATCGTGCCCAAGGTCCAAGAGCACTGTAAAAACTGTGGTGATCAAGAATGCTGTGCGCCAGTAATAGGCAGAACAATAAGAAACACACCGACATGGGAAAATGCATGACTTTATCACCGCGTGGTCGATTTTTTGGCCGTTTTATCCAACGGATTTGCGGTGCTGAGGTGTGGAAAAAACCTGCTTTTCGGGGTTTTTTATGGGCCATGTGTTCCAATATCAGTTTTGTGGCTGTCATGATTTTGAACAAAGTATTTCGACAAGAATTGCCTGTCATGTGGTTGGTTTGGGGCAGGTGTCTATTTGCCTTGCTGTTGGTTATTCCCTTTTTAAGATGGAACAACTTGAAGATGTTTTGGGTGGTGCAAGGCATTCGTGGCGTTATTATTGCTGGCGCCATGTTGTGCTCGTATACGGCATATCGGCATTTACCCAGTCATTTTGCCGCATTGATTGGTGCCAGCAGCGCTCTATTTACCATGGTTTTGGCTCGGATTTTTTTACAGGAATCTGTGGATTCAAAGCGCATGATTGCTCTGGCCGTTGGGTATTGTGGCGTTGTGATTTTACTAAGCGATGCCATCCATACATCATGGAGTTGTTACGTCCTATGGGGGGTTTTGGGAAACATATTGGCCGCCACAGCATCTATTTTGTCAAAATGGTTAACCACACGATCCATTCACCCTCAATCCAGCATGGTTTACGGCATTGTTGTTCCTTTGATGGCGTTCAGTGCCATTCTATACGCCGATCCCCAATGGCATACGATCAATCTGGGGGTATATCAGTGGCAATTGCTGGCCATTTTAGGCAGCATTGGTGCTTGTATACAATACACTTTGCTGCGCGCCTATCAAGTGGCAAAAGCCTCCTTTGTCGCGCCATTAGAGTATGCGCGGTTATGCCTGATGATTCCTGCAGGATATGTGTTTTTGGGTGAAACGCCAACCTTTTGGTCCTATATAGGGGGCGCCTTGATTGTGGGGATTTCCATTTGCTTTTTACGTTGGGAAACAAAGGAATGTTAGATTTTTTATCTATGGTCCTATTGCCCTATTTATTTTGTATGGTGGGGTAGTTCTGATGGGGTTGTCTGGCAGAAAAGACAGTACACGCGTCCAGCCATACCCATAGGTTGAATGTTTGGAAAAACCACAGAACAAGATTGACCATTGCCTCTTTTTTGTATAGTATTGAAAATGGTTTTTTCTTTTTATGAAAAGCCCGTTTTTTAGGTTTCAAATCCCAATATAAACATTTAAAAAGGGGGAGCTATGACAAAAGATTTTCGTAACACCTATTCGTTAAAAAGTCTGACGATGTGGATTATCCCCAGCATCTTTTTTATGTTCCAATTTATCCCCAGACTTTGGCTGGGGCAAAATGCAGACCATATCAGGGGACAATTGTCCATTGATTGGCAATGTTTTGGGTACATCAGTGCGCTGTATTATTGTGGGTATGCAGGGATGCAAATTCCTGTGGCCATGATGTTGGATCGTTTCCAGCCCCGATATGTGATTTCTGGTTTGATTGCTTTGCTTAGTGTGGCTTTTCTCGTTTTTACGATGACAGACAATTGGATGGTGGCTGCGGGTGCTCGATTTTTTATTGGCATAGGTTCTGCTGGTGGTTTTTTGGGGGTTTCCAAGATCATTTCTCAATGGTTTGATCGTAAAACCTATTCTAAATTATTGGGCATTTCTATTGGGTTTGGCATTTTGGGTGCCGTCTATGGTGGGGGTCCTACCTATCTTTTGGTCAAAAAATATGGCGTAGACACGGTGGCCTTTGGCATTATCGGGGTTGGAGCATTGTTGGCATTGGCGGTTTTTTTATCTGTACGCTCACCTGAAAACAATCATGAAAACAATGAAAAGTTAAGCATTTCCCACTTGAAAGAACTGATTTATTCCCCAACCATTTGGATTTTGGGTGCTGTAAACCTGTTGCTGGTTGGCCCTTTAGAAGGGTTTGCTGATTTGTGGGGAGAGCGGTATCTGGTGGATTATTTTGGATTTGAAAAAACCAGAGCCCTAGAGCTGGTCTCGTTTATATTTATTGGTCTGATTGCAGCTTCACCCGTTACACCATGGATTGGAAAAAAGATTGGGGATTATGCTCTGATTAATCTGTGTGGGCTGGGCATTGTCTTGTGTTTTCTGGTTTTATTTATGCACTGGGCCCCATCTTGGTGGGGAGTGGCCATAACGTTGTTCATGATGGGAGGATTTTCAGCATATCAGACGAATTTATTATCTGCGGGCAGTGAAATGGTGAGGCCTGTATTGATGGGGGTTACCGTTGCCTTTTTAAATTCTTGGAATATGTTTGGGGGATCTGTGTTTCACCCACTTGTTGGTATGATTATGGATTCTGGTAAAACAGGCGAATCCAACTTGGTTTCAGAATCCACCTATATTACGGCATTGGGTACGATTCCTTTGGCAGCCACCATTGGCATTGTTTTAATGTTTTTTATTGGGATCAGTCATTATAAAAAAAATAGATTAAAATAAATCTGCTTTTTTAATGGGTGTTCGCAAATAAAATGCGCGGGCTAATACACCTAATATTCAATCTAATGGATACATCACGGAGCGTTTTATCAAGCATAGCCCATGTGTATCCCAAGATTGTGAACTTCTGCTCGGCATGTGTGTTAGGCTGTGGCATCAGCGGCTGTACACCGAGAGTGCACATCACAGGATTTCACAGATAACATGCATTCCTCTGGAATCTGTTTCATAGCGTTATGGGGTATAGGGGGTTGGCCTATTCCAAAAACAGTGTATACATCAGGGAAAAAAAAGGTTTAGGAAATGCTGGCGGTAATAGAGGAGCAATTGGATTGGGGAAATTCAAGAGAAAACGTTTGGGATTGACCAGACAGAATTTGAATGTTTTCTAGAACATGGTCTCTTTTTAACGTTGTCTTCTTGCCTGATGAATCGAATTCACATAAAAAAAGCTGTATTTTGGGTGAAACGATGGTTTTATCCGACAGGTTTCGTATAGACCCGCGGCAAACCATTTTTCCTTCATCCGTACTTTGAAATGCAAAAGACGTCAGCTCCAGTTTTAGGCTTTTTTTGTGATTCAACATTAACTCTGTCCACCCATCTACCCATGGCCCCAAAGTATACAGACTCTGTCTGCCCAGATAAAAAGAACTTATCCCCACAATGCATAATAAAAAAAATTCAAGAATGCGTCTTGTTCCAATGGAAAATCCGCGTTGTTCTTTACCCGACTCTTGCGGTACAGTGATCAGCATATTTTTGGATTCTGGTGCCGATTGATACCAAATATGGCCGCATGCCGTGCATCGTACTTGACAACCCTTGGATCCCAGAACGCTGTCGTCTAAATGATAACGCATTTTGCACGGTCGACATTGAACAATCATTAAATATGGCATGCAAAATAGATGATAAAATTCTATGGCTTTTTTAACCCTTTGTCCAGAGCGCATGGGCTGTTGTGTGCTCTTGCATTTTAATGTTGGATGGTGGATAACAGCCTGGCTTTTGTGGTTTATTCAAATTGGTTTTACACTGGCACTGTTGATTGTGTAAAACGTATACCATTCACATGGCCATGCTTGTTAAAATAATATCAAAACATCTTATTCTAATGACGTATGATTTTGTAAAAGAGAAAAATTAGGACACATACAAACCTGTAAACACGTTTTTTGAAACACTGCACATTTGTTATACAGTCAACGATCATATTAATAAAAAACCATCACATGTTATAACAACAAAATTTTAAGAATTTTCTGTAATTTTGAGTGAACTAATGGTATATTAGAGCTTATTTTGAAGGCCATCTGATTAAAAAAAATAAAAAGCAGTCTAATTGCATAAAATTTCGTTATGTCACACATTTTTGGGTGGATGTTAAAGGCAACGAATGAGTATTCTTAAAGTGATAAAAAGTTCATGATGATTTGAATGGAAATGCACTTTTTACAAATGACGTGCAGACCATGTACCAAATGATTTGTTTTCCACAATCAGCATTTAAAAAATTAGGTTTACCTGTGGTTCGGATCAATGGTTTAACCCCATATATGCAATACACCATTAGGACAAGTGACAGGGATGTATCATTCTGAATTGACTGGTTTGCAATAACAGAAAAATTGTGAAAAGCACAGCCAAGTCTTTGAAAAAAATTAACATATTGACCCCCAAGAGGTGGAAGAACTCCTGGGCATCAAACAAGAGGAAAGAAAATGCTCATCTCTCCCAGCTCCCCCAACACTGTTGTATGGGGGTAAGATTTAGACTCTGGTGCCATCCCATCAGCCCAACCCCATTCCCGCATTCAAACGAATACACCGATTGATCACCTGGTCTTTAGGTCCAGCAGAGAAAAATGGGCAATGGAATCCTTAAAGTCAGGTGCTTAGACCCAAACGCTATGCACTCTGACCACAGGTTGAACACCCCATTTTTTATAAAACAAGTTACGGATGCGTCGTGCCGCAGTGATATGGGTGGGTGCAGAAGATTTTGAAGCAGGTGGCGCAATGATGCCCCCTTCAGTCTGTGTAACAGGGATGGAAAGGGACTCCTTTGCTCCTTTTTTGGTTCTTTTTTTCAAATCTCCCTGATTAATGGCCTCGGTATACACCTCTGTAATCAGATTTTTAATTTGACTTTCCACGGCATCTCTCTCTTCTTCGTACTCGAAAACCCCGTGAGACATTACTGTGCGCGATAAAATCTTTCGATTTGCACTGGACAATACCACAAAAACAAATAAGGATCCCCGATCCAGAAGCTCTTTTCTCTGAGTAACCACAGGGCCAGTGTATTCCACCAACCGCCGCCCATCCAGAGCCAATCTGCCTGTGGGAACATCACCTAATAGTCGGACAGGTCCAGGAGAAAGATGGTAAATGTTTCCATTTTTTGGAACAATGGCAGACGGCACCCTTTGGGAAAGGGCAAAGGCCGCATGTTCTTTCAGGTGAATGGCTTCTCCGTGCACGGGAACAACAATTTGAGGTTTTAACCACTCATACATTTGGGCCAGTTCATCGCGACAAGGATGTCCTGATACATGCAAACCCTCTTTGTACGTGATCATTTTAACATTTTGCAAGGTTAAACGGTTTTGCAGGGCTGCAATGGCTTCTTGATTTCCCGGAATGACCCGAGATGAAAAAATGACGGTATCATGTTCGCCCAAAGTCACAAAAGGATGATCTTTGTTGGACATGCGTGTCAGGGCTGCGCGTGGTTCGGCTTGGCTGCCTGTGGTTAAAATCATAACGGATGCGGGGGTGTGGTTTTTGACTTCTTCCACCGCAATAAATTGAAAAGAATCATCAAAATATCTGCAATGTCTGGCGGCATCGACCATACGCTGTAAGGATCTGCCCACCAAGCATACTTTGCGGTGCGTGGCAACAGCAGCCTTGTAACAACTGTGAATACGCGCCAAATTCGATGAAAAACAGGAAATAACCACCCGTCCTTTGCAAGAGGCCACCACATCATAAATGGCATTTTCCACATCCCCCTCGGATCCGGAAACCCCCTCTTCGAACACATTGGTCGAATCGCATACCAGTGCCAAAACACCTTCTTGCCCCAACTCAATCATGCGCTGTGTGTCAATGGCCTTACCAATCAACGGTTTTGGATCGATTTTCCAGTCACCCGTGTGAAAAACATTGCCGTACGGCGTGCGAATCATCAAGGCATTTGGTTCTGGAATAGAGTGGGTCAGCGATACAAATTCAATGTTAAAATTGCCCACTTGGGTTCTGCTGAGCAGAGGAATTTCATTAATTTGAACCTTTAAGTTCAATTCTTTTAATTTTTCACCCAAAATATAGGACGTAAAGGGGGTGGCATACAGAGGGCATTTTAAATATCCCCAAAGATACGCAACGGCACCCACATGGTCTTCATGGGCATGGGTGACAAAAAGCCCTTGGAGCTTGCTCAGGTCCACACTCTCTACGAAATGGCGAATGTCGGTCATTAAAACCATGTCTGGGCTGCGGGAAAATGTAATGCCATTGTCGACCATCAGCCATTGGCCATCGCAACAATAGAAATTGGCATTCATTCCAATTTCCCCGCTTCCTCCTAAAGGAACAAAAGACAGTCCTTGTGGATTTTCTAAAATTTTCTTAAATGGATAAGAAGGAGTAACCACTGTAGTAAAAATATAATATGCTCGTTATTTTTATTCTAGCATGTTTTTTTCCATAAAAGATAGAATATGCTGCCTTTTTTTGATTGGGCCCACTGAGACGCCACCTATGGCTAGGTCTGGGTATGAGGATTGCAGATCAGGCCATCGTTAATAAAAAAACAATTTTTACTCTTTTTTAACTATTTTTTTGTCATAATTATTTTAAATAAAACAAAAAAAGGAATATATGAAAAAAAGAACATTGCAACTAACCCTTGCCACCGTTTTATTCGGTGCATTGGCCATAACGGCATCGGCAGAATCACACATATGGATTCAGTCATCTGGCACGTCATCAGAAATGTTAAACAGTGTGTCCTCACAAGAGGCCTCTGGCGAATCAAAACAGGTGCAATCCCAAACCTATCAGTTTGGTGATGAATTGGTAACACAAACAAAAGAAGTGACCATAAAAGATGGTGTAAAAACCACAAAAATCAGAGAAGAGCGTACCAAAGATGGTCAGACAAACGTAACAACGCAGACCACAACAGAAAAGTTAAAAAATCCTAAATGTTGTGGACGCAAAAAATTGAAAAAATGGCTTAAAAAGCTGAATAAAGATAGACAAAATGGCCATTGTGAGGAAAAATGCAGCACATATCAAGATGACCAAGGCAATATTGTACTGGATCAAAGGGGCTGGGCCCTTGATGAAAATCATGATGCCCACAGACAATACAACGAAGGGGCCGCAAGAAAAGCTGCTAAACAGGAAGAACGCGCCAAGAAAATGGCACAAAAAGCCAGGGATCAAATGAATAGACAGCAGGAATCTCTGAGGAAAAAAGACCCACAGCAGAATGAAGAACAGCGTATAGAGAGTGAAATGCAAAACATTATGCAAGAATTCATAAACGCATTCTCATTGTAACCCCATGGGGCCTGCCCATAGCCCAAAAGATGAGGGGGGGGGATAGAGTCAGCGTGTAACGACCACTCTATCCGTCGTCACCATATGCAGAACCAATGGGGCGCGCCAACCCCCCATTCATTAAACCGGATGTTGAGATGGGCCCACACCCCATCCAACAGATTCCATCCAAACAGCATGACCTATCCAATAGGCCAGGCGTAACGATGAAAATTCTTTACATTACACGGCCATGTTTCCAGGGCCAAATGCTGCACAGGCACGGGACAATCGATCATTAATGGCGCATCCTATACCCGTTTGGGGGATGGGCATAACGGCGATTGCCTCGCATGGGCTTTGATCCAATTGGTGTAAGGCTGCAAATAAATTGGCCGCAGCTTGGGAAACATTACCCTCTGCACTGAGTTGTACGCACACATCGGCGCCCAACAGTGGCGAACCAAAAGCCAACAGACCTTCGCCCTCTTCTATATGAGTCGCATTTAAACGCAGCGGTTTTTTAGGGGCATAATGCGCCAACAACTGGCCAGGACATAATACTTTAATGCCGGGAGAAGAAGGTATGGTGATGAAATCCCTTTTTCCAAGGGCACAATCGGAAACCATGGGGGGTTCCTGAAATCCCAACAACAGAGTACTGATGTATTCCACGGACAGGGCGCCAGGACGCAATATATTGATGGGCCACGTGCGGCCATCCACAATAGTAGACTCTAGGCCATAAATACACGGCCCACCGTCTAAAATTGGTACATCCAAATCTTTGGCCACGTGCGCCGCGGTGGTGGGGCTGAGTTGACCCGATAAATTGGCGCTGGGTGCTGCCAATGGGCCAGGCAAAGCCCTTAAAATGGTTTGCATCATGGGGTGTGATGGCACGCGAATGGCCGCTGAATTTAATCCACCCGTTGCAGCCAGAGGAATGCGTGATGTGCGTGCCAAGGACAGAACCAATGTTAACGGGCCAGGCCAACATGCCGCAGCCAAATGCTGGGCCCACGGCGTCCAAACCACGTCAGTCGTGGTGTCTTCTAAACACGCGTAATGCATAATCAATGGATTATGCTGGGGGCGATTTTTTAACGCATAAATATGTTCAACAGCCTGTCCATCATACCCCAGACCCGCCAATCCATAGACCGTTTCTGTGGGCAACGCCACAACTTCTCTGTTTAAAAGATGGTGTATCGCCCGATGAATATCCGTAAAAATCATGGATTTTTTTAGTAATGACATGGTGTATCAATTATTTTGGACGAACCAAAAACAAGATCTGATGTTATTGTGTCAGAAAACCTCTGCGTCCTCAACCTTTTTTCCCATGTGTGGTGGTGGCGTCCTTTGAACCATCCATTGTGGGTAAATTTTTTCCAAACACCATGGCTTCTTTTAATTGTTGACCGATATCTGAAACACTGCCTGGGGAATAGGGCACCATAATGGTATTCATTTTTCCACCCATCCCCATTTCTTTCAGGGTGTCAAAATATTGAGTCATTAAAATCAAGTGCATAATGGCTTCGTGATCGGCACCTGGGATCTGGGCCTGAAAATCGCAAAGAGACTCTTTTAATCCATCCATAATGGCTTTGCGTTGCCAAGAAATCCCTTTTCCGTGCAATGCTTTGCTTTCGGCTTCGGCCTCGGCCTGTTTGACCTTTAGGATTTTTTCAGCTTCACCACGCTCATTGGCGGCAATGCGTAACCTTTGGGCCTCGTTAATTTCATTCATGGCGGCTTTGACTTTGGCGTCCGGCATAATATCCGTGACCAATGTTTGCGTAATGTCGTACCCAAAATTATTCATGACCTCTTTTAATTCATCGCGCACCGAAAGGGCGATGTCATCTTTGGTGGAAAATACATCGTCTAGCCTAATTTTGGGAACCCGAGAACGCACCACATCAAATACAAAGGCCGTGATTTGCTTTTCTGGATCATCCAGCGTATAAAACGCATCAAACACTTTATGCGGCAAAACCCGATATTGAACGGATGTGGTAATATCCACAAAAACATCGTCTAAGGTCTTGGTTTCCACCTTGATGTCCAATTGCATCAAACGCAAACTGACCATACCTGCACATTTGTCCACCACTGGAATTTTAAAATGCAATCCAGCAGAACATAGGGTTTGAAATTTTCCAAACCGTTCAATAATGTGTACCGATTGTTGGGGAACGATGATATAGGATGCCACAACGATACAAAGCATAACGACTAATACGAAGACAGCAATCAATGAAAAAAGTGGAATTAACATTATGGTGGTTTACAATGATTATGAATGACGGTTTATCATAACTCTTTTTTTATAAAATAATATGAATTCTGGGCCTGTTTGTTGCTGTTTTTTATGGTGCCTCTGACGCGATCTCTTTTAGATTTTTACAAAATCATTGCCGCGATCATTTTCTTTCTAACCCCATGCTCCCCGCTTTACAGACCCCAAATCCCTTGACCAAATGCCCGCAGCCTATCAAAAACGTCTCCTGCCTATAAATCTCGGCCCATGGCTAGAAATTTCTTACGTCTTTTTTCCGCAAAGTGGGTTTGGGTTTTCATGGCCTGTAATTGAGAAAACAAGCACTGGCTGACACGATCAATGGTTTCTGCACAGTGTCGGTGTGCCCCACCTATGGGTTCTGGAATGATTTCATCAATCACACCAAAAGATTTTAAATGTTGCGCCGTTAATTTCTGAGCCATTGCTGCATCTTCTTTCTTGGTGGCCGTACGCCACAAAATAGAGGCACACCCTTCAGGAGAAATCACAGAGTAAACAGAATGTTCCAGCATGGCAATAAAATTGGCTGTGGCAAAGGCCACTGCTCCGCCCGAGCCCCCTTCGCCGATAATCACGGATAAAATAGGCACGTTGATTTTTAAACTGGTGTCAATGCATTCGGCAATGGCTTGGGCTTGACCGCGTTCTTCGGCTTGAGTTCCCGCCGCTGCCCCAGGCGTATCTACCAAAAAAACCACTGGCAATCGGAACCGTTCGGCCAGCACCATTAATCGCTGGGCTTTTCGATATCCCTCTGGGCTGGCCATGCCAAAATGATGGTGAATGCGTGACGTGGTATCATGACCTTTTTCGTGGCCCATAATCATGATGGGCATGCCCTTGAACAGACCCATTCCAGATACAACGGCATGATCTTCACCGAATAGACGATCACCAGACAGGGGCACAAACGTGTCCATCATGGCCGTAACGTAATCGCGCGCTTTAGGACGTTCTGGCAATCGAGCCACTTGAACTTTATCCCAAGGCGATAAATTTTTGTACAAATCCGATAAGGATTTGTGGTACTTTTTTTCCAGTTTTTGAATTTCTTCCTTGATTTTCAAAGACAATGGCGCTGGCAAGGTTTTTAACCCTTCGATTCGATCTTTAAGCTCTTTGATATGGTTTTCAAAATCCAACATAGGGCCGATCACGATTGCGTTTTTCAGGTATTGTAACAAATATACCCCGCTGTGACGACCCTATCCCTTCATTCTTACGCTTTGCGTACTGACGCTGGTTTGGATGCGGCGTTTCTCTTTGAAACTTGATTCTCTATGGCCTTTAAAAAAGCAGGAATTGAATTGCGATTTTGACGCATCAAAGAGGCATACTCTTTTCTTTTTGCATCAACCAGATCCAATTTTTCAACAAAAAGATTGCGCACTTTTCCTGATGCGATCTGGAAACGAACATCTACAGTACGGCCGTCTTCTGCATTGATCACTTTACAGTGCACATCATAGGCGTTGGGTTTGTTTTGAACAGGCGCGATTTTGGCGATTGTTAGGCTGCCAAGGTATTTTTTAGATACCCTTTGAAATGTGCGAACAACATTTTGTGTTAACAGATTTTCAAATTGTGTTTTTTGTGCGTTGGAAAAAGATTTCCAATGGGGAAACAATATGTAAGATGCAATTTTATCAATATCCCAAATGGACAAAACCAATTCAGTCAGCTGATCCGCCTTTGTTTTTTCTGATGTTTTGCCAGAGGTAATGTCTTTTGCCGTTGTATACAAACGATTCACAACGGATCTGGCCAATGCTTGCCCTGAATCTGCAGAGGCTGCATCAAGAGAAAGAGGTTTTTTGGATGGTTGGGGTGCGGCAAAAATGTCGGTGCAAACAATGCTGCAAAAGCAAATGAGTAATAGGTGCTTCATAATGAAAAACTCGTGTAATGACATGCCCTGATGATTGTCATATGGTTTTTATGGTGCTGTTCGATCCATCTCATAACCAAAACAACGTACAAGGGGGGATGAAAAATATAGCTATTGGGATAGTATAGCATTAAATTCTCATTTTTGTCTGAAAAATATGCCCCTAATCCAATAAATCTGGTTGCTTTTCCTCTGTGCTTGCTGCATCCTTTTGATCCGACACCCCTGCATCATCATCGTCCAATAAATCGGGGCGCTTTTCCTCTGTGCTTGCTGCATCCTTTTGATCCGACACCCCTGCACCATCATCGTCTAATAAATCGGGGCGCTTTTCCTCTTTGTCTGTTGCATCCTTTTGATCCGACACCCTTGCACCATCATCACCGCGTGACATTAAATAGGCATTACGCAAAGCCTCGTACCCATCGTCAAAGGTTTCCCCTAGATCGTATTGTATGCTCGTAATTTTGGCTTGAGTGATCAAATAGGATGCAGGATAATAGGCAAGAGCCGTTTTATCGTAATAAGTTGTAGGTAAAAGACTGCAATCAACGGCTTGACCAATGGCATCACGCAAACTGCTGGGACCTAAAAGAGGAATGACCAAAAAGGGTCCTGGTGGAACCTTTAAAACCGTCTGTAATGTCTTTCCAAAATCTTGGCGCTGGGGCTGAATTTTCAACAGGGATGCCACATCAAACAACCCACATATGCCAAAGGTCAAATTAAAGAACAATCGTGCCGTATGGGCCAAAAAGTCATGTATTTTACCTTGAAATACACAGTTTGCCATACTCATAGGCGTTTCTATTGTATCCATTACACTGGTGATTCGATTTTTTATACACAGGGGCATAACCCGATAAAAGCCAATAAATGGCAGGAAAATGCTGTTATCCAAGGCGTTGTTAAAGGAAAACATCGCCCGATTAAAAGATTCCAGCGGATCTCTGGGGTCTTTTGCAATGGGCTGATCTGTGGGTTCTTTTTCATTCGATGGCACAACAGGCGGTTGCTGGTAATGTGGCGCAGAAATGCATACGCATTGGGGGTGGTGCTTTGCGCATCCTGACAGGGCCAGGCTGAATAATAACAGATTAAAGTACACAATCATTATGTTTTCTTTTTAGAGTAAAACCAATATCCGCTGATGGGCAATAATACCATGTAAATAACAGAAAGAATAAGCAACGTTTCCCACGGGGCACTGAAAAGACCTGCAATGACAGCCAGAATGGCCATGCAAAAGATACCCAAAAAATTCTCGGCAATGACAATTTTCTTAAAGACAAAGGTGGGGTATCGACTGATGGTTAAAATAGACGTTGCGATAATAACCAGCGCGTACATCCATACAGGGATGGTGGTGTCAAAAACAAAGGTGACGATCATTGGGGTTAACAAGAGCAATGCCCCAGCTGGTGCCGGAACCCCCATGGAAAAGACCGAAGAGTGATTGGGCAATGTGTTAAATCGGGCCAATCTCCATGCCATACACGCACTGAAAAACAGACTTAACCCCCATCCCTTGTTTCCCCAATTGGATAAGGAATAACAATAGGTAATCAGCGCTGGTGCCACCCCAAAATTAATGAAATCCACCAATGAGTCTAATTCTGCGCCAAAGGCAGAGCTGGATTTTAATAAGCGGGCTACTCGGCCATCTAAACCATCTAAAATACCCGCAATCAAAACGCTGGCCACCGCATTTCTCCAATGTTCAGAAAAGCCATATTGGATGGAGGACAACCCCATGCATAAGGCGGATAGGGTGATCATATTGGGCAAAATACGGCCAATGGATGGGGATTTCCATTTTTCCTTCCAGCGTATCACTTTGTCTGGATTGGATGGGGTTGGCAGTGTACGTACCAAGCTGTTTTTCTGTTTTTTCATCGATGTGTTATTCGGCTGGAGGAAAATCGTAAGAGACGCTGTGGGCCAATATGGGATCAAATTGAGCAATTCTGTTCGCGTGTCGCCCTTGTTCAAATGGGGTGTTTAAAAACACAGATACACAGGCTGTTGCCACAGATTCTGACATTAATCGGCCGGGCAAGACCAAAATATTCGCATTATTGTGAGCACGTGCCATTTCTGCCATCAGGGGGTCTGTACATAATGCGGCTCCTATGCCTGGATATCGATTGGCCGCCATACTCATGCCTATGCCTGTACCACAAATCAAGACACCCACCCCCCCTCGATAAACGTGCTGCACAACAAATGGAACAGCATCAGGATAATTGATGGGGTCTTTTGATGGGGTTCGACGGATGTAATTCCAAAAAACTTTTTGAAATTCCCGGATTAACCCATTGGCTAGGTCCATGCCGGCATGATCCCAACCGATGGCCACACGAAGAATCATAAGGGCGATGCTGAATAACAAGCGTATCTTTTTATTGTGTTGAAAAAGACAAGAATTGGCAATATGGGCGAAGAGGATTAGGTTTAGACGTAATTCAAGTTTTAATTTAGAAAAGATTATAAAAAATAGCTTTGTAATAGGTTTACGAAGCTTAAGAAACAGTTTAGGATGACTTTTGTAAACACCAAAACAATTTTGTATGTTAAATAATTTCTAAAAATACTTAAATAAAGGGCTTTTTATGAAACAAAAACGACCCAACCTAGTCATAATAATATTTGCCTTGTATTGCAGCCTGATTAACATCAGGAATAAAGCACTGTTTCCATACGACCGTGGATATCTCCCACCTCTTGACCAACCAACCAGATTAAAAATAGACGTTTTGCCAGAAAGTCTAAAAAAAAACTCTAATGCACAGGACGCATTACGGTTAAAATCCGTCGATATGTCCACAAAATCAGATTCACACGCATTGTCTTTTTTCTTGCTGAATCCTGAAAACCAAGAAAAAATCCAAGAAATGACCGAAAAAAAGGGGGGTTTACACCGCCTGGGCATAAGGTATTTCTGGAAATTTTCCCTTGCATACCTTTCTTTTCTGAAAAGCAATATCTGTGGAATGATGCCCAGACTGCCCCAAAGGGATGACCAAGCATCCCACTCTGGTTTAGAGAGACCTGTCCAATACGACATCCGCTCCCAGATCCTAAACATTGCCAAACCAATGCGGCACTGTAAAAAAACAGACATCAGATTAGAAGGAATTTCTGATTATGCCAATGATCATGAATCAACAGCCGTTGGTACGGAAAAAGACTCTGGGGCACAAACGATTTATTTAGAAAATGCTCCTGATGTAACGAATGCAGAGGTAATTTCCTGCGATCTTATTCATCAGGGTTTGGATTCTACATTACCAATCACTCTGGATCATACAATCCAAAATACGCCTGTTTTTCAGGATCAATCCCCACAAATCCTTCCTAATGAAGACCCATTTACCCTGGTTTTTCAGCCTGAACCATTAGACAATATCCAAAATTTTGTATGGCCTGATCAGGTAAAAACTCCTGTTGCTCCTGTTACTCCTGTTGTTCCCGTCAATCTTGTTACTCCTGTTACTCCTGTCCATCCCGTCCATCTTGTTGCTCCTGTTACTCCTGTTGTTCCCGCCAGCCCCGTGAATGATGCTATTGATCAAGAGCTGGTTTGGGCATACGTTTATGACGTTAAAACATCTGCGTCATTGGTTCAAACACCTGGGCGGTCGCTTGAAATACCTGTAGCAGCAATTAAAAACCCTCCTGGGCCATTGATTAAAATACTTGAGCAGGAAGAAATTCCCGTCCATCTTGTTGCTCCTGTTCCTCCTGTTGTTCCCGTCCATCTTGTTGCTCCTGTTCCTCCTGTTGTTCCCGTCCATCTTGTTGCTCCTGTTCCTCCTGTTGTTCCCGCCAGCCCCGTGGATAATACTATTGATCCTGATTCTGATGATCCGTTTGAAGACCTTGTCTTATTACCTGAGCGGTCACTTGAAATACTGGAGCAGGAAAAAATTCCAATGAATAATGCTCCTCATACTGATCTGTCTTGGAAGACTGATCATCCGTTTAAAAAGCCTCTAGCACCAGTTGAAAAACCTCCTGAGCCATTGATTGCAATTGAAAATCCTGACTTATTACCTGAGCCATTGCTTGAAATACCTGTAGTACCGGTTGAAAATCCTGCCTTATTACCTGAGCCATTGCTTGAAATACCTGTAGTACCGGTTGAAAATCCTGCCTTATTACCTGAGCCATTGCTTGAAATTGAAAATCTTGACTTATTACCTGAGCCATTGCTTGAGCTCTCTTTGCCAACATGCGAGGAAATACATGGGCAGGTTACGTATGATAATCGTGAAACCGATGAGGAACATTTTATTAAATTAAACCCCTTTTTTAATACTATTCTAAATACTGTGATCAAGATATATGATAAAGAAATCTTTTTTGAGATGCCGCAGGGGGTACGTGGTACAGTTCATTATAATAATCTATTATTGAATGCTCTTAACGCATTTGAGGAGAATCACACCATTCTTGATTACCAATTGTTCTTTTTGCCAAAATGCGAGGAAATCGAGAAAATACATGGGAAGGTTACGTATGATAATCGTGAAACCGATGAGGAACATTTTATTAAAACAGATTCATTTTTTGAGCATATTCCCATTGAAAACAGAGTGATTCAAGAAATCTTTTTTGACATGCCGCAGCCGTCATTTGAAATAATGACGTATTCTGCAACCCATAACCGGCATTACAAGCGAGTAGAAGATCGTATTGAAAAACCAAAGCTAATGATCCAAGCTGCCGATCCACCCCTTATAATGCAACAGATTGACCAAAATTTTGATCAATATAGCCCAACAGAGGAGCAATTAATACGCATAATATTTAAAAACATTGAAAGTATAATTAAAAAAAAAGGCCTGTCTGATTATTACCTCTTTAAGATCGCAGACAACAGATCAGACGTGTTTCATGGTGAAGTTATGGTGGTTTTTCCCCCTGAAAATGCTCGCATTAACCCCACAGAAATACGAACTGTTGGCGAGCTTTTACGTGTAGGCACCGTGAGAGATGTGAATGGTATGAAAATCACATTTCAAAAAGATCAAAAAAAATGGGGTATCACTCTTTCTGAAAAAAAGGATCTTGACCGTTATAAAACGTGTGTGGTGAACACAGTAAACATCAATCTATTGATGCAACCCGAGCCAGATCAACCTCAGTCCTCTAGTTTGTTCCAGTCTATATGTAATTGGGTGTATAAGACAGCATATAATGTCGGGGCTCCTTGTATTGTTCGCATGGACGATAATGAGATCACGTACGAAAAACAATGGCGTTTAAAACGCTCCAAAAATTTCTCCTCATATTTTTTTTGCTGTCCCTTTTATTATAAGGGAGCAGAGTTGAATGATTTCGGAGAAATGTTTAACGCAATAAAAATATCGCTAATTAAAGAAGAAAATAATGTTTTTTCTATGAAAAAAATAGAAAAAAAACCAGACATTCAAAACTACATTCAAAATAAAGATAGCCTTTTTTCTGAGCTCAATCCAAAAAAAGTGATTATTTTTGATGATATAAATCGGGAAGAACAAAAGAATGAAGAAGCGAAGGATTTAAAGGACCATGGGCAGGCAGCCCTAAAAAAGAACACCATAAAAATTCTTGCAATGCCTGCCAAGAAATCACTGATCCATATTCCTGAAAAACAACCCGTGGACAAAAAGAATGCTGAGTTGATTCCTGTAAAGGCTGCCCTAGAAAGCATTGCAGAAACCGTTGTGAAAACGGGGAGCGCAACCCAAGATGCCACGGCGCAACAGACCAGCACCCAAGAAAATTCTGCAAAAAAAGGAGCCAAAACAAGGAATGTACAAAATTTAACGCTGGAAATACAAGAACAAAAACAAATATACTTGCCTCTTCTAAACACCCCCAAAATCAAAAAAGTTAGACAATCCCACACAATGGTTCAAAATAATAAAGAGAATAAAACCTCTGTTTACTTGGATTATGATTCGGAATCAATGAAAGGCGAACAATCCGTTTCTAGAGTTATAGAAAAAGATGATGTTTTTAAACAAAATACAAACCATTAAAACAGTATACGGCATGGCGCATAACAACGCGTGTTAGGGGATATTGGCCGCGCTGTGGCGACCACCCAATGGATTCAGAGTGGACGGGTAAAGAGAAATGAACTATAGTTTAACGAGTAAAGTCTTGTCTTTGGGTTCATGACGGATTCCTTTTTTGTTCATCCCAGCGCCATTGTTCATCCCAGCGCACACATTGGTCGTGGATGTGATATTGGACCCTATTGCATGGTTGGTCCCCAGGTCATCTTGCATGAAAATGTTCGATTGACGTCGCACGTTATTATTGAACAGAACAGTACCATTGGGTCCGATAGCACCATTGGAGCTTTTTCTGTTTTGGGTTCCGATCCCCAACATTTGATTTATGCTGGGCAAGAAACCCATCTGATTATTGGAAAAAACGCCAGAATTCGTGAACACGTTACCATTCATCGTGGCACAAAAGAAGGAGGAGGTCGCACGGTTATAGGCGATCGCGTCTTTTTAATGGTGGGTGTGCACATTGCCCACGATTGCAGCTTGGGTAACGATATTGTCATGTCCAATCAAGCGACTCTGGCAGGGCATGTCGAGGTGGGAGATCAAGCAGTTTTGGGGGGATTATGTGCTGTTCTCCAATTTACACGCATTGGGGAAGGCGCCATGATTTCAGGACTGTCTGGTGTGGCCAGCGATGTCATGCCCTATGGCCTGGTTTTGGGGTATCCTGCAAAATTGATGGGGATTAATCGCATCAAGTTAAAAAGATTGCAATCCAGTCATGAGGAGATCAGGGCCGTACACAGAACATTTCAATGGATTTTTTGTGCCACAGAAGGATCCTTTTTCGAACGTGTGA
Organism: Holosporales bacterium; assembly: GCA_947461445.1. GTDB lineage: Bacteria > Pseudomonadota > Alphaproteobacteria > Holosporales > Holosporaceae. The sequence continues at coordinate 12,060 of CANHKV010000004.1, read as the reverse complement.
ACACCATACCCCCAGAATTTTTAGAATTTTCAAAAGTCAAAGTGATTCAAGAATTTTTGAAAAAAGATGTTAAGCGATCCATTTGTATGGTTGGCGATGCCAGATATTTTGAAAAATTTGGATCGTCGTCAGAATTTCTTGCCCATGATGCTCTGGCAACAGATTCCCACCAGTCATAAGAGGGTAATGGTTGGAGCAGTACTGAATGGCCCCATAAGCATGAAGATTTTAGATGGATTGGAATCTTAGGGTATCCGAACCATGCGCGTTGGTATGCTGAAATTCCTACACCACAAAATCATATAAAAATCCCTGCTCTAATCGTCTTAAAAAAGAACACTACAGAATGCTGTGGAGGAGTATTGATCTTAAGGGCTTTTTTGCGACGCACGCCAATCCATATAAATTTTGCACCCTAAGACCAAAGTGCGCAGACTGATAGAAATACTGTTTGTAACAATGACAGGAATTTGGTGGGTTAAAACGGCATAAATCATTTGAACAATGGATCCGCTGAGCAATAAAGCCAGCATGCCAAAAGAAATATCTTTGGCAGAACGCGTAACCCAAATTTGATGAATTTGAGGCAATAATGCAATGGCACTCAGTGTTGCGGCTAAAAATCCAAGAAAATCAACCTGTTCAAAATACATCCAAAGAGAATCTATCCATGTCGTCATTAATATTCCTTTGTGCAGTGTAACGTGTTGAAATATTCTGGGATAATATCCATTTTTTCGATAAGACCAGGTTTTCTGTGTTCAGGGTGGGCATTTTTATGCCGTATTTTATGGAAAAACAGGGGCAATATACACATGATTTCTCAAGGTTTAGAAAGATTTCTAGATCGGCGATCCACAATATACTTGTACACCAAAACCCAAATACGGAATACCAAGTTAATGCCATTGGTGATGATAACAGGCCACCGCATTTCTCTGATACCGTAAATCACCCAAGTCGTACTGCCCGCAATCCAAATGGAAAACATCCAAAAGGAAATATCTTTGGATGATTGGGTTCGTCGAATGCGTCTGATCTGTGGAATGTAACACACCATATTAAACAGCACAGCCAAAAATCCCACCCATTCATAAGGTTTGTTAAGGGGGAAGATAAAACCATACATGGCATCCATGCTGTGAGATAGGGCGGTGTACACGTATTCTATGGGCATGAATGGTTATGCCTCAGGTTTAGAAGGCGTCTTTTTCCTAGACGAAATCGTTCCAGAATCCCCATCAATCCCCAGAGAAGTCACTGCTGTGCTGATCTTTCTTGCCCTTGATGGGGTTTTTGCCTGTGCAGGTTCAGCAGCAGCATCATTTGATTCCCTTGGTGCACTAGGTTTTTCAGATTTTGCCACAGTTTTTGCCTGTGCAGGTTCAGCAGCAGCAGCATTTGATTCCCTTGGTGCACTAGGTTTTTCAGATTTTGCAACAGTTTTTGTGGTTTTTTTAGGTACACGCGTACTTTTTACCACCCCTTCGGTTGTTCTGGCAGCATCCATTTTCGTCACACCGACAGTTTTTGCTATACCCGCAGTTTTCGTCACACCGGCAGTTTTTGTATTCACTTCTGGTTTGTCAGCCAGTGGTTTTTTAGGCGCCGGCGCATGGTCAATTAAATCCACAGCCTGATGCAAGGTCAATGTATCAGGGTATTTTTGTTTGATAGAATAAAATCGATTCTGATATTTAACATACGGACCAAAACGACCCAGACCAATGATAATGGGCAGATCGGTTTTGGGGTGTTTTCCCAATTCATGGGGAAGAGACAACAGCCACAAGGCTTGATCCAACTGAACCGTTTCAGGGGTAAATAACGGTGCCAACGATGTTCGTGTTTCCGCATGCTCTACATACCAGCCATAGGGACCTTTTTTGATCAAAATATCTTTTCCTGTATCCGGATGAATGCCTAAAACCGACGGCTCTTCGCTTGTGCCCTCTATGTTCGCACTGTACGTACAATCTGGATAATCGGAACAGGCTAAAAATGGTCCAATTTTGCCGAGTTTTAATGATAAAAACCCTTTTTTACAGCGGGGGCATTCTTGCTTTGGTTGTTCCAAAATGTCCTCCTGAATGATGTCTAATACTTCGGAAACTTTTAATGATTTTGATTCTTGGATGGTGTGAAAAAATGGATTCCAAAATTGGTGCAGCAACGTTTTCCAAGATTCTTTTCCAGCCGACACTTGGTCTAACTGATTTTCTAACTCTGCGGTGAAATTGTAATCCACATATTTTGCAAAAAACTTACATAAAAATGCCGTTACCACCATGCCGCGTTCTTTTGGAACCATACGCTTTTTATCAATTTCCACATACCCGCGTTCCTGCAGAACTTGTAAAATACGGGCATAGGTGCTGGGTCTGCCAATGCCCAACTCTTCCATACCTTTGATCAGTGATGCTTCGGAATATCGTGCTGGGGGTTGGGTAAAATGCTGATCAGGATTAAGGCGTTCAAGGACAACCCTTTGCTCTGCCACCAGGGCCGGCAGCTTTTTCAAATCTTCTTGATCGGCATCATCGTCCACACTTTCTCCGTATAAAATCAGGAATCCTTCAAATACCAATACGGATCCGGATGCTCTGAATATGTTTTGCCCATCGCTGGAAACAATGCTGGCCGTGGTTTGATCATACTGGGCAGAGCTCATCTGAGACGCCATGGTGCGATCCCAAATTAATTTGTATAACGGTAAAAGATCTGGTGGGAGAATGCTTTTTAATCCATCAGGTGTTAAATCAATGTGGGTTGGACGAATGGCTTCGTGGGCTTCTTGAGAGTGGGCTTTGACCTTGTATTGCCGTACGGTGGATGAAATAAACCCTTCCCCCCATTTTTTCGTCACAAATTCCCGTATGTCTTTGATCACTTCAGGAATAATCATGGTGCTGTCTGTACGCATATACGTAATCAGACCCAGCGTTTGTCCATCGACCTCCACCCCTTCATATAATTTTTGAGCAATTTGCATGGTCCTAGAAGGCGAATACCCCAGCTTTCGTGATGCCTCTTGCTGTAAACTGGATGTAATAAAGGGTGGAGAAGGGTGGCGCTGAACGCGTTTGGCGGTAACCTCTTTAACGGTATAAGATAGAGGTTGCAATTCTTTGACCCACTCTTTGGCCTCATCCTCTGTTTTAAGGGATAATTTTTCCAATTTTTGACCTCGAAAGGTACCCAATTGGGCAGAAAACCCCTTTTTCTCTTGATCAAAAAACCCATGAATGGACCAGTATTCCTGAATTTGAAAGGATCGAATGTTCTGCTCTTTTTCCACCACCAATCGCAATGCCACAGATTGAACACGGCCAGCAGAACGCGTGCCTGGGACTTTGGTCCACAATATGGGGGACAGGGTAAAGCCCACCAAATAATCTAAACTTAAACGGGCCAGATAAGCATCAACCAAGTCATGGTCCACCTGTCTGGGTTGAGACAGGGCGTGTAAAATGGCCGGTTTTGTAATGGCGTTAAAGCATACTCGTTGGATGACGAGATCCTTTTTCAAGGCCTTGATCTCTTTTAAATGCTCTAATAGGTGCCAAGAAATGGCTTCGCCCTCTCGATCCAAGTCTGTGGCCAGAATTAATGTGTCTGCTTTTTCCAACGCCTTGACAATGGCGGCCACGGCTTTTTCCGCTTTTTCTGTCATTTCCCACGTCAAACCAAAATCTTCATCTGGTCGCACAGATCCGGTTTTACTGGGTAAACTGCGCACATGACCCCAAGTCGCCAAAACCTTGTAATCTGGCCCGACATATTGTGATATGGTTTTGACTTTTCCTGGGGCTTCGACGACAAGTAATTTCACAAAGGATCTCGATAATAAAGAATCATGACACTTCGAACCATTCTAAAGGTTTATTCCATTTATGCAAATGGGGGGCAAGATACTTTTTTAGACAATGTCTGGGCTACAGGAATGCATGGCAAGGGCTGCAGGGTGCTTAAAATGGCCTCTGCGCGATGAATGATGGCCTCTGGAATTCCAGCCAAACGTGCCACATTTAGACCATAGGATTGATCAGCCACTCCCTGTTTGATTTTATGAAAAAATACGACTTTGCGATCCCATTCTTTGATTTCCATGGTATAAAACCCCAATTTCTCCATGTGCTGCAAAGCCCCTAATTCGTGATAATGGGTGGCAAAAAAGGTGCGACAGGGTAAACTTTGATCCAAATATTCTATGCATGCCCAAGCCAGTGCCAACCCATCATGGGTGGATGTACCTCTGCCCACTTCATCCAAAATGACAAAACTCTGAGTTGTGGCTTTGTTTAAAATGGTCGCCGTTTCGATCATTTCTACCATAAACGTCGAATGCCCTCTAGCCAAATCATCCGATGCCCCCACACGGCTGAAAATTCGATCAATGATGCCCATATGCGCTCTGGTGGCTGGAACAAAGCTGCCCATATGGGCCAATAGGGCAATCAGCGCGTTTTGTCGTAAAAATGTACTTTTTCCAGCCATATTTGGACCCGTTAAAATCCAAATGGGACGTTCCGGATATAACGCACAATCATTGGGCACAAAGGCATTATTCAAAACACGTTCAACAACCGCGTGCCGTCCACCATCAATGTCAAAAGTAGTGGAATAATCCAGCGTGGGGCAGGTATAGCGATGAGTTTCAGCCAACTCTGCCAATGCGCAAGATAGGTCATAAACGGCAATGGCATTCAATGTTTCCCTTAACGAATCAGCCGCTTGGCATAACTGCACCACAATTTCTTCGAATAATTGACATTCTCTGGCGTACGCCGCATCCGTGCTGCTGGCACGACGGTGTTCCATGGCCAATAATTCGGGTGTGGTATACCGACAACTGGACACCAATGTTTGTTTTAAAATAAAGTGAAAGGGCATTTTTCCAGCCGATGCCGGAGGAATCTCTATGTAATACCCAATAATGGCGTTGCGTTTTATCCGTAAATGGGTAATGCCCGTTTCCGCACTGTATCGATTTTGTAATTCGTGTAAAACGTCTTCGCATTCCACGTGATTTTTTCGTGCTTGATCCAATACAGCATCATACCCTGGTGCAAATACCATGCCATCGCGCCATTGTGCTGGCAATTCCTTCATCAGAGCATTCTGTAAGCGTTCTAATAGGGTCGTGTGGGCTTGAAAGGCATGAAAAAGATCGCTTAATTCTTTGCCCAAACGGGAAGAATGAACGCATAATGCCTCTGTAATGGCAGGTAAAACCTGCAAGCCAGTACGCAGAGCACCTAAATCTTTGGGTGTGCCTCGACGTAAAAACAATCGCGACAATGCCCGATCCCTATCCGGTATGGTTTTGAATAATTCTCGGATGAGGTTACGCGTGCTGTTATGGGTTATAAAAAACTGAACGCTGTTTTGCCGTTCTTGCAATGTGGTCAAGTTTTTCAAAGGATTGGACAGTCGCATGGCCAATAAACGCGCGCCCATGGGGGTGACGGTTTCATCGATGGTATCCAGCAGTGATCCTGTTTTTTCGCCAGAAAACGTTGTGACGATTTCCAAATTACGTCGTGTGAATCCGTCAAGCTCTAAAAAATCAGACGGTGCCATTTTTTTTGGATGGGATAACAACACACTGTTTTTCTTTTGAGTGATCAAAACATAATCCAACAATGCACCAGCCGTGGCCAATTCTATTTCGGTAAATGAGCCAAAAATTTCCATGGTTTTAATATTAAAAAAGCTGGTTAAACGTTCTTCTCCCCGATCAAAACGGGGCAAGGGCAACGGTTGAATTTTGCTTTTCCAATCTTGCCAAATGCTTTGAACATCCGCCCTGTTCAAACAAGGTTCTGGCAACAAAATTTCTTGGGGTATGATGCGGTGCAGAACAGAAGATAAATCCCCATTGTTATGGGATTCAATAAAAAACTCCCCCGTGGAAATATCCACGCAAGCCAAAGAAAAAGAGTGCTCTTGGGGATACAACGCCATCAGGAAATTGTGTGCTCTGGCATTGAGCAAGGTGTCCTCGGTCAAGGTTCCTGGCGTAATGATGCGCACGACTTCTCTGTGAATGGGGCCTTTGGTGCCTTTTGCGCCGGCTTGTTCCATTTGCTCGCATATGGCCACACGAAAACCCTTTTTGATTAATCGTGCAATATAGGATTCACTGGCGTGGGCGGGAAAACCACACATGGGTATATCCTCTGCACCGTTTTTATGCCGTCGGGTTAGGATAATATCCAGCGCTCGGGATGCAATTTTTGCATCCTCTAAAAATAGTTCATAAAAATCACCTAGACGAAAAAAGAGCAAACAATCAGGGTTTTCCTCTTTGATCGAGAGGTATTGGGCCATAATGGGGGTTAAGGATGGCATTTTAGACGTGCTCGTTGGTGTAGGCATGGTTCCATGGGGGGCTGGAGGGTTGAATCAGGCGGTGGATGGGAAACAGACGTCAGAACAGTGAGGCGCAACAGGGTTGTTGCGGAATGCACTCCACGTGTTTACGGCTAAGGTCCTGGTTTTTTTACATACTATGGAATGGTCACGGGGTGCATAACAGGGGATCCAGAATGTGAATGATATGATTCATAAGGGCAGGGTGCAATGGCAAACCTTTTCCACCACCTTGGGCCAAATCTTTGCGTCCACCACTGGACACTTGAAACGGGGCCAATAGGGTTTTTAGCAATACAGAAGCATCATGATTCAAATCGGGTGTAAGGCCTAAAATCAGACTGGTCTTGTCGCCTTCTGTGCTGGTTAACACGATCATCCCAGATGCCAGATTTTTTTTGACATGATCGTAGGCACTTTTCAGATCTTTTAAGGATGCGCTTGGATATTCTGCATGCCAAAAAACCACTGACCCAATGACGGATTCTTGGCATGAAATGGATGAACAAGAAGACTTTGGGGTTTGCCGATTGGTGTTTAATGCATCAATTTTTTCTGACAATTGTGGAATAGACGTTTTCAGTTTGTGGGAAAGACATCGCAATTGCTCATGCCACGTTTGAATCAATTTTAACGCCGATCGACCCACTACAGCCTCAATGCGACGCACGCCACAGGCCACACCAGATTCAGATACAATTTTAAATAATCCCAAATCTCCAGTTCGTTTTGCGTGCGTTCCACCACACAGTTCCATAGAAGCATCGCCCATGGAAATGACACGCACCACATCGTCATATTTTTCGCCAAAAAAGGCCATGGCACCCGATTCCAGCGCCACATCGTGGGACATGTGTTCTGCCTGAATGGCAACGTTGTCCGTAATCCATCCATTGACCATGGTTTCCACAGAGCGCAGATCTTCCCAAGACACGGCACTGGGGTGGCTAAAGTCAAAGCGCAATCGATCTGGACTGACGGACGACCCTTTTTGCATGACATGTTTTCCCAAAATAGACCGCAGCGCCCCTTGCAGTAAATGAGTGGCAGAATGATGGGCTGCTGTATCATATCTAGACATATCAACACAGCACGCTATATTTTGCCCCACCGTTAATTGCCCACTCTGGACCTGGATCAAATGGGCGATCAAATGCCCTTTTTTTACCGCATCCAAAACCGTGGCTGTACCGTGGTCCCAGGTTAATTGCCCAGAGTCGCCTTTTTGGCCACCAGATTCCGGATAAAACGGGGTCTTTTCCAACACAACATACCCCGTTTCTCCTGCCTTCAGGACAGATGTTTCCACGACATCGCATTCCGCCTGATCATGGAGCACACACAGGATTCGATCTTCGGCTTGCAGACCATCATAACCCACAAATTTTGTGACGGCATAACGCTGATTCAAGGCGTCCCAAATCGGAGACTTTGCGCATGCCCCACTGCCTGACCATGCGGCACGAGATTGCTCTTTTTGTATTCTCATGCATGCGTGAAACTCCTCTTCGTCCACACAACACCCCTTTTCTTTTAAAATATCTTGGGTCAAATCCAGCGGAAATCCAAAAGTATCATACAGGGTAAAGGCATCAGCCCCAGGCAAGACATCGCCCTTTTTTGCTCGACTTAACCACCCATCCATACGGCGCAATCCTTTTCGCAACAATTCTTCAAATTGCTCGCCTTCTTGGGCCAAAACCGATGTGATTAAATCTTGTGTACGAGAGAGTTCCGGGTATGCCGCCCCCATTGTTTCCATTAAAACAGGAAACAACTGCGCCAAATGATCACATTTCGCGCCCAAGAAATGAATGTGCCGCAATGCTCTGCGTAAAATACGTCGGACCACATATCCCCGCCCTTCATTGCTGGGTAAAACCCCTTCGGCCAATAAAAAGCTGCTGCTGCGTAAATGGTCGGCCACCACCCTGTGGGCAATGCGTGCGTGGACAGAATCCCCTTGATCCGGACACAAGGATTGGGACTGTTCAATGATGGATTTGAAAATATCCGTTTCAAAATTATCGCTAACCCCCTGAACCACCGCTGCAATGCGCTCTAGGCCCATACCCGTATCAATACTGGGTGATGGCAAATCCACACGTTGATCCGGGCCTTTTTGATCAAATTGCATGAATACTAAATTCCACAACTCTACATATCGATCGCCATCCTCTTCTGCTGTGCCAGGTAAGCCACCAAATATATGGTCCCCATGGTCATAGAAAATTTCAGAACACGGTCCACAAGGCCCCATGTCGCCAGCAGACCAAAAATTATCAGACGTCGCAATACGAATAATGCGATCATCGCCCAGACCAGCGATTTTTTTCCATAATTGGGCCGCCTGATGATCGGTGTGATACACCGTAATCCACAGACGATTTTTGTCCAGCTGTAAGGCATCGGTTAAAAATTCCCAAGCATACAGAATGGCCGCCTCTTTAAAATAATCACCAAAGGAAAAATTACCCAGCATTTCAAAAAATGTATGATGCCTTTTGGTATGTCCCACCTGTTCTAAATCGTTGTGTTTCCCCCCTGCGCGCACGCATTTTTGACAGCTTGCGGCTGTGGGATAAGGGCGGGGCAAAGACCCCGTAAAATAATCCTTAAAGGGCACCATTCCAGCGCTCGTAAACAACAACGTGGGGTCATTTTGAGGAACCAATGGTGCAGACGACACAAGAGTATGGCCTTTTCTTTGAAAAAAGTCTAAAAAGAAAGTGCGTAATTCTGCGGAATTCATGGCTGGGTTGGCATTAAAACTTTATAGGACAGTATATGGCTTTTAATCTTATAAATCAATAAACAGCACGGGCATCGCGTATCATTGGACATGGGAAAATATGTCGCAAGATCCTGCAATGGACATGAATTTTGAAGATTTTTTTTGTATTATTAATTTTGATTTTTTTTCGCACGCCCTAGAAGACTTGAACTCCTAACCTTCAGATCCGTAGTCTGACGCTCTATCCAATTGAGCTAAGGGCGCATGATTCTTCATATTCTATAAACAAACGGTCCGTAAAGTCAAGGGCTGTTTTCGGCTTTTCAAAGGTTTTTTAAACGTTCAATGCCTAAGCCAGACGCCCTCCACTATATCCTTTAACAAAGGCCTGTTGCATCGGGAAAAAGGGTGGTGCAGAAATGCATCAGAACAAAGCAGAATCAGGGTGTGAGACTAGGCCATTTTTTATTGTCTAAAAATCTTGGACTTTGTATAGATTTTTTATAACATTGTATGTGATAATTGTTTATAGAGGTTTTTTTTCAAGGGAGTGACTATGAATCATTTTACAGATCGAACCCAAGGATTTTTGCAAGAAGCCCATCAAAGTGCCGTGCGAAAAGAGCATCCACAGGTGCTGCCAGCCCATGTTTTGGGGGCCGTGTTGTCCGATCCCCAAGGAGGGGTCAGTACGCTGATGACTCAAGCCGGTGGCAATCCAGCGAACGCCATGGAACAGGTGGTGATGATCTTGGAAAAACAGCCCGTGGCCAAAAACAGTCAGGTAACCACGTCGCCAGCCTTACAAAAAGTATTGATTCAAGCCAAAGATTTTGCGACCAGTTTGGGGGACCAATTTGTCACCGTGGAGAGTGTATTTTGGGGACTGTTGCACGATGGCACCACCGGAGACATTCTGACCAAGGCGGGTCTAAAACCAGATGCATTGAAAGCCGCCATTGCTGCATTACGCAAGGGGCGTACGGCTCAATCGGCCAGCGCAGAGGATCAGTACGATGCATTAAAGAAATATGCCAAAGATATGACTCAGCTTGCCAAGGAAGGGAAATTGGACCCCGTCATTGGCCGTGAAGAAGAAATTCGTCGTACCATTCAGGTTTTGTCGCGTCGTACTAAAAACAATCCCGTCTTGATCGGCGAACCTGGTGTGGGAAAAACGGCCATTATCGAGGGTTTGGCGCTGCGTATTGCATGCAACGATATTCCGGATACATTGCGTAACACCCGTGTGATGTCTTTGGATTTAGGCGCCCTGATTGCGGGCAGTAAATACCGAGGAGAATTTGAAGAGCGGTTAAAGGCGGTGCTGAACGAGATTACCCAGGGCCAGGGGGATGTGGTTTTGTTTATTGACGAGCTGCACACCCTGGTGGGCGCAGGGAAAGGCGATGGGGCCATGGATGCGGCCAATATTTTAAAACCTGCTTTGGCGCGAGGTGAATTGCATTGTATTGGGGCGACCACGCTGGACGAATATCGCCAATATATCGAAAAAGATGCGGCATTAGCCCGACGCTTTCAAACCATTTATGTGGATCAACCCAGCGTAGAAGAAAGCATTTCCATTTTACGAGGATTGAAAGAGCGTTATGAAATGCACCATGGTGTGCGCATTACGGATGGGGCGATTATTGCAGCGGCCACCCTGTCGGATCGGTATTTAACCGAACGGTTTTTACCAGACAAAGCCATTGATTTAATGGATGAAGCGGCCAGTCGATTGCGTATGGAGGTGCACTCTAAGCCAGAAGCGCTGGACGAAATGGATCGCCGGTTGATGCAATTGAAAATAGAGCGCGAGGCGTTAAAAAAGGAAACGGACGAAGCCAGTATTCGCCGGTTGACACAATGCCAAAAAGACATTGCGGATCTAGAGGAAAACAGTGCCGAAATGACGATGCGTTGGCAAAAAGAGCGCAAAGCCATTTCTGATTTGCAAACGCTGAAAACCGATTTGGATCATGCACGACATGCATTGATTCAGGCCCAACGGCAAGGGGAATTGGCGCGTGCGGGTGAATTGATGTACAGTGCCATTCCAAAACTAGAAGAAAGCATCGCCAAAAAAGAAGAGGAATCCCTGTCTGGGGGCACGTTGCTGCGTGAAGAAGTATCGGACAAAGATATTGCGGCCATTGTATCGCGCTGGACGGGCATTCCCATGGACAAAATGATTGCAGGGGAACATAGCAAATTGTTAAATATGGAATCCTTACTGCACCAACGGGTGGTGGGTCAAGAGCATGCCATTTCCGTCATCAGCTTGGCCATACGGCGCGCACGTTCTGGGTTGGGAGATCAAAAACGACCCATGGGATGTTTTTTGTTTCTGGGACCAACGGGGGTGGGAAAAACAGAGTTGTGCAAGGCATTGGCAGAATTTTTATTTGATGATGATACGGCTCTGTTACGCATTGATATGTCGGAATATATGGAAAAACATGCGGTGGCTCGATTAATTGGTGCGCCTCCTGGGTATGTGGGGTACGAAGAAGGTGGTGTGTTAACAGAGGTGGTACGACGTCGGCCCTATCAAGTTATTTTATTAGACGAGGTGGAAAAGGCTCATCCAGATGTCTTCAACTTGTTCTTGCAAATTTTTGACGAGGGGCGTTTAACAGACAGTCAAGGGCATGTGGTGAATTTTCGAAATACCATTGTTATTTTAACATCTAATTTAGGCAGCCAGTGGCTCAGTGCTGATGTGTCGCGTCATACCAAGGCATGGGAGCATGCAGAGCAAGAAGTCATGGGAACGGTGCGTGAGACGTTTCGTCCAGAGTTTTTGAATCGCCTGGATGATATTTTGATTTTTTCTCCGTTACAAAGAGAATCCATGGACAGCATTGTGCGCATTCAATTGATGGCGTTGCGCAAAGCCATGCAGGATCGCCATATGCATTTTACCATTACGGATCAGGCGATTTCTT
>CANHKV010000003.1 GCA_947461445.1 Holosporales bacterium | reverse complement strand
ATCGTTTTGCATGCACCAGAATTGCCATCGGTGTTTAAAACCATTTCAGTTTTGCAAAATCGTTCTGTGGGGTGCCATTATATTGTGCCGCAACACACCCTGTATCAATTGCAACAAGAGGCTAAATTTTTATTGGCAGAACAAGAATCCTTGCCTGAATCAGAAAGATTATCCCCTATTGCCTTGAATGCCTGTCGTGTGATTGTGATGTTTCAAGGTAAAAAAAATCGCATCCCTGTCCTGCAATTGGCCCCAGATCATATGTACGTTAAACAAGCAGGAATTAGCCAATGGAAAGATTGGCCACGTGATGCCGATGGCAAGTTAAATCCTTCCACCATTGGTATAGAATGCGCCAATTCCAGAACCTATACAAACGATACCCATGATTTATTTCGATATTCGGGCATGCAGATGAAGGTTCTAACATCCTTATTGTCTGTTTTATTAAACAAACATCAGTTATCGGGTACAGACATCGTCACCCACAGTGATGTCGCATGGGATCGTCCTGATGATGTGTACAAAAAAGATCCTGGCCCCTATTTTCCTTATGAAACATTGGCGCGTAGCGGTTTGGGGATTGTGCCATTGGCAAAAGATTTCCCACCTCTGCCAAAAGATCAAAAAAATCAGGCGGACATGATTTCATGGATTCAAACCTGTTTTCAAATCATGGGGTATCGGCCATGTCCTGTTACGGGGGTGATGGATGTGAATACTTTAAAGATTTTAAGAGCATATGCATTGCACTTTTTTCCAGAATGTCCGAAATATACGTCAATAGGATATGATTTTGGACCATTGGTCCAATCACTAACCAATCATCCATGGGCGCCGTATGTCTTGACCCAAAAGGACGGTTGTGTGTTGTCTAGCGGAATTGAAACCATAGACTGAAATGGTGGGTGGTGTGATTTACGATGCAAGATAAGCCCTTGCGTCTGAATCAAATATGGCATAAGATTAAAAAATGATGGCCGAGTGGCAGAATGGTTATGCAGAGGACTGCAAATCCTTTGAAATCGGTTCAATTCCGGTCTCGGCCTCTTAAAAAGGCATTCGCAGAACATATGTTGCGTTGGTATGATCAGAACCAGCGGACTTTTCCTTGGCGAATTGCGCCAAATGATCATGAAACGGCACCATCACCTTATCGTACATGGATCAGTGAAATGATGTTACAGCAAACGGGAGCATCCACTGTTGTACCGTATTTTCATCAATTTATTCAAACATTTCCCACTCTGGATCATCTGGCTCAGGCTTCCATAGACCAAGTTTTGGTATTGTGGCAAGGATTAGGATATTATCGACGCGCCCATCATTTACACAAGGCCGCAAAAATCATGGCCCATCAGGGCATACCCCAATCTTATGAAGGGTGGTTGGCATTGCCTGGTATTGGTCCCTATACGGCTGCAGCCATTACGTGCATTGCGCAAAATCAACCGGCAGTGGCAGTAGATGGCAATATCCGCCGGGTATTCAGTCGATACTTTGGTATGGATGGACCGGATTGGATTAAAAATGTTTGGAAAAAAGCAGAAGAGCAGTTGGCCGATACACGTTGGGGAGATTACACCCAAGCCTTAATGGATTTGGGGGCGGGCGTGTGTAAAACCAAAAATCCTGCATGTATAGAATGTCCACTGGTGGACCAGTGTCATGCGTTTTCCACTGGAACACCCACAAAATGGCCCACAAAAATTGTTAAAAATCAGAAAAAAAAGCAATTCGGTCATGTTTATGTTATTTTTGATGATCAAAAAGAGCATGTATTTATGCACGTCACGCCAGCACAAGATTTATTGGGTGGATTGTGGCGTTTTCCTGGATCAATATGGGCGTTACAGCCATCGCCTGACCCAACGGGCTATGATTTTTCTGGAACGTTGGTGCATTTATTCACCCATATTACTCTGCATTTAAAAATTTGGGTGGATACAGGATCTTACAGAAATAAGAATGGGCGACCATATGATGGGGATACGCATTGTATAGATGATGCCAGCATTCTGTTGTCTCATCCCTTCAAAGCAATGGCGCACTGTGACATGGCGTTACCAGCACAGACCAAAGAGTATTCCCATACTACAGGCTTGTCTCCACAGCTCAGCATATCAGAGGATTATGAAAATACTTGGGGGCGCTGGATTCCATTGAATCGTATTCATGAATACCCTCTGTCTCGACTGATGCAAAATGTTCTGAATCAAGCCCATGCCTCGTTTGTATCCAGTGGAATCATTGAATAGAGACCAATGGTATACCACGAATACAGGGGGGGGCTAGGATCGTATAGGAAGCCAATCGGCCATGCATTCGTCAACAATTTCTCGAATGGATGCATAAGATGTAATCAGGGTAACCTGGTCCCCCTCGATTAATAAAATGCCACTGGCAATTTCAATAGATACGGCTTTTTTTTCATAAAAAATATGCACAACGCCAGGTAAAACCGTACCCGTTAGGGAAATATGCCCTGGTAAAATTCCAATTTTCCCGGACTCTGCAGGCACCACCAATCCATGGGCTGGCCCTGTAAAAATAGGCGCACCATCCCCCCATATGCGACATTGTAACATGATTATACCTCTTGACCGTTGCGCAGAGCGTTGGCTTTTTCTTGCACTTGGTCAAAGGATCCCACCATGTAAAATGCGGCTTCTGGCCAATCATCGCATTCCCCACTGAGGATTTTTTCGAAACCTGACAGTGTTTCTTCCAAGGAAACAAATACACCTGCTTTTCCTGTAAACACCTCTGCCACGTGAAAGGGCTGGGATAAAAAGCGCTGAATGCGTCGGGCTCTAGCCACAATGTTTTTATCTTCTGCCGACAGCTCATCAATCCCTAAAATGGCAATAATGTCTTGTAACGATTTGTATTTTTGCAAAACGTTTTGAACGGATGTGGCAATGGTGTAATGATGGAAACCGACAATTAATGGATCCAAAATACGGGATGTGGAATCCAATGGATCCACTGCTGGGTAAATGCCCAATTCAGCAATGGCTCGGCTGAGCACTGTTGTGGCATCAAGGTGGGTAAAGGATGTGGCGGGTGCTGGATCGGTCAAGTCATCGGCTGGAACATAAATGGCTTGGACGCTGGTAATGGATCCTTTGTGGGTACTGGTGATGCGTTCTTGTAATGCCCCCATTTCCGTGGCCAGTGTGGGTTGGTAACCTGCTGCCGATGGCATACGGCCTAATAAGGCGGAAACTTCTGCTCCGGCTTGGGTAAAACGGAAAATATTATCAATAAACAACAGTACGTCTTGTCCTTGAACATCTCGAAAATATTCAGCCAACGTCAAGCCTGATAAGGCCACTCGGGCGCGGGCGCCAGGAGGTTCATTCATCTGGCCGAACACCAGGGCTGCTTTGGATTCCCCATCGGGGTTGATGACCTTGGATTGTAACATTTCCATGTACAAATCATTGCCTTCGCGACTGCGCTCACCCACTCCGGTAAATACTGAAAAACCACCATGCGCCTTGGCCACGTTATTGATTAACTCTGTAATTAAAACGGTTTTTCCCACACCGGCACCCCCAAAAAGACCGATTTTTCCACCGCGTGCATAAGGGGCCAATAGGTCAATGACCTTGATGCCTGTGACCAAAATTTGTGTTTCAGCCGATTGCTCGATAAAAGCTGGGGCGCTGCGATGAATGGACCATTTTTCCTCTGTATGTAATGGACCACGTTGATCAATGGGTTCACCCACGACATTAATGATGCGTCCCAAGGTTTCTGGTCCAACAGGAACGCGAATGGGGCTGCCCGTATCGCGCACATACAATCCACGGGTTAAATTATCGGTGGAGGACATGGCAATGGTGCGTACGGTGTCTTCTCCTAAATGTTGGGCGACCTCTAGTACCAAAACGCCATCAGGTAAAATCACTTCCAGTGCATTTAAAATAGGGGGCAGGGCATGGGTAAAATGTACGTCAATCACTGCACCAATAATTTGCTTTATTCGTCCCAAAGCAGGATCTTTTGCCATCTCTTGGCCATTGGCGTCCAGGTGAAAAGGCTTGGGCATGGATGTGGTCATGGTAAAATTGTCTAACATCAGTTATTGGCCTATATTCTAGGGCTTTTTTCATTAAAAAACCAGATACGAAAGTGATTTCCTTTGTCATAACCATGGTATTGTTTTTTCAAAATGGGCAAGGGCAATGGTAAAATAGATGAAATGAAATGGTCCATAACACGTTGATTTCTAATGGCTTTTCGAATCCATTTAAATGGTGCAAATGGTTTTAAGTGTGTATCATAGGCATGGATACCAATAGAGTAATACATGACAAAATTTATAAAAAAATCCTGTTTTTCCGCCATTTTTTCTGTTTTTATGTATGCCGCCCCATTTGTTAATGCAAAGGCGATTACCACTGAGGATATGGCAAAAGATACGGAAAAGGATATGAAAAAATCCATTAATCAATATCTGCGGGATCTGAAGAAAAAAGTGAATAAAAAACACCATGTGTTGTTGGAAAAATTATTTCAATCTGCACAAAAGTATTTCAGATATTCTAGACGTTATGAAATCGTTTCCGAAGATCGCGGCACCATTGATGGTGTCAACTACAGCTCTGATATCAAGCAAAATATGGAGGCAGTGGTGTTATGGGTACAATGGTTGTCTGGATTTATACCTGGTAAAAAATGGTGCGATATTTGGGACAACATTGCGCCTAGTTTGTATCATCCAAAAAATGACATCACAAACAAGGATAAGGCCATCATGGAGCAAGAGACCCTTGCCTTGAAAAAAATGGTTTCTGATTTAATGTCTGAATTACAAAAAACCATCATAAAAAACCATAATAAATTCCCTGAAACCATTCATTATTTTCGCCATACCGCACCATTGCAAAAGCTGTGGAATGATTATGTAAAAGATTTTGGAAATCTGTTGTATGCCATGGCCGAGGATTTTTGGGTCTCATCAGAAGGACAAAATTGTCAAATCAGCCCCTATGAAATAAATAAAAACAGAGAAGTTTTGGTGTCACAATGGACATCGTTTCTGTTGGTGGAACGTATAAAAGATTTGAATCATTTTCAAAAAGAGATTGAAAAGTATTTGAGTGAATAGCGGAGGAGGGACTTGAACCCCCGACACGCGGATTATGATTCCGCTGCTCTAACCAACTGAGCTACTCCGCCTTTCCCCATTATTATGCCCCATACTGCCCCCCTAATTCAAGGGGGGTTGGCAATCCATTATGAATGAGGCCCTCCATGGGTCGGCATTTGAAAGTTTTGGCCTAAGTACAGGGCTCGCACATCCGTATTGTTGGCCACATCATTGGGCGTTCCGTAATATAAAACCCGCCCTTCGTGCATGACATAGGCCATATCCACAATGGGCAGCATATCCTTAACATTATGATCGGTCACCAGAATGCCCAAGTTTTGTTGGGCCAAATGTCGGATTAATTGGGCTAATTCTCCTATTGATCTGGGGTCAATGCCAGCCAATGGTTCATCCAACAGTAAAAAGGAAGGATTCCCAATCAACGATCGCGCAATTTCAACCCGTCTACGCTCTCCTCCAGACAAGACACTGGCCCCAGAGTGGGCAATGGCCGTCAGCCGGAATTCTTCCAGCAGACGTTCCACAACCCGTTTTCGTGCGGTTCTATCCACCAAAACTTCTGCCACGGCCATTAAATTTTCAAAAACACTCATGCCCCTAAAAATAGAGGGTTCTTGGGGCAAATAGCGTAACCCCAATCGTGCCCTGCGATACATAGGCCATTGCGTGACATCATAATCGCCCAAAATAATGTGGCCTGAATCGGGTTTTAAAATGCCAGCCATCATTAAAAATGATGTGGTCTTTCCAGCACCATTGGCACCAAACAGCCCCACAACTTGTCCTTTTTTAATATAAAAATCCACACCGTGAACCACTTGTTTCAGGCCAAAGGATTTGCAGATCTGACGACTGATTAATGACATAATTACCCCTTTTTGCCAGAAAATGATGTGGGGATCAGCGCATAGACCCCTTTGGATTGATCACAGGTTGTTTGCCCCGCAGTGCCAGCCCCATGTTTATCCCCCCTGTACAGCCAGTTTTGCCCGATAATACCAATGGTATTGGATGAAAAGTCCAGGTTTGCCTTGTTGGCACGAATGTATTGATCTTTATGGCGAATATGAACATTTCCTTGCATTTCCCCTTTTTCAAGAATGGCATCCCATAGGGCCGATTGGGAAACAGCGATGATCTGTTTTTCCTTGTCCCAAAAACGCACCTTGGCATCACTGCGTGCCCAATACAGTTGTAACGGTGTATTTTCTGCCTCCAAGGAATTCTGGAGAGTACTCAATCCTTTGGAAAAAGGTTTTTTGTGAGGACTGATCCTGGTTAAAGTTGGTTTTTCTGGTCCAAACAAGGCGCATAACATATTCGATTCCAGTCCTTTACCTTGACTGATCAGTCTAACTTTTCCGTCCGCATGCATCATTCCTGTGGATTGAGTATAGGACAATGATTTTGAACAGTTTAAAACCCAATGATGTCTGGTTTGGGTTTCTTGTGGATTTTTTTGACTCTGTAGTACAATGCCAGGCCCCAAGGCATCCATACGTTCTGTTTGGAAATCATACCGTGCCCATGGGGCGGATAAGGATAAAGAGGGGTGATGGATAGAGACGTTTCCTTTGGCCATTACACAGCGCACTGGCCCAGATATGATGGGTTGGAGCAAAGGAAATTTAGATTTTTCACTATGTTTTACAGTGTTTTTCTGTCCGGATTGCCCAGGATCCCTTTTTTTTGTTTCAAACTCTAAATCCATACGGTCAGCCTGGATGACCAAAACTCCTTTTTTAAGAATCACCTGACCTGTGGCAATCCACAGGTTTCCCGGTTCGGGACAAACCACGCCATTTTGCGCCTCTAGGGTCATATGCTCTGGTCCGCTAGATAAGGATTGAAGAGAGCCGGGTGTCATATGCGTAGACCCAAAAAACCAACATAATCCCATGACAGAACACACAACCTTTGGGATCTTGTGGCACCAGAATTCACGCAGAATCCAATAAATAGATGAAAAACGTGGCACCATCATCGAATTTTCAGGCACGACAGGGCAAAAACCCCTAATAAAATGGAAATGATCCAAAATCGAAACACAACCGTGGATTCTGACCAGCCTTTTTTTTCAAAATGATGGTGGATGGGCGCCATTAAAAATATACGCCGTCCTGTTCGTTTAAACACCAAAACCTGAATAATAACGGATAATGTTTCAATCACAAAAATGCCGCCCACAATGGCAAGCAAAAATTCTTGTTTGATCGTTAAGGCCAAAATGCCTAAAAAACCCCCCAAAGCCAAGGATCCCATGTCACCCATCATAATCATGGCCGGTGGACAATTGTACCATAAAAAACCCAATCCACCGCCGATTAAACTAGAGGATAATACGCATAATTCCCCAGCCGATGGCACAAAAGGTGTGTGTAGATAATGGGCAAATTCGTGGTGACCTGCCAGATAGGCCATAATGGCGAATACGCAACACGCCATCATAACAGGACCAATGGCAAGCCCATCAAGGCCATCGGTTAAATTGACGGCATTGGATGCGCCAATGATGATCCCTGTTCCCCACAGGGCAAATAAAACAGGGCCCAAGGTTAAAATGGCGTTTTTAAAAAAGGGAAAATAGAGGGTATATTCGCACGGAGTCAGCATCATCAACATGGCCATGGCGCTGGATGCAACGCACAGTTGGCCAACCAATTTTCGGCGTTCAGATAGTCCTTTTGAATGGGCTCTGGTTACTTTTAACAGATCATCGCAGGCCCCCAATGCGCCACATCCCATAAAAACCCATGTGGCAATCCAAACGTAGGTATTGCTCCAATCGATCCATAAAATCAGGGTGCTGGTATAGGCCAACATGATCAATGATCCACCCATGGTGGGGGTGCCTTTTTTGGTTACAAGATGTGAGGGCGGGCCATCTTCGCGTAATGGCTGCACCCCCTTGGATTTAATCCACTGGATAAAATAAGGCGCGATGAACCACACCAAGAAAAAAGACGTAAACAAGGCCCATACACAGCGCAACGTAATGTATCGAAATAGATTGAAAAAAGTATGATTGGCGAACAGTTCGCTTAGGTAATACAGCATGAAAAAAGGCAGAAAAATACCATAAATTGTACGCTGTTCTGAAATATCTATGCAAGGCAATATGAACGAAACGGCGTGCGCTTTAGTGTCATCAAAAAACCGTCTTGTCCGGTATGGGGCGTGTTTTCATGAAATTCTTGAAACAATGCGTGGGTACATGTTGGGGCAATCTTATAGATAGATGACTGAATTCAGAGATTTTGTACGTCAGAAATTGCACTGTGTTTCTGTGACAACCCTTTTTTGTTGCTGTTTTTTTGACCAAGAAAAGAGACCGGGATCATGTCTGATGCAGAGACAACTCAGGTGTTTAAAGTAATCCATAACCACCGTAAGGGGTCGGTATTCGTACAAGAGGATGGGAGATTGCCAAGTGCATCAGAGCCCTTGAAAAATCAGGGAAAGAGCAGAGAATCCCCGTTTGATAAAGGGATACAGCCCCCAACGGCAAAAAGACAAAAAATAGAGCATCATTAGAATCCCTGTATAAACTTCTCGGCCCCCCAATCAAACAGGGGGGACTTATCCGTTTTCGGGAATCAATGTATCTTCCTGAGCCAATTGTTGCGCACGATCATCGGCCAATAAGGCTTGGATGACTTCTTCCAGCCCCGATCCGCCTTCTATGATCTGAGATAATTTATACAGTGTTAATTTAATGCGGTGATCGGTCAAACGCCCTTGGGGAAAATTATAAGTGCGAATGCGCTCTGATCGTTCGCCTCTGCCCACTTGGCTGTGTCGAGAGTCCGCGCGTTCTTGGTCCTGTTCGCTGCGTATTTTATCGTATAGACGAGAACGCAATATTTTTAAGGCTTTGGCCTTATTTTTATGTTGGGATTTTTCATCCTGCTGTTGCACCACCAAGCCTGTGGGAATATGAGTAATGCGTACAGCACTGTCCGTCGTGTTTACCGATTGACCGCCTGGACCGCTGGATCGAAAAACATCAATGCGCAAATCTTTTTCCGCAATCTGAATATCGATTTCTTCCACTTCTGGCAACACGGCCACCGTGGCAGTAGATGTGTGTAGTCGACCACTGGCCTCTGTTTCTGGAACGCGCTGAACCCGGTGAACGCCTGCTTCAAATTTCAAATGGGCAAAAACATCTCGACCAGAAATGGACAGAGCCACCTCGCGAATACCCCCTTGGTCACTCTCGCTCGTCGATAAAATCTCGCATGTCCAGCCCTTGTGCTCCGCATAACGCCGATACATGCGTAATAATGTTCCCACAAACAGAGCCGCCTCTTCGCCCCCAGTGCCAGCACGAATTTCCATCATGGCGTTGCGGTCATCGTCTTGATCTTTGGGCAGTAACAGACACCGTATGATCCATTCTTGGTCGCTGATGCGCTGGGTCAGTGTCGGAATTTCTTCTTGTGCCATGGCCTTAAAATCTGGATCATTTAACAAATTTCGCAGATTGGACAGTTCTGTATCCAATGCTTGTAATGTTTCAATTTCCTGAACAAAAGGCATTAATTGGGTGTGTTCCCGCAATATATCGGCAAAATCAGGTCGACTGGGGGCATCTGGTAATGATGCTTGGGTTTCCAAATCATAATACCGTTGTAAAATCATAGGTAATTTTTTGCGAAACACAGTTGGACCTTAAAAACGTATCTTTTTATGATACGTTCAAGAAACGGCATCTGGCAACAGTGTTAGTATAAAAAATCGAAAAAAATCAAGAGCGTTGCATTTATTTGATTTACTTTAACCATTTGTTATAAGCTGATAATAAAACACATTGGTTTTTTCAATTGAATAATTACAAAATTTTATCTCATCGATTAAAACGATACACATCTGCTAAAAAGCATGGCTTTGATTGGGATGCCCATGCCAGAGAGGGTCAAAAGGTTCCCAAGGGGCCATGGCGCATTTGGTTGATTTTGGCAGGCAGAGGATTCGGAAAAACCCGTACAGGGGCAGAAACCATTCGAAAATGGGTCCAGGAAAAATCGTGTCGACGCATTTGCTTGTTGGGAAATAATATGGACGAGGTGCGTAAAGTGATGATCGAGGGAAACAGCGGGCTGTTGGCAGTGTCTGCTCCTGAAGAAAAGGTCGTGTATGAACCGTCCAAACGTCAATTAACCTGGCCCTGTGGTGCCATGGCTTTGGGGTACAGTGCGCACTCGCCCCAATGTTTAAGGGGTCCGCAATTTGATGCCGCTTGGATCGATGAATTGGCAAAATTTGAATACGACCAACAGGCCTGGGATCAATTAATGATGGCATTGCGCTTGGGATCTAATCCTCGGGTGATTATCACCACCACACCCCGTCCAACCCCATTGATCAAGCAATTGCTGGAACGCAACGATGTGTGTGTTACCCGGGGCACCACCTGGGATAATGCATCAAATTTACCCAAACCTTATTTAGAAATGTTGAACCATCGATATGCTGGTACGGCCTTTGCTGCACAAGAATTACAGGGCTTGGTCATTGAAAATCAGGGGCAAGGATTGTGGAAAAGAGACATGATCGTTCACCAGAACACACCCAAATCATTTCGCCGCATTATAGTAGCCATTGATCCAGCGGTCAGTGAACAGCACGATCGGGCAGAAACTGGCATTGTCGTGGCTGGAATGGATGATCAGGGTATGGGGTATGTTTTGGATGATTGCAGTGGTCGTTTTTCCGCCACACAGTGGATTAAAAGGGCTGTATCGGCCTATGAACACCATGGTGCCGATCGCATTATTGCTGAAATTAATAATGGAGGGGATATGGTTCAACATTTACTGCATTCTTTTTTTCCCAATGTGCCGTATCAGTCGGTATATGCCACACGCAGCAAACGGGCTCGGGCGGAACCCATTGCTGCATTGTACGAGCAAAAACGCGTCGTTCATTGCGGGTATTTTCATGAACTAGAAGAACAAATGCTTAGCCCTTCTGGGACTCTGTCCGACCGTAAGGATGCCCTGGTTTGGGCCCTATATAGTTTATTTTTTTCTAATCAATCCACGCCACGTATTATGGTCATTTAGGGGCCACCGCGTGGGGCAAAAAGGGACAAAATGACCCTATTCTGTCCTCGGCCTCTAAAACACAGACCATCGGAACAAACGGGCCATAATATATCCGCTGATGGGGATTAATATGGCTCCCAACAGCATGGACCAATGGGTCGATGTAATGGTCCAAAAGCAAAAGGCCGTGCTCGTGATCACTGAAATCATCAGCAAAGGCGACCACTGTATGACTTTTTTTCGAATAAATGCCATTAAGGCCAAAATGACGACGACATAGAGTAAAATCAAACAACTGACAGATAGATTGATGAAAATATCAATTTGTTGAGAAAAAGATTGACTGTAATACAACAGCAATGAAACCAATGCACAGGATGCGGCCAAACACATGGTTGTGATTTTAACCCCCATAACAGGGCTGTTTTGTCCGTTAATTTGATTGAAAATAGGAGGAAATAATCCTGAATTTGCCGCCGTTAACGCCACCTGACCAGAGGATAATATCCAAGAATTCAACGAACCAAAACACATGATGCACACCAAAACTTGAATGGCTTTGTCCCACCCATTGCCCCACGTTTGATGAAACAAAGCCGCATAAGCATTGTCACTTGTGGATAAAATGGACCTGGGAACAATGCCAAAAATACTAATGGTATTGATAAAATACAAAATGACCACCAACAATGTGCCCCAAAACAAGGCCCGAGGAATGATTATTTTCGGATTTTTCACGCAATCGGCGATGGTTGTGCCTGCCTCCAGACCCACAAATCCCCAAAATGTCATTAAACTGGCCGAACTGAGGGCTGAAAACACAGGTATTTCTGTGGGCTCTTTTAAAATATTCCAGTCAAAATAACGGACGCCTAGAAAAGGAATAATCACCAATGGCGATACTTTTAGGATGGAAAAAATGATTTCTCCCAATCCAGATAATTTTGCACCCCGAATATTCAGACTCATCAAAGACCACAGCACCGTCATTTGAAGGATTAATCGTCCCCATACTCCAAAATCACCCATGATGCTCTCGACAGCCGTGGTTCCCACCAAAATCAGGGGTGTGGAACTGATCCATGCCACAACCCAATAGGTCCATCCTGCATAAAACCCACAGCGCTTGCCAAAGGCTTGCTCGATATAAACATGGGGTCCACCAACCATGGGATGATGATTGGATAGAACGGAAAAAATATGACTCAAAGAGAGGGCACCAAGCCCACTGATGATCCAGCTGAGTGCTCCCCAAAGACCATAGGCAGATAATGATCGGGGTAATAAAAATATGGCTGAACCGAGTTGTAAATTAACCACCAAGGCAAAAGCCGACCAAAAGCCCATGTCTCGGCGTTGTATAGCAGACATTGTTGTTGTTCCTTGTTTTAAATCAAAATGTTAAAAAAAACTGTTTCCAGGTGACAGTGTTGAAAAAATGCATGGTGGCATTAGAATACAGTCTTGATCTTAAAAAGTCTATTTTTTAAGTCTATTTTTTCAGGACAGCTCCTATCGTGTTACACCCCACGATCCCCAGCCAATCATCGCACTGGCCAGCGGAATACACGGGCAAAACCATATCCTATAATGGGAATGCACAGAGAAAAAATCAGACAAATCCAAGGCAAAGAAGCCACAATCCACAGGCAAAATAATCCGCTTAGTCCCATAGACCCCATCAGCAAAGGCGTACTGGGAATGCGGTTGGTGCGGATCAGGTGCACCAATGCCGCCACAGATAACAAATAAATGGCCATGTACAAGGCTGTGGATAGGCTGATGGTCTGTTCAATTTTATCGTACAGCGTTTGATTATGCATCACCATCACACACGATAACAAGCATAAAGTGGTCAGTTTAATGCCAATGGCGGGGCTGTTGTATCGGTTCATTTGACCGAAAAAAGCTGGAAAAATATGGCTTTTTGCCCCACTGGCGATGACCGATCCGCCAGCTAAAATCCATGAATTCAAGGATCCGATGCATACAATTAAAATGGTCAGATCAATCAGTCTTCCCCATCCAGCTCCACAACACCGATCCAGTAATGCCCCGTAACTGTTAGGTGTTGTCAGTAACACGTCTCTGGGGACAACGGCAAAAATGCTGGTGGTATTCATGATGTAAACGGCCAGCGCCAACACCGTTCCCCAAAACAAGGCCCGAGGAATAATTTTTTTCGGATCTTTGACCGAATCCGCAATGGTTGTTCCAGCTTCTAGGCCCACAAAGCCCCAAAATGTTAATAAACTGGCCCCATTGACAGCCACCAATGGCGTATCCGTTATGGGGGCAGTGAGCAGGTCTATATTCCAAAATGGGATGCTGATCAAGGGTAAAATGATCAATGGCAATATTTTTAATACGCCAAATAAACGCTCTCCTAGACCGGATAATTGGCTGCCCCGAATGTTCAGCATCATCAAGGACCATAACAGAATGATTTGAAAACCGATTTTGGACATCGTCCCAAAAACAACCCAAGGATGCAACAGATTTTCCAAAGAATGCAGCGCCATCATCACCAATGGGGCAGAGGCCAGCCAGCCTAAAACCCAATAGGTCCACCCCACATAAAATGCCCAGCGCTTTCCAAACGCAGCCCCAACATACACATGAGGTCCCCCCACCATGGGGTGTGCTTGGGATAGGGCAGAAAAAACATGACACAATACCATGGCCCCCATGCCAGAAATCAACCAACTGGAAATGCCCAAAAACCCATAGGGCGCCAACAGGCTGGGCAAAAGAAACATGCCAAAACCCAGCTGTAAACTGACCACCATGGCGATGACGGAAAATAAACCTAAGGAGCGTGACGTGCTGGGCATAGAAAAAACCTTAACAAAAAAGAGGAAAAAGCATGCCAATTATCGCCATTGTTGAATGCCATTGGCCAGCTGGGGGACCTTTTGTCGACCCGTAAACCCACGGATCAACCTGCCTTGATCCAAATACATCACCCTATGCTGGGCTGATGGAGATACAATGCCTGGCAATGTGTAAAAAATTTGGATTAATTGTTGCATATTATCCCTAAGAAACATCAACGCTATGGCCTAGAAGAATCTTTCTTATTATAGGGAATATTTCATTTTTTGCCAGCCTTTAACCCATTGTCTCTGTCATGGTACTGGGTCACAGCCATGGCCCGATGCCAGTATTTCCTTTGCCCGTTGATCTAGAAAATTACGCAATTCCGTCTTTTTTTCCGCCAATTTTTCCTTGCCATGTTGGGCCATTAGGCGCGCACTGTTTGGATCTTGCAAAAAACCATGTACCACAGAAACCAAATCCGGTTCAGGAATTTGAACAATGGCGCCAACGGGTAAAAAATCGTCCACCAAATGTTGGCTGACTGGCATGAATGGACCAACAATGGGCAAGCATCCATTAGCCATGGGCTCTAAAATGTTATGCCCTTCTCCCTTTTTGGTAAAGGAATTTCCCATCACGACAAAGGGGGCCTGACGGTAAAACACATCCAATTCTCCCAGCGTATCAATAAGATATATGGTGCAAGATTGGTCTATTTGTGCATTTTGAGACCGAAATAGGTACCGTTGACCACTGTGGTCCAGGATATGCAGAAAGGCAGGAGTGACGGGATTTCGCAATGCCCAAATCAATAACAAATGGGGATGGGTTTTTTGTAATGCGTTGTGCGCATTTAAAATCATGGATTCTTCTGCCATTATCGTACAGGAAACCAACCAAAAAATTCTTTGGGATAGATCGGGTAACACAGAGGATTGTGGTTTTGAAAAGGGTGTAACCCCATATTTTAACGAAGGCATTAATGGGGGGTTTATTAATCCATTCTCCACCCCCCAATCATAGACCCTGTCCCCACAGGACATCCAAATGCCGGATGATCGCGACAGCAAGCTGGGGAAAAATGATCCCAACATTTTGTAATGCCCTAGGGATTTGGCATCGGTAAAAAAATTGATATTAAAAAATGGAATGTTATTTTTGTTTAGAGTGTTCAGTAAACACGGCCATAATTCGCATTCCAAAAAACAGACCGCACTGGGTTTCCAGTGGTCTAAAAATCTTTTGACAAACAGCGGGGCATCCAATGGCCACAAAAAGACAACGGATCCTTTGGGCACATGGGGCCTTATGGCGTCTATGGCGGGGCTGTTGCACCCGGTGATCAGTAAATGAACATGGGGATTATTTTCTTTTAAATGCTGCATCAAGGGTAATGCAGAGCGCAATTCACCCAAACTGGCACCATGAATCCAGATGACCTGCCCTTTTGGACGGGCCATCGTGTGATGCCCTGTAAACTCCAACCATGCAGGGTCTTTTTTACCTAAAATCCTGAACATTAATATTAAAACGGGGGTAATGAGCCACCAAACTCCACCGTATATGGCCATAATAAAACCAACATGCCTGGGAAAGGGCGCATTTCTATAATCATTCTTGTGGAATGCGCGAGGCATAATGGGAATCTTTGGCTAGATTAGAAAACTTGGTACGTTGGGCGTCAAAATGTAATGGCACCGTGGCAATGGGGCCGTGACGCTGTTTGGCGATGATGATTTCCGCCACATTATAAATATCGGACATGGTTTTTTGCCAGGCGGCCATTTTTTCCGACCCTTCGGTGGGTTTTTTACGTGATTCATAATATTCTTCTCTGTACACAAACATAACCACATCGGCGTCTTGTTCGATGGTGCCGGATTCGCGCAAATCCGATAATTGAGGCCGTTTGTCGTCGCGTTGTTCCACGGCGCGTGATAATTGGGACAGGGCAATAACGGGGACTTGTAATTCTTTTGCCAATGCCTTTAAGCCACGGGTAATTTCTGATAATTCTTGCACCCGATTGTCCCCACCCGATCGCCCGGATGACAACAACTGCAAATAATCAATCAATACCAGACCGATGTTCTCTTTACGCTTTAATCGCCGACACCGGGTCAATAATCCTGCGATGGTCAAGGCTGGCGTATCATCAATAAACAAGGGCAATCCATGTAATTTTCGCGATACTTCTACAAAGGCGGGAAAATGACTTTGTTCGATGGCACCACGGCGAATGCGGTCGGATGAAATGCCTGTTTCTTGTCCCAACAATCGCATGGCCAATTGATTGGCAGACATTTCTAGGGAAAAAAAGGCCACCGCTGCTCCGTCACCGTCTGGCGATTTTAATTGGGCTGCAGCCGCACTGAAGGCCATATTGGTGGCCAATGCTGTTTTACCCATGGATGGTCGCCCTGCAATAATAATCAGATCCGATGGGTGCAGTCCGCCCAATAATTTATCCATATCCGCAAACCCCGTGGATACCCCCACAATGCGGCTGTCTCTTTTATACGCCGTTTCTGCCATGGAAATGGCTTGATCCAGCGCATGGCCAAAAGGTATCGGTCCGCGATCGGTTCCCCATTGCGTCAAGGAAAACAACTTATGCTCCACAGCTTCGATGTGTTCTATGGGGGTGGGACCATCGAGGGTAATTTTTTGCACATCTTCCACCAGCACTTGACCCAATTCAATCAGTTGTCGACGCAAATACATATCAAAAATATGTTGGGCATAATCGCGGGTATTTCGGGATGGCAATAATAATCCTGCCAATTCCGTTAAATAGGCAGCCTCTTGGCCTGTGGATTCGGATTTTTTAAAGTATTGAGCCAGCGTCAGAGGATTGGCCACATTGCCCCGTTGGATCAACGTTACAATGGCCGTATAAATACGTTGGTGCAGGGGTTCATAGAAAAAATGGGCAGCAAACAATTCGGGCAATTGCTCTGTGGCCTGATTTTTTCGCAATAAAATACCCAACAGGGCTTGCTCTACTTCTTGGCTATAAGGCACAGACACAGGTCAATTCTCTGATGATGGGGGTGCGTCATTACTATAGCATAAAGCCATTGCGCCATCCACGATGATTTCCCATGGGGATGATTTTTTGTTACCATGCCAGCATATGGTGTTGCTCTTACCGGTTTTGTTCGATGCTCTTTTTATACAACAGCCTTTCTGGGCATAAAACAGAATTTTTACCCCTTGTGCCCCATCATGTGGGCATGTATGTGTGCGGTCCAACCGTTTACGATCGCATTCACTTGGGCAATGCCCGGTGTATGTTGGCTTTTGACATGCTGTATCGCGTTTTGGGTCTGATTTATCCATCCGTGACTTATGTGCGCAACATCACGGATGTGGACGATAAAATTAATGCGGCGGCCAAACATCACGGAGTGAGTATTGGGCAATGGACAGAAAAAACCATCCCTTGGTTTCATCAAGATATTGGGGATTTGGGATTGTTGCCGCCAACCCATGAACCCAAAGCCACGGATTGGATTTTATCCATGATTGATATGATTGGGGATATGATTGGCAAAAAAATGGCCTATGTCAGTGCAGATCACGTATTGTTTGATGTGTCAGAGTCACCCCATTACGGACAATTGTCGAAAATGTCTTTGGATCAAATGAATATTGGTGCCAGAGTCGAATCGGCCGATTACAAAAAAGATCCTTTGGATTTTGTCTTGTGGAAACCGTCTGCCGATGATGAGCCTGGTTGGGCCAGTCCCTGGGGCAGAGGGCGTCCTGGTTGGCATATCGAATGTTCCGCCATGAGCACCCATTATTTGGGGGCCATGATGGATATTCATGGCGGTGGACGAGATTTAATGTTTCCCCATCATGAAAACGAACGGGCTCAGACGTGCGCATGCTCTGATGAACCCGATTGTGCTCAATGTTGGATGCATACCGGGATGTTGGTGGTCAATGGTCAAAAAATGTCGAAATCTTTGGGTAATTTTATCACCCTGCATGATGCCCTAAAGGTTCAACCCGCCCAAGTTTTGCGTTGGGCCTTGCTAACCAGTCATTACCGTCACGCTCTGGATTGGACGAATCCCGTTTTAGATCAAGCACGCACTTCTGTTGACAGCATTTATCGGGCACTGGATCGTTCGAGCAACGCAACAGGTGTGAATTATGCGGATGAATATGGAGCAGGGGTCAGCAAAGAAGCCCTGGATGCACGATATTGGTCTGCATTGTGTGATGATTTAAATACACCCTTTGCTCTGAATCGGTTACAGCAAATGGCACGATTGTTGCATAAAAATCCTGGAGACCAAGATTTGGCCCAACGTTTGTACAACAGTGCTCTGTGTTTTGGGCTGATCAGTGCGGATATTTCGGCCTGGTTTCAACCCAAAGATTTGCCTTTGTCCAAAGAGGATATCGAAGCCCTTATTGTGCAACGTCAGCAGGCCAGAGCTGCAAAAGATTATGCTGGGGCCGATGCCATTCGCGCCCAACTGTTGCAAAAAAGCATTGTATTAGAAGATACGGGTGCGCAGACATCTTGGCGCTTGGTATGAAATGGATATGGCCGTGCGCCATATCTTTATTCTGATTGATGGTCGTGTTACAATTGAATTATGGCTCGTGTAATATAGCCATGGTAAACATTTTATGTATAAGGTTGAAAATATGAAAACAAAAATATGGGCCAGAATCTTATTTGGCTTTTTTACCTGTATGACGGTGGTCAGTGCAAATGTTGAGGATCATGCCGAAAAGCTGAAAGTGAGTCGTCTGGTCAATTGTTTACTGCAATCTTCACGCAATGACACCATTGATCTTCAAAAAGCCACAAAAAAAGGCAGTAAAAAATATTTTCAATATATTACAGATAGTATTGAAAAAGAAGTAAAAATAATAGAAGATGCCATTAATTGTAATATTGACATTTACAATGGTACTGTAAATATCATGATGGGTAAGTTGGTTACAGGCAACAAAAAACTTGACAAGAAGATAACAGAACGCATACGGAGCGGTATGGATGAAGAGATATTGGTGGAAGCAGCTAAAAAGGGAGAGCTTTTGCTTGCGGTCTTAAACATAATAAGCGAAACTTTCAGGGAAACGGACAATCCTCAGACGAAAATAGTCAAAAAATTTGTTGAGCGGTTTTCTCAAACGATCCAAGATAGATAAGGCGTAAACCATAAAAGAGGGGTCCATCTTTATGTCCCCTCCCCAAGAGATGCCTCCAAAAGAGGCGTTCTCTATGTTGCTCCACAAAAGAGGGTCCTAGACTTGTTGAACGATCCATCATAAGCCCGCCCTCTAGAGGATCACTTATGAAACAGGAGTGAACTTTTCTGGATGATCTTTATAATGGGCGTAATGGGGATTGTCTGTATTCAGACTGACGCTGGTTAAAAACACACCATTGGTGTAACACCCACGAAGATTCCGCTTTTCCTGGCACATTTTAGTAAAACCATCGTGGGATATTTCCCATAAATCCAAAAGGGCAAAAATGGCTTCTTGCACATCAATCAACTCTGATAATGATTTGGCATGGGTTTGGGCAGAGGATACCTCTTGGGCTTCTCCGATGAGTTTTTTCTTGATCCAAATCTCTTTTTGATCTGGCGATATGGGATGTGTTTGAGCCATAATCTGATGTTGATGCATAAAGGCGGCGTCTTTGCTGCGAATCATTTTGTGACAAGCAAATGTTTTTTGTGTACTCATTGTTTTTTGGGTAAAATTTTCTATGCCAGAATAGGATTAAATGCTTTAAAAAACATGAAAGCAGTGGGAGGCAGATCTAACTCAGCACCGTTTCACCCTTTTGATAAAAAAGAGTTCTTGACGGATCAAGGTGACGGACCATCCAGACTGTTTCAGCAAAGGGGTGCTTGTTTTAACAAAGAAATGGTGACACAGGCCCCAACGCCGTTTGTATTGGGCTGAATGGCGAATAGCCCCCCATGATCGTCAATGATTTTTTGCACAATGGCCAGACCCAACCCCATGCCCTGTTCTTTGGTGGTTTGATAGGGCTCGCACAAGACCAAGGCTTTATCCAATGACAGGCCAACGCCATTATCATGAATGGATAAAACAAACCAATCGGGATTGTTTTCCATTATAACGGTGATGCGGCCATCGTGACGTTTGGTTTCCTGTATGGATTCGATGGCATTTTTAAACACGTTGTTCAATACTTGTTCTATTTGTTGGGCATCACAGTGCACTTGAATGCTCTGGGGTGTGTATTCAAAAATAATATTGGAATAAGCCTGTTGTAACAACACAATCATTTGAACCAAAATAATATTCAAATCCGTATCCACCAATTGGGGAGCAGGCAAGCGTGCAAAATCAGAAAATTCTGAGATCAGATTACCAATATGATTGACTTGTCGAATGATGGTATCGATACAATCTTCGAAAATTTCTGGCTCTGTCTGGATTTCCTTGATGTATCGACGACGCAAGCGTTCCGCCGACAAGGTAATGGGGGTTAGGGGATTTTTGACCTCATGGGCGATGCGACAGGCCACATCCGACCAGGCACTTTTCTTTTGTGCTGAAATCAACGTGCTGATATCATCCATGGTGACCACAACCGTATCGGTTAGCACCAAGCATTGAATATGCAAACGAAAGGTGCGCATATGGTTTCCCCGAATCAGTGCCACAGGATCGCTGTGAATAATGGTGGTGTTGCGCAATGATTGCTGAAACAAAGGATAAAATTCAGGAGCCAGAGTCATCAGGTTTTGCCCTTGTAAGGGGCTTGCATGGGGAAACAACGTCTCTGCATGAGAGTTTACAAATAAAATGGTGCCAGAGTGATCCAAACTCATAACCCCAGAGGAAATGCCCTCTAGCACGCTCTCGATGAATAAATTTCGATTGTGTAAATGGGTATTTGCTTTGTTTAGGGCCTCTGTCTTGGAGCTGACCTCGGACGACATGCTGTTAAACACTTGAATCAAATAGCGCAATTCAGTGGTGGCCGGTAAGGTATTGGTTTGTATCAATGGGGCGTGACCTTGTCTGACTTGTTCAGACGCTTGGATCAATGCACTGATGGGCCCAATGGTTTGTTGGGCAAAGGACAGCCCCCCAATCATGGCCACCAGAATCAAGATGATGGTAAAAATGATAAAAACAATGACGACTGTGAAAATCCAGGACTTTTTGTTTTCCAGATAATCTTGATAGGTGTGTGCAGCCGTATGGGTTTCCGAAACGCGCTCTAGGATAATGGGATCTGTGGGGCGACAGATCAGTACAAAAGTGTTGGTGTGCGTACCCAGGGGAACAATTTGTAAAAGATGTTTAAAATCTTTGGTACAGCGAATATATCCGCCGTATTCTTTGGCATTTTGAACATCACTGTTGGTCAGACGCAATGTGGTCAGCCAATGACCATTGACGGACAGAGCGTGGGGCAGGATGGTAATAACAGAGGTATTGTTGGACAGGGTGATCAGAGGGTATGAAAAAATCATAGAATGAACACCTTGCAATGCCTCGTGTCGATTTAAAATGGTCAGCCATTGTGTGGCAACCAGAGGGCTGCTCTGGCCCATTGACCTATAGGTGAATATATTGGGGTATAGAGATTGACGAGGTGAAATCTGTTGTAAATCATCCATCAGGGTCCGACTTTGAAATTCGATCAATCGTTTTTGTTCTTGCAAATAATGTTGGGAAATGGCATCTGAACCACTGATGGCCGTTTGAACCAGGCGGTTAAACCAGGTATGCATTCCAATATGTAAAAAAAAGATAGAAAAAGATGCCAAAACAAAACAAGGGATAATCACAAACAGAGCAAATGCTCTGGCCATTTTGATTTGAAAACTGGATTTTCTGTCCGCTGTGGTCCGTTCCGGCCATAACCGGCATAATTTTTTGATGATCCAAACCATCAATCCTGTGCTGCATATGAATAATACAGTCAAATAAAGAGCGCGGACATTGGAAAACCCATCCAAAATCATGAACAGCCCGCCAACGCAACATCATCAACCTTTTCTTTGTGATCAGACAGATCAGGGCCAGACAGATCATGTTCTATGGCCGCATCATAAAATCGTGTGATGTGATCCACGATGGCCGTGGGTTCAGATTCTTGAAAAACCTGCATACGAAAATCCGATGCGCCGGGCAGACCTTTGCTGTACCAGGATAAATGTTTACGGGCAATCAGCAGGCCTTGTTGGGTGCCGTAATAGGTCAAAAGACTTTGAAAATGGTCTGATGTGATGATTTTTTGTTCCGACAAAGATGGAGCAGCTTTGTGTTGCCCTGTATGTAGAAAATGTCGAATTTGTCCTAATAACCAAGGTTTTCCGTAACTGCCTCGCCCAATCATAACACCCGATGTGCGCCTAATCACTCTGGCCGCATCTTCTGGTGTCGTAATATCGCCATTGGCAATAATGGGGAAATCCACAGCATCTTGCAATCCATCAATAAAATCCCAATCGGCTTTTCCAGAAAACAATTGGGTGCGCGTGCGCCCATGAACGGTGACATAAGCCAAGCCTTCCTGTTGGGCAATATGAATCATGTCTAGGGCATTTTGATGCTGATCATCCCAGCCTTTGCGTATTTTTACGGTAACCGGAACGGGCACGGCCTTAACAATGGCTCTGAAAATTTTGGCCGCCAAAGGTAAATCTTTCATCAAGGCAGAGCCAGCATAGCTGTTAATGGCAATTTTCTTTACAGGACAGCCCATATTAATATCAATCAAACAAGCTCCCTTGTCCACGCTGATGCGGGCCGCTTCGGCCATGATGTCTGGGTCATTTCCGGCCAATTGAACCGCAATATTTTCGCCTTCTTGACAATGACGCAGCATGGTTTTTTTGATCTGTCTGACCATGGATTGGCTGGCGATCATTTCAGATACAACCATGCTGGGGGCGCTGTACCGTTGCACCAGTTGACGAAACACCCAATCCGTAACGCCTGCCATGGGGGCCAACATGATAATGGGCTGGGGTAATGATGCCAAAACACCATGTAATGGGGGCCGCATAAAACAGATCAAATTAAAATTCCATATACCTCTATTAAAAAGGCTATTTCCTTCTTTGGCAAGAAAGGGTGCTCAGGAAATATCCCAGACAAAGGCTAACGGTCATTCCGTTATTTTGATATTCTGTTGATTCATGAATGAAAAAGATACGATCTATGAATGAATTTTTGAATCATTTTGTAAAATGTATTCCGTCTTCTCCCACCCTTGCCATGTCAGAACAAGCGAATCAATTGACCAAACAGGGTATAGATGTCATCAATCTCAGTGTGGGCGAACCCGATTTGCCTGTTCCAGAATGGGTGCGTAACGCCGCCACAGAAGCCATTATCCGCGGAGAACATGTGTATACCCCCATTGCGGGATTGCCTGAATTAAGACAGGCTGTGGTGGATAAATTGGTCCGAGAAAATCATCTATCTGGATACCAGCCCAGCCAGGTCATTGTTGGAAATGGGGCAAAGCAAGTGTTGTTTAATGCCTGCATGGTTCTGTTCCAGTCGGGCAATGAGGTTATTGTGCCGGCCCCCTATTGGGTGTCATACCCCACCATGGTGGAAATGTCTGGTGCCACACCTGTAATGGTGGGGTGTCCGGAACAGGATGGCTTTAAGCTGTCGCCTGAACGCTTGCGTGCCCATATGGGGCCCAACACCAGGGGTATTTTCTTGAACTCTCCCAGCAATCCCACAGGTGCCGTGTATACGCCAACAGAATGGCGTAATTTGGCTGATGTATTGCTGGAACGTCCTGACATTTTCATTATTTGTGATGATATTTATGAACATTTGGTCTATGCTCCGTATCATTTTACGACCCTGTTGGAAATAGAACCCGCCCTAAAAGATCGGACGTTGGTGGTCAATGGATTGTCCAAATCCTTTTCCATGACGGGCTGGCGTGTGGGGTATGGGGTTGGTCCTGCATCCATTATTTCAGGTATGACACGGTTACAGTCTCACAGCACGTCTGGGGCCAGTTGTATTGCCCAGTGGGCAGCCATACAGGCCCTGAACGATCCACAATCCCAAGATTTTTTACAACAGCGAAGAGAAATTTTTCAAAAAAGAAGAGATCTTTTGGTCCAAGGTTTGCAAGACATCATGCCCGTAGAATCCCCTGCTGGGGCCTTTTATGTCTATGCCAATGTTTTAGATTTGATGAAACAAAAAGGGGTACAATCGGATTTGGATTTGGGTCAAGCCATGTTGAAACACGCTCATGTCAGTGGCGTACCGGGAACGGAGTTTGGTTTGCCAGGATATATGCGTTTTTCTTATGCCACCAGTGAAGATCGCTTGCATCGAGCCACAGAGCGTTTGCAAAACTGGGCGACACCATCCAAAGCGTGTTAATGACAGAAATTCGGCTGGGGGCCAAAATCCCCCAGTTCTTGTTTCTCCGCCACCAGAGCATCCCTGTTGTGTTCATATTCGGATGTTAATATTTTTTCCAAACTTTTTTGACACTGGGGGCAGGCATAGGGAGTGGCCCGCAGAGGGATATACTTTTTTTCAATAAGATGGTGTTTTCCCCTCAATTGACTGCCCATTTGACAGGCGGACAGGACCAGAGTTATCAGCACAATCAAACCACTTGAAAAGGCGTTTTGCACAGAGCTGGCCTGTTTCATTGGATTAAAATAGCCCGGCTGGATCTGTACTTTTTAATTGACGTACGGCCAGCAATCCCGACACAGCACACATGGTAAAAATCAAACACCAAACCGAAAAAATGGTGTGCAAGGGCAACAGCATGGGTAATTTTGTCACCGATTCCGTTAAATAGTACAATCCTCTGGCCGCCAAAACCCCCGGTATAAATCCCAAAATCGCCAACCACAGGGACGATGAAATCACCACATAACTGAGGTATCGTTGGGAATAGCCCATGGCACGCAAAGTCGCGTATTCGGCAATGCGATTTTTGACGTCCGTGAACAAAATTTGATACACAATCACCATGCCGACAATCAAACCAATGGCGACCCCCATACCAAAGGTAAAGCCAATGGATGTCCGTTTTCTCCAATAATTTTCTTCGTGTTCGATCAACTCTTCATACCGTAAAATCCGAATCATGGGGGACTGCAGCTGGGTTAATTCTTTTTGTGTTTGGACAATATCAGCCCCCTTTTTCACCGTTAATACCCCAATATGCGCAATGGTTTTAGATGTGCTGGGAAACAGGTTGTAAAAGGTTGAATGACTGACAATTCCATTGCCCGTTGCTGCAAAAGAGGCCCCCATCTGAAAGGTGCCGATGGCTCTGGCGTGAACCTCGTTGATTTCAACGTCCAATAGGCCATTTTTGTCCAGTAAATCTGAAACAGGGCCAAATTCGGGTTTGGATAATGCATCAAAAATCAGCGTGTTCCGCATGTTTAAAAGTCCAACAGACGGGGATTGCTCTAATCCAGAAATCACAGAATCTTTTGGATTAATCCCAATAATCAGAATGGTTGCAATTTCTTTGGTCAGCGGGTTCTTCCATTTTCCAGAGGATAATAAGACGGGGGAAAAAGAGGCCACGTTTGGATGCCCATACAATCGAGCCAAATAGGTTTTTTCAAAGGGTTGTCCTTGCCATATGGCATTGGTTTGATTGTGCATGACAAACAAATCCCCTTTGAGATTGCGGGGCAAATTGGCGGCACTGCGGAACAAAGAATCTCTAAATCCCAGCTGCATAAAAACCAGTACGCAGGCAAACATGACACCGAACAAAGCCGTTAGCGTTTTTGAGCGCTCGTAAAACAACTGGCGATACGCCAATCGGCATGCAAAGTAAAAAGACATAGACTCTGGGATTGCGCTTGGGGTAAAAAACCTTTTTTTAAGGCCTTTTTCCCTAAAAAAACGTGATCTTTCAGTGTAAGGGCAAACGAATGCTTTGTCCATCTGAAAAGGGCGCTAGCCAAACTTTTTAAAATGTGATAAATAGTAGGGACATCTAAACATAATGAATGATCAAAATGAGTTCTGTTCAAAGTACGTCCGAGCGCGTCAAAAAAATCGTAATGGAAAATTTGCGTGTTTCAGAAGAAAAAGTGGTTGATGAAGCCCGATTTGCAGAGGATTTAGAGGCAGACAGTCTGGATATCGTAGAACTTATCATGGCATTAGAAGAAGAGTTTAAATGCGAAATTCCAGATTCAGAAGCTGAAAAAATTCGTACCGTTGGGGATGCCGTCAATCATTTACAGGCGCACGTTGATCGCACAGCGGCTCATTCAAACACAGCGGTATAATGACACGTCAGGCTCCTATTCCTCAAGATTCTTTTTCCTTGCATCCTTTTGGGATGCTTGAAAGCGCATTTCTCTCCACACGTCGACGTATTGTGGTCACGGGTATGGGATTGGTGACACCTTTGGGATGTGGCGTTAACACGGTTTGGGAACGGATTGTCGCTGGACAAAGCGGCATTCGTCCCATTGCCCTGTACGATAAGAGAGAGCAATTTAAGTCCCAGATTGCGGGTGAAGTACCCGAGGGGTCTTATCAGCCAT
Source organism: Holosporales bacterium (assembly GCA_947461445.1). Lineage (GTDB taxonomy): Bacteria > Pseudomonadota > Alphaproteobacteria > Holosporales > Holosporaceae. The sequence goes on along the minus strand of CANHKV010000003.1, from coordinate 62,409 downwards.
CAGAATATTTGCAAAAGAATATACGCAAAATGGGCCGATTTATTCGATGGGCTCTGGTGGCCGCAGGAGAAGCCCTGGAAGATGCCGGTTGGGATCCCCGTGACAGTATGGAAAAAAGTGTGCGTACCGGTGTGATATTAGGTTCTGGCATTGGTGGATTGCCTGAAATTGAGGCAGAAGCAGATCGGTTTACGGCTGGTTCTCGCATCAGTCCATTTTTTGTACCATCGGCCCTGATTAATTTGTCAGCCGGACATGTATCCATTGCCCATGGCATCCGTGGTCCGAATATTTCTGTGGTGACAGCCTGTTCTTCTGGATCTCATGCCATAGGCGAATCCATCAATGCTTTGCGCTGTGGTAAAGCGGACGTGATTGTAACAGGAGGGTGTGAAGCCGCCATTTGTCCTCTGGCTGTTGGTGGTTTTGATGCCATGCAGGCCCTGTCTAGAAAGCGCAATGATTGTCCAGAGCAAGCCTCTCGCCCTTGGGACAAGGATCGTGACGGTTTTGTTATTGGTGAGGGCGCAGGTGTACTGATTTTAGAAACACTGGAACATGCTTTGGCCAGAAATGCTAAAATTTATGGCGAAATTTTGGGCTATGGCTTATCCGCAGATGCCTTTCATATGGCTTCACCCCCAGAGGGTGGCGACGGTGCATTTTCAGCCATCACCATGGCATTAAACGATGCAGGGTGCCGTCCAGAAGACATTGGATACGTTAATGCCCATGCCACATCAACGCCACCAGGAGATTTGGCAGAATTGCGTGCCATGGAGCGTATTTTCCCCAGTGGAACAAAAATTTCCTCGACAAAATCAGCCATTGGCCATTTGTTGGGTGCTGCAGGCGCTGTGGAGGCCATTTTTACATTAAAGGCCCTGCAGGATCAGATTTTGCCTCCCACTTTAAACTTACACAATCCAGAATCAACGTCCTTGCATTTGGTGGGTCCAGAGGCAGAATCGGTCAAAGGTGTGCACTATGCTGTATCCAATTCCTTTGGTTTTGGGGGAACAAATGCCAGCTTGGTCTTTTCCAGTTTTTTGGGATAATTTAAAAAGAGGTTTTCATTTCTTTGAGGTGACTTTTTTTGGCCAACCATTTTAGTGCACTGCTTTAACATAGACTGAAAAATATACCTCATCATCCAGAATCTGCGTCCATACATTTGGTGGAATCAATTTGGTGGGATAAAACTCCAAGCCTTGGGAAAAGACATTCTCTTTTTTGCATCCAGCGTATTGTTTTAATCTGTTAATCTTTTTTATCATTTCTGTAGGCATTTTCCCCGTTCTTGTGGGTTAATGGTGCTGTAAAACACACCGTGATCCGTGCCTGCTAACCAGTGGGGCAAGACAGAAAGCAGGGGCAAGGGGCGCAGATCCATGGCCTGCACGTGGGCAATGGGCATCCACTGAAAAGCAACGTGGTCCTCTTTTTGAGGGATCATATCCCCCAATGACAGGCCTGTCATATGAATTTTGAAAATCATATTTATCTCATGGGTATGGCAACACACTTCATCGCCCGGAAAAGACCATGCATGTTCGATCATTCCCAAGAATGTTTCGATTTCTGCATCCAATCCTGTCTCTTCTTTGATCTGGCGAATCAGGGCATTTTCCGCAGATTCTTGAAATTCGATATGCCCACCGGGCAAGTCATAAAAATGACGATTTAATTCATAATAATGAAAGGGATAGGGCCTTGGATCATAGGCGAGCAGAATATGTCCTTGATCGCCTCTGATGACCACATGAATGCCATTCTTATTCATGGTTTTTTCCTTGTTTATGTGGTTATTTACGATGTTGCCTGGTTATGCCGTTTTAATCAAACAGATAGACTCAATAATTTCAATGGAAAATGGCATTATCTCTAAAAATGCGACGGGGTTTAAATGATTGTCGTTTAATAAATCGATGCCAAAACGTTGCCGCTAAGCATAAAAAGTTTTCTGATTTGAATTATTTTGCAGGAAAAATATTGCTGGGGTCAGGCCGCTTGCATGCAAGGATTTAACATAAAGGCACCTTTTTTTATCGATTGTGGGCACGTAAAACTCTGTTTTATATCCTTTGAAAAAAATGACGTATAAACAAAGGCGTCATAAGATGCCTTTGTTTATACGGTTGCTTTGCATTCACTGGCTTTTCAAAAAATTCTCACATCTGGTTCAAAAGATACATAATCTGCAGTATAAATCTTTGAAAACTCTTTCCTATCTGAGTCATCTTTTTGTTCCTTTAAGGTGCTAAGATATATATGGCGAATAGCCAGTGGTGTCAAAGCACACGTGTAGAACTCTTTATTATCCTTGAAAAAGGTATACTCTACATCTGCTGGAACATTCTTCAAAAGATCTAACCTAGGTTTTAAGATTTTTGATGTTTGTAAATCACGCTTTTTAGAATAATCATCTCCAGAAGCGATTAACCAAATGAGTTTTTCAATATTAAAACTCTTAATTGCCTGGATATAGTCATTTTCAGATCTTACGCTGCTAAATTGTAACCATTGGTTATTAAATGCATCTCCTCGGATAGAAAAAGCACGAATAAAAAAAGCAGGCTTTTCAAGTTCTGAGTCCAACAAATCGTATGGTTTAAAAACTTTCGTCGCCAGATCATAACGAAAAGCAATGAAGTGCTCTGCAATCCCTTTTAGCCCTCCATTTTCAGGCTTCATACGTTTAATACGAAATATTATAGGAATATCGTATTTTTTTGCAAAAGCGAACATAACCATACATCCAGCCGTTGTTGAAATGCGTGTGAGCCCTCTTTTCCCCACCGGAGTGTGCTTAAAAGCAGTATCATTCACTACTTCCTTAGGCAACATATTATGTGCTAAATCCATAATTTTTTTATCAACATACGTTGAAATTTTTTGACGCAACCCTTGAACGACACCTTCATCTAGTGCTTGTAAAATTGTTGATTCTAATGAAGTATTCACAACCATTCCAAATGGATCAAAAAACCTTGTTGGAACAAATATGAAGCGAAGTATTAAATATTGTTGGGTTTCCCTATCTAACTCCTTAAAGGATTTTTTCTGTAAAAGCAGATTCATCAAAATTGTTGCCTGTTCTTCACAATCACTGCGTCCTTGAGCGGGGTCAAATAACCGTATTTGTGGTGGTAATGTACTTTTTTCTTTAAACTGCTTGATATAAGAATTCCACAATTTTTCGGCTTGATAAGAATTTTCCTCTAAAACCCGCTCTATTTTTAAGTCAATTATAGATGGGCTGCTGGCGTATCCCCCCTCTGCCAAAAGGCAGAGGAAGAAAGTCACAAAGAATTTGATATTCATGATTTAATTTCCAGTTTAACTTTTTTGATCTTTTTAAATACCTCATACGGATCTGTTGTTTGTTTATCATCAATTTTTGTTGGCTCTAATTCACTTTTCGAACTATTCATAGTTATTTCTGAACGCTTATTAGCATAATTAAGTGTTGCACAACGCACATGAGTGACAGCAAACAGCACAGTATTTTTATTATATAACACAGTATTGTTATCGCCACTCTCGTTAATCATACGTTCTTCTTTGTGCTCCACATCTTCCAAACGCTTTAAAACTTCTTTAGATAATATAGTAGACTCTATTAAAAATTTAGGAATTTCTTCTCCATTAGCGAGACTTTCTTTAAAGCTTGCTTCAACCAGATGATCTTCTAAATTTTGAGAGATGTTATTAATGTGTGCTTCAAAATCTCCTTCCTTAACGTCCTTAAGCTGAGAGACTGCCATAATTTGTATGCATGGCAAATTTAAGGTTATGTCATTTTTATTCAAAAGGATAAATTTTTCACCATTATGTTGAAATAAAATATTGTCTATTCCTGAAAGTTTTACTCCATCGTCATTTATTTCAGTTTTAGTGATGGTTAAAAGTAGAGGGATTTTTTTATCCTTCACACCACGTAAAAATGCAGTCATATTTTCAACAGCAGAAAACCGTTTAAGACCTGTCGATTCTTCGCTGTAATCTTTACCCAAGATAAGGCGTTTCTTACAATCTTCTTTATGTTCCTGGTCTAGCCTTTCTTTAACATCCTCAAGAATTTCCTCAGCAACTTTTGTTTGCAGCAGATTCTTGTAGTCTCCGTTCATACCACAACCAACAAACCCATTATCTTTAAATTTAACCAGGTGACCAAATTTATTCAGTTCACGTTTGGGGGTAATCAGCATTACCTTTAAAAGGAAATCCACTTCTTTGCTCGTTAAATCCTTTTTATTTACAACTTTGCAAATAATGTGGTAAATTAAAAGTGCCTGTTGTTCGCAATCCCTGTTACCGTCTGATCCATCTATAAGCTGTGGAAAGTGTTCTAAAAAATCAGGGGTTTTTGTGATTCGATGTATTTCATCGTATTTTGTTATTGGGTTTCCATGTGCTTTGAATATTACGTGCTCTTCAAGGTTAGAGGATTCCATCCCCATTGCTTGAGAAGCTAGGAAAATAGTTGAAAACTTCAATGCATTACGTGTGCCCGTGATTAGCTGAGTTAAAGTTACTGTTCTCACTGTCGTTCTCCAATAAATAAAATTGTAAATATTCGTAAAATCTATAATTCCGTTTAATTGAGTTTTGCCAACGGTAACCAATATTTTTTGACATAGTAAAATCTCCTTCATTAAGAAGTTAAGTTGTAAATACAGATACAATATCTGTTGCTTCGCAAACTTCCTTAGGTAAGTTTGAAAAGTTGTTAATTATTTTGATTAATAATTATCGAGTAATTTTGACTGATTAACGCCAACACCAAAAAAAGATGTGGGAATTTTGAAATGTAGAATCGTTAAAATTAATGATAGATAATCTTTGATTATCTAGAAATTTTGAATTTTTTGCTAACATAATAAATTACTCTGTCAATTTTATAAAAACTATTATCACAATAAAAGTCTGATTGACGCCAACTTGTTATCATGATACTGCCTCCATAAATATTTGACATTTTTACCCTGACATCAATCAGAAAATAAATCAAGCGATATTTTATGAAAACCCCAGAGATCTTAAAGATTGTGGTACAGGGTGGGCATTCACGAACTGGATGATCCTGCGGGCCGCTGTAACAGGACAAATTACCGTTGTATCAACCGTGTTTTACCCGCAGAACCCGTGTGCATTGTTGGGGTGCCTTATCAGGATGATACAGAGTCTGTTTGTAGCGTGACATAGCGTGGTTTACCAAAATGAGCACATAAAACGTCTTTTTGGGTGACAAAATGACTGTGACCATAAACAACCAGAACTTTTTTGTATGTTTTCATGGCCTTCAGGATGACAGAAAGGATATGTTGATCGCGGATTACACTGACGGTACTGGCCAATTGCTGTAACGGCGTTCCATGTCTAAGGGGTGCGCAATGATTGGGGTCCATTAGGGTGTGATAGGACAGTGTCATGTTCAATCCTTGTTCATACCACTGTTTAAAATCGTTCAAGCGTAGTCCTGGTTTTTTCAGATCTTGTACCCACAGAGCAAACACGGTGGGAAGATCATCCAGCGATTTGAATGGGATGCAACATCGATAATAATAGCCCATTTGTTGAACAACATACAGGAAATCAAGGTCTTTTTTGGTGTATTTTGTGGCCAAAAGTGCATTCAAAACGGCATCTTCGGTTGGTTCCGCGCCCATAAACGGCACCTGATTTTTGATGGCACAGCGCGCGGCATAAAGATTTTCAGGGCATGCTGATGGGGACAGATTTTGGATATACGCCATCAATGTTTTGGGTGATTCTGTGCCCGCCATGCCTTCGATGATGACACCATCTGGATGATATTGGGCAAACGCCCGATCAATCCACCCATAGGTTTCAGATTTTGGATCGCTTGTATGATTGGCGGCGATATACAGCAATGGATGTCCTGACGCAGAAAATAATGCTCCATAGGGTGGTTTTAACCTGTTTTGTTCCAGAAAAGCCGATGCCAATTCATCAGAGTACACCTGCAGCTGGGGGTAGAGAGCCTGTTGTGCGCCTGGCCATGGGCAATCCTGATGGACCTGTTTTTTGAGTTTTGGCGGGGAGCACAAGGGAGCCTGGGCGTTGTGCGCAACCGGATGCGATAAGCATCAATACCAGGTATATCACGTTATGTACTCCTCTGGTGGGGTGCATGGATTTTCTAGTGAGAGATTTCGTGCAGAGGCGTGCAAAAAACCAGCAGGGTTATGATGCCTCTCCTATACAGGAATGTCTGATGCACGGTAAAAATCCAATGCAGCGGATGCGGCCAGTTGCTCTGCTTCACGTTTGGATTGCCCTGTGCCCGTAAAAGACTGGGTTTTGTTGATGTCCAGGCGGATGTGAAAAACCGGACTGTGGCTGGGCCCAGATTGAGACATTAAATGATAATGAGGCAGGGGATGTTTCAGGCCTTGCAGATATTCTTGCAACGCTGATTTGGCGTCGGTGGCGGGTGACGTGGCATGGTCATCCAACAGTGGTGCCCATATTCTGCGAATCAAAGTTTGGGCGGCATGCAACCCTGCATCCAAATAAATCGCCCCCAGTAATGCCTCGCAACAATCGGCCATCACGCGACTGTGATACATCATTTCTGTATCCGACAGGATATACAGGGATAAGTTTAAGGATTGGGCGACTCTGTTTAACGCCGTGCGATTCACCATATTGGCCAGGCGTTTCGTTAAATTTCCCTCAAAATCATCGGGAAATAATTCGTACAACCAGTGGGCAATGACAAGACCCAAAACACGGTCGCCTAAAAATTCCAAGCGTTGAAATCGTAAACCACCAGCACTGGGGTGGGTCAATGCTTTTTCTAACAATGTGCGATCTTGAAACGTATAGGATAAAACCTGTTCCAATGAATCAATAGATCTCCTGGCCTGGAATGATGCGCCATCAGAAACGCGTTTGGATAGTCGAGGGCGCATTATCATTATGTTTTGGGTTCAGATGGCTGTTTTAAAGACTGAGTCGACTGATCTGATGCATCGGGTAAAGGCGTAGCATTTTCAGATTCTTTCGGATCAGGGGTGAATACAGGCTGAATGCGTTGGTAAACAGAACGATTGAGACGAATTTTGAACGGCAACAAGAGCCATGTCCAAGGTTTTGACCAATAAATATCTTCGTGATTGATGGAAAGATAGGTGAATAATGGACGACCCAATAAATAGTCTTTGTGAATAAAACCAAGTCGTGTCATTTCTCGACTGTCAGCAGATCCATCTGGATTGTCTCCTATAACAAAAAAGTGATCAGGCGGAATTTGGTATTCTGGACCGTTGTCTAAATCGGGCTGGCCGAATTCGTATCGTTTGAAAATATCGTACTGAACAGTGCCCCCTTCCGTTGGCAATGTGGCGGTGTAAATATCGCCTCTGACTGTGCCATTGCCATCATATTGGGTGACACCGGTTTCTTTTTGTTTTAACTGTAACGGCTTGCCATTAAGATGGAATATGCCGTTGATCATTTGCACGCGATCACCAGGTAATCCCACCACACGTTTGATGAAATCCTGAGTTGTATCATATGGACAGGTAAACACCACCACATCGCCACGTTTGGGCATGTTTTTGCCACCAATTTTTCCGGAAAAATAATTGATGTATCCCCCACCTAAAAAGCTGTATCTGGACCAGCCATAGGTTGTTTTTAATAAAACGGGAAAATCACCAACTTGCAGTGTGGGCAACATGGATCCCGATGGCACACGACAAGGGGTGATAAGCACGCAACGAATCATTAATGCAATCAAACAAAACAGCCCAAATTGACGCCATTCCCGAAGAGTTTTTTGTCGATCTGTTTCTGGAAAAGTCTTGACATCACCATGTGTAGGAGTGTCGGATGGTTTGGGTCTGTTCATAAGGGCAAAATATTCAACGGTATATCATGGTTTGATCATAATCCAGCATGTACGAAAAATCTACTTCTTTCAAAAATGGTGCGTTGAATGGGCCTATTCAATGAATTGGGTTGCCGCAATGAATCAGAAATTTCAGCACGACAGGCATTAAAAAATGACCCAAAACAATGGCCGAGAATGCCAGTATAATAGGAGAAATATGGATGATGGTGCACAATGGTTTTTGCCTTGAAAAACAGGGTTTATCCCGAAAAAATGTGCCGCTGGAGAGAATCGGACTCTCGACCTCACCCTTACCAAGGGTACGCTCTACCACTGAGCTACAACGGCTTTACAGCATCATTATACTCTTTTCTTTTTAAAATGCAAAGCGTCAATACATCGTGCTCCTCTGGTTCATTTTCAGAACAAATCATTAGGCGACCCGATGGTGCAATGCCGTGACATATACCCTGTGCCGATCCCGACGCTGTGGTGCACAAAACCTCTTGTCCATATTCGCCCAAACGCCGGTTAATGGCGTTACATGTGTTTGGATCCAGCCAACCACCATTTTGGATGATGGCGCCATATCGTTTTTGTAATTGATTCTGGATGCGGAACAAGAGGTCTGTTAAATCTAAACTGAATCCTGTCGTATTCATCCAGCTGGATATGGTCCTTTGCTGTGGTGTGTGTGTATGCCCAGTGTTGATGTTAAGGCCAAAACTGATGATGCATAGGTGTAACGGGATGTTCCAGTGACGATCGATCAGGATGCCGCCCAGTTTGTTTCCAGCTAGAAAAACATCATTCACCCATTTCAATTGGCACTGTTCTGAGACGCTTTCCGCAATGGAAAGAGCCGTAACAAGGGCCAAAGGAGGAACAATCGGCAGATGGGGCCAAAAACAAATGAGGCTGGCGTACAGACCGCCAGGTGGACAAAAAAACGTATTTTCTCCCTGCCCTCTGCCCTCTGTTTGCTGATTGGCCCGTAACCAAATCCACGTATCGGGCCGTAATTTTTCAATAGAAAAGGGAATCAAGGAGATTGTTTTGCCCTCGATCCAATATTGGGCCAGTGTGTGGCTAGAGCATAACGTTGATGCGTGGAAAACATGCCTGGTGATGGCGCCAGAAGGTACTGACCACCAAGGGGTTATGGGGCGATGGTTGTCCACTCTATGCCTCACTTTTGGTGGCAGTGTGCCTGAAAACAGAGGCCAAAAAAAGGGGTTTCGGGGGATAAAAAGACGCGAAAATTTTAAGGGCCTTGTCTTTCTTGTGATCAGATGTAAAACCAAGGTATACTGGAAATTAAAGATAAATAAAGGACGTCCCTATGGTGATGGAACGCGAAAAATCTCATTCTAAGTATGGTCAATGGATGATCGGCATCATGCTGTTGGCTTATCTCTCAACCTCTTTTGATTTGAGGTTTTTTTCCTTTCGATCACCTCTGATTACGGTTGGAAACGTAAAATTTCAAGAAAACACCTTAAAAGATCGCATAAGAGAAGCCAAAGCCCACGGCCAATTGATGCTGGTATCCGCCCCTGATGGTGATGGGTACTGGTTACGCAAAGTATTAAATGATGCCATGTGGGACCAAGAGGTCAAGGAAAAACGCATTCAGGTTTCCGAAAAACAAGCCAAAAAATCCTTGCGGGAAAAAATGTGCTTTTTGGACGAATCTGGGCGGATTAATTTACCCAGGTTAAAAGCATTTTATCAAAAAAACCCTCTTTTCTTGGGCTCTGATATGCAATCATCAGAAGATTTTACCCTAACAGAGCACAGCACAGGCCACGTGTTATTTCGAGGCAATAGGAATTTATTAGACCCACAAGATCGATTTGATCAAGCCAAAATGGATGTCTTTTTACGCAATAATGGGGTGACCTTGTTGCAAATGATTGCCGCAGAGCAACGGGCTCTGGGTCGCATGATGTTAAAACGGGCACTGGCCAGAACGGTGTTCCTGCCCTCTTTTTACACAACATTTGCAGAAAAAGGTATGGGTCAAACGCGATCTTGGAGATCCAAGGTTTTTGCCTTTGATTATTCCCGTATATCTGATATACACATTGCCAAAAAAGAAACCGATGCCTTGGTTGAAAAAGCACCCAATTGGATGCGTTCTGCCCCAGAAATGCGTACATTTGGTGTGATGCTGACCCCAAATTTTGCCACCACATCGCCCACAGCAAAAAAGTACACAAACGAAGAGTTAAAGGTGCTGATCCAAGATTCAGTTGGGGCAGGTCAAGGGATTCAAAATGTGGCTGGGGAAAAAGGATGGCCTGTTGGGTCTGTGACCTGCAGTGTTTCCGGAAAAGGTTTGGATTTTGCACCCATGTCCTGGCGGCGTTCTGATGGGTCAGAATGGTCATTACCAAAGGATGTGCAGTCTAAAATCCTAGAAGGTGTTTTTTCTGGCAAAGAGGGCGATGTTTTTAATCTGCCCGTCATGATGGGTGGAATGGCGTGGATTCAGATACAGCGCATTCAAGGTACCCGTCCTTTGAGTCAGAAAGAGCGGTTTGCCGCCGCCGAATATCACTTGAAAACAGAAAAAGTCAAAGAGTTGACCAAGGAAAAAGCTCAAAAATTTGAAATCAATATTAATAAAAAAGAGATGACCTCGCACACCATCCGTATGCGTGACAAAATCCCCCATGATGTTTCCCCAGAAATGGCCATGTATGTGCTGCAAATGATTCCACCACCTGTCACATCTGTGTTCAAGACCAATGACGGGTATGTGGTCGTCGAGTTAACAGACATCACCACAGAAAAATCTGCAGATGCTGATGAAAAATCGTCACAATCAAAACTGTTGGATCGAGAGTGGAAAGAGCAATTTGTCAATACGTATGAGCAAAAATTACAGGAAAAATACCGCATCATTTTCAGTGAAAAAGCCTCTGATAGTCCCTATTTATCGTCGATTTTAGGCCGTGGAACAGAGCAGGGCGATTCGGGCAGTGATGAGGAACAAGGGTTGGATGATTAATCCCCCGTTGGGGTGGTGCATTGGCGTTGATAATGGGTTTTGTCACAAGCGGTAGAGATTTATCTCGGTGTCCCCCCAGCCAATCATAGGGGGCTAGGGGTAAAAAGGGGGTATTTGGGGCTTTTTGTGGTGATCTGCATTCAAGGCCAGGGAATCCTCTCGTTACCCTGGTTGGGGTGATCCATCCCAAGGATCTCTCTGGATTGGGTTTAACCCTGAGCATCGTGTTGGTCATCGGTCCAAAAACACCGAACCCGGTTGTGCAATCCTGTTAAAATGGCATGACTGTGTTCTTGGGTAAAGGACGCAATGGTTTCTACGGGCAAATGTTCCCCCCACAGGGTCACGCTGTCCCCTACTTTTGCTCCAGGGTAGGTCCGTAAATCAACGGCCAGCATATCCATGGCCACGCGCCCAATCAGAGGGCATATGGTGTTGTTAACCTGCACAGGGGTGCCATTACGTGCCGTCAGAGGATATCCATCGCCATACCCAATGGCCACAATGCCAATGGGCATAGATTCAGGGCAGGAGTACTGCTCGTTATACCCCACGGTATCGTGCGCTTTGACCCCATAGACCGATATCAACTGGGATTTCAACGTCATGACAGGGCGCAGGCCAAACGCTTGGCCCAAGGCGTAATCGTAAGGATGGACACCATACATCAATAATCCCGGGCGAACATAATCGTAAAAATCATTCGTTCGATTCACAATGCCGCCAGAATTGCATAAACTGACGGGACCAGAAAAACAGGGTATGGACCCAACAATATCTTTAAATGCGGCTGATTGGTGCATGGTTTTTACAGAGTGCGGTTGCTCGCTGGATGCAAAATGAGACATCAGTCCGATTTCCCCATGGATACGGGGATTATGGCGCAATTGCCTATACAGTTCGGGTATTTCCCAAGGGGAAAACCCCAAACGATTCATACCGGTATTAATTTTCAACCAAATGCGTACTTTTCGATGGGATTCCAGGGCATCCAGCCATTGAATTTGGCTGATATGATGCACAACAACATCACAATGATTTTGTGCGGCTATGGCCCATTCGCAGGCTTGAAACACCCCTTCGGCCAACATAATGGGGGTGTCTAATCCGATATGACGCAAGATCATTGCTTCGTCTATGGATGCCACACCAAACATATCAATCACAGGAGCAATGCGTTTGCTGACAGAGCGAATGCCATGGCCATAGGCATTGGCCTTGACCATGGCGATGATGCGGGTATTCCCGATCTTTTTTTGGATTAATGCAATATTGTGCTGTAAATGAGCGTGTGATAACGAAACATTCGTGGGTCGAGCCATGGAAAAGAGTTCTTGTACTGTGTTCTTTACAGTATAAATAAACAGGGACCGGCAGAGTCAATCCAGAGATGGCGTCTCTTTAAACGCCGATCCCCAGAAATACTCGGCATTGTCATTACTTTCGTGTTTCTTGCATTTGAGCAATTTCTTCCTTGGAATAAATCAGCTGCGGACGCTTGGTCACAATATGATCCAACCATTGGGCCAATGCGCCATCGCCTAAAATATTTCCTGCGGTTAAAACGGGGTCAAACAACACATACAGGGCATAAATTAATGAAAACATGGCGTCTGTAAAGGCAAAATAGGTCAGCAGTAAAGATTTGATGACCAATATTCCGCCACCAGGAACGCCCGCGCAGGCAAACCGTGCGACAAAAAACCAAACGGAAAACATCAAATAATTTGGCCAGGATGGGTCTGCTACGCCATAGGTTTTCAAAACCGCATAGGCCAAAATGACATCGGTAAAGCATTCTCCGATCATGTGGATATTCACCAAAACGGGGACAGTAACTTTTGCCATTTGTTTGTGCGTGATGTTTTTTTCCACCCCTTGGATCAGTAATGGCATACTGGCTGCGCTGGACATACTGGTAAATCCACTGATGGTGGCGGGCACCATGTTTTGAATCAATCCCAACATTTTTGAAACAGACCCTTTGGCCAGGACCCAATAGAGTATAAAAATATATACAAATTGGGCTACAGCAATGCATGCAAACACCACAGAGTAATTTTTCAATACGGTAACGAACACCCCTTCGTGCTGTAATTTAATGACAAAACCCACCACAAAAATGGGAATCACTAAAGTCAATGTTTTCAAAATGATGTTCACCACCTGATCTAAAAATCTAGACACCATCAGGGCACGCTCTGGCATGAAAAAAGCACCCATTAGTCCACTAAAAACAGCACTCATCATGACCATGCTGTTGGAAACCCAAGCATCCAGCTCCCAATGCCACAAAGGAGTCAATGGAGTCATTACGGGGGGCAGGCTCATGGATAAATCCATGTTGTACAGACCAAGCCCGACAAATCGGGCCAAAAAAACAGCCACAAAAGTGGACAAACAGACCGTCCCCAAAATCAACCCAACAATCCAGGTGGCTTTTTTTGCCATCAAGACAGCCGCACTGAATAACAAACCGAAAATAATGATGGGTAAAACCCCGACAATCAGGCCTTTTATGGACATACTGGTCGCGTACAATCCAGATTTTAAACCAATGGGTAAAAGATGCCCAAAGGCAAGAATGCTGCCAATGAGACCGAACAAAACCAAGGGCATTTTATTGGACAGCGTTTTAAATAAAGACATGGGTGTTTTTAGAGAGAGACTGTATAGAAACAACGTACTCTTTTTTTAGGATAAAGATAATCCCTTGCCCCGATGTTTTAAAAACAAGGGCGGCTTTTCAGCCAGATTGTTTCAATGCGCGACTATGGTTACCACCAAGAAACATGCTATTTTAATGTATTATAGAGTGGGTAAAAATCAAAAAAAGGATTCCGTGCGTGGACAATAAACAATTTTGGAACAATGGTTTTTTTATGCTCTGCTTTGGGCTGGTTTTATCTGGTTGCGCCTCTAAGACCCCTGTTTATGAAGAAAAAGCAACCAAAGATTTGTATCAAACGGCAAAAGATTTAATGGATAAAAAGAGCTATGAACGCGCGGCCAATGCGTTTGATGAGGTCGAGCGCCAGCACCCCTATTCCGATTGCACCAGTCAGGCCCAGTTGTTGTCGGCCTATTGTGCGTTTAAAGCACAAAAATTCCCCAGAGCCATTGCCTCTTTGGATGTTTTCATTGATCTGCACCCAGGATCTGCCAGCATTCCCTATGCCTATTACCTGCGTGCCTTATCGTATTACAATGACATGTTGGGGCTGACCAAGGACAAACAGCTGGCAGAATCGGCCCTAGAGGCGTTTAAAGAAGTATTGCGACGTTTTCCCACCAGTGAATATGCCCACGACGCCAAGATCAAACAAGAATTTATATCCGAACATTTGGCCTGTCACAGCATGTTGGTGGCCAAATCGTCCTTGTTTGACCATCGACATGTGGCGGCGTGGATTCAATTTTCGCGATTGATGGAGCAATGGCCACGCAGCATCCTGATGCCAGAGGTTTTGTACCGTTTGATCGAGACTCAGCTGGCGTTAGGCATGATGCCGGCAGCAGATAAAACCTATGCCATGTTGACCTATAATTTTCCAAAAAATGTTTGGACCCAGAGGGGCGATCAATTGATTAAAAGGATGAAATTGGGTGGTTCTGCCCCAGCTATTTGTGCAATGCCTGTAACAAAAGGATAGCATGCGGGTTGCGTCCACAGGGGTTCTGGGCGTAATCTGGGGCAAAATAACACAGGAGGAGCACATTGAGAATAAGAGAGTTGCAGGACGTCCGTGGACCAAAAATCATGATGAAAAAGCCTTTGGATGTGCGTTTATATGCCGATGATTTGCCCCACAACGTGGTGTTCGAGCGATCGGTTGCCATTGATACCGAAACCATGGGCCTAGAGTCAGGACGCGATCGGTTATGTTTGGTGCAATTATGCCAAGGGGATGGCGTTTGTCATTTGGTTCAAATTGCAAAGCACCAACAACCTGCTCCTAGGTTAAAGGCAATGTTAACCAATCCCAATGTGGAGAAAATCTTTCATTTTGCGCGTTTTGATATCAGAGCTCTGTATGTCGGCTTGGATGCCCTGTGTGCTGGCCCTATTTATTGTACAAAAATTGCTTCGCGTCTGGTCAGAACCTATACGCAGTACCATGGTTTGGCGTCATTGTGTCGCGAATTGCTGGGCGCAGATTTGTCAAAATCAGAGCAATGTTCCGATTGGGGAACGGAAACGTTGACGGAATCTCAGAAACATTATGCGGCATCGGATGTGCTGTATTTGCATGCCTTGAAATCCCAATTGGATGTCCGTTTGAACAGAGAAGGCCGACAAGACTTGTTCAAGGCCATTTGTCGATTTTTACCCACCAGAGTGGTGGCGGATGTGGCTGGTTTTCCCGATGATCTCTTTGCACACTAATTTTTTTAACCTAGGACGGGGCTGTGGCTTTCTGCCAGAGCTCTAGGCGCTTGACCCAGAGCGCGTTATGATGGGTGAAAAATTTACAGTTGAAGACAGATGAGCTGGTTAACGCACTTTATTCCACCAAAAATCCGATCTTTAGGTAAAAAACGAGACGTTCCGGAATCGCTGTGGTCTTCTTGCTTGGGGTGTGAAAAAATGATTTTTCAAAAACACCTGGAAGACAACTTGTTTATGTGCACCCATTGTGGCCACCACGCGATGTGGCCTGTGGCCCACCGATTGGCCCATTTATTTGACGATGGGTATTACCAAGCTCTACCCTTGCCCACGGTTCCTCTGGATCCTTTGGGTTTTCGAGATCAAAAAAAGTACACGGATCGATTAAAAGACGCCCGCCAAAAAACGAAAGAAAGCGATGCGGTGACCTTGGCTGTGGGCAAGGTGGGGACCTATCCTGTGGTGGTGGCCTGTTTTAATTTTGCATTTATTGGGGGGTCCATGGGTATGGCCGCGGGTGAAGCTCTGATCCAGGGGGCCAGAATGGCGGTGGATAAAAAGGCATGCTTTTTGATGGTGTCCTCTTCTGGTGGCGCAAGAATGCAAGAGGGGATTTTGTCGTTGATGCAAATGCCACGCAGTACCATCGCCGTGCAAATGGTCAAAGAGGCCCGGTTGCCCGTTGTGATGCTGATGGCCCACCCCACCACAGGGGGTGTGGCTGCATCCTTTGCCGCATTGGGGGATGTCACCTTTGCAGAGCCCGGCGCCATTATTGGGTTTACGGGCGCGCGCGTGATCCAAGAAACATTACGCCAACCATTGCCAGAAGGTTTTCAGACTGCAGAATTTCAAAAAAAACATGGTTTTGTCGATCTGATTACATCGCGCAGCGTGTTCAGAGAAACGTTTTCTAATCTGTTACAGACCTTGCACCATAGCATGGCTGGGTAAATGCGGGTGGTTTTGCATAAATTGACAAGATGGTCCGAAATCATGTATAAAAAGGGATTGCCGCAAGATATGAGTGACATATGGGGTCAAAATGGTTAAAGTCTTCACGCTTGTTTTTTGATCAAGTGATGCAAGAAGCCAGACGAATTGTTTGGCCAACGCAGCGAGACGTGGTGTTTACCAGCATTATTGTCTTTATTATTGCGGCCATGTTTGCCATTTTTCTGTTTTTTGTGGATCAAGTGGTGATAAGTAGTCTTCGGCTCGTATTATAGGATAGCTTATGTCAGATTTTAAATGGTATGTCATTCATGTTGCCGCTGGCAGTGAAAACAGGGTTGCGTCCGATCTGTCGGTGCAGTTCTCTAAGGCAGGCATAGCCGAGCTGTTAGAAGATGTTTTGGTTTTAAAGAAAATGGTTCATGCCACGCGTCGCGGAAATGCGGTGCAGCAAGAGGAGCGCATTTTGCCTGGGTATGTTTTGGTGCGTATGATTTCTACGCCAGATGCGTTAAATACCATTCGGCGGGCGCCCAGGGTTATTGGTATGTTGGGGGCAGATTTGCGCAGCGATCCAAAGCCGTTGTCGGACGCGGATATGGAAAATTTGTTGAACCAGATTGATGACTCGGATGGAGTGGGTCCTGTTTCTGGCACAGCCTTTGAGCCTGGTGAAATCGTTCGTGTAACGGACGGTTTGTTTTCTGGGCTAGAAGGGGTGATCGAAGAGGTGGATGTTTTGCGCATGCGGTTAAAAGTTTCCATTTCCATTTTTGGGCGACCCACGCCTGTGGATCTGGATTTTGTGCATGTGGAGAAAATTTAGAAACAAGTATCTGGTGGGTGGTGTTCAGGGGGGTAAAAAAAGGGTATTTTAAAGGAAACTAGGGTTTATTAAAGGGGATAGCAATGGCGAAAAAAATTATAGGAACAATCAAGCTGCAAATTATGGCGGGAAAGGCTACTCCAGCTCCGCCCGTTGGTCCTGCTTTGGGTCAAAAAGGTTTGAATATTATGGAGTTTTGCAAGGCGTTTAATGCGCAAACCGCTGGCATGCCATCGGATGCGCGTATCCCTGTGGTGATCACAGCATTTGCCGACAAAACGTTTACATTTTTTCTGACCAAGCCACCCGCATCGTATTATTTGCAAAAAGCTGCGGCCATTGCAAAAGGCAGTGTGGCGCCTGGGCGCACCATTAATGGCAAGGTCACCCGTGATCAGCTGCTTGAAATTGCCAAAGAAAAAATGCAGGATATGAATGCTTATACACCAGAAGCGGCTGTCTCTATGCTAGAGGGTACGGCACGCTCTATGGGAATTGAGGTTACAGGATGATAAAAATCGAAAAAAAGAGCAAGCGCATTCGTGCGCGCGACGTCAATATTGACTTTTCAAAGCATTACACTGTTGATGAGGCGCTGGTCCTGATCAAGGATCGTGCCAATGCAAAATTTGACGAAACCGTGGAAGTTGTTTTTGCATGCAACATTGATCCCAGAAAAGGTGATCAAAATATTCGCGGCATGGTGGAATTGCCTGCGGGCACAGGGCGCAGTGTGCGCATCGCTGTATTTGCCCAAGGCGAACAGGCGCAGCAAGCCCGAGATGCAGGGGCAGAGGTTGTGGGTGATTTGGATTTAATTGATGAAGTTCAGAAAGGGCGCATTGATTTTGATCTGTGTATTGCTACGCCCCCTATGATGGCGCATCTCAGCAAATTAGGTAAAATTTTGGGTCCAAAGCAATTGATGCCTAATCCAAAATTGGGAACGGTCACCATGAATGTGGTGGGTGCCATTCAATCGGCTAAAAAAGGGCAAGTTTCTTTGCGTGCCGAAAAGCAGGGTATTGTTCATGCCATTTTGGGCAAGGCCAGCTTTGCTGTAGAGGCATTAGAGCAAAATTTTGCGGCTGTTCAGGCGGCTTTGTTAGAGATGAAACCAGAGGGAGTGAAGGGGCATTTGGTTAAAAAAGCTTTCTTATCATCCACAATGGGTTTTTCTTTGCCATTGGATCTGAATAGAGGCTTGTCATAGGGATGGAAATGTGGTGTAATTTAAGGATGATTTTTAATTAAGGAGGGCGTGCGAGTGACTCGTTCAGAAAAAAAGCTTTTTGTCGAAAAGTTTTCGGAATCCTGCGGTTCCTATCCTTGCATGATCGTTGTTCGTCAAGTGGGGATTTCGGCCGAGCCATTCAGCCAGTTGCGTAAAAATGTGCGATCTGCAGGGGCTCGTTTTCAGGTTGTTAAGAACAACTTGGCAAAGAGGGTGTTTGATGACGGTGGTGTTCAAGACTTGTTCAAGGGTCCATTGGGGGTTATTTTTTCCCAGGATCCTGTTTCCGCATCAAAAGTTATTGATGAGTTTTCCAAGAAAAGGGAAGCCAATTTTCACCCCATCGGTGGAATTTTAAACGGCAAGAATCTTTCCAGGGAAGATATCAAAAAGTTGGCGACATTGCCGACACTAGACCAGTTGCGTGGTCAGATTGTGGGTCTCATCAGTTCTCCGGCGTCGACGCTGTTGAGAACAATCAAAGAGCCAAGTCGTGGGGTTGTCGGTACTTTGGGGGCTTATATTAAACAACAACAAGGAGAGTAAAAATGTCTAAGGCAATGACACTAGAAAATATCGTTGAAAGTTTGAGCAATTTAACTGTTTTAGAAGCTGCTGAGTTGACGAAACTGTTGGAAGAAAAGTGGGGTGTTTCTGCGGCTGCTCCTATGATGATGGGTCCTGTTGGTGCTGCTGCTCCTGCTGCCGATGCTGCTGATGAGCAATCAGAATTCAGCGTGATATTGATCGAAGCTGGCGAGAAAAAGATTGACGTCATTAAAGAATTACGTGTTTTGACTGGTCTGGGTCTGAAAGAAGCAAAAGACATGGCAGAAAAAGCAGATGCAACCGTCAAAGAAGGTCTTTCTAAAAAAGATGCCGAAGATATGAAGAAAAAGCTAGAGGCTGTGGGTGCGAAAGTTAAGTTGGCTTAATTTTCTGATGCTATGCCTTATGATTTCTGTGGTTTAAGGTTGGAAAGAAGGGTGCTTGTGTTCTGGAGCAGTTCACGGGTGCCTTTCTTTTTGTGCTTTTGAGAAAGGTTTTAAACAGTGTTTTTTTGCTGCAGCAATTTCGCAATGCTAATCTTTTTCGGAATTTTATGGTCTCTGGGGTGGGAAAACCGGTGTTGTCTTGTCTGAAACATTCTGACCATTCTTATGTGGGGCGGTGGGTTGTGGTGTGTGCCAGCAGTGGTTATCAAACATCAGTTTGGCCGTCCGGTGTGGGGCTTGGGGGCAGTTTTTTCTAGGATCATGGGTACCGTTTATCGGGTGGGTTAATTCTGCCAGACATCCGTAGGAATGATTGGGATTTTCTCTGGGGCTGAATGCCTTCTGAAGGTCTAAAAAGTGGGGCTGCGAGAGAAAGCTCTTGTGGAAAGGTCAGAATCAGTGGTTCGGGCATCTTGGTGGGGTTCTGGGTCCTAAAAAACAGAATATGATTTTTATGGAGCAAGAGTGATTTAGGTGGTCGAGTTTTTGCAAAGTCAATCCATCAACAAGGAGGTTGAAATGAGCGAGAGTTGTGATTTTTATCGACGGGTTCGGTATAATTTTTCTCGAGTACCCGAGGCCATGTCCATTCCTAGCCTGATTGAATTGCAGCGCAGGTCTTATGAGGAGTTTTTGCAAAAAGACGTCCCGCCAGAAGAGCGTCGGGTTGTGGGGCTCCAGTCATCGCTGATGGCATTGTTCCCCGTCCAGGATTTTTCCGGACGCGTTCAGTTGGAATTTGTCGAGTATGTTTTGGAAGATCAAAAATGTGATCTAGTAGAGGCTCGACAAAAAGGGTTAACCTATGCCGCACCATTGCGTGCAAAGTTGCGCCTGATTGGGTGGGAAGAGGACCGAACATTAAAGTTTATGAAAGAGCAGGACGTTTATTTGGGTGACATTCCTTTGATGACACAAGAGGGTACTTTTGTGATTAATGGTGTCGAGCGTGTTGTTGTTTCTCAGATGCATCGATCTCCGGGGGTCTTTTTTGATCATGATCGTGGCCATTATTCGTCTGGTAAATTTCTTTTTCTGGCTCGCGTGATACCGGCGCAGGGCTCATGGATTGATTTTGAATTTGATATTAAGGATGTGCTGTGCATGCGCATCGACCGAAAGCGTAAAATGCCTGTTAGTACATTGCTGATGGCTTTGGAATCGGATCATCAGGTCGATCCCTTGGCTCCACCGAGCAAGCGTTTGGGGATGAGCCGTCAAGAAATTTTAAGCCTATTTTATGACAATCGGGTTTACGATTATCGCGAGGGGCTTTGGCGCATTACATTTTCAGAGTCCATGTGGAAAAATGTCCGTCTTGAGGAAGATTTGTTGGATGCGAAAACCGGAGAGGTTTTGTCCGAAAAGGGTGTGAAATTACAATCCCGTATGATTCGCCAATGGATTGCCCAGGGCGTTACCCATGTTTTAGTTCCGTATAATCATATTTTGGGTCGATACAGTGCTCAAGAATTATCGGACCCAGCAACGGGTGAAATTTTCTTGGAAGTTGGTGCAGAGATTACGGAAGAAAAAATTGATTTTCTTGTAAAAAGAGGGGTTTATGAAATTCCCGTTCTTGATATTGATGGCGTTAATACTGGGCCATTTTTACGCAACACCTTGATGTCGGATAAAAACACCAATCGATCAGAAGCATTGTTTGATATTTATCGCGTATTAAGACCAGGTGAGTCTCCCACTCTAGAGGCAGCATACACTTTATTTCATAATTTATTCTTTAATTCAGAAAAATATGATTTGTCTGATGTGGGAAGATTGAAGTTGAATTCGCGATTGGGTTTGAATGCGCCCATTACGGAACGTGTTTTACGCAAGGAAGATTTCATCGCTGTTGTGCGATATCTTTTAGATCTGAAGCAGGGCAGGGGTCATATTGATGATATTGACAGCTTAACCAATCGTCGTGTGCGTTCTGTTGGAGAATTGCTAGAGGTGCAGTATCGATCGGGCTTGATGCGGATGCAGAGGGTAATCAGGGAGCGCATGACGGCTGTAGAGCTAGAAACGGCTATGCCCAATGATTTGTTGAATGCGCGTCCCCTTTCATCTATTATTCGAGAGTTTTTTGGTACGTCGCAATTGTCCCAATTCATGGACCAGACCAATCCATTGTCCGAGGTTAATCACAAGCGTCGTCTTTCCGCATTGGGGCCAGGGGGTTTAACACGAGATCGTGCAGGAATCGAGGTTCGCGATGTGCATCCCACTCATTATGGGCGGATTTGTCCGGTGGAAACTCCGGAAGGGGCCAATATTGGTTTGATTAACTCTATGGCCATTTATGCCAGAATTAATCCTTATGGGTTTTTGGAAACGCCGTATCGTAAGATTATTAATGGTCAGTTGACACACGAAGTGGTGTATGTATCGGCTATGGAAGAAGAAGGGTTTACCATTGCCCAGGCCGATGTGGCTGTGGATGAAGAGGGTCGTTTGACCGATGGACTGGTGGGGTGCCGTCGTTCGGGCGATTATGTTCTGGTGCCACCTGCAGAAATTGATTTTGCAGATATTTCTCCAAAACAAATTTTATCTGTGGCATCGGCGTTGATTCCCTTTGTGGAAAATGATGACGCCAATCGTGCCTTGATGGGGTCAAACATGCAACGCCAAGCGGTTCCGTTGATGCGTGCACGTGCACCACTGATTGGTACAGGTATAGAAGGCCTGGTGATTCGTGATTCTGGCGTCATTGTCAGAACGCGCAGAGATGGTGTGGTCAGCCAAGTGGATGCCAGTCGAATTGTGGTTCGACCTACGGAATTTTCCACTCAAGGGGCCGTGGTTGATATTTATAATTTAGATAAATTCAGAAAGTCAAATGCGGGAACGTGTATTCATCAAAAACCTTTGGTTAAGGTTGGGCAATTGCTGAAAGCAGGTGACATTATTGCCGATGGTGCGGCCACAGATCGTGGAGAATTGGCCCTGGGGCACAATGCATTGGTGGCCTTTATGCCCTTTGATGGCTGTGGATTTGAAGACTCTATTGTATTGTCGCAACGCCTGGTGGACGAGGATGCGTATACATCCATTCATATTGACGAGTTGGAAACATCTGTTCGGGATATGAAACTGGGGTATGAAGAGATCACGCGTGATGTGCCCGGTGCCAGCGAAGAAGTGTTGCGTCATTTAGACGAAGCGGGCGTAGTGTATATTGGGGCGGATGTGGCGCCTGGAGATGTTTTGGTCGGTAAGGTCAGTCCAAAAGCAGAGGTGCCTTTGACCCCAGAAGAAAAACTGTTGCGTGCGATTTTTTCAGACAAAGCAGCCGATATGAAAGACAGTTCGTTGCGTGTTCCTGCCGGCATGAGTGGAACGGTAGTGGATGTGCGTATCTTTTCAAGGCGTGGGGTAGAGCGCGATGAGCGATCTCTGGCCATTGAGCGTGAAGTCGTTGCCAAGATGGGTCAGGAAAAAGAGGTGGAACGTCGCATTTTAGAGCAAGGTTTTTCCCAAGCCATGAAAGGCATATTGATGGGTCAAACTTTGGCTCAGAATTTCGATCAATGGGTGTCTGGAACCGTGATTACAGAGGAAATTTATGCAGAAATTCCCAAAACACGCAACAAAAAAATTCCCATTCAGAACAAAGACGCTATGGCTCGTGTGGCATCGCTGTACCAACAACATGATGCCGCTGTGGATGAATTGGAAAAACGGTTTAAGCAAAAATGGGATAAATTAAGCCGAGGCGATGACTTGCCCACAGGGGTTTTGAAAACCGTTAAGGTGTTTTTGGCCATCAAGCGTAAAATTCAGCCTGGAGACAAGATGGCGGGTCGACACGGAAACAAGGGTGTTGTTTCTGTCATTATGCCTCAAGAAGATATGCCATATTTGGCCGATGGAACCCCAGTTGATGTGGTATTAAACCCATTGGGATTGCCGTCACGTATGAACGTGGGGCAAATTTTAGAAACCCATTTGGGTTGGGTTTCTTTGCAAAAAGGTAAAAAAGCAGCTCAAATCTTGTGTCAAGCCGCACTGGCTGAAACAGGCGGAGAGCAGTTGTTGCGCGATGGTCTAAAAGATTTGTACAAAAAGCCAGAAATTTCACAGTGGATCCAGCAATTATCTCCAGAGGCTCTTTTGACAATGGTTAAGGATATTGTAGATGGATTGCCCATGGCCACCCCTGTATTCGAGGGGGCGAAGGTGGATGAAATAGAGCGTCTCTTTAGAGAAGTTGGTGTGGATCCATCTGGTCAAGAAGTCTTGTACGATGGTCGAACGGGTGAGCGCTTTGATCGCCCCATCACGGTGGGGGTACTGTACATGTTGAAGTTGCACCACTTGGTGGATGAAAAGATCCATGCCCGATCTATTGGACCATACAGTTTGGTTACCCAGCAGCCTTTGGGTGGAAAATCTCAGTTTGGTGGACAGAGGTTTGGAGAAATGGAGGTTTGGGCTTTGCAAGCCTATGGTGCGGCCAGAACATTGTTGGAAATGCTGACGGTAAAATCCGATGATTTGCAGGGTCGTATGGAGGTGTACAAAGCCATTATCAAGGGGCAAGAAAATTTTACATCCGATGTTCCGGAATCCTTTAACGTTTTGATTAAAGAGCTGAAAACTTTGGGTATGAATATCGAATGCCGACAGGAATCACCAATGCAAGGTTAAGTGGGGCTTGTTGCGGGTGGGGGGGTGAAAACTCTTGTCTGGGGGTGCGCTCTTTTATAAAAAAGTCATTACGATTATGAAAAAAGGGAGGTTTTTGTGTTAGATCATCATGAAAAAGAGGTTCCTAATCCTCGATTATTGTTGCCATCACCGGATTCAGTGGTTCAAAATTTTGACAGCGTACGCATTTCGGTGGCCAGCCCAGATCAAATTCGGGCATGGTCCTTTGGTGAGGTGAAAAAACCAGAAACCATCAATTATCGTACGTTTAAACCAGAAAGAGATGGTTTGTTTTGTTCGCGTATTTTTGGTCCCATCAAGGATTATGAATGTTTGTGCGGAAAATACAAACGCATGAAGTATCGTGGGGTGGTGTGTGAGCGCTGTGGCGTCGAAGTGACTTTGGCCAAGGTCCGACGCGAACGTATGGGGCATATCGAGTTGGCATCCCCTGTGGCCCATATTTGGTTTTCGAGATCCCTGCCCAGTCGTATTGGAAATTTGCTGGACATCAGCAATAAAACCTTGGATCGTATTTTGTATTTTGATGGCTATGTCGTCGTGGATCCAGGCATGAGCCCCCTGCAACAATGTCAAGTGTTAAGCGAAGAAGAATACACCAGAGCCCGACAAGATTACGGACGGGATTCTTTTAGAGTCAGTTCTGGCGCAGAGGCGTTAAAAGAGCTGTTGTCTGGTTTAAACTTGGATGAATTGCGTCAACAGTTGCGCCAAGACTTATCAGAAAATCCATCGGAATTGCGTCGTAAAAAGGTCATCAAGCGGTTAAAATTGGTGGAGTCTTTTTTGGCGTCTCAAACGCGACCAGAGTGGATGATTTTAGATGTGGTTCCTGTGATGCCACCAGATTTACGACCACTGGTTCCATTGGACGGTGGCCGTTTTGCCACATCAGACTTGAATGATTTGTACCGTCGTTTGATCAACCGCAATAATCGTCTGCGCAGGTTAATGGAATTGCAAGCCCCAGAAATGATTGTGCGTAATGAAAAACGAATGTTGCAAGAAATTGTGGATGCGTTTTTTGACAACGGCCGCAGAGGGCGCCCCATTACAGGCAGCAACAAGCGACCTCTGAAATCATTGTCGGATATGTTAAAGGGTAAACAGGGGCGTTTTCGTTTGAATTTGTTAGGAAAACGTGTGGATTATTCTGGTCGCTCTGTGATCGTGGTGGGGCCAAAGTTAAAGTTAAATCAGTGCGGGTTGCCTAAAAAGATGGCCCTGGAATTGTTTAAACCCTTTGTGTACTCCCGATTAGAGCGCTATGGTTTTGCCACAACCGTCAAGGCTGCCAAGCGTATGGTCGAGCGTGAACGTCCAGAGGTGTGGGATATTCTAGAAGACGTGATTCGTGAGCGTACGGTCTTGTTAAATCGTGCGCCCACATTGCACCGTTTAAGTATTCAGGCCTTTGAGCCCATGCTGGTCGAAGGAAAAGCCATCCAATTGCACCCTCTGGTGTGTGCCGCCTATAACGCAGACTTTGACGGTGACCAAATGGCCGTGCATGTGCCATTGTCTTTAGAAGCACAAATCGAATCGCGTGTTTTGATGATGGCCACAAATAATATTCTCAGCCCATCCAATGGTGAGCCCGTTATTGTGCCATCAAAAGACATTGTTTTGGGCTTGTATTATCTGACCCTGTCTAGGGCTGGTGAGTCTGGGGAAGGCAGAATGTTCAGCGATTTAAATGAAATTTTTTACGCCTTGCAAGAAAAAACCATTTCGTTGCATGCCAAAATCATTGCGCGCTATGCCGATGTGGATGCCGATGGCCATACCCGTATGGTGCGGTGCGAAACATCTGCTGGACGCATGATTTTGTGGGATTCCGTTCCAAGACATCCACAAATACCCTTTGATTCGGTGAACAAGACCTTTACATCCAAAGATGTGACTCAATTGGTCAGTGCGGTACACCGGTATTGCGGATCAACAAAAACAGTGGAATTTGCAGATAAATTGGTGCAAATCGGTTTTCGTCATGCCACATCGGCTGGAATTTCTTTTGGAAAAGACGATTTAATCGTGCCCCAGAAAAAAGCTGAATTTGTTAAAGAAACTTTGGATTCCGTCAACGAATATCAACAACAATATTTGGATGGTTTAATTACACCGGGTGAGCGCTATAACAAAGTGACCGACGCCTGGACCAAGTGTACAGAGCGCGTGGCCGAAGCCATGATGGGGGAAATCTCTAAGGATATTCCTGGAAAACCGTTAAACTCGGTATATATGATGGCGCACTCTGGTGCCAGAGGGTCTGCGGCTCAGATGAAACAGTTGGCCGCCATGAGAGGGTTGATCGCTCGACACGATGGAACCATCATCGAGCATCCGATTATATCGAACTTTAAAGAGGGACTAAAAGCATTTGAATACTTTAACTCGACCCATGGTTCGCGTAAGGGGTTGTCTGATACCGCGTTGAAAACAGCCAATGCTGGATATTTAACCCGTCGATTGGTGGATGTGGCCCAAGATTGTGTCATTTACAGTCATGATTGCGGCACCAAAGAGGGGGTTGTCATGCAGGCCATTATCGAGGGCGGCGGTGTGATTGCCTCTTTGGGAGATCGTATTTTGGGGCGTGTTTTGGCCGAGGATGTGGTCAAGGGAACGGATGTTTTGGTCAAGGCGGGGACATTGATTCATGAAAATGATGCCGAATACATCCAAAACGAAGGTGTGGTCAAGGTTGTGGTGCGCTCTGTATTAATGTGTCAGGCATCCGATGGGGCATGTGCCATGTGTTATGGCCGCGATTTAGGTCGTGGAAAACTGGTGGCGGTGGGTGAAGCTGTTGGTGTGATTGCGGCCCAATCCATTGGGGAACCGGGTACACAGTTAACATTGCGTACGTTCCACTCTGGTGGTGCATCCCAACGTGGGGCAGAAATTTCCTTTATCGAAGCCATGAAGGATGGGCATGTTCATTTCCGTAACGGGTATACCATTAAGAATGGAGCAGGTCAGCAATTGGTCATGGGGCGCAACATGGAATTGGTCTTGATTGATGCCTTTGATCAAGAGTTGGCCGTATACAAAGTACCATATGGTGCTGTGTTGTTGATTTCAGATAAAGATACGGTTCTGGCAGGTCAAAAATTGGCCGAATGGGATCCCTATACCGTGCCAATTATTGCAGAAAGCGATGGTACGGTCCACTATTTGGATCTGTTGGATGGCATTTCTTTACGCGAAGTGGTGGATGAATTAACAGGCATTACCAAACAAATCGTGACCGATTGGCGCCAAGGTACGCGCAGAGAGGATTTGCGACCATCCATTACTTTACGTAATGCCTCGGGACAACCGGTTAAATTAGAAAGCGGAGGCGATGCCTGGTATGACCTGATGGTGGATACTGTGGTGTTGGTATCCGATGGAAAAGCCGTTAAAAAAGGTGACATCATTGCACGTTTGGCCAAAGAAGTCTTTAAATCTCGAGACATTACAGGGGGTCTGCCCAGAATCGCAGAGCTGTTCGAAGCACGGCGTCCAAAAGATCCAGCCATGATCAGTGAGTGCGATGGTGTCATCGAATTTGGTAAGGATTACAAAACGCGCCGCCGTTTGGTCATCATGCCAAAAGATGCGGGAGTTAAACCCGTAGAGTATTTGATCAGCAAAGGTCGACATATTCTGGTTCAAGATGGGGAACATGTCAGCAAAGGAACGGTTTTGGTGGATGGGAGCCCCGTGCCTCATGACATTTTGAATGTTTTGGGGGTGGAAGCCATGGCCCACTATTTGATCAAAGAAATTCAAGGGGTGTATCGTTTACAAGGGGTGCGCATCAATGACAAGCACATCGAGGTGATTTTACGCCAGATGTTGCGCAAAGTTGAAATTGTGGATCCGGGCGAAACCTTGTTCCTAGAAGGCGATCAAGTTTCGGTCGAAGAGCTGTGGGCCGCGAATAAAGAAGTGATCCGTCATGGTGGGGTTCCGGCACGATCCATGCGTGTATTGCAGGGGATTACAAAGGCTTCGTTGAAGACGGAATCCTTTATTTCTGCGGCATCGTTCCAAGAAACCACGCGGGTATTAATCGAAGCCGCCATTCAGGGTAAAGAAGACCACCTGATAGGATTAAAGGAAAACGTCATTGCTGGACGATTGATTCCTGCGGGTACTGGGGTGATTTTGGGTCAGTTAAAGCGTCAAGCCCGTGAACGGGATTTGGCCAATTTAAATAAAGCCAGGGCTTAAACTGAGCTGTACTGTAGGGGGAAGGACTATTTTGGTGTCCTCCCTCCCTGTCTGAGCACATTCATGATGAGGGATTCAGCTGTGGTGCAGAAGGACTGTTTTAGTCTCGGCTGTCCATTTTAAGAGGAAAATGTAGGTTAGGAGGACTATTTTGGTGTCCTCCCTCCCTGTCATGATAGGGATGTTTCAGTTCAATGTACCATTACTTAAAGCTTTTTTAACCCTCTTTTATTCAACCCATTATGGTTTTATCTATTAATGTTACAATTTGATCTAAATGCGTGCTCCATTTTTTGTTATTTTTTATGTATGCTCTGATTTTTTCAATAATTTTATCTAATTCTTCCTTTGTTTTTTTGTTCAGTTTGATGTTGGATTGATTTGAAAAATTCGGATCCAACACTGCATCGTTTACAAAGCTTTTAATAATACGTGCATTCTTTTTCCAGTATTGATTGTTATTTTTGATGTCTTCGATTTTTTCAACAATATAATTCACCTCTGCCTTTGTTTTACCATCTCGTATTCCGTTCAGTTTTTCCGCATATTCAGAACCTTTGGTGGAATATTTTGAATCTTTGGTGTCTAATTTTTTTAAATCTACTTTTTCTAGTTTTAAACATCCAATTTCTTGATTTTTATCATCAGAAATGATCAGATTGTTGTTAATTATTCTATATTTAAGTCTAATTTGTTTATTGTTGTTGTCAACATACTTGTATTTTGACATCGGCTTGGGTGCCGTTGGTGTGTTCGTGTCTTTTTCGTGCAAGTATAGGCTGGACTGACCAGGGGGGGTTACGGTGGCGTATACACCTCCAATAAATTTGGCAGCCGGATTCAAATCTGCTGTATTGGATCCAGCCACCCTTTGGGCAAAAAATTCATTAATAATACGGAAAATATTAGCACCATTGATCTTGGTAATAAAATGTTGCCAACGATTAGAGTTCAGTTGTATGACATATTTCAAGTCTGTATCTTGGTTTGTCTTAACTTTCCACACATTGTCGTTTTTAAAATGCGTGCGGAGAAAATGCTCAGGCTGCTCTTTTTTAAATAAACCATACTTGTCAACGGATTTTTTAGAGTATTGCTTTTTTTTGTCAGTATAAGGGGCTGTGTAACCCGGTATAATGTTCGCCATTAACAGGAGGGTGACCGTAAACGCATAAATGCGATAGATGTTATTTTTATTCATGATTTATTAGAAATAATGTGTATTGATTTGATCCCATTACCATAAACAAAAATAAGACATGATGCAAGAGGGGGTATCATGGCCAGTTAATATTTGGAGATATCTTATGCTTTATACCTAAAAAAAGGGGGGGCTTTCTCCCATCCTATGGATCTATACCCCTGTCCCCCGTTGTATCCATACAACCATTCAAATACAAAACAGTTTATTTATTTGTAGATGTTGGGTTGTGTTTATCAAAATTATTTTTTAGATTACGCAGTTTAATGGAAAGTTCATACCATAATTCGCTTTTATTTGGTGCTATACCTAATACCTCTTTTGTTAGTGATATGAGATTTTCTTTCGTAAGATTTTTTATGTTTGAATCAAAGTATGCTATTGTACTTCTAATTTGACTAATATTTTCATTAAGTATCGGCTCATATTGCTTTTTTAGACTGACTATTTTAGGGGCAATTTTAGTCCATAAATCGGGTCTATTTTCTGTCTTAACCTTTGCTTCTTCTTCTATACCATTTAATATTTTTGGTGTAAGATTTTTTATGTTTGAATTATAGTATTCTATTGCTTGCATGTGCTCATTTACCCGTTCTCCTTGTACATTAAACTGCCCTTCTTTTGTACCCGGTAATACATTTGAATTAGAGCTTTGATTTTGGGAATAGTAAGGGGTGTTCTGTTTTGAGACACTTGTCAGTTGATTGTTGTGTACTAAAGAGTTTTTCTGCATCTGTGGCTGATACATCTGTTGCAAATATTCTTCAGCATTATTTAGATTAGAGCTTTGATTTTGGGAATAGTAAGAGGTGTTCTGTTTTGAGACACTTGTCAGTTGATTGTTGTGTACTAAAGAGTTTTTCTGCATCTGTGGCTGAGCCATCTGAAACTCATTTATCGATTGTTGCATTACCATTGCCATTTCTTCGTCATTATATATCCATTCTGTATTCGCTTTTTGGTAATATTCTAACGATATTTTTTTTACAATCTCTGTTAGTATATCATCTTTTTCAACAATTTTTTCTAATTGTACTGTTTTTTGTACTGTTTTTTTATCACCGTCTTTTGTCTCAAAAACAAGCTGATTTCTTGTGGCATCTATATATATGTTTATATCAATGCGATTTGCAGGAGACTCACCTTCCTTATAGATGCTGTACGATACCTCTTTCTTTCCAAATGGATCAGTCGTCTTTTTCCGGTGAAGGCTTACAGTCTCAAGCGGCCTTTTTAAGTGTTGGTTGAATACGCGCACTTCTTTTTTACCATCAGTATGCATTAAGCATTGACATTGATAGTCTTGATTCAAGAACCATGCTGATTTGTTAATCGGGGAAATGGTGTTATTATTGGCATTAAGTGTTTTCATGCCCTCACATGTACTCATTATGTCATCCAGGCATCGGATTATTGCAGATGGATCTAGAGTTAAAAAATAAGGGTATGTTCCATCATTATGAATCTTATTAATGACATATTCAAAACTTGTTCGTTTGCTGTCTGGTGATGAGATTTTGTATACGCTTCCTCCTCTCATCTCTGCTCGAAAAAATTTTTTCAGAAAGTCCAAATAAATTTCTTCTACTTCTTCATTTGTATTTTCTGTAACCCATTTATTTTGTCTATTAGTATAGCCATCCACCTCACAATGATTATCCACCCCACGCACGGTTGTATTGTTGCACAGCGTGGTAACGGACAGGGCCAGAGCCATAAGAGCATAGTGACGATATGTGTATCGTTTTATCATTTTTTTTCGTAAATTAAAAGTTAACTTTATTATGTTAATCCAAGGCAAATCATGAATCAAGGAAAAACTATTTATGATGGTCTTTGATAGGGCCGTTTTGTTCATGACCGTTCATGCTGGCCAGATCTTCCACCATGTGTCCCCCCCCCAGGAAAAGCTTTTTCTCAGGGTTGATTCCTTGTCATGGTTGATTTAGAATGAACCTATGGATTTTTAGATCATTTACACCTTATGCCCAACCATGCATCGGCCAAAAAACGCCTTCGTCGCGACAGCAAAAAAAGAGTTGCCAACAAATCGGCCATCAGTGCGTTGAGAACATTCTTAAAGAAGATTAAAAAGGGCGAATGTACGCCAGAAAATATTCAGAGCGCCCAAAAAGCCCTGGATACAGCGGCATCCAAAGGGGTGATCCATCGTAATTCTGCAGCGCGTCAAACCAGTATTTTGATGAAATCCTTGGCTGGATCGGCGTCCAAGGTTTAGACCTTTGTCTGATCAGGTCAGGTAACATCGTCATTTTTGCTGGGGGGAGCACCTCCATAGAGGAGATTTGCTGTGGGAAATGCTCTTGCGCCAACACCAGAAACACGATCATGGAAAGCGGTTTTAACCGAACATTTTGGTCAAACCGTATACCATGATTGGTTTCGTCAACTGGAAAATACAGCCTTTGATGATGGTGTTTTCGTCATATCCACCCAATCCAGATTTGTCAAAGATTGGATAGAGTGCCATTATTTAGACACCATTAAAACAGTATTGTACAGAGAAATTCCTGGGTGCCAGGATGTGGTATTGTTCCAGGTTTTGAATCCTGTGGTGACAGAGGTGGAAAAAGAGCTGGATTTTTCCCCAGATTTTTCCTATATGACCCCGATGGATGATGAACGGGATATTCCCACAGCGCCATTGGATCCACGTTTTACCTTTGATCAATTTGTGGTGGGAAAGCCCAATGAGTTTGCCTATTCTGCGGCACGGTGCGTGGCGGAATCGGATGAAACCAAGTATAATCCATTGTTTTTATATGGACCTGTGGGGCACGGAAAAACCCATTTAATGCATGCCATTGCCCACACCATTGTGCAGCGTTCTCAGGGTCGAAAAAAAGTGTTGTACTTGTCGGCTGAAAAATTCATGTATTATTTTATTCGGGCGTTGCGGTTTAAAAATATTATGGCGTTTAAAGAGCGTTTTCGATCCGTTCATGTGTTGATGATTGATGATGTGCAATTTATCAGTGGCAAAGAGTCGACTCAGGAGGAATTTTTTCATACCTTTAATGCTCTGGTGGATGCCCAACGACAGGTGGTGATTTCGGCTGATAAATCGCCCTCAGACATAGAGGGTTTGCCAGAGCGGATTAAATCGCGATTGGGTTGGGGATTGGCCGCAGATTTGCATCCCACCAATTATGAATTACGTTTGGGCATTTTACAGAGCAAAGCGGCCCTGCAGCCCATTGATTTTCCTATGGAGATATTGGAGTTTTTGGCTGAAAGTATTTCCTCTAGTGTGCGAGAGCTGGAAGGCGCATTGACCCGCGTGATGGCGCACAGTACGTTGGTCGGACGCAGTTTGTCTTTGGATTTGGTTCAAAACGTGTTAAAAGATGTGCTGCGTCCACCGTTAAAGAGTGTCAGTATTCATGATATTGAAAAACGGGTGTGTGAATATTTCCATATTCGATTAACGGATTTGCATTCGGCCAAACGGTCTCGATCCGTAACCCGACCCAGACAAATTGCCATGTTTTTGATTAAATCCATGACCACCATTTCATTGCCAGCCATTGGTCGACATTTTGGGGGGCGTGATCATACCACCGTTATGCATGCCATTTCCACAGTCGAGGATTTATTAAAAAAAGATCCTGGCATGGCAGAAGATGTGGGGCTGTTGCGCAATTTTTTAGAGCACAGATCCGTATAAGTTTGGTCAATCCTTTTTCGCTTGCTTTGTTATCTGTAAGATAGATAAAATGACAGTGTTGTTTTGATCATTTTTTTTTGCAACCCTTTTTAGGAATACGCCCCATGGCCACCCCTTTCAATACATCCTTTATCGCCCACGGAAATTTTGAAACATCAGGATCGGAGAATACGGCTGTTGATTCGGATTATTCTGGTCCAGAGTTGGTATCGTCTGCTGATCAACCCGTTAATCGTGGGGCAATCATGCATGTTTGCGTGGAAAAAAGTCGATTTTTAAAAGTGTTGGGTCACCAGCAAAGTGTTATCGAACGCCGCGGGAGCACACCCATTTTGACCCATGTTTTGTTGGAAGCTGTGGGTGACAGCATGTCCCTGATGGGGACAGATTTGGAAATGAGTTTGGTTGAAGTGATTCCTGCCACAGTGCATCAGTCAGGAGTTACAACGGTTCCTGTGCATTTGTTACACGATATTGTTCGAAAATTGCCCGAAGGACAGATTGTGCTGAACACATTGCCAGATGGGATTATTCGTGTGGCCAGTGGAACCATCGAATTTAATGTCCCTACGTTAAGTGCCGTAGACTTCCCTCAAATTCATCCAAAAATTTTGCCTTTTTCGTTAAAAATACTGGCCAGCCATTTCAAGAAAATCATTGATGATACCCGTTTTGCCATGTCAACAGAGGAAGCACGATATTCATTAAATGGAATTTATTTTCATCCCTGTGGGGATACCTGGCGTGCGGTGGCCACCGATGCCCATCGATTGGCATTAAGTTGGTTGCCCGTTCCAGCGGTCAATTTGATGGACGCGCCCCATGTCATTGTAGGGCGTAAAGCCATTTCTGAGTTGTGTAAATTATTGACCGAATCGGCAGCTGAAATAGAAGTTTCCTTTTCTAATCAACAAATGATGGTCTCTTTTGCTCGCGGACATTTTTCATCGCGGTTGCTAGAGGGGCAATTTCCAGACTATCAGCAAGCCATTCCAGAGGGGCATCCGCACCGTATAGAAATGAATGTCAAGGGTTTAGAGCACGCCATGGCCCGTGTAGGGATGGTGAGTTCAGAGCGACAACGGGTCATCAAGTTGGTTTTTTCTGATAATACCCTGACCTTGTCCGCCCACAGCCCACAGTATGGATCTGCCCAGGAAACCCTATCTGTGGCCTATTCTGGTGCGGAATTAATTTTGGGATTAAACCCGAAATATGTTTTGGATATTTGCCAACACATCAAGGGAGAAACCATTGTGATGCTGTTCAAAGACGGTCTTTCCCCTGCGTTATTCCAAGATCCATCAGACCCCACCCTGAATTATGTCTTGATGCCCACACGTATTTAGACCCAAAAGTTTTCAAGGGATCCTGAAAACGCAGTACTGGAAACGTAGTTCTGCAACGGAAGAACACTGTGATGGGTCCCTATAGAAAAGATTCATGTGCAGACTTTAATTGCAAAACATCAGAGCCAGGATCAACAATGGCATAAAAAGAAATCATCAATCCTGTTTCTGATAATTCTAGTATTGGGCCGGCACCAAAATCATGGACGTGGACAACGTGGCCCATGGGGGTACCATGACAATCCATGACTGCTTTTCCTTCTAAATCTTTGTAATAGATTTCTCCTTCCACATCTGGCAATTGGGATCGATCAATGACAATGTGGGCGTGACGAAAGATTTCAGCCTGATTCATGGTCACAATATTGGCCAAGCTGGCCAAGAAAACACCTGGTTTACCCATAGGCTTAAAGTGACTCCATTGGGTAAAATGCTGATCGTTGATCCAAAAAGGACTGGCATTTCCCAAATCCCATGGATTTTGCATAAAACTATGTACTTTAATTTGACCACGCACGCCATGGGTGGTCAGTACTTTTCCAACAATGATGGGTTGACTTGGGGGGGTGGATTCCCCAGTAAGATGAGGGGTGAAGGGTGTTAACATGTGGCAATATCCTCTATGATCAGCAGGGCACGTTGGTACCCCCATCGGTATTCCGATTGGATGGTTAATAAACAGTCTACCCGATGAGAAGGTTTAGACAGCAACCATTGACCAATTTCTTTTTCGGCTTGACGAAAAAATACCATGGCGTGGGATTGTCCGTTGGGTTGAATGCCGTACATGCGCAAATGATTATAGCCAAAGGGTTTAACGTGCTCTAGGAGCAAATTAGAGGCCAAAAACTTGGGTTGGGGATAGTCGGCACCAAAAGGACCAACATAATCCAGTGCATTGAACAGTTCTGGGGCACGCAGTTGTTCAAAGGTAATGGCCATATCAATGGGGATGGCTGGTGATTCTGGGCTGCTCTCACATTCTTGAAAAAACTGATCAATAAAAGCTAGAAATTGGTCTAATTTTTCTCTTTCCACGGTTAACCCCCCAGCCATGGGGTGACCTCCACCGGTCACCAGCAGGTCTTTTTGGCAAGCCCGATGGATGAGATCGGCAATATCTACCCCCGGAATAGATCGCACAGACCCTTTTAACCATGATCCTTTTGCTGTAAGCACAAAAGATGGCTTAAAGAATGCTTCTTTGACATGGCTGGCCATAATGCCCAAAACCCCTTCGTGCCAATGATCACCGAATACAAAGATATAGGGTTTATCCGTTTGCATTTGCGCCTGTTTCATGGCTTGTTCCAAGGTGCTGCGTTCAATGGCTTGGCGCTCTTGGTTCAGTTGGTTCAGCTCTTGGGCCATTTGAATGGCCGCTGGTTTATCCTCGCACGACAACAAACGTACCCCCAAAGAGGCATCACCAATGCGACCACCTGCATTAATACGTGGACCAATGGTATAACCCAAATGAATGGGGCTGGGGATACCTTTGATGCGAGATGCATCCATTAAACAGGTCAGACCCACATTATGGCGTTTTCGCATGACTTTTAAGCCTTGTTTCACAAAAGCACGATTGATGTGACGCAACGGCATCATATCGCAAATGGTGCTCAGTGCCACAAGATCTAAAAAGCTGTACAAATCGGGCTCGCTGATGCCATTTTCATCGAAATAATTTTGATCACGTAAATAACGGCTTAAGCCCACCAAAAATAAAAACACCAGACCACCGGCACACAATTGCTGCAACAACAATGGGCCCGTATAGTCGGCACGTTTTGGGTTAATCAGGGCGTGACAGACGGGGTGTTCTGGGGCCACACGATGGTGATCGATAATAATGACGGTTAGGCCATATTCTTTGGCCATTGCCAGCGGCTGAAAAGCTGTGGTTCCACAATCTACAATAAATACTGTATCGATGCCTTGATCCTTCATGGATAATAATCCAGCCGTATTTGGACCGTATCCTTCTTGAAAGCGATCAGGAATATAGGGTGAAACGGGAATATCCAGCGCCCGAAAATATTTCACCAATAATGCCGCAGAGCACGCCCCATCCACATCATAATCGCCCCAAACACCTACGGGTTTTTTATCCAACAGGCTGGCAAAGGTGTGTTCAAAAGCCAATTCTGCATCCGGTAAAAAAGATGGATCAGGCAACTGATTGCGCAAATAGGGCGAAAATATTTCGTCTGCTTCGTCCAAGGAATTCAAACGGTGATAGGCCAAACGTGCTGCCATATCAGAAATATCGTACTTTTGTTTCAAAAAGAGGATGGTGCGTTCGCAATCTTGGGGATGGATCCAGACTTTTCCTGTTCGAGATTGGGTGACAGATACAGACGATGCAGAGGGATGGGGTCCAGAAAGCGACATGAAAATGCGATACAAATAAAGTAAATTGTACATCAAAATGGCTCTTTTTACCAGGATAATCAGTCGCAACAAACAAAAGATTAGGTGGGCTGAGTCGCTCCCATCATTGGGTCCAACAGTCGTGATGATGAATCCTCTGTCTAAACCGTTGCGATTGATATTGATCAGCATCGTATTCATACTAATTGTACTTTAATTGTACTTTTTTGGAACAGGGATACGCCATGATTTCAGCAACAGAACTGTGTATTTTGGGGTGCGGATCATCGGCTGGTGTACCCTTGGTGCGCCATCAGTGGGGGGACTGTAATCGCCTGTGCAATAAAAACAGACGCACGCGCTGTGGAGCCATGGTGCGATTTGGTCAAGAAAATTGGTTGATTGATGTGACGCCAGATTTCCGACAACAGGCTTTACGAGAAAATATTGATCGTATTGATGGCGTGATTTTAACCCATGCTCATTTTGACCATGTGGGCGGATTGGATGATTTAAAACCTTTTGCTGTACATCAAAACAGCCCCATTCCAGTGTGGATGGATCAAGGCACATTTGATATCATTCATCTGCGTTACCCCTATGCTTGCGATTCAGGAGAAAAGCGACCGTACGCACCATTTTTATCCCCACGATTAATCACAGATTCATTTTTTGCAGCCAATGCCCACGTCAAACCGTTTCAACAAGATCATGGCTATAGCACCAGCTTGGGGTTTCGTTTTTCCAACTGGGCCTATTCTACGGATGTAAAAGCTCTGGATGATTATGCCTTGTCATGTTTGTCCGATTTGGACGTGTGGTTTGTCGATTGTATGGGAATGCATCCAAAGGGTACACACGCCCATTGGGACATTACCATGGAGTGGATTGATCTTTTAAAACCAAAAAAAGCCATCTTGATTCATATGGGTATAGAAATGGATTACGAAACATTGTGTACCAAATTGCCCCAGCATATTATTCCAGCCTATGATGGGATGCGTATCCTGTTATGACGCAGGGCCTAATACACTGCGCTTGAACCAGCGATTTCCCCAAAGGGATAATGCACAAACCACAGAGCCATACACACCCGCTGTACCGGCATAAGGGAAAAGAGTGTATAGCTTGAAGCTGATCATGCAGGTGCTGTGGCCCAAGAAAATGGTGCCTAACACTTGGGCAAAGGGGATGAATAAATAGGGTTTAGAGCTGGACGCAATGGCTTGTCGCAACAAAATAAACAGACACAAGGCATAAGGCACACCCAGCGCAATTAAAATACATCGAAAACATGCAACATACAGCAGATGAGGATAAATGGATAGGGCAGAAAACATGGGGATTAAAATGCTGATGCCGATGATGCCGATTCCTGACATGATGGATAGCAACCGGTGTGCCGTAAGATTCAACCGTTTTAAAACAATATATGAGGCAAAAAGGGCCCCGATATCCAACGGGGATAGGTATATTTTTTGGCCCGCCAAAGCGGAAAAAGGCAGAGGGGTCACCATGGGAACAAAATCTGTCATCAGATAAAAACAGATCTCGTAAAACACATAGGTTGGGCCCGTCATGCAGGCCAGAGCTATAAACCATTTCCAAGACGGGTAGTGTGTCATGGGCAGGGTTAGAGGAGATTTTGATGGGACGGTAGGATGGATTTTTTCCGTGTTTTTAAATCGAAAATAGGCACAAAAACAACCCAGAATGCTGGCAACAATAAAAGGAATTCGCCATAAAAAGGGATCATTTCTGATCAGCAAAGCATAGGCAATCATTTGTGCCACCCATTGTCCACAAATTAAAATCACATTGTAAATAAATGCCCGATCCAGAGCTGTGGCATTGGGGGTGTTCGCCATTAAATAAATGGGGCCGATGGTGCGATCGCCTCTGGAAAAAAAGCATTGCAAAAAACGACAGGCCGCCATCAGGTATAGCCCAAAAAAAGGCCACGATGTCGGAACCAATCCCATGGCCATGGTGCAAAGAGAAAATCCCCATACCGACAAACGCAATGCCGTAACCGGAGACTTTATCTGAGCAATGCTGGAAAATACAACGGCGCCCAGAGGGTAAACCAGAACCGATATTAAAAATTTAAAACTGTGAAACCATTGGGTTTTTTCTGCAAGCGTCCAGGTTTCAGGAAATAGAATGGTATACCAAAGGGGGGATAGGGACATAAAAAGGGCCATATCCACGTGGTCTAAAAAATCCGTTAACCACAACGTCAGCGGTGAAAAAGCGGGTTTTGTCAGCTTTTTTTCAGGGGACAATGGCGATTGGGCCATAATCTGAAATCATTTTGTCGGGAAAAATCCTTAACAGGATATCACATCTGGATTTCTGGTGCGATATGATTTGTCAGGATACAGATGTGCAGATTGAATGCTTATTCTGTATGATGAGAGTTAAAATTATCTTGACGGTTTTAAAAAACCACCGCACACTGTAATCAAGGGGTGATTAGCTCAGCGGCAGAGCACTGCTTTCACACGGCAGGGGTCACTGGTTCAATCCCAGTATCACCCACCATACATGGGAAAAAACATTTATTTATTCACAGCGCAAGATTTGATTTTTCCAAAATCTGCTTTGGAGTTTTTCTTATTAAATCCAATAAAATCTACAAAACAGGATACCGCAGGAACACAAAAAGGGCATGGTAAAACCCCAGTCATGGGGTGTCATGGGGTGTCATGGGATGTCAGCTCTATGATCTGTCTGAAATAGACCTAGGCTGTGCACCATTTGTATGGTATAAATACGCCCATTGGATAAAAAAGTGAAATACGATGGTTTTTATCAAAGCTATTGCCAAATTTGTCGCGGCCTTTGTCGGGCAATTTAAACGGGTATGGATCCTTACTCAGGCGGTGCCATTGTGTTTTGATGCCATGAGGTTGCATTCCCCTGTGGGATGGATTTTGTTGCTTATGCCGGGTTACTGGGGGTTTATCTGGTGTGGGGGACCTTACTCTGTGGCGTTGTGGATCACAGCCGGTGCGATATGGGCGCGCAGTTTGGGTTGTTTTTATAATGATTGGGTTGATCGATCGTTGGATGCAAAAGTAGTGCGCACACAAAATCGCCCATTGGTTGCCCAACCTCCATCTTGGACCATGGTGGCCATTGCAGCAGGATTTTTCATTACGGGTGTTGGAGTTTTTTCTTATTTTTTACCCTTTTCTTGCATTGTGATTGCTGGATTGGGTTTGGTGGGCACGCTGGTTTACCCGTGGTGTAAGCGCTTTACCTATTATCCCCAAATTCTTCTTGGTCTGATTTTCAATTTGACTGTGTGGATGGCCCCATGCATGACAGGAGCACCATTTTCTTGGGGATTATGGATTTTGTATGTCTATGGCGTCATTTGGACGGTGTCCTATGATACGCTTTACGCCTTTCAAGATATTGTGGATGATGGCCCAGCAGGGATCTATTCCTTGGCATTAAAAATGGGACCAAAACAAGGGCATAGAATATTGGGGCTGTTGATGGGGGTGCGCTTTATCTTATTGTTGGGTTTGTCGGTGGGGGCAGGTTCCAGTGCCTCTTTTGGTGGAAAGCCAGCAGAATGGTTGATCTATGTCGGGATTTTGTTTATGGCCTTTGTGCAATGGAATATGTGGCGAAAATGGGATCTGTCTGTCCCCACGAAATGTGCAGATTATTTCAAATATTCCATCATAGAAGGGTTCCAATTATGCCTCGTTTTAACCACCATCGGAAATGTACCATTGAAATGGTATGTTTGGTTTTTAGACGTTATCGGTTAAATAAAAAAACCATAAAAAGCGTAGGAGCAAATGGCATACCGACAGATATTTTCGGATAAATATTTAGAAAACAATCAGGATGGGGAAAGAAAAGAGTACCCCATCCTGTGTCAGATGCATGCTGAAAATCAGCTGTTTTGAGCAACGGTAAATTTACCCATTTGAAAGCGCTGATTAAAGCGTGCCAAGCGACCTTTTTCTACAAAGTGCTGTTCTTTTGTCCAGGCAATGTGACAGGTTGGGTCAACTTCCAGCTGTAAGCTGTCGCCTGGTTTTCCCCACGTAGAGCGGGTTTGAAACGTCGAGCCATTGGTCATCACAACAGTAATTTGGTGATAGTTTGGGTGAATGCCTTTTTTCATAAAAAATACCTATACGATTCTTGTGTTAAAAGGATACCATAATATACAAAGAAAATCTATAGGATTCCCCCATGCAGTCGTTGTGTGTGCATGAATGCGATATTTCTCGCTGTGCTGAACACGTGGCCAAAGCCATCCGCCCAGGGGTTCCCGTGTTGCTGTTTGGCCCTATGGGGGTGGGAAAGAGCACTTTTGCCAGAGCCCTGTTGCGCGTTTTGATTCCAAATGTGGCCCATATTCCCAGCCCATCTTTTCCCATTATGATTGCGTACTCGGGCAGCCAAGGAACCATTTGGCATGTGGATTTGTATCGCATAGAGGTGTTTTCAGATATTGCGCCCCTTGGGTTGAACGAAACCATCATGGCCGATTGTTGCATCATAGAATGGCCCGATCGGTTGGGTCCATGGATGCCAAAACAGTATATTTCCGTATCTTTGGATTTTATCAGGGCAAACCAGCAAGACGATACAGGTCTGGGTGATCAGGCATTATGGAGAGAGATTG
Organism: Holosporales bacterium; assembly: GCA_947461445.1. Lineage (GTDB taxonomy): Bacteria > Pseudomonadota > Alphaproteobacteria > Holosporales > Holosporaceae. Next base: position 20,964 of record CANHKV010000003.1, on the reverse strand, counting down.
CCATTGACATGTCTGGCGGCGCATAACAAGGACGTAATGCAGTACAAACGCAGAAAACTTTACAACAATGCATGCTTGGGATAATCTTGTAAAAAAGCCAAGGGCTAAGTATGCGTGTTTTTCTGTTGGTTTTTCATTTATTGGTCACTTTGGTTTTGATTGGTGTCATTTTAATCCAGCGCGGAGAAGATGCTGGCGCAGGGGGAGGAAGTGGTGGGTTGCCAGGGGCACGCAGTGGAAAAAACCCTTTGACTCGGGTAACGGCTGTTTTGGCCACCATTTTCTTTGCCGACTGTCTGGGGATGGCCATTTTAATCAAAGAAGAATCAAAAATTGGTTCAGAAGCCGAGGGAAAAAGCGAATCTTTGCCACCCCCGTCCCCGACCAAGCCATCGGTTCTATTGCCTGTTAACACTGAAAAACAGGGGCCTGTAACAGTAAATGATCAAACAAATAAACAAAAATCGGATTTAGGACAGCCGTCCAATATGGATGGTGCTGGTAAGGCAGGATCCAATGTAAAAAGCCCTGTGGTTTCAAAGGTTGCTCCTTCTGTTGCCTCTAAGCCAGGTGTGGTTACAGAATCCAAAAAGAAGTCCGTGAAAAGTCGCTTGAACCAGGGTGGAAAAACAAAGAAAAAAAGCAAAGATCGTGTGAAAAAATCTGCCTAATTCATCCTGGGTGGTTCATCATAAAATCTTTGTAAAGGCTTATTTTTAACCATCACAATATCAGAGGGTCTCTGTGTCTATTGTATTAAAAAGTGGCGTTGATGTTCGCAATGTTACGGTTTCGCCATCGGTCTCTTTCGGAAACCATTTGCCCTTGGGGATTATGGCAGGTCCATGCTCTATAGAAAGTCGAGATATGGCCATGCACATTGCCGACACCATGGTTTCAGAGTGTGGAAAACTGGGCATACCTTATGTATTCAAAGCCTCTTTTGACAAGGCCAATCGCACCAGCATCAATGGGGTTCGTGGCATCGGGTGGGAGGCTGCACGGGCCATTTTCCTGGAGATCAAGGAAACCTATGGCTGTCCCATCATCACGGATGTCCACAGCCCTGAGCAGTGCGCAGCAGTGGCCGAGGTGGCGGATATTTTGCAAATTCCGGCTTTTTTATGTCGACAAACGGATTTGATTGTGGCTGCTGCGAAAACGGGAAAGACGTTGAACATCAAAAAAGGTCAATTTCTGTCCCCAGAGGAAATGCACACGGTGGTGGAAAAAGCCGTATCCGCTGGAAACAATAATGTCATGATGTGCGAACGTGGCACGACATTTGGGTATCATTTGCTGGTCAATGATATGCGTGGCTTGGCCATCATGGGTAAAAATGGTTATCCCGTTATTTTTGATGCGACCCATTCAGTCCAAAGACCCGGTGGAAAAGGGGACCACAGCGGTGGTGACAGAGCGTGTGTAGAGCTGTTGGCTCGGGCAGCCACAGCGGTTGGCATTGCGGGATTGTTTTTGGAAACCCATCCCAATCCAGATGCCGCGCCCAGTGATGGTCCCAATATGGTGCCGTTGGCCCATGTGGGGAAAATGTTGGCAGCATTATCTGAAATTGATCGGGTTACGAAATCCTTGTCGTATCAAGATTTTTCATTGTCGGCCATGCCCAATCGGTCCTGAGACTGGAATTTCCGGGAGGTGCTGATGCTTACTCCTGTTCCACAAGATGTTTCCATGGATACATGGAAACATAACCAGCTGGATCTATTGGAGGGTATTCATCCCGTTTATGTAGGGCTTATATGGTGTGTTCATCCATTGGTTTCAATGAATCATGCCCCAGAACGGGGTCTGTTCATCCCAGCCTTGGGGTGTAAGACCTGGTACGATATTCCCCAGAGGACATCATAAAAAGCGAAACCAAGGGTGTTCACAGCCGATTGCCATAGAGTATAGTATATTTTAACGTAATATAAACCATGCAGATTGCTCTATGATGCCTCTTATTCGCCCGATTATCATGATTCCATCACGCATGAATTCTGTTCGTTTGCCCAATAAACCCATGGCCATGATTGGTGCAGAGCCCATGATCGTTCATGTGTGGCGGCGTGCGTGTGCTGGAAATGTGGCCCCTGTGGTGGTGGTCTGTGATCATGCAGACATTGCCCATGCCATCACATCGGTGGGTGGTCATGCCGTGATGACGCAAAATCATGCTACTGGATCAGATCGTCTGGCCGAAGGCATAGATCTTTTTGATCCCGAAGGGCATTACACCCATGTCATCAATGTTCAGGGCGATTTACCCTATTTTCCACCATCGGTTTTGGGCTCGATTTTACAGCCTTTTTCCATGCCTTGTGTGGATATGACCACCTTTATTCAGCCAAAAGACCTGAGTGTTACAGGGGCCGTCCATGTTCGTGTTCAGACGATGATGGGCCAAGATGGACAATCTTGGATGCAGTGCGTGGATTTTACACGCCATGATTGGGAATCAGATTACACCCATTTGGGGGTATATGCCTTTCGTCGGTCTGTATTGAAACAATTTTCACGATGGCCACAAACGCAAAGAGAACAGAAAGAATCCTTGGAACAATTGCGAGTGACGGATTCCAACATGGTTATCGCGGGGGTTTTATTGGGGAAAGAGACCTTTATCAGTGTGGATACGCTGGCCGACCTAGAGCGTGCCAGAGCGTATGATGCATAAGCTTTTAATCATGGTCATTTCAGAAAAAGGGTCGCACAGACCACGTAATCTGAGAGGCGTAAAACAGGTGCGGTGCTGCTGTTGCAACAGGGCACAGTGATGGGAAAAGGGTAAAGATTGTGTGGGAATCGCCATGCCTTTGTGGGTGTTTTGGATCCAATGATGGGCCACATTGTGGTGATTGATGGGGCACAACCCCATGGATGGGATCATCAGCATACCAAATAGGGGTACATAGAATGCATTACATCGCATCAGGACGCAAATTTTTGGACACAAAACGATTTTAAAAAATCTAGAAATTGTTGCACATGTTTTGAATAAAATGTTTTTCATGATTGATTTTACAACAATAAACTTTGTTCTATTTTCGCAAAAAAATGATAAAAAACGGTTGATTCGTGATGATTTTTTTCCTGTTAAGGGCAGGACCTTGGCATGCTTGTCTGATGTCCGTGGGGGGAAAGGCGGCTGCAGGATGGAATGGTTTCAAATCATTTGTTGGTTCAGGAAAAGAAAAAGTGGAAAAAAAGAGCAAGAGAAATGGGGTGCGTGCAAGGTCCAAAGAGATATGATTAGGCAAAAGTGGGGACGACCTGAAACCCCTCCAGAGCCTAATCGCCCCCTGAAACAGCCACTGGATCACCCCCATAAGAGGGCTGATTTTCACAGAGGTTAATGATGTTTTGGAGGGTTTTGTGCTATAATAAAGAATACAAGAATATCTGGGTTCCAGCCCTATAATGAAATTTTCTGATGCCTTTATTTCCACGCTACGCCAACGCGTTTCGTTAACCGATGCCGTCAGCAAGCACGTGCGTTTGTTGCGAAAAGGACAGATGATGATGGGGTTGTGTCCATTTCATGGGGAAAAGACACCCTCGTTCAGCATTAATCCATCACGAGGCACCTATCATTGTTTTGGGTGTGGGGCACGTGGCGATGTCATTGATTTTGTTCGTCAACATACGCGCGTATCTTTTGCTGATGCCGTCATCAGTTTGGCCGGTTCCATTGGCATGGAATTGCCCAAAGAAACCAACGAGAGCACTCTGCAAGATTAGGCCCTACAGGAAATGTGGCGTGCCATGGATATGGCGTGTCAATGGTTTCAAGATCAGTTGAGCGGTAATAAAATGGCCCTGGATTATTTGCATAAACGGGGCATTACCCCAGAGGAAATTCGTCGATTTCGCATCGGTTGGGCCCCAGCATACGGATTAATGAGTCACGGCCATCATTTGGGCTTTTCTTCGCTGTGCATGGAAAAAGCAGGATTGGTGATGCAGCGTTCAGAAACGGGCGATTCTTTTGATCGATTTCGCAACCGCATCATGTTTCCCATTATTACCGCTGCGGGCAAAGTCATGGCTTTTGGGGGCAGGGCACTGGGTAATGAGCAGCCAAAATATATGAACTCACCGGAAACGCCACTGTTTATCAAGGGGCAATGTCTGTATCGATCGTTGGTCATTCCCGTGGGTCGCCCCGTATTGGTGGTAGAAGGGTATTTGGATGTCATTGCGGCTGCACGATTTTATGGTGCCGTCGCCCCGTTGGGTACGGCCTTAACCACAGCCCAACTGGCATTGGTTTGGAAACAGTGTCCAGAGCCCGTCGTGTGCTTTGATCCGGATGTGGCAGGGCAAAAAGCCGCATTAAAAATGGCCGTCATGGCCTTGCCACTGTTAAAGCCAGGATTTAGTTTGAAATTTGCCACCATGCCGCCAGAATTGGATCCCCACGCATTGGTTCAAACCCATGGTCAAGGGGCCTTGGAAAAAGTGGTGAATCAGGCCGTGCCATTGAGTCAATTTTTATGGTCCCATTTGTTTAAAAAACCCATGACGCCAGAGCGCAAAGCAGAAGCAGTAGAGCAGTGGGAAACCTGGGTTACCAGCATACAGCATTTGTATATTCGGCGTTTGTACAAGGAGTTCTTTTATCAAAATCAAAAACAGTCCCCCCATTCTGCTGTCCCAGTGGCGCCAGGGGTGGTACTGCATCAAAAAATCTTGTTAGGGTTGTTGGTTTTAAAGCCTTTTTTGATTGATCGGGTCAGAGAATCGCTGTCTGCCATGGCATTTCCCGGGGAAAGTGCGTGGTTACATGTTCGCGATTATTTGGTATCATGGGAGGACGGAGCTTGTTTTTCGCCATTACAAGATTTTCTAGGTCCAGATTGGCAGAAACAAATTTCAGCCGTTTCTTTACATATTCCAGGAGATACGGCGTGTTTTGAAACCTATTGGCACGATCTTTTTAATCGCTATCAAACCCAATTGTATCAAAATTCAGAATTGGTCGCATTGAAAAAAGAATTGATGCAGGTGCCTGGCACATGGGAACGTTTGAAAAATCTCAGAGAATTTTAGGAGGTTACATGACAAAAGGAACAGATTTGATAGAACGGGAAGAGGATGAGGGTCTTTCTGATGTAGGATCAAGAAAAAACTGGGCCGATGACGATGATTTTCAAAATCATAAATTCGTTAAAAAGGCGATGGCACGTTTGATTGAAAAGGGTAAAGAGCAAGGGTTTGTGACCCATAACAATGTGTGCAGAGCCTTTGCGGTTCGCCACATCAATCAAGATGTTTTGGACTTTGTTACGGATTCTTTATCGGATGCGGGCATTTCTTTGGTCGAAGATGACATCCCCGATTCCGACGGTCAAGGCTTTTTTTCCATTGATCCGGCTGACTCTCAAGAAGAATCCATGGAAGAGGAATGGTCCCGTATTGACGATCCTGTGCGATTGTATTTAAAGGAAATCGGAACCATTGCTCTGTTGTCAAGAAATGGAGAAATTCAGATTGCGCAACGCATTGAGAGGGGTCGGGAAAAAATCATTGTGGCACTGTGCTGTTGTCCATTAACCTTTGAAAAATTAGGTCAATGGCGTGATGACGTTACCGCGGGAAATATGCTGTTAAAAGCATTGTTTGATTTAGAAGAAGACAAGGGGTTTTCCGAAAAAGATGATGAGGCGGGTTTGGTTGATTTAGAAAAAGAGATTCCCATCAGTGATATGACGTCTCCTGCGACGGATGGATCCGAAGAAGATATTCTGGAAGAAGTGGTGAACCCGGATGTATTTATAGATCGCCTGGATGCCTTTTTAGCATTGGGCAGAGAATTAAACGAGGATAATCGTCAAGAATTATTTCATTTATTCAAGGACTTACGTTTGCAGCCCCAGCGGGTCAAGGAATTGATCGCGCGGATATGTTCTTTTCAAAAGAATTTGTTAAAGCTGGATTCGCAAATGTTAAAGCTGGCGGAATCCTGTGGTGTGCGACGCAAAGACTTTTTGGATCGTTATACGCCAAGCAATCCTGTTAAATGGGTAGAAACTCTAAGCAAAGATCCGTCATTATCGGCCATCTGGAAGACTTTTTTTGAACGGCACCACGACACATTACAGACCGTATCCATTGAAATTCAGCATATTTCCGATACAGTTTCTATGCCGTTGGATCAATTGCGCAAAGTGATTCGGGATGTTCAGATCGGAGAAGAAGAAGCCGAGCATGCGAAAAAGGAAATGATCGGTGCGAATTTACGTCTGGTTATTTCTATTGCAAAAAAATACACCAACAGAGGATTGCAATTTCTGGATTTAATTCAGGAAGGCAACATCGGATTGATGAAGGCTGTGGATAAATTTGAGTATCAACGCGGCTACAAATTTTCCACGTATGCCACATGGTGGATTCGTCAAGCCATTACGCGATCCATTGCGGATCAGGGGCGAACCATTCGCATTCCTGTACACATGATTGAAACCATCAATAAATTGGTGCGTGTATCTCGACAATTGGTCCATGAAACGGGTCAAGAGCCGACGCCAGAAGAATTATCTGTCAAAATGGGCATCCCAGCAGAAAAAATCAAAAAGATTTTGAAAATTGCAAAGGAGCCCATCAGCTTAGCCACCCCGGTGGGTGATGAGGACGACAGCCATATCGTGGACTTTTTAAAAGATGAAAATGCCGTTTCGCCTATTAATGCGGCCATATTGAGTGATTTAAAAGGGGTGGTGACCGAGGTTTTATCCTCGTTAACGGCACGTGAAGAGCGGGTGTTGCGCATGCGATTTGGGATCGGTACACGCAGTGAAAATACGTTAGAAGAGGTCGGAAAAAGTTTTCAGGTGACCAGAGAGCGTATTCGACAAATTGAATCCAAAGCATTACGCAAATTAAAGCATCCAGTGAGATCGAAAAAATTACGCAGCTTTTTAGATGTGGAATGATGACGGGGGTCATGAGATTGATGTTGCCATCAATCTTGATGTCTTATTAAAACCATATAAAATGAAAGGCGTATATGGGGTGGGTTTTTTGGTGGCCAAGTGGGGGTATCCCTTTTGAACAGGGTGTTGACCACATTGACCGATGAGGCTGTTTTCTGAGATCATGGTTTTACGAATTTTATGACGCCATCACAGGATCATTCTTCATGACACACGATCACACCAGCCATGCACCATCAATCCCAGAACCGCAGAGGGGTTGTGGTCAAATCACGGCAGAGGCCCTTAACGGGTCTCATTTTTCTCAGCATACGGCCTATCGCAGCCACCATTGTGGAGCATTGCGCCTGAATCATTTGAATCAAGAGGTTAAAGTATGCGGATGGGTGCACCGCAAGCGCGACCATGGGGGATTGATTTTTCTAGATATTCGCGATCATTACGGCATGATCCAGTGTGTGCTAGAAGAAGGTCATGGCCAGTGGAATCTGGCTGAATCATTAAGCGTGGAAACGGTGGTACAGATCAGCGGTTCTGTCATGGCCAGATCAGAACACACACGCAATCCAGGATTGGATACGGGTGATGTCGAGGTGGTGGTGGGTACCCTGAGTGTATTATCACGGGCCAATGCCTTGCCTCTGCCTGTCAATACGGATGCGGATTATCCCGAAGACATTCGCTTAACCTATCGTTTTTTAGATTTACGTCGTCCGGCAATGCATCAATCTGTGGTAATGCGCAGTCAAATTATTGCTTTTATGCGTGCCATGATGGTGGAGCAAGGATTTTTAGAAATTCAAACACCCATTTTAACGGCCCCCAGTCCCGAAGGCGCGCGGGATTATGTGGTGCCCAGTCGTCTGTATCCTGGTGAATTTTATGCGTTGCCTCAGGCACCCCAGCAATTTAAACAGCTGTTGATGGCCTCTGGTTTTGATAAATATTTTCAAATCGCCCCATGTTTCAGAGATGAATCATCGCGAGCCGATCGTTCACCTGGTGAATTTTACCAGCTGGATTTGGAAATGGCTTTTGTAGACCAAGAAGATGTTTGGAATGCCATCGAGCCTGTACTGCAAAAAACCTTTGAACAGTTTGCACCCACAGCATCCGTAACCCAAGGGCCATTTCCCAGAATTCCTTATGCCGATGCCATGGTGATGTACGGTACAGACAAACCTGACTTACGCAATCCTCTGATCATTCAGGATATGACGCATCAGGTACACATCAGTATTTTTCAATCGGTGGTGGAAAAAGGCGGGGTAATTCGTGCCTTGGTGGTGCCGGGCGCCATGGCCCAATCGCGAAAGTTTTTCAAGGATTTAGAGGGCTGGGTGATGGAAAAAGGGGCAAAAGGACTAGGGTACATTAGCCATGGCGCCGATGGATTACAAGGCCCCTTGGTCAAGTTTTGTACACCAGAAACCTGCGACATGTTAAAAACACATGTTCCAATCGATGGTGTGGTCTTTTTTGTGTGTGATCAAGAGGATGCGGCAACACTGTTGTCTGGTCAGTTGCGCACCCATTTGGGTCAATTGTTGGGATTAATTGATGAATCAGCCTTTGCCTTGTGTTGGATTATAGATTTCCCCATGTACGAGCAAGACATTGCTACGGGACAGATTATTTTTTCTCATAATCCGTTTTCTATGCCCCAAGGGGAAATGGACGCTTTGATGCACCAGGATCCGTTACAAATCAAGGCATACCAATACGATATCGTATGCAATGGAATCGAGTTATCCAGTGGAGCCATTCGAAATCATCGACCTGATGTGATGTACAAGGCCTTTGAAATTGCGGGGTACAGTAAGGATCATGTGGATCAGCAATTTGGTGCCATGATCAAGGCTTTTCAATACGGTGTTCCACCCCATGGGGGCAGTGCGCCAGGCATCGATCGCATTGTGATGCTGTTGGCGGGTACACCCAATATCCGGGAAGTCATTCCCTTTCCTCTGAATCAGCAGGCGCGTGATTTAATGATGGGGGCGCCATCTCCCCTGTCCCCAGAACGGTTAGAAGAATTGCATTTACGCATCATCAAGGATTTGGGGAAAAAACCCGTGGTGAAAAATCAAGCCGTTGACGTCTAGAGCAGAACAGGACCACACGCTGTTGATGTACAGCAACAGGATCCACGATAAGGGGGCACCATCTGGGTGAGGGATGCATAGAGCCGAGCAGGCAGGACATAAAAAATCTTTGGGGCAGGGGGCTTTGTTGATGGGTAACAGGGTAAGAGTGCACACCAGAGTCGGGCTGAGGCTGAGCGATTAGTGTCGCTGGGCCTTTGCGGCATTTAAATCAATCCATCATTATAATGCCATGGCGTTTCCAACCACTGGGAATGCTATTACCCGGAAACAGAGGGTTCTGTACCGAGAATGGGGTGATTTTTTGTATCCTTGTGTGGATTGTTTCAATATTCTAATGATGAAATTGCTGAAAATATTGGTGTTTCAGGATATCGCGGATGATTTTTAGGCGCTAGTATTAGAGAAAATGGGTAGAGTTACGCAAGGAGATATCATGAACGAGCCTGACATTTTTAAGCACTATAATACTGACAATACTTTTGCTCGTATTATACGCAGGCAAATCGACTGTCGTCTGATTCTGGAAACAGAGCATACCATGGCTTTTCATGATGCGTTTCCTGTGGCGCCAGTGCATGGTTTGATTATTCCAAAAGGACAATACATCACAGCGGATGATTTTTTCGCTTGTGCCTCTGATGTGGAAATTTTAGATTGGCGATGTGTGATAGCCAAAGTGATACACATCTTGGACATCAAAGAATCGGGATACCGTTTGGTGTGCAATGCGAGGCGGGATGGTGGTCAAGTGGTGCCTCACTTTCATATGCACGTGTTGGGTAAAAAACCCTGTGGCCTCATGGCGTGATGGAGTTTTTTAGTCAACAAGGTTGAGTTCTAGGAGATCTTTATTAGATATACCTTTGTGATGTGTCATGTGTGGTGCACTGCTCTCCATGGCATTTAAAGATTCTGCAGCCATAACGGCGAACAAAATCATGAAATATGCTGTCTTCATTTTTAAAAATTCGTTGGTGCGATCTATATTTATGGTAATGGAAAAGGTTTTTTTTATGCTAACCGATCTCAAATACGGGATGGTGGTCAAGTAGTTCCTCACTTTCATATGCACGTGTTGGGTAAAAAACCCTGTGGCCCCATGGCGTGATGGAGTTTTTTAGTCAACAGGGTTGTGCGTGATTATCGGTCGAGGGTTTTGAATAGCATGGAATGATGCCCAGGACGTGTATTTCAACCCAGATTTCAGATCAAAACAGCATCAAGATTTGTCTGGCCAATAGGCTGTACAGTCCGCTATAATACCCCATCAACATACACGCGAGTGCTCTATTTTGTCCAAGCTGTATTTTTACTTTTCTGCTATGAATGCTGGTAAAACCACGACGTTGTTGCAATCGGATTTCAATTATCGAGAACGCGGCATGAATACGGTATGTTTTTTACCGGCTTTGGTGGCGGAGCAATGGAATCCGCTGATTACATCGCGTGTTGGGCTGTCTCGTGTGCCGATCGTTTTGAGCAATGACATGGATTTATTGACCATTATGGCGGCAGAAATGGAAAAGCAAACCGTATCTTGTATTTTTGTGGACGAGGCTCAGTTTTTATCCAAACGTCACGTCCGTCAATTGTGCCGTATTGTGGATCGCTTAGATATACCTGTATTAACGTATGGCTTGCGCACGGATTTTCAAGGAGAATTATTCGAGGGCAGTCGCCATTTATTGGCGTGGGCTGATCATTTACAAGAAATCAAAACCATTTGTTTTTGTGGCAAAAAAGCCATTATGACGGCGCGTTTTGATGGCTTTGGGAATAAAGTGATTGATGGCGATCAGATCGATTGCGGTGGGAATGATCGATACATTTCATTGTGCCGCAAACATCATGATATTGTGGAAAACAATCATGATTGTATCAGTCTTTCAGCTGTGGGTGAGCAACCTGGGTTTCAGGATTGCTCCAGTGCGAATCAAGTTGATCTCTAATTCTCTGCATCGTAAATGGGTTAGGATGCAACCCGTTATTTGATGTAGGCAATGCTATACCCCATTTTCTGATCAAGGATAGTGGGATGGGTGTATGGGCTCTGGTGGCTGTGGTGTAGGTCTTTAAACAACGGATACATCGCAGAACTCTGGGATGAGGGGGCAACCAGGTGCATGGGCTCTGGTGGCTGTGGTGGTGTAGGTCTTTAAACAACGGATACCTCGTAGAACTCTGGGATGAGGGGGCTCTGGTATTTTGGCAGGCTGTGAATAGACTATAGTTTGGTTTACATGTTTTATTACATTTGTTGAAAAAGTCCATAGTAGTCACACTTTATTTCTCCCTGAATCTGATTTGGATGGCACCATTCAGTCCATGTGAGACTTTACCCCCTTTACCCTGGCATTTTTGGTAAACGACAAGACGTTTCCTTGATCATAGGATTTTTCTGAAATGGCCTACGTTTCACCAGGTTTTTTTTTATAGCATATGACGTGTGTTCCAGAAGCTCTATACACTGAGTTTGAATCCCCTGTAACTTTGGTTTTTTCAAGCTTTGCCAAGATAAACGCTGATGCGAGGATGCACATCTTGTTTACGCCATTAACGCCTTCTCATGGTGCCCCCTTATCCATGATCGAGCACCGTTTCACCATGCGTTGCTGATGCAGAATACGTATAGCGCCCTGGGCTTATCATTTAATCTTCTTCCTTGGGGTCCGTGCTCGGGAACATCCCATCAGTATGGATCTGACGGGATGGTTGGGGCCCCCTATTTTAGGCTGGGGGCACTTGTATTTACGCCGTGGAGGGATGGCTGAATTAAGTAGCAGATAAATGGTCAAGTCTGCGTGCTCGATGCGCCCCCCCCTTGTTTATCTGGCCAAAGGATTCCATAGGTGCCTTTTTGCTAACAGATTTTTTATTCAAACGTTCACTCTCCTTTTTCGCCCGCAGCTGTGCTTGCTTTTCCAATTTTTTGTCGCGATTGGCTTTTAAAATATTCTTGCTTTGTTGATTCAAATCCTTTAACAGGCCAGAAAATCCTTTGATGATTGCTTTACGTTCTGATAATTCCAAAATAATGTGTTCTTCTGTTGGATTAATGGTTAATCTATTGGCCGATTTATCCGCCTGATTCAGTGTGGTCAGCCAATTGTTAACAGAGGTTACCCATTGGTTTTGTTGTTTTGTTTGATGGGCCAGCGCTGCTGTACGAGGGTTTTTCGATACCCGTTTTTTGAACAATAGCTCAACTCTTTTCATCAACTTTTCCAATTCACTTTTAGACTTTCTGACGTCTGACATACTTGTTATTTCAGGTATGGATTTTTTGGCCGCCATCATAACCCCATTTTGACCAGTTAAATCTTGTAAAAATTCTTTGACCGTCATGGTTTTCTCACCACCCTGCTGATCATCTTGCGCAATCAGAGCAATGTTCTGTTGGCCTGACGGATTGTGATCGCGGATCTGGTAAAATTTTTGTTGTTTTGTTTGATGGGCCAGCGCTGCTGTAAGAGGGTTTTTCGATACCCGTTTTTTGAGCAATGGGATACTTCTTTTCAGCGACTTTTCCAATTCACTTTTAGACTTTTTGACGGCTGACACGGTTGTTATTTCAGGTATGGATTTTTTGTCCGTCGTCATAACCCCATTTAGACCAGTTAAATCTTGTAAAAACTCTTTGGCCGCCATGGTTTTCTCACCACCCTGCTGATCATCTTGCACAATCAGATTAATGTTCTGTTGGCCTGACTGATTCTTCTCGCCCATCTGTTGAAATGCGTATTGTGTAACGCCATGGTCATATTGCCCGCCGAAATGGTCTTTGGTGTAGACTGAGTCTGTTGATTTGTGATAGTCCCAGTAGGCGCTGCGTTCAGCGTGTTGGAATGATGTAGTATTCGCCGTGTTGGATGCCGCTATGTTGATCACCGTGTTGTTCACCGTGTTGTTCACCGTGTTGATCACCGTGTTGTTCACCGTGTTGATCACCGGGGTGGCTGGTATAGACTGTGGAGTCGGGTTCACCGTGATAGGCGTCGAAGTGGTTGTTGGTGCTGTCACTGATGCGGCCACTGCGTTCGATGTGTTATTCGCCGTAATGTTTGCCGTCTGTTGTTGCCCCATTACGGGATTCTTCTGCCTGTTTTGAACAATTAAATTTTCTGTTGTTTCGATCAATGCTTTAAAAGTGGATATCTCCTCATCACTGTATTTCAAATTAGGGGTTTTCTCTATTTTATCCAAAGTCTGAAAAAAAGCCTCTATCTTTGCTGCTTTTTTTACAGACAAACACTCTAATATGGTTAGGCCATTTTTTTCTATGTCATTTTTAAAATTAACAATAGAATCAACATTAATAATTTGATTATTTCCAAAATAATCATTAACAATTGGAGACAATTTACTCAGCAATTCTTCTGCATTTGCATCTTGATTTTTGTCAGGGTGAACATATCTTTGGCACTGTTTAAAAAATCTCTGCCAACTGACATCAACTAATTTTTTTTTCAGTTCTTCCTCTTTTTTTTCTTGTCTCTTAAGAGCAACACGTTCTAAAATTCTTTTAGTTAAAAAATCTATTGCCCTAGAAAGCTCTTCTTGAATTTTTTTGATAAGAAGAGAAGTTAAGTCTTTTGCTAATAGATCATTAAATTTTTTATTCGGAAAATCACAATTATTGTCAGTCGAAAAACATTTAAAAATATCATTTGGTTTTATACTTTGTGTTTTATTTTTCTTTATAAAATTATCTTCTATGTTACGAAAAAATTTATATGGTTTTGTTTCAAACAAATCATCCCAACTCGTACCAAAGTTTTTCTCCATAGCTTCTGAAAATATAGTTTTGAATTTTTCCAGTTTGTCTATTGTAGGTTCTTGTAATTCTGAGAAAATGCGGTTTTTAAACATTTGTTTTAAAAAATTCAAAAATCTCTCATCATGTAAATGAAATTCTTCATAATAAAAGTTTGCCAAATAATCTTGCAAGGAATCTTTTTCTTTAAAAGTTTCTAGAATTAGTGCGTCTATAACTTTTTTGTCGTTAAGGCTTTTTTTTATGTTATCTGGGCATCCTTTCTCTATATTTTCAAAAATTGTTTTGTATCGTAAAAAAATAGAATATTCTTCACGATTTTTAATACTTGATATATGTGCAATATTTGAAGCACCCTCACTGTATGATTGTTTAAAATTAGTCCCAGAAAGATTACTTTTTTTATAAAAATCACACCATTTTATAAATAGGGTAAGATTCAAATCATTCAATGTAGCAGTATCAGGATTGTCAGCTTCTTTCGAATACACATCATTAGAGCCCACAAGTGCAACAATGTTATTATTACTAGGCTCTACAGCCTCAACAGGGGTGATCATTGTTACACCCAATAAGGTCAAGAAGACAGCGATGTTTCGGGCTTTATGCCCAGAGTTTTTTGAAATTGACATAGACATGAGCAGGGAAACAATTAAAAATGTTAATTAAAGATACCATCATTTCAGGTAAAAAATCCATAAAAAATTTCTGGAAATTGATTAATGGTTGGGCATGAAATTGGGAAAACATTGAAAGTATAGGAAAAAGAGTGTGCTGGACAGGATGGGACTAAATACGCCATCAGTATGATCCTAAACAGCGTTCTGGATGCATTCTTGGCTCATACCCTGCAAGCGCACCTGTGTGCCAGACCTGGCCTCTACACTACTTACACTGAAATACACATCGCACCGCACCTGTGCGCCCAGACCTCACACCCGCCACTTATACATGTTCTATACACAAGATAGGACGCAATCGCCGGGATAACGTTCAATTTCACCATTCAGCTCCATTTCGATCAGAGCAATGCGAATCATCACAGGGGATAAACCCAGTTTTTCCGATAAAGCGGACACAGGTGTGGGCACGGTGCTTAATAGATCCCCAATGTCACGGATCAAAGATGATGTTTCGGATAACAGGGGTGGCATGGCGCTGTATTCGTCGTCAGAGTCTTCACGTGCCATGTCTTTGGCCAAATAGCGATGGGTTTCAGAATATTCATTCAAAACATCATCGGCCGTTTCAACAAGACATGCGCCCTGTTTTAATAATTTATTGGTGCCACGGGCTCTGAAATCCAGCGGATGACCCGGTATGGCCAGCACGGCACGCCCCTGATCGGCTGCGTATTTTGCCGTTAATAGGGATCCTGAACGTAAACTGGCTTCGACGATCAAACTGCCCCAAGACAGACCAGAAATGATGCGATTGCGTTTGGGGAACAATCCGGCATGCGGGGATGTAAACAAGGGGTCTTCGCTGATGATCAGGCCTTTTTCGGCAATGTCCGCATACAGTTTTTTGTGCTCTGGTGGATAAATATGTCCGATGCCGCCCGCAATAACCGCAATGGTTCCGTTCTCCAAACTGGATGCATGAACACAGGCATCAATGCCGCGCGCCAGACCAGAAACCAATACCCAGCCTTTGGCAGACAGAATTTCAGCAATTTGTATGGCAATGCGTTCGCCAGCAGAGGATGCATGGCGCGCGCCGACAATGGAAAACAATGTTTTGGACAATACGTCCAATCGCCCCAAAACGGAAATAAAGGGTGGTGCATCTTTTAGGTGTCGTAAACTGGCCGGATAGTCAGCATCATAAATGCTTAATAAGCGCAATCCCTGTTTGGCATGGGCATCGAGTTCTCGTTTAATGTCATCCATAGATGGAATAATGGTGCCAGAGCGTCGAGCAATGCTGGGTAAACGATCCAACGCCTCTTGGGCATTGCCATAGCGTTCCATCAAATGGGCAAAAGAAATGGGGCCAACATTTTCCGTGCGTGCCAGGCGCAACAGATGCAAGCGATCGGTTTCTGAAAGGAGACGTATGGTGGCCATTGGGATATTCTGAATAGGATAATAGACTTGATGATATCCTAGTTTTCAGCCTATGAAAAATCAGATTTAGTTTAAATTTTTCCTAGTATACAAATAATGACACCCGTCATAGAGCCGACCTTGCACCAGCGTTTAAGGTTTAACAGAATCCTTTTTCAACGAGGGTTCTGTGCCACCCATTAAGCGGGAAATATTTTCCCTGTGGGCGTAAACAATCAAGGTTGTGATCAGCGTCATGGACACCACAGCTGAATAATCAAAAAATAGGACCGTTAACACAAGGGCTCCCAGCATGCCAGATAACGAAGCCAGTGACATGTACCCCGTGGTTTTTAAAAGACAGCCCCAAATCAAGGCAGCCCCCATAAAATTAATGGGCATGGTTAACGCCATGACACCGCACGCCGGAGCCACACCTTTCCCCCCTTTGAATTTCAGAAAAATCGAAAAAATGTGGCCCAAAATGCAGGCCACTCCCATGGGCAATTGATACTCTGTGGGTGAAAAATATAGGGGCAGCGCGCTTTTTAAAAAATCAGACAGATACACAAGGGCAGAAACCTTAATGCCTGCCAAACGGTATACGTTGGTGGTGCCAATATTGCCAGACCCCACCGTACGTGGATCACCCTTTTTTAACCATCGGGTCCAAAGAATTCCAAAGGGAATACTGCCACAAATATAGGCCACAACAAGGTAAAAACACAGCGTCAGGCACGATTCAAAGGACAGAGACGTCATGATGGAAACAATATATATATGAAAATGTATCATAATCTGGGGCAAAGCGCTACGCAAGGACGTTAAAAGGGTATAGAATAGACCATACGGATGCATTCATATTCTAGAAACCATACAATCTAGAATCCAAAACATGATGTTGTCATGGCCCCCAAAAAGGAAAAATTCTCGCGATGACCCAAGTGCTGGGGGATTTGGTTCAGTCCTTGTTACGCCCCATTTTTGAAAAAAAACCTCAACTGTCCTTGATGATGGATTGGCCCATGATTGTGGGTTCAGAACTGGCGGCCTATACGTGGCCATTAAAAATCGTGTCACCTCAAAATGGTCCAGGTGTGGCCTATATTCAGAGCCCGCCTGCCTATGCCATTGTCGCATGGTCCCATACATGTGTTATGATCGAGCGCATTAATCAATACTTGGGATATCAAGCCATTAACCGCATTCGCTTGGTCAAAGATGACGTTGTCAAACCAGAGAGATAATGCCGCAGACAGTCGCCTGTCTTTTATGGACACCGCATTGGTCGATTGCGCCACTTCCCACATGATGGCTGAGGATTGGGATTATGTGGTGGTACCGTCTTTGTTTGTGCTAAAGGCCATCAGAAAACAGTGGCTACGGAAAAAAGGGCCCAGTATTTTACCCAAAATGGTGACATACGTGCACCCCATGACATACACAAATCCCTGCGCTTTAGGTCAAAAGCCTGTATCGCTGGCCCAAGGCATGGCCTGGTGTTTGCACTTTTTTCAGAATTATTTTTCAGAAAACTCTGCCTCCCCGCCCCTGGATTTGGCTGGTTTTGCCCGATCGTTGCTGCATTTATGGGAGCACATTGATCGAATGGCTTTGTACGATCATCCGGATCCAGAGGCCGCAGCGTTATGGGAAAATCACGGGGTGCTGTTGCCTGAATCATTGCTGCAATCGGGGCATTTATCCGGCACACCCCATTTGGTTCAAGAATGGTTAAAATGGTGGCCCCAGTGGTTGCACCGTCAGAATCTGTGCAGTCAAACCAGGGCAACGTATTGGGCTCAACATCACGCCGCAACATTTTGGACCAAGCATTGCCATCACAAAATATTGCTGTGTGTTCAGAATATCGAAAAATTGCCCACAGATTGGTTGAAACGATTGATGTCTTTGCCCAATGTGAGGACATTGCTTCCAAAAGACTCTGTGTTAAGCCAACGCCTGGGCATTCAGGATGGTGGTATGGGGGGGGCAAACCATCCAGTAAGGGGTATGGTTTCACAAATTGTGTGCGCACACGAATCTGAATCGGCCAGAGTCATGGCCATTTTAATCCAAGACGCTTTGCAAACTGAGGCCGCTATAGGGCTGGTTGTGCCGTGTTCCACCATGTTAAAGCGTGTATCTTGTGCACTAAAAATCGATAAAATTCATTTGCCCACACCATATCAATCATTGGTTAATACGCTGTTGCAGAGCATTTGGAGGGGGTCTTTACAGGGATGGCCCTTATCAGAGGTTGTCATTTTATTGCGGCATCCATTGATTCTAAAAGCCTATCCCATTGTGGAAGCCATGACGCGTTTTATAGAACAATACCGTCCAAAATGGTCGGGAATAGGGGGCAATAATTCGGATGTTCAGACGGATGGCATGCCCAGATGGTTGAAAGGTTTGCACCGCAAGTTACACGATGCCTTTGGATCTTTGACTGCTGATTGCCAGGCAGATTCTGTCAAACAACCCATGGCATTTTGGATAGATGGCCATGTTAAAGCCCTAGATTATATTTTACCTGTGGCCGTATGGGATCATGATGATGTGGTGGAAAAAGTCTTGCAAGAAAGCAGCAATGATTTGCCATACCTGGATGCGGTTACCTATGGACAGTGGTTCAAGGCCTGGACAGCCTCTCTGGTTCATATGGATCAGGGGGATCATTGGGGGTGTGAACGGCAAGAAAGAGAGGCAGAGGATCGGATTGTGGTGGGGAGTGCAGAAGATTTAAGCGCACTGCATTTGGGCCGATGCATTGTGGCTGTTGCCGAACCGTTGCCAAAGTTTCCCTGGATGCCGAAATCATGGCAAGTCCATTTTCATTTGGGCCAAGATCAGGAAAAAGAGTGCTTTGAAAACAGTTCTTCAGAGGTTGTTCTGGTTTCTGTTCACTCGAGCCCATCAGAATCGGCATACCGTTATCGCGCAGAACAGCATTGGAAAAAAGCCATATTGCAAAATGTGTTGCTGCCCATTGATGGGGCGATACGCCCTTATCCCCCACTGCATCGTGTGTCCATCAGTGATATCCAGCGTTGGCATACCGATCCCGAGGCGTTTTATCAACAGCGCGTATTGCGCATCAGGGAAAGTGTCATTTCAGAACAACAGGCTTGGGGTTTGGCCATGCATGTATTATTGCATCATTTCCTTCGGGATTTTCCTCCGACTGAGATGTTTTCCGTGAAGGAATTGTTTGAAGGATTGTGTGCATTGGCCGATGCTTTTTTGCCAGAAATGCCCTGGTGGAAATGGTCCGCTCGCCGTAAATTATTGCGCTCTATTGCAGAGTGCGAACATGGGCATCGACAAATTGGCATTAGAAAATCGTTAACAGAGCAAAGTGGGCACCTGACATTTTCTTTTCCCCAGGGATCCATTACTTTGTTTGGTCGTGCCGATCGTATCGATTATTTGGATGATGGTACTGCCCACATTATTGATTATAAAACGGGAGTTACGCCGTCTTTTGTATCTCTGGATCGTATAGAGTCGGTGCAGTTGCCGCTAGAAGGTTGGATGGTTCAATCGGGTGCCATGGGGGCGCCTATGGTTGTATCGAAATTATCCTGGTGGTCCTTGCACTTGACCCACGGGTGTCGCATTAAAACCTATCCACGTTGTGTGTCGGCATTGCTGGATCGATATGCCATTGTAATGCCCCAATGGATGAATCAATTGATTTCTGGGGGTTATGGGGATTTTCCTGTAAAAATACAAGGCTAGGTGTTGGCCATCAGCATGCCCCATGGGTTTTGTTGTTTTGTTAAATAACTTCTGTTACTATCATTTTTAGAAACAATAAACAAAAGTAAGCTGTGAAAAACATTAAATTTACAAACAAATCAGCCGTCATGCTGGCGCTATTAACCGCTGTGTCGGGGTCTGTCTGCGCGGTGGAGAGCCAAATCGATACTAACTTGCAGGAAGAGCATGATTACAGCAATTTCAATAAAAGAATAAAAGAATCTGGTAATAACTGGGATTTGGTCTGGAATTTGGAGAGAGACTTAAAAAAAATAATTCGTAACGCAGTTGCTAGCAATGATATACAACGTATTAAAGATATTTCAAGCTCCATTTCTGGTTATAAATTTGATAAGTCTAATTTGTACTCCAATAGTGGTGATAGTGTTGAAGATGTAGCATTTTCAGAGGCTTGTAAAAGGGGAAACTTATTGATGTTAGAAGCTATTTTTTCAATTCCTTCTATCAGTGAACGTCTAAACCCTTCCCGGTTTGCTTATGAGTTTCTATGCGCAATAAAATCTGATGAAAGAAAATTTAAGACAAAATTTGATGAAATTCTTAAATTTAAACCAGAATCTAACACAAAGTTTCTGGAGCTATTGTCTGACAAGAATAAGTTTGGGAATATAGATCAGGGTTTTGTGAATGATGTTTTTGAGGATATAATGAGGAAATGTATGCGAGATAATCGTATGGAAGATGATCTTCTTTATTGGAAGGCATTCGTAGATTTCACCTTTGATCATTCTGCCATAAAGCCAACACCGGAATGTATAAATAAATGTATACGTACATCCTTTTCTAATCATGGTCTATTTAGTGTCGGTCATGATGAAAGCAGATTTTTCGTGACGAGAGTTTTACTGGATAAGTGCAAAGAAAAGGTTGATCAGAAAAGTCTGAGGTATATTTTGCTTATTTATGTTAACGACTTGAGGGATTGTGAAAGAGACACACCGGAGTATGATAAGGCTATGAATATGATTGCACGCATGCCGTTTTCAAAGGAAGAACTGGATAGTCCTATTCTGGCAAATTATCTTGATGCCAATCCATTGTCTGATGAGGGATTGTATAAACTTATGGCCATCAGAACAAAAGATGGGAAGAACTCATCCCTTGGAATACACATTATAGAGCAATATTTGAAGGGGAACCATTATGTTTCATCAGAAGCTATGAATAATGTGATAAAGAACAGCAATAAGCAAAATACTGGTCATCTTAAGCAACCTGCAATAGGCAGGGTATCAAAAATACCATTTGATGGGAAGCTAGTGCCTGATACAATGAGGCTTGTGAGCCAGTATCTTGGCAACCCACTTATT
>CANHKV010000002.1 GCA_947461445.1 Holosporales bacterium | reverse complement strand
TGATTACTATAGATAAAAGTACATTTGAAAATAATGCAAATTTAGAGCAGAACATTAGTTCAGACGTGCTCAAGGGAATGAATGCTGTAGAACATTTATACGTTGAAAATTCAGAGGGTGCAAATTTTTCAATGAATAAGGATGTCGAAAATTTTTCTAATTTTCTATGCACAGCATATGCAAAAAAATTCGATAAACCATTGGCTGATACATTCAATGTAAAAGATTTAGAGCGTACTTTTTCTGGGTTTTTTAAAACAGGTCGTACTGACCAATTGGATACACTTTTAGAAAGAATAGGATATACGAAAAAAGAATTAACAGAAGGCAACTCTAACATGCATGTGTATTATAACACATCTAATCCTCAGAAAAACGAAGACAGTGTGCACGGTGCATCTATTTTCCTTAGAACAGACCCTGATCATTTGACATGTTTTTATGGAACCAAGGATTGGTCGAAAGAAAAACCAGGTAGTGATGGAAAATATAAAAATCGAAACATGCGTAACAGTTTTGAGAACAAAGATAGAATCGATTCCATATCCATGATAAATAATGGCCTAGAATTTCAAAATGATTGCTTTGATTACGTAAGAACAAATAGTTTGAAAACAAATAGTTTGAAAAAATTTAACAACATGTCTGTGGATTTGGTGGGGGTAGGGTGAGGGCTTTTTAGGATGTTTTTTCATAAAAACATCCATTATTAGAATCAAAACAAAGGGGCTTGGGTGTTCCCCACCCCTATTCTTTTGAGGAATACGGCGTCATCAGTGGAATGTATATTTAAAAAAAAACCTTTCTTTTTTTTTAAATATGATATTTATTGGAATAGGTTTACTAGGGGAATCGTGCCATGGGAAAAAATATCGTCAAGTATCTCTTGTTTTTGGGTTTTGGGTGTTGCATGGTAAGCGGTAAAGTTTCTGGAAACCCGGACGTTTTATCAAAAAAACCACGGTGTTCTAGTAAATATGATAGGGACCAAGAAATAATTGTCAGCAATAATTCATCCATAAAACGAGAAGAGGTCGATAAAAAGCTAAATTCTAAAACAATAAACGAGGCAATGAATGCCGTAGAGCATCTGTATGTTGCAAAATCAGAGGATGGGCATTATTCAATACATAATCCTGATATTGACAATTTTTATAGTTTTTTACGCACAGTATATGCAAAAAGATTTGACTTACCCCTTAAAGACAATATAAACAATATAAACAATATAAAAAATTTAGACAGTATTTTTAATGATTTTTTTACAACAGGTCATACTGACCAATTGGATGCACTTTTAGACAGTATAGGATATACGAAAAAACCATTAAACAAGAATGACCCTAATATGCATGTATATTATAATACATCTGGTCCTAAAAAAGGAAGAGGCGTCCTTGGATGGTCTATTTTCCTTAGAAAAGAACCCGATCATTTGACATTTTTTTATGGAACCAAGGGTTGGATGAAAGAAGAAGTGGAAGAAAATGGGAAATATTTCTCTTCACAGATGTACGACGAGGATGTCATAGAGGGCAGAATTAATGCTAAACAAATGCTGGATATAAGTCATAGAGATCAACATAGTTTATTTCATTCTTCAGAAAAACACCATATTGCCCGTTTAATGGGTAAGGTAAACCATTTGTACCTTCCATCGCCGTGTGAAAAATGTCCAAAAAAGGTTAAACTGACCGATGCCATTAAGCAATTTTCTGAATTTTTAGATAATGTAAAAGGCTCGACTAATGTAAAAGGCTCGACTAATCGTTCAGAAAATAATCTGAAAGCATTACTGAAAGCTTTTTCGTTTTTTATGAATACAAAATGCAAGACAGATTTGTTAGATAAACTTTTAAAGGATATAGGCTATACAAAAGAACCGTTAAATAATCCTCGCATCCAATGGTGGGAAACAAAAATGTTTATGTATAATAACCCACGTGTACCCGATTCATCCATTTTTGTTATGGCAACAGGCGATATGGGCAATACTTTGACAGTGTTTTATGGGGCGCGTGATGGGAATACAGAGGAAACAGGACCTAATGGAGTATTTAAAACGAAGGATGTATGTGACGGTCATAATACAGATCGAATAGATCCCGCATACATAAAAAAATTGGGGGACAGATTTCAATATCGTTGCTTTGATTATATAGAAGAGCACTATTTTGATAATGTAAAAAAGCAACGCTGTTTTCATGCAAGATATGGAAGAAGAAGTAGGAAAAACATTATAAAAAACTGTCAAGTTGATGGTCGAGTTGATGCAGTAGGGTGAGCGCTTTTTTAAGATATTTTTATGGAAAAATATGCATTAAAATTAGAGTAAATTCAGAACAAAGGGGGCATGCCCCCTCGTCTGATTCATATTCATCTTGTCCAGTGCGCTGTTACTTTTTTTAGGGGTGACTGTTTCCAGTACCTGCCGTTGTATCCATGGTGTACCCAGCCCCTGTCCCATTGGGCAAAAACAAGGTATGCAACATTTTGAAAGCATCCTTTTATTGTTGTCCTCCCATTCCTCTGCTTGTCCCTAAAAGACATTCCAGGGGTGGGCATTGTATTCCACCCCACAATCTTTTAGGCCTAGCCCATCAGTGGGCAATCCATTCTACGCTTTCTAAATCAATGCCTTCTTTGTACATATCCCAAAGGGGCGAAAGATGGCGTAAATGATTCACCGCACGAATAAGGGCTGATGCGGCTGTATCCACCTCTTCGGCTGTGGTAAATCGACCAAATGTAATGCGTAAAGAAGTGTGTGCCAGTGCATCACCTACCCCCATGGCCATCAGCACATAGGATGGCTCCAGCGACGACGATGTGCAAGCAGATCCAGAGGATATGGCGAGCTCTTTTAAAGCCATCATCAGCCCTTCTCCCTCTACTCCAAAAAAACTGAGATTCAGGTTGCCCGCTACGCGCTGATCCCAATCCCCATTCAGATAAACGGCCTCTAGATTGGCCATAATGGTGGCATAAAAATGATCGCGAAACCCCTTTAATCTTTCCGATTCTTTGGCCCGTTCTTGTTCCGCAATTTCTGCAGCGGTACCAAAACCAACACATAAAAAGGGTGCCAAGGTTCCGGAACGCAATCCCCGTTCTTGCCCGCCGCCATGAATCAATGGACGCAGACGAATGCGAGGACGACGCCGTACATACAATGCACCAATCCCTTTTGGTCCGTATATTTTGTGCGATGACAGGCTCATCAAATCGATGTTCATGGCATTGACATCCAATGGCGTTTTTCCCAATGCTTGGGCTGCATCGGTATGAAAAAACACCCCACGAGAGCGGCACAGGGCACCAATGTCAGCCAGAGGTGCTATGACCCCCACTTCTCCATTCACGGCCGCAACAGAGACAACCAGCGTGTCCGGTGTAATGGCGCGTTCCAATTCATTTAAATCCAGTAATCCAGAAGGCAATACGGGCAAATAAGTGACACGATATCCTTCTTGTTCCAAGGCGCGCCCCGTTTCAATGACGCATTTGTGTTCGGTTTGAACCGTAATAATGTGTTTTTTGTCATAAAAATGAGCCAAGCCTTTTAAGGCCAAATTATTGGATTCTGTTGCACCAGAGGTGAAAATAATTTCTCGAGGATCGGCGCCAATGGCATGGGCAATTTGTGCTCTGGCATGCTCTACAGCTTCTTCGGCATTCCAACCATAGGAATGATTTCGAGAGTGTGGATTTCCAAAATGCGTCGTAATATAAGGCCACATGGCTGTAACCACACGGGGATCGCACGGGGTCGTGGCTTGATAATCCAAATAAATGGGTGCTGGCTTGGTCGGAACGCCAGAACGTAGAGCGCTGGAAAGAGGAGACATAATGAGTGACACATGAATAGGTATTCTATCCATGACTGTATCGAAAATTAATGTCCCTGTCCATGAAAATGCAGTCAGAGCTCTTTTTTACTTGCGGCGTTTGGAATAAAGGGTTCAGGTGAGGGATTAGGCCGACTTTGCCTGCAGATCCACCATGTTGATGGCTTCGTTGTTTTCTATCCATTGTTCTTTTTCCAGGTGTTCTTTTTGCAATTCAATTACTTTTTCCAGAATATCTTTTGAAAGGGTGGGACGAATGCACAGGTCAACGCCCCTAAACACAATGCCAATAAAACTGGATGGATAGTTTAATTCTTGGGCAGATTGAATTTGGCCCAGACGATCATCAATCATCACAATTGTTTTTGGGCTGTTTTCAGATAAATAGGTGGATAAAACTTGGTTTTTTGTTTTGGATACGGATCCTGTAAAGAAAATGCCTTTATAAAATACAGGCGGTGTTTTTGGCATACAGTCCCTGGGATCCATCAAAGGTACATCGGAGCTGTCTTGATACATGGGGCTAAAGAAAATACCCAATTTCGACAATTCGTTGTATCTCCACTCTTCGATTCGCGACATGACACCGCATCTTCCCGTGTCCATGTGGGTTAATCCGTAAATCAAAATGCCTTTTTCTCGACCTCTTTTGATCAAGGCTGGCCAGTCCAGATGAACCAATTGGGTATGGCGTGATAACCTCCACAGACTCAGAAAACTGGCAAAAGACGACTTGTTTTCCTTTTTCATGGCATCCACGATGCGACCCCCTTGGGATAAAGGGTCTTGGGGATTGGTTTGAAACAAATAGGATGAAATGGTTTGAATGGTGTCATCAATATCTATGAACATCACATCCCCAGGTTGGCAATGATCGATGATTTTAGATACATCGCTGATTTGATCGGTCGTAATGGTGATTTTGGATTCTGGGCTCAGCTGAATGGTGTGGTCTTGATACGCAATGTGGGTTGTGTTGGGCATGGTGTTTTTATACTCTGGATGAATTTTTGTAATCAATGCATAAAATGAGGCTGAAAATAAAGCCAGTCATTGTCTGAAAGGGTTTTTATAATAATGATGGACCCGTTTCAAGGTGGCCCCCTGTATTGGTTATAGGGGCGGATCATGCAATTGACGTGATAACATCTTTATTTTGCGATGCAGGGCAGATCGCTCCATGCCAATGATTTCAGCCGCCTTTGTGACGCTGCCCTCTGATGCGGCAATTTGAGCTTTGACATAACTGATTTCAAAACAAGCACGGGCCTGTTTTAAAGGCAGAGAATAGATGTTTTTGGGTAACGCCAGGGCATGCATTAAATGTCGGGTGTCTTGGGCAATCAGTTCTTGGGGCAAATGATGGACATCAATGATGGGGTCTGAACCATCCAGAAGAATGCGCTTTAAGATACAGTGCAACTGGGCCACATTTCCTGGCCAGGAAAAGGTTTTCAGGTGCAACAGGGCTTCGTCTGATAACGCGGGCGTTTGCATATCATGCTCTTGGGCAAGTTCTTGCAATAAGGCTTTTGCCCACAGAGAAATACTGGGTATATTGTGGCGCAATGCATCCAGCTGGAAATAGGTTAAGGTCATGCGGTCATAAAAAGACCGATCCATGTTCTGTGGCCAGATGGTGTGCTCTGGCAAGGGTGTGCCAGAATCAGGGTGTGGTAACGGCTGAACAGAACAACCCAGAATTTGGGGCAGGGCGGTGGCAATAAAACGCACATTTAATGGAACGGGCCGATCACCACCCAGTCGTGTGATGGTGCCTGATTCAAAGAGTTCTGACAGGGTGCGTTGACGCTCTAGATTCAATCGGTGGGCATTTCTTAGAATGACAGTTCCCCCCTGAGCATGCTCAAAAAATCCTAATTTTTCAATTTTTCCACCCGATTGGGATCCAAAAAACGTAGGGTCATCCATGGCATTCAGCATGGTGCTGCTGGCCACCAATAGAGGGGCTTCATGTTTGGGAGACAGTTGGTGCACCTGCTTTGCCAATCGGGTTTTACCCGTGCCTTTTTCTCCGATCAATAAAATGCGTGTATCCAACATGGCCAGTTTTTTCAATCGGGGATCCATGGGCAGAGGCCATAAAGAAGAGGCTGGGGTTTGATGGCTGACCAAGTGAGACCGAATTTGCCGGAACTCCAAGGCGCGCTTGACCGACAAGAGCAGACGATTGACATTGATGGGCTTTTCCAAAAAATCGTATGCTCCTTTTTGCAGTGCACTGACGGCCAAGCTTAAGGTGGCATGTCCGCTGATCATAATGATGGGTATGGATGGATGGGATAATTGAATGCGGTCTAAAAAATAGACCCCATCCCAAGACCCCTTTCCAAACCAAACATCCAACAGCAATAAGTTTGGATTTTCTGTGGTCAGCGCCACAGAAGCTTCTTCTGGGGTGTGCGCCATGACAACGCGATATCCTTCGTCTGACAAGATGCCTTTTAATGCCTTGCAGATTTCCTTTTCATCATCAACGATCAAAATGGTTGTCAAAAAACCGTCTCTTTTTTTGGACAAGATGATTATTCGTACGGATATTTTTGTTATTTTCCATGACGATCATTCCAAATGCAATACCCAGCATGAAATTTTGGGATTTAAATTTTTGTTTAAAATCGTCATTTAGACAACGTTAATTTTTAAAATATTTAAAAAACAATATGCTGTTGCGCAAAGGGCACAAAAAGGAAGATTTTTTTTGCTTTTCAATAAAGGGGATTGGCCATGGGGGTATAGGCCTGGTACTGTTCAAAAATGGTTGAAAGAGAGTAAACTGAGAGCAAAAGGATTATAGGTAAATCAATGGCACGCACCATACCGCTGAATGATCCAGATTTTTACGATCAAGAAAAAGCTGAAAAAGAATTACGGCGTTTGTTTGACATTTGCCATGGATGTCGGCGGTGTTTTAACCTGTGCGGCCTGTTTCCCAAATTGTTTGATCGTTTGGACAGCGACGAGATTGATGGGGATGTGGAAAAGCTGACGGCAAAAGATATAGCGGAAATTTTGCCCTCATGCACCTTGTGCGATATGTGCTATATGGTCAAATGTCCTTATGTCCCACCGCACCCCTGGAATGTGGATTTTCCTAGGGCTATTTTAAGGTACAAAGCCATTATATCGAAAAAGAATAGGTCTTATAAAGGGTTTGTCGATCGTCGCTTGGCTCATGTGGATCAGTATTTGCCCATGGCCAATGCCTGCTCGTCTGTGGGCAATGCGGTGATAAAATGTGGTCCATTGCGTCATGTGGCCGAAGCCGTGACAGGCATTGATCGTGCCGCCGATTTGCCAGAATTTCGATCAAAAGCGTTAAAGAAAACGTGGGTGTCGCCTGAACCCAATCCTCAGGGGCATGCCTATGGCCAAGAGGTGTGGTTTTATCTGACCTGTCTGAGCAATTATTACGAAAGCATCACGGCCGAGGCTGCAGCCCGCGTGTTGGCCCAGTGGGGGGTACGCGTTCACGGGATTTATCCGGGCTGTTGTGGCATGCCTTTACTAGAGCAAGGTCATTTAGAAGACGTGATTTTGCGTGCACGCAAAGTGGCACCTGCTTTGGCTGGTTTTGGGACCATTTGTGCCTTGACACCATCGTGTACGTTGATGTTGAAATCTGAATGGCCAGCGCTGTTGCCAGATGATGCGTCTGTAAAGGATGTGGCTGATCGTACAACGGACTTGATGCGCTATATATCCGATATGGCAGCATTATCCCCTCGACCCCTTCGTATGCCATTGCCAGAAGATATCAGCATGCATATGGCCTGTCATGTTCGTGCTCAAAATCAGGGCAATGCCTCTTATGAACTCTTGTCTAAATTATCGACCAATCCCATTACATTGATTGAACGGTGTTCCGGTCATGGTGGAATGTGGGGGTATAAAAAAGAACATTTTCAAGAGGCATTGGCGGTGGGTAAACCTGTGATACGCCAAGCAGCGGCGGTGGGGGCGAGAATTGTCACCAGCGAGTGTCCTATGGCTGCAAAACATTTACAGCAACAGGCCCGTTTAATGGGGCACAGCGATGTTTGGGTGATTCATCCTGTGGTATTATTGGCCATGGCATTAGACCCAAGTTTTTTTAAAGCTGGTGAAACCTTTGTACCAGCACCATCTTTTTCTATAGGAGAGCCCGTACATGCATGATCTTTTGTCGATGAATTTTATCAGTAATTCAGAATTTTGTTTGCAGCGTCCCCAGTTGCTGCAAGACATTATGGCCTTGAAATCCCTGCGTCGTGTGGCGTTGGGGCCAGACATGACGGTTTTGTTTGAACATCCCAGATTAATTTGGTGGCATATCCAAGAAATGCTGCGTATAGAGAATGGTGGAGAAAAACAGTTGCAAGAGGAATGGTCGGTTTACAGCCCCATGCTGCCGAGAGCGGAGTTTTTAACCGTGACGTTGATGATCGAAATTTTTGATCCCATATTGCGAAAAAAAGCACTCGGCGCACGCACAGGAATAGAAAACACCTTGTTTTTAGAGGGCGCAGGATTTCGAGTGCGTTCAGAAGCCATTCCCATAGGGGCAGAGGTGGATTTGAATCAGACGTCACAGGATCATCCCAGAAAAAATTTAGAGGATCAAAAAAAGGACGAACCAAGGGCTGAAAATGTCGAAGATCAAGGTGTTCATTCTGGGGAAGAGCAAGGCGATTCTGGCACCATGGGTCCAGAAGAGAAACCTGACCATTCCAGCGCACCGTTACGTGCTCTGGGCAAAACCAGCAGTGTGCATTTTTTAAGATTTCCCATGGATCAGATTGTTAGAAAAGCTTTTGTGATGGGAGAGCCTGTATTGTCGTGCCAGCATCCTTCGGCATTGTACCGCAGCCCCATATCCACCCCGCTGTGGAGTGGGTTGTGCGAAGATTTAGGTGTTGTGCCGTTGAAATAAATATTAAGTCGGCGGTGTCTGGTGCGTGCCTTTTCAAGGGACCGAGAGAGAGTAACGCATCAGGGTACTGGCCACAACGGCGGCAGTTTCTGCCCGTAAAACCGACGATCCAAGGTGTACAGGCTTGATGTGTGGAGCACCAGCAAATAAAGCAACTTCTTCTGGGCTCCAGCCTCCTTCTGGGCCAATAAATACACCGCTGGGGCAAGGTGGCACAAAGGGGTGGGGTGCATTCAGTGTTAGCACACCCAAAGAATGGGCAAAAGGTTCTGGCGGATTCTGGATGAGTTTTGGTAAATATGCTGGCGGGTGAATGGTAGGAATATTCAAGCGACGACTTTGTTCACAGGCTTCGTACACAATTTTCATGTGTCGGGTATGGCAAAAATGGCGAACAACGGTGCGTTGGCATACTATGGGGAAAAAGTCTGTTACGCCCACTTCGACACATTTTTCAATCAGCCAGTTTTGTGCCTTGATGGGGCTGAAAAACAGGGCTATTTTCTGCTCTGATGGGGGTTGGGGTAATATATTATGAAGGTGTATCAGGTGATTTCCATCCAGTTCTGACCGCCACAACCCTTGGTTTCCATTGAAAATATGCACGATTTGTCCTGCCTTTAAACGCATGACTTTGGTTAAATAGTGGTGTTGTGGAGCAGACAGCAAAACATGGTGTACAGAGGTCAATTCACAATGAACATAAAGATGTGGAATCACGATTGAGTTGGTCCAGTGAATCTGATATAGTAAGAGCATAAGCGAGTTTAAAAGCAATGTCATGTACGCCGTTTTTAAAACAGGTGGAAAACAGTATCGTGCGGTTAAAGGCCAGACAGTTCGTGTTGAAATCATGGATTGTCAACCTGACCAGCATATACAGTGGGAAGGAATCAGCGTTTCCAGCCAAGGGGTATCCCAGGTTGTCGTTCATGCGCAAGCCATAGGTGTGTTCAAAGAAGATAAGATTATTGTTTTCAAGAAAAAGAGACGCCACAATTATCGTCGCAAGAATGGCCATCGTCAGCAATTGCTTTGGGTTAAAATTACCGATGTTGTCTCGGCTGCAGCGTAATCACAGGAGAATAATATAAATGGCACAAAAAAAAGCAGGCGGCAGTTCTAGTAACGGTCGCGACTCGGCAGGTCGGCGGTTAGGTCTAAAAGCATCTGACGGCCAATCCGTAATGCCAGGAAACATATTGCTGCGTCAAAGAGGAACAAAAATTTTTGCTGGACCCAATGTGGGTATGGGCAAGGATCACACGTTATTTGCTCTGACGTTGGGCCGTGTTTCTTTTTTCTTAAGAAAGAGCAAAAAGCACATTACGGTTTCCTAATGGGTAATGATTCAAGAATGAGGAGAGTAGGGAGTCTTTGGGCTCTTTGCTCTCCCTTTTTTGTACTTTTGCGCTGGTGATCCATCGACGCCGCGCTGTGGGGACAGGCACATTGATGGGCGCTGTGTTTTGCATTAGAATTCAAAAAAATGAATCCAAGTTTTTCAAATGTTACGAATTAGAAAAAGCATAAAAAAAACACAAAATGTATACAAAAAAGTACAGAAAATCCCCAGATGTTTTTCTAGCGCAGGGGTGATAATGGCTATGCTGTTATGTGCAAATGCTGTGGTGGTCAATATCGCCAACAGCAAGGCTGTAACCCAGTCCGATCAACCAAAAACCATGACGATGGGTGCATCAACGCCCACTGCAGAAGGGTCAAACACATCAGAACAGCAATGGATTCACGGAACCTACCCCCATGAGTTGATCCTATGCTATGAAGGAAAAGGCGGAAAGATTGATTCTAAAACACGATTTTCTGTATGCACCATCCATCAAAATTCATCAGTATCGGAATTATATAAACTGTTGCCGTTGCCTCCGGAGTACATACCCCGTATCGGTGTATGGAATTCGGATAAAAACCCCGACATACGGTTGTGTGATTTTCCTATGATTGGTTGGAAAAAACTGTGGGAAAATTCGAAATCCAGCATCAACTATGATGCAGCCCTATGCATTTCAAATACAGGAAAAAAACCTCTCCATGTGTCCTTGCCCCATCCCATTACCATGCCCCTATTTATTTTTGGGAATAATGTGGTCCTGGAAAACCATATCTCTGCAGAATCTGTTTTTATAGGTGTTGATGGACGCAAGATCCCGGCTTTGTCATCCGGTTGTCCTTTTTATGCCGATCACTTGGTTGACAGCACCGTTACCATCAATGGAGAATTAGAAGCAAAAGGTCCGTATTATATTGCGCAATCATCTGTCACCTTTAATGGATTTTTACCAAAGGATTTAACCTTATACGATGCCCGAATATTGGTTAAAAATACAGGAAAAGATGATTTTATAAAAAAAAATGAACGTATAAAATGTTACAGCTATTGCAGCCTAGATTTTGAAGGCAAGATGGGGCAGATTAAGGGAAATGTTCTATTGGGCAGCCGTGATGAGCCCTTTAGAACAGACCCTTCTGGTGAACCCAATGACAGTTCGGTTCATTTACACAATGTCTTTTTTCAGCCAAAAACCATTGATATCGCTTTGCCCTCCACCTATTTACAATCAAAATCTGGGCTTTTTAATATCACAGAAGGCTTTGCGATGTTGCAGGATACAGACATCCGATTGATGTGGCGCTCTGACAGCATTACCCCTGATATTTTAGGCCATAGAATGCTGATCATCTCTTCCGATCGCCCTATTATCGGCATACCATGTGTCAGCATTAAGTGTGCTGGGGAAGATCTGCGACTGCAAGCGCGTATAGAGATTGATGGGCACAAAGCTTATGTGGTTGTGACCAAAGGCCCAAATCCATAAAAACAGCATCATGTTAAAAGGAGGAGTCCCATGGGCCTCCTCTGTGGGGGTTACCGTCATTGACGGAGAATATATGTTCTTTTCCATTTTTATTTTTTCCATTGATTTCCCAGGCAAATAGTGTAATTTAAATAAAAATAACTCTTTTTTAAAATCCAATATGATCTTTTGGCCTATAGGAAAACACCCCCTTCGTTTTATCCAGGTATTTTTTACCATGGCCCTAAGCATTTTTGCTGCACAATGCAATGCTATAGGTCTGTCCGATCAAGGGGCACAAAAAAACAACAGTGCCCCTAATCCCAATTCCTTATTTTTATACTATCCCGGGAAAGGGGGCATTATTGGTCCAAGCAGTGAATTTTCTATGTGCACCCTTTTGGATGATGGAGATCCAAAGCCCCTACTGGGATCATTACTACCCACGGGTCGGGATGATGTTAAAACCATGGGGTTATTGGATGTAAAAAGAAATCCCACTATGCCCTTGTCCCATTTTTCCATGTCGCGATGGTACGATTTGTGCAAAAAAGATAGTAATTTGTATGATTTTGCCAGCTTGTGCGTGTATAACTTTGGAAAAATTCCTCTAAAGGTGACCTTACCCTCTTATATCTCTATGCCCTTATTTATTTTTGGAGATCGATTGGTATTGGAAAACGATGTTAAAGCAGAGTGGGTTTATATGGGGTTTGATGCACGCAAAATAGGTGCAGGCCTTATCTCAGGTCTTACTTGTTATTATTCAGATTGTATTTTTCCCAGTACCATTACCGTTAATGGGGACATTCAAGGGACAATAGGGTATTGTATTGCCCAATCAGAGGTCACATTTAATGGATCATTGCCCAAGAAATTAAGGCTATATCATTCTAGGATCAACGTCGCCAATACACAGAAAAATCCCCTGATTCCACGTGGATCATACATAGAGTTTTATGGCGATTGTCGGATGGATTTTAAAACCACGACGGTCATTGATGGGGATGTGCGCTTGGGCAACGAGGATGAGCCTTTTCGTAGCGAGCTAACCATTCAACCCAACAACAGCATTGCACGATTAAATAACGTATATTTTCAACCAAAAACCATCATCTTTGGCTTGCCTGTTATTCCTACAAAAGGATTTTTTGACATCAAGGGAAGGGTAGATTTGGATCATACATGCATACGTTTGATGTGGTGCCAATTGGGAAGGGTGTACCCGGATATGCTAGAGCGTAGAATTCTAATGATCCGCTCGGATCGCCCCATTTGTGGAATCCCTTTTGTAAAAATACAAGGAGGTTTTACCCATAATCTTGGATTGCAAGCGCGCATAGACATTGAGCAAAATAACGCCTATGTGATTTTAAGTGCCATTGAATCAAAACCCACCTCATCAGAATCCTGCGCCCATTAGGCGCGTTGTAATGGGGTATTTTTGAACACCCTTGTGATGGATGGCGGTTGGGTGATCATGGTGGATTTATGACCACTTTTTCTTGGGTTTTTCATAAATGTATGCTAGAGTATGGTTATGCTTGAATGGGTCTGTTTTTATATGAAAGTTGCCGCTGTACCTGTATTTTTTGATGACATTACCCGGCATTATGCAAAAGTTTTTGAAGAATTGCCTGCGAAAATCATGACCGAGTTGGATGCCTTTGTCCTTTGGATTCATAAACATCCTGTATTACAATCCTTGCTGTGTGAAAATTCCTTGCCCTTGTGGTGGCATGAATCTGTTTTTAAAGAATTTCAGCAAGCCCATACATGTCAGGATTTAACGTTGCGCACGTTGCGCGTTCTGGCTGCTCACAAACGATTAGACATTTTACAGGATATTTTAAAGGTTTTGAACGAAAATCGACGTTCCAGCACAACCGTGTATTGGCATACAGCCAAACTGTTTTCTGAAAGCGATGTGTCCGCCTTGGAAAAAACCCTGTCTGATGCCTTTGGAAAACCCATAGTGGTGGTTCAAAAAGAACAACCCGATCTATTAATGGGTGGCGTATTATTGTGGAATGATTCGATGATAGACCTTTCTTTAAGCAGCTTGTTTTCTAACCTTTACACCGAGATCGATCATGTCTTTACTTGCTCTTGATTCCTCTGAAATCTCTTTGTTGTTGCGGCAAAAAATTTTTGGATTTGATTCTGAAAATGCCATAGAAGAGGTCGGCTTTGTTTTAACGGTCGGCGATGGTACAGCCCAAGTATGGGGCATGACCCACGTATGTTCTGGGGAAATGGTGGAATTTTCCTCTGGCATCAAGGGAATGGTCATGAATCTGTGGGCCGATCGCGTTGGTGTTGTCTTGTTCGGAGAAGATCAAATGATCAAACAAGGCGATATCGTACGTCGCACTGGACATATGATGCAGGTTCCTGCCGGACCAGGTTTATTGGGGCGCGTAGTGGATGCCTTGGGGCGTCCTATTGATGGTCGCGGTCCATTGCAAGACGTTACAATGGTTCCCATTGAGTGTGCTGCGCCTGGCATCATGGATCGTCAATCGGTTTTTCAGCCTCTGCAAACGGGTATTAAGGCCATTGACGCCTTGATTCCCATTGGAAAAGGCCAGAGAGAGCTGATCATTGGGGATCGTCAAATTGGAAAGACCACCATTGCTCTGGACACCATTTTAAATCAAAAGGAACACGCCCAAGGACCATTGCATCAACGGGTGGTGTGTGTCTATGTGGCCATCGGGCAAAAACGATCCACTGTGGCTCAAATGGTGCGTCTGTTACAGCATCATGATGCCATGCGGTATTCTATTGTGGTTGCCGCCACCGCATCCGAAGCGGCATCATTGCAATTTTTGGCACCGTATACGGGGTGCGCCATGGGCGAAGCCTTTAGAGATGACAGTCAGAATGCCTTGATTGTATATGACGATTTATCCAAACATGCGGTGGCGTATCGTCAAATGTCATTGTTGTTGCGTCGTCCTCCGGGCAGAGAAGCCTATCCTGGGGATATTTTCTATTTGCATTCTCGTCTATTAGAGCGCGCAGCCAAATTAAGCGATGCCAAAGGGGGAGGGTCGTTGACCGCATTGCCCATTGTGGAAACCCAGGCAGGCGATGTGTCGGCCTATATTCCCACCAATATTATTTCCATCACGGATGGCCAGATTTTCTTGGAAAGCGACCTGTTTTATCGCGGAATACGCCCCGCCATTAACGTGGGGCTGTCAGTCAGTCGTGTGGGTGGAGCCGCGCAAACCAAGGCTATGCGTCAATTGGCTGGTCCATTAAAGCTGGAACTGGCCCAATATAAAGAATTATCCGCATTTTCTCAGTTTGTTTCTGATATGGATGCGGCAACCAATCGACAATTAAATCGAGGCAATTGTTTGGTGGAATTGTTAAAACAGCCACCATACCAGCCTGTCTCTTTGGGGGATCAGTTGGTGCAATTGTTTATGGGGGTCAATGGGTATTTGGATGATATTCGTCTTGAGGATTTATCCCGTTGGGTTCAGGAAGGATTGATGGCGTTGGCCAAAACCATGCCAGAGGTTGTAGAGGTTTTAACCACTCAATCGGTAATGACGCCAGAAATTGCCACGCGATTACGGGTGTTTTTTGATCAGTTTAAAAAGGAGCGCATCTAGTCATGTCCGGGTTAAAGGAATTAAAACGGCGTCAAAAAACAGCCATGGTGATCGAGCGCATGACGGGAGCCATGAAAATGATTTCCCGTGCCCGTTACACAGCCGCACAAAACGAAATGCGCCAAAAAGGCGATTTAATCCAAATTTTACAGCATGTGGTAAAACGCATCACCACACAACTGGCATTAGAGGATCAAACTGCGACATCTGTTTTTGCCCATCAGGGTCCACAGCATGCACCGTGGCTTTTTGTGGTGATGACGTCAGACAGTGGTTTGTGTGCCGGATTTAATCAAAAAATCATAAAAGCTGCCCTGCATTGGTTGGATCAGCATAAAAACGAATCGGTTGAGGTGTTGTGCTTGGGGAAAAAGGGGTTGTCTGCCTTGCAAAAAAAGCCTGATATTACCTTTTTTACTGGAACTGGTCTGGCCCATGCATCTGAACAATCCTGTAACACCCTACAGAGCAGTACAGTAGGAAATTCATCAATTCACGAGGCGTTGTCTGGGATTTGTGGGTTGTTTAAAGGTGGAAAAATTCGTGGATGTTCCATGGTTTACGGAAAGTTTTTCAATATTTTAAAGCAAGAACCTGAAATTGTTCAAATTTTACCTTCTTTGTTGATGGAATCTGGGCAGGGTGACATCACAACACCAGGTAAGTCAGGGGGCCATGGGGCATTTGTGTCTGATGGTGCTGCTCAGGAAGGAAGGTCTAAACAGAAAGGTTTGGCTGCCAGCGTATCTGACGGGGCATCATCTGGGGACCAGGGTTCTATTGGTTCTGATCAGAATGCAGGCACTATACAGAGGCCATCTTATTTGCTCATAGAACCCAATGGCAAACGTGTTCTTGATGGCGCGCTTGACCTTTGGATTCGAACAATCATGAAAAACATTGCTCAAGAACATAAACTAAGCGAACATGCGGCACGTATGAACGCCATGGATTCTGCCAACAGCAACGCACAGGATATGATTCGACGCTTGAAAATACAATACAATCGATTGCGCCAAGATCGTATTACCAAGGAAATCATCGAAATTATTTCGGGATCAGATTTAAGCGGATAAGAATGCCCATCGGTTTTCTCTCGCGGCCCTATTGGTCAAAATTATTGGGGCACATGCACGCCAGGATCTAACGTTTAGGCTCCATGGTATAATGGGCGTAAAAGACCGCTATTTGGGCAGATCAACAGGATTTCTAGAGGATGAATCTCTTTGGATTCTTTTTGCATAGGCCGCCATAGGATTTTTCCTGGAATTCAGGATGTATTTTTGGTATCATTATTGGTGTATTGATGCCAATAATGAGATGTTTATGATTGGTGATAGGGCGGGTCATGTTTTGTCCCATATTGTTCATGTTTTTTTAGAAACACGGTTGCCCGTACCATCCCATCGCATTGCTGGAATAATGGGGTTGTCCTCTGCAACCATGCGATCGGTCATGGCAGATTTGGAAAAAAAAGGGTTTTTATCCTCTGCCCACAGCTCATCTGGGCGTATGCCTACGGAAAAAACCTGGCGTTTGTATTCTCAAAATCTGGTTAATCAATGCAGCACGCAAACCTTATCGGATGGCGATTGGGCGGCACTGCACGCACTGGAGTATAGCAACACCACCATGGTCAGTCAAACGCTGGCTGATTTATGCCAAGGAGCTGGTATTTTCTTTTCTGCTCCACCGGATGTAATGATTTCATCCATCAAATTTTTACGTCTGAGTCCGAGTAAGTCATTAAGTGCATTGGAAATGATGTGCGGTAAAACAGAGTATCGGGTCATTTCCATTCCGGTTCATATTACAGCAGAGCAATTGACGGAAGCATCAGATTTTTTGAACCAATTGGTCCATGGGCGCACCATCTCGGATGCCTTGAATCATGTAGAAAAAACCTTGGGGCAAACATCAGAATGCTTATGCCTATTATCCATGCACTTGTTGCGTAATGGTGTGGTGGATCTAGAGGGGCGTTTGGATATCAAAGGGCACGGTTATTTATTGAATGGGGTTTATGATTCCGACAGTGCCAATGCATTTAAAATGCTGTTAACATGGCTTGAAAAACAACAGTTGATGTTTTCTATGCTGCATCAAGTGATCTTAAAGCGCCAATTGCAAGTTTTTTTTGGGCATGATTATGGTTTTGCCAATATTCAAGGGTGTTCAGTTGTGGTTGCGCCATATCAATGCATGGAAAATAAAGGCGTGGTTGGTGTTATTGGTCCATTGCATATGGACTATCGTCGCGTTATCCCTATAATTAATGGTATGGCTAAAATCGTAGAGAGAACATTTAAATGACCCAATTTATGGAATTTCAAAATCACAATCCACAGTCTGAACCATTGCATCATCCGGACGAAACTGGGGAAAATCCTTCACCAGAACACATCACTGGATCAGAGATCAATCTGGATTCACCGTGTACAGAGCACTGTGATCATCCAGAGCATCAAAAGCACACGGAAGATTTTTGGAAAGAAAAATGTTTGCGCACCGCAGCAGAAAGCGAAAATTTGCGACGACGTTTGGAAAAAGAAAAGCAAGAGGGCATCGAATATGCCTTGTTCCGTTTTTCAAAGGAAATCATCGGTATTGCGGACCAATTGTCATGGGCTGTGGCCAGTGTGGTAACCCCAGAAGGTCAACAAGATTCCCTGTATCAAGGGGTCAGTATGACTCTGGCTGAATTAGAGCGCGTATTAAGCACCTTTGGTATTATCAAAATTGACGCGTTGAACCAACCGTTTAATCCCCATCAGCATCAAGTTGTCCAAGAACAAGAACATGCAGATATTGCACCCGGAACCATTGTTTCTGTATTGCAAAATGGGTATATGTTAAAAGAGCGTTTGTTAAGACCAGCCATGGTTACTGTGGCCAAAGCTGTATCAGAAAATTCTGCAAAATAACATCAACGGGCTGTCCCCCACATCCTTAACGGGTCACGTAAATCCAGGAAATACTGTATCCTTCGTGTGGGGCAGAGCCATAAAAGAGCCTTCGTATGGGGGAATTGCCCCCGCTTACAAAACATCTTTCATCATTCAGCCATAATCACATTATAGGGGACGGGTTTGCTCGTATAGCCATGCTCTGGTTTCTTTGGGCAACTGGGATCCCAAGGCATCATAGACGTGTTTATGATATTGGTTTAGCCACAGTTTATGATCATAAGACAAGGCGTCAACATCCATAAGACGACGGTCAAAGGGGGCCAAGGTTAATGGCTTTAAATTCAGAAGGCGATCTCTGTCTTGTACAGTCTCTTGTCCCTCCTCTTGCCCAGTATGTGGGGTTTTTACCAGAGATTTTTTGGAATCTTTTTCCATAACGCGCACCAGATTTTCTAAACGAATTCCACCTAAACCAGCCTGATAATACCCCGGTTCGACTGAAAAAATCATATGTTCAGTGATGACAGAGCCGGTTTCTCTGGCTGAAATGGTGGGTGGCATTTCATGGACAGGACCAAAACAAGACACACCATGTCCCGTAGAATGGGCATAATCCCACCCTTTTTGCCATAAAAAGCTGCGTGCAACGGCATCCAACTGACACCCCGTGGTTCCATAGGGAAAAATCATGCTGGATAAATGAATGTGTCCTTGCAATACGGCGGTGTATTTTTGCTGCCAGCTCTTGGATGGGTTCTTAGAACCCAACCACACGGTGCGCGTCACATCTGTGGTGCCGTAAAAATATTGCCCGCCAGAATCAACCAAATAAATGCCCGAGGTCAGAGGATCCCATTGCAAACATGACGGCGTGTAATGCATCATGGCGCTGTTGGGCCCCATGGCGGAAATGGTGGGAAAACTGTGCCCCTTATAAGAGGCATGGTGCTGGCGAAAGCTTTTCAGCTTTTCACAAGCGGACCACTCTGTTTCGAAACCATGGTCAAGGCATGCATCATCGATTTGTGATAACCAATGCAAAAATTGCGTTAACGCCACACCATCCAAGATGTGGGCTTGGGTGATATGACTCAATTCCCAAGCATTTTTAATGCTGCGACTCTTTTCCAACTGTGCCAAGGCATCGGCAACCCAATGGGTGCGCACCAATCCTTTGGGTGTTTTTTTCGGATCATAGGTGATTTCTTGATCCAAAAGATTTTCAGCCTCTGGTGCTGTGGATGGCTGGTGGCTTAACAGGTTTAAGGATTTAAAATCGTGAACGTGGATATCTGGATCCAACCCCTCTATAGATCGCGGCATAGACGTGTATAGTGTCCCTGAAAAATAGCCTGGTTGGGTGCTGGATGCCTGATCATTACGCCTGATCAGTAAATAGCCATCAAAAAAAGGCACATAATCATGATCGCTGCTGCGTAAATTGGTTAACCAGGCGATATCGGCTGCAGAACAAATCAGCCAATATTTTTGATCCAGGTTGGTCAGTACAGATCGACATTTTTCTTGAAAAGATACGGTGTTTGGGATGGCATAAATGGGTGAATTGGATGGGATTGATTCCGTTTTGATCACAGAATCTAAATTCTGATGTTGATCATAAACCAGTGTCCATCCTTGAATTCGTGCGACCTCTGCATACTGAGATAATTCAAAATGACTGTACGTCCAAGGCGATACAATCAGACGTGTTCCTGCGGGACATTGATTGGGTAATTGTTGCAAAGGATTATTGCACGTTATCACTGTGCTCTCTGGGCATTCTTGTTGGGCTTGTAAGGTATAGCGGCTGTCTACGTATAAAAACAAGCCATCACGTTTGATCAGCACATAGGCGCTTGATCCCGTAAACCCTGTTAAATGGTACAGGATGTCGTCTGTTCTTGGGGATGGATTCAAGAAAAAGGCGGTACGACGTGGGACGCAATAGGCATCACCGCCTAGCTTGTTTAACACGTGCTCATATGGATGGGAAAAACTGGAATTCATGGTCATACAGCAAATGGCTATGTTTAGAATAACAGATTCAAGGCACAGAATGCACTCTGTTCGCCCATGGGCCATTGAATCGGATCATCACCAGAGAGTGGGAGCGTGGGCACGAATGACACCATGCATTTTTACGATTTTTTTACAATACAGGATGTACTCTGACTCTAAATCATTCGAAAAGTATGCTTTCCAATGGATTTTTCACCAAATGTTATTCAGGTTTTACAAAAAATAATCGATCAACACTTACAAGATTTTTCCAAAGATAAAGAAGAGCGCATCCTCTTGATTAAATGCCAGCAAGAATTAGGTAAACATGCTGCACGCCCCAATCAAGTTTCGCGCCCCAATCAAGTACCCTTGCTGTATTCACGTCGAAAATAAACCATTTTTTGGGACCTAGGCTTGGCCTAGTATATTTTCCATGTGGGCAAGTATTGTTCCTGGTGATCTAGATAAAGAAACCACCACCATATCAAAGCGAATGGTGGACCATGGATCATCATGGATATTGTGTTGTAAAAAACACTCTGCGGCTTGCCACAGGCGTTTCTGTTGCTTTAACGTCAGGGCATACAGACCATCGCTCAAATGTTCACGATTTTTAACCTCTATAAATACCAAATCACCCCCCCGATGCATGATCATATCCAATTCGCCATACCGTGTTTTATAGCGTTTATGCAATAAAACATATCCCAAATTTTGTAAATATCTTGTGGCCAGATGTTCTGCCGCCACACCCTTGGCATACGATGTGGCTGGATTGGATTTTATAGACATTTTAAAAAATAGTGATTAAAAAAATAGGGAATACAGACCTGCAGACAAAGACGTACCCAGTAAAAATAGGGAATACAGACCTGCAGACAAAGACGTACCCAGTAAGAATAACACCCAAAACCGTGATAAAGCGGGCGTAGCCGAAACGTTGGTTTCGTCTGTACTTAAAAGGGCTCTGTACCTGTATGCTCTGACCATGGGCTGTAAAATCACTGTGATCATAAAGGGAAACATCAAAAATGCAGACACCAAAAATAAACACACAACATATAATACACTCATGGGGTTTGTGTTCAGCAGCAAACTATAGAACATATGT
Source organism: Holosporales bacterium (assembly GCA_947461445.1). Lineage (GTDB taxonomy): Bacteria > Pseudomonadota > Alphaproteobacteria > Holosporales > Holosporaceae. The sequence continues at coordinate 89,373 of CANHKV010000002.1, read as the reverse complement.
AGGGCAAAAGAAAGGAGGAACAGCCCAATCATGGAACACCACAGCAAAAACCGATAGGGCACACATCGAGGTTGAAACAGGGCGTATGCATGCAATGCCAGGATCAGAGACAACCCAATTTTTGTATAAAATAGCATGTCAAGTTCCCTCACCACCAGACTGTCTGGCAAAAGTTTCCTAGACAGTGTTATCTGTAAAAGTGGAAGCCACGATACGGTATTAAGAAAAAACAATTGAATCATACCGCGATTCATGATGGCCCAAGGATTCCAAAAGGCAATCTGTTCGGGCGAGGCATTATCGCATAAGGCCGTCTTGTCCTGTGTTAATGGGGGCCGATAGGTATAGCGCGCGTTAACAAAATACATAATGGGGGTCAGCCACACCATACCAACGCTTCTCCAAAATCCCGGAATACGCCACGATTGCACACCAATAAAAGTCAGGGCAATCGTGGCATAAAGGGTGAAAAAAACCATCACTTTGGACATTTCAGTCATGACGTTGCCATTATAGGTCGGACAATGCTCTATGAAAAATGTTTTCAGTATGATGAATGGCAAAAACACCACACACCAACGCAGAAAGTACATAAACTTTCCAAATAACGGGGCCTGATCAAAGGCCAACGTATCATTTTTTGTCAAATAAGGTATGGATAAAACCCATAAAATGGCCCCAGTGATCCCGATTAAAATCATGATAAAGTCAAACGAGATAGGGTTTAAAAAATTAACATACAGGGGGTCTAAAAAATGCTGTAATTCGGTATAAATCAGTTTGGGCAGACCCAAACGCACCCCAACCATCAGGGCCAAGCCACTGCCTAATATGGCCAATCCCTTGGCTGTTTTTCCATCGGGCCAGGTAAACAAAAATACAATGGCACCAAACATCATGCCCGTAAATAGGGACGTCCGTGTGGTATCGTATTTATGAAACCCCACGATCATATCGGTCATGAACAGGGCAGGGTTTGCCCACCACAATCCCGCGGATAGGACCAAAAAACACCCAACAGACCAGCCTAAAACGCGCCGAGAATACACCCCATTGGGATTACCCAACAGCGTCATCAGGCTGCCAATCCAGGGAATGCCCAGCCATAAAATAACCCAAGGCATATTGCCTGTATATGCTGTCATATCATTAATCCCACCAAAACATGAATGATCCAATTTTTGCAGATTTTTATGTTTTTTTGTTTAATACTTGAAAACAAACGTTGAAAATTGAAAAAATCATTCAAAATGAGGGCTATTTTTTATTGCATTTTATTATGAAGTAATGGTTTTCCTTTGCTCTGTTTGATTTTTTACAGCTATTGCTTTAAACACATGTGTTCCACAGACTGTTCCAGGGCGGGAATAAGGGCAGAAAGTTTCATGCTATTGGCCCCCTTGATCAAAATAGAATCCCCAGGTGCAAGGGTTTTGACCACATCAGGAATGATGTCGCACGCTCGGTCACCATAGCCCAAAAGATTTGGGATTTCCCTTAAAAAGGGCATGAAATCCGCGCCACACAGCCAGACACCATCCGTATCGCAGGCCTGAATGAATGGGATTAAATCGCGATGACAGGCATAACTGTGATGGCCCAATTCACGCATTTGACCCAACAGAATATACCGTTTTCCCTCGGGGTTATGGGCTGTGGGGCCTTCTTTTGATTTCGCAAAGGTTTTGAGCGCCGCATGCATGGATGCAGGTGCCGCGTTATAGGCATCATCAATGACATAAATTCCCCTAATGATGCGTACGTTTCCCCTGCCATCAGAGGCGGTGACGCCCTTCATTGCCGGCATGACGTGTTCCATATCTGCCCCCAGAGCAAAGGCACCGGCCACAATGGCCAAACTGTTATACACCGTATGATATCCAGGCAATGACCACTCATAGGTCCAGGGGGTTCCGTTTATAGTGATGTGGATGCGACGTTGTGGCATTCGCCCAGATTCAATGGCTTGCAATTGAATGTTGGATTCAGGATGTTCACCAAAGGTAATCCATTGTGTCACATGTCCTGGGTGCTGCCCATGGTGTAACAAGGCATCATAATGGTTGCTGTCTCTGGGAATAATGCCCATCAGTGGGGCAGGGGCGGAAAAAATCTCTGATTTAGCCAAAACAATATCCTGCAAATCTGTAAAAAATTCACCATGCTGATAGGATACTTGCGTAATCAGTGCGATGTGAGGGCGTATGCTGGCAACCAGTTGGGCAATTTCCCCACTGTGATTCATGCCAACTTCGAAAATACCGAAACGCGCCTGGTTGGGCAATCTTGCCAGAGACAAGGGCACACCAAGGTGGTTGTTTAAACTGCTGCGTGATGCGCTGGTTAACCCTTGAGCCGATAAAACATGGGCCAATCCATCCTTTACACTGGTTTTTCCCACACTGCCCGTCAGTGCCAAAACATCACCTTGAAAGCGAGATCTGGCTGCGACCGCCAATTGTGTTAACGCTTGAAATGTATCGGGTACCGCCACCGTTGGGTACGCCGGATCCATGGATAAGGCCCCAATATCATCCACCACCATTGCACAGGCCCCCAAAGCCCAAGCATCTTGTATAAAATCATGACCGTTCATTCTGGGTCCACGCAACGCAATGAATAAATCGCCTGGCTGTAAGGTGCGTGTATCAATGGATATACCCGTGGCATTCCAATGAGTAGGGCCTTCTCCTCTGATGGTTTTTACCACATCAGATCCTGTCCACAACACATGGGGTAAAGAATTCGGCATCAGGCTGTATGGTGGTGGGGATTTGATTGGATCATATCAAACTCTGGTGTGGATAAAAAGGTTAAACCCCCTCACCCCATAGGGGACAGTCCTTGGGCTGCACAGCCGGCATTTTATGAAATAATTCCAGAGTATTACGCATTGTGGCCTTTGCAATGTTTGTTATAGAACATCCCCGTAATGCGGCCATGGCTTTTACCGTTTCCATCATATAAGCGGGCTCATTATCCTTTCCCCTGTACGGGGTTGGAGCCAACCATGGGGCATCCGTTTCCACCAATAGGGCCCATAGGGGCAACTGTGTGGCCAATTGGTGAACATCAGGGGCGTTTTTAAAGGTCACAATACCAGAAATACTGACTTTCCATCCCCAATCAATGGCTTCTTTGGCACATTCCAGTGATCCCGTAAAGCAATGCAAAACCCCTTTAACGTTTTTGCCACCCGATTCTTTGGCCCGCACATCACGCATGATGGACAAAAAATCCTGATCACTGTTTCGCGTGTGTACGACCAATGGCAACTGGGTTTCTATGGCCATACGAATGTGATGACGAAAACACCGTTCTTGCTGATCCATGGGCGGTGATGATTCTTGCGCATCCAGGCCTGTTTCCCCAATGCCCACAATTTTAGGGTGCTGAAGGCCTTCTTTTAACCAATGACCTATGGCGTTTTCTGACAGAGTGTCAATTTCCCGAGGATGCAGACCAACGGTACCATACACACCATCATATTGATGGACAATGGGCAGCAACGCTTTAAACGTAAGGGGAGAGGTTGAAATGCTGAGCCATTGATGTATGCCACAGGATTTGGATCGATCCAGCACGCGGTCAATATCTGAAAAACGATCTAAATGGCAATGGCTGTCAATCAAATACATGGATAGGGAGATATGCAGAGCATTTGGCCATCAGAATACCTAATTTCTGTTCCGTGTGCTAGATGCCTGTTGACCCAACACCATGGGTATGTCTTACCGTCAATTGCTTGGGCGCCATGGCATGAATGGTTCCATGTTTGTATCACAGCGCAACAGGTGACCCCCGTTTTGGATTATACGGAAAAGGAATCTCCACACCCGCATGAATTGATTGCCTTTGGATTGATAATGACAAAATGTGACGCCATCATCTCTTCTTGATAATCAATGGTTGATCCGCCAATAAAATGCAAAGACAATGGGTCTGTAACGACAGTGCTGTTATGCTGGGTAAACAGCACATCTTTTTCTGAAGCCTTTGGCTCCATGGTAAAAACATACCGCATGCCTGAACAGCCACCGCCTTTAACGCGTACACGCAAGACCCCATCCGTCTTGGCAATCTTTTCGGCAGCCTTTGGGGTCAGATAGAGGGCATCACTTGTCATAAAATCTCTTTTGGGCCGGTTGTTTTTTCATCCTAGCATAATTTCAACCTATTTTTATCCTATTTTTCCGTATGCGTTCACTGGTTTTCTTGGGCATGAATAGGCGGCATATTTTTTAACATGTGGGTCATATAGGTTTCTAAAAAGGGCAGGGCATGATTGGAAAAATCATCCCATGCTTTTGTCAGTTGTACCACATCACCAGAACGAATGGATTGCTCTAGGGGCAAACATGCATTTTCCATGATTTCATCGGGATAAAGATTCAAAACACGACGTACTTCATTTAATGCATCTTGAGATTGATGGGATTTTTGAACCCAAATGCGATCCAAAATATCGTCACCACTTTGAGAAATTTCCTGTTCGATACGATCATATGTTACATGGCGTGCAGCATTGATATGCAGCTTTTCCTGTTTTCCACTGGATGCATCTTCGGCTGTGACACACAGTAAACCATCGGTATCCAGAGATACGGTAATTTTAATCTTGGCTTGACCTTTTGGCAGTGGCTTTATGCCGGATAAATGAAAAACTCCCAAGGATTGGCATCCCGATACCATATCACGCTCGCCTTGCAGCACGTGAATCTTAATGGAGGTTTGTCCGTCTTGCTGGGTCGTAAAAAACAACTCTTTTTCTGCCGGCAATGGTGCATTGCGTGGTATCAAACGCTCTATCACTCCACCAAAAGTCTCGATGCCTATGGATAATGGATTGACATCAAGCAGTAAAAAAGACGATTCATGAACCAAATTATAGGCATAAATGGCGGCACCACAGGCCACGGCTGTTTCAGGATTTAATAGGGTGCTGGCAGGACGTCCCAAAAATTCTGTAATTTTATCCGTAACAAAGGTGCCATGGGTCGAACCCCCCACCAAAAATACCTGGCATAAATCATCACAGGATATGCCCAATTGATCGCAGGTTTCTTGACACACCGTTAAGGTGGATTCGATCAGCGGGTGAATCACTTTTTTCCAGGAATCATTGCCATAAATGGATGATAAATCACGTCCAGATTCTTTCAGGCTGCGGGCTTTTTCTGCGCCCATGGGATCATCGGGAAACCAGACATGACCCAAGGCGTAATCCACATCATCGCCCCCCAAAGTGGCGTGCCCACCTGTTCCTAAAACACGAAACAACCCTTGTTTTAAACTAAGAATAGAAAAATCAAACGTTCCTCCACCCAAATCATATACCCCATACAAACCATCGTTTTCTACGTCATGGCACAGGGCAGCGGCAGTGGGTTCGCTGAGCAATCGCAAAACCTGCCAACCGGCAGTACAGGCGGCATGCTTGATGATTTGACGACGGCTCTCGTCAAAATAAGCTGGAACCGTGACCACAGCTTCTGAAATATCATGACCCAAATAATGAATCAGGTGTTTTTTGATGCCTAAAAACAGATCAACGGCCACTTGAAAAGGACTGCGCCCGTTAAAACAGTCATCCACGATGGGATCATAGGCAGAAGAATCCAACCAGCGCTTGATGGATCGAATTTCCTGAGGACCTTTGGCAGCATCGCCCACCAACACCTGATCACCCATATAAGCCACAATGGATGGAATCAACGGACCAATCATTTGAGGTTTTCTGGCCTGTTCACACAACGCCACACCGCAAAATGTCGTTCCAAAGTCAATGCCAACCGCTTGGGTTATGCTGCTGCGCTGAACACAATCTTGGTCCTGAATATCAACGAACATATCAATAACCTCCCAATAACAGCATGCGATTCTTGGTTATCAGCTTACACAGGATGGCCCCATTTGACCAGACATGGGCCACATCGTCATGTCATGAACCCGTGTTTGAATCCCCCTCCTGTGTGCATAGGGGCAAGTACTATGGCCGCTTTTTGATGGCATCTTTGATGCGGTTTACCAAAAAAACCATTCCTTTGAACCCTTTGAAAAGAACAAATTCAAACAACAGTTCTGATAAAAATTCCAATAAGAGTTCCATACTATTCGAAAAAGCAGGCCGTGATCGTTGCAGTCATCGCGCAGACCCTTTTAAAGCAGAACATAGAAAACCAGGAAGTGGTGGGCAAGGGGGAAAGAATATACCATGGAGTGTTACGCTGCACAAACGACGTAAAATAGGAAGTCATCGCGCAGACCCTTTTAAAGCAGAGCATGGAAAACTAGGAAGTAATGGGCATTGAGTATTTACGTTGCATAAAATGATGATTGACTGGCGGGGGCGACGGGGCTCGAACCCGCGACCTCCGGCGTGACAGACCAGCACTCTAACCAACTGAGCTACGCCCCCGTCTAATCTCCCTAATTTTGACCCACTTTGTTGTGGGCGTCAAGCGCCTTTTGTTAAAAATTTTTGTCATCCCAAATCTTGGCCAATGGTGGTATACTGAATCATCCATTTTAACGAGAAACGCAATGGTGTTGTTAAAAGAATTAACCACCCCATGGACAGGCCACGGTTTTTGCCCCTTGGTCATTTGTGGGAGCGCCCACAAAGAGGGCAACACCCTGCACACGGTCCAAGATATATTGGGTGATGTCCCCATGGTGCATTTATGTGAACAAAATATTGGACCGTATCATTATGAAAGTGCCCACGAAGAAGATGATTTTTTACCCCTGATTCGCCTGCTGGTCAACCATAATCCCTTGGTTTTTGCCACACCCGTGTATTGGTATAGCATGAGCGGACGCATGAAAACCTTTTGGGACCGGATTACGGACTTATTGTATCATCATAAAGAATTGTCGGACCAATTACGGGGCAAAACGGCCGCTGTGATGGTGTCCTCTAGCGGTGGCAAGCCAGATGGTTTTGAAATGCCTTTTGAAAAGACGTTTGCCTATTTGAAAATGAATTATGCGGGCTGTTGGGATTATGTTTTCCCCATGGAAAAACATCGCGATCACAATGAATGGCAAAAATCATTGGCACTGGCCCAATGGGACGCATTAAAACACCATTCCCTGGATGTGAAGCAAGGGGATTGATTAAAATAAAACCTAGACTAAAAACCGAAAAATTCCAATAATCATTAATTAAGAATCTTGTTAACTTTTTAATAAGCATTTAGATCTATCATTTTAGAGAGCAAACAAAACTAAAAATGGAGATTGAAAATGAAACATTGTTTATTTGGTGGCGCTTTTGAGGCAGCCGGTCATCATCACAGTGAGGCCCATTGTCACGAGACAGGTCACCACCACCATCACCACCACAACCATCAGCACCATCACAGATCCATTAATCTGTTTAGAGAAATTGTTGGTCCAAAATGGCGTCAGGTGGAACGTGTAATGGGTCAATTGCATTGCCCAGAACTCAGCCACACCCAATTGCAAGTCATTCGCGCAGAGGTTGCCTTGTTGGGTGCCAACAAGCACCACAAGAACAGCGTCAAGCACGCTTTGCACCACTTTTATCATGAATTTGGCGCCCACCATGTGGCTCTGCACAATCCATATGTGCAGTTCGGTCCAATTGTGGCCCAAAAAATCATGCAATTAAAGTTGGAATTGTGCCGATTGAAAACAAAACTGATTCACAAAGCCGATTCGATGCATCAAATTGCATTGTTCAAAGAATCCTTCTTGTTGGCCTATGATTGCCTTGGCAACAAAATGAGTGCACTACATTCTGCTGATTTAACCGTCAAGGAATTAGAGCACATCAAGCATCAAGTCGAAAAAGTGTCCGAAGTCATTTGCCACAGCAAAGAAGCGTTTTATCATTGTGTTGGTGGATTTGGCAAGCACATCGACCCCAGCGTCATTGCCATGGCCGAAGGGTTAAAAATGCAATGGCATGCATTAAAAGAAATGTTGCATCGCAAAGAAAAGGAAATTGCGCGCGCTTAATGTTACGTGCATAATTGCTCTTGCTGCACCGAGGTTTTCTCGACCTCTGGTGCCAGAGCGTATCCAGAGAGTCAAAGGGGTATTGGTCATGCTGTGTTTATTTCTGATTGCACTTGCCACACTGTTTTTAATCATAAAAATCGATAAAAGCAATGATGTCAAACGCTATGACTCGTGTTCCCGATGTCACAAGGGTACAGATGAACACCGTAAACAAGGGGACGACAAAGAACATCCAGTGGTACACGTAGCACGAATGGCGTACAAACTGGTCGTTACACTGTTTAAATGCTATTTAATGTTTTTATTCGTATCTTTAACAGCTTTTTTATTTTTTTTAATTATTTTTAAACCAATTTTTAATTATTTTTAAACCACAATCTAAAAGCAGTATATTAAGGAGTATCCAGTCATGCCACCAGATCAGGAGAAAGAAGAAAAAAGGGAGACCATTGATGCCTCTGACCCTGTAAAACGTTCCAACATAGAAAAAGACACCCCTATTGAAAGGGACGACAAAGAACATCCAGCGGTACACGTGGCACGAATAGTATGCAAACTAGTACTTACATTGTTTAAGTGCTATTTAATATTTTTATTTTTAGCTGTAGTATCTTTTTTGTTATTTTTAATAAAATTTAAACTATAATACTGCCTCAAGAGGGTGAGGACAATGGATGCTTGATTGTTTGCACCATTGTTATGGTCAAAACATTCTGAACACCCATATCCCAACGGCCATTAACAATCTTTTCCATCGGAACGTAATTCAGGTATGATGAGTAAAATAGGGTGTTGGTAACCGCTGAGGTTCAATACCATGGTCCATAAAATCAATTATCACAATACAGGATTATGGCTAAAAAGAAGAAATCATCGGGTAAAAGAGCGAAAAAATCATCCTGGCACCCTAAACTCATTGGTTTTTTGGGATGCTTTGTTCTTGTTTTGGCCGCATATTGTTATTTCAGTCCTCAATCCAGTTCTATTCCCATTATTCAGGGGCGAGATTACCCAAAACGCACACGCGGAGTTCCTGTAAAACAAACCACTTATGCCGTTTATGATCGTTTGGCTGGACAATCGAAACACGATGCCATACGATTGTTGCCGCCAGATGAAGTTCCAGACTGGAATCCCATGGAATCAGAAGAAAAGCCCGTTACCCCCCCTGTAACCAATCAAATCAGTCATACCGCCGCACATCATCAAATCAGCAACGTCCCTGTAACCAATCCAATCAGTAATGCCTCTGATCAAAGGGCGAATAGGCCTGTGGTGCCCATCAAGGGTTCTGATGTTAAGACGGAAAAAACTCAACCCCCCCACACGGATAAAAAAGCCAGCACAAAACCATCAGTCCCTGCAAAACCAACGCCTGTTTTGAAACCAATGGGCAAGCCCCAAGCCTCTGTTTCCAGTAAACACAATGGCGGTAAGCTTGATTCAAGCAAAAATACGAAACAAACGGGCGTCAGTCTGCGCTTGCAAATCGGAACCATTCAATCAGAATCACAAAAAGCAGAAAAAATTATTCAAAATATACGGAAAAAAGGCCGTATCCCACCCCATATGCGCCCCATGATTCAAAAAGCAAAAATCAAAGGAAAAACCGTATATCGTGTTATTTTGGTGGGCCATTGTTCTGAAAAAGTCTTGAAGGAGTATCAACAGTATTTAGGATAGGCCCATCTGGTGTGATGGGAGAGGTGTAGGGTATAAAACCGTACCTCAGATTGTTGCATCTGCTGGAGTATGAACCATCAAGGGTATGGGGCCATAGGCGTTGGTGGGCTGGAAAACCTTGTATAAGAATGCCAACCAAAGCCGTGTCTGCCCCCATGAACACCAATCCTCTGCACGTCTATATCCCTTATAATCCAATCCCTTTGCCCAAAAGCCAAAAAACGCCCCTTCTGAACCACTCTGGACCATAATCCCCATTCACCCACCCTTGGATCACCATTCACGGTCAGCTGTTTGTTTCATCAGCATGTTCAGGTATTTTACACCCCAATGTTATATCAGCAGCAGTCCACCCACGATATTCCAGAGCCCGCTTGATTTTTCCAGCCTGTTCAAAAGCCATATCGGATGCCGCTTTTGTCATGGCTTGATACAACTGGGCATCGGACAACGTCGCCCATGTGTCATGGTCAGAATGACTGTGTTCAATGTGTAATAATGGCGATTTCACCGATCTGGGGGTGATGCCATGTTTAATGTTGTATTCCCACTGGATTTGTCGACGTCGTGTGGTTTCTCCCAAAGCCGCCTGCATGGACAGGGTTGTTTTGTCTGCATATAAAATAACATGACCACGCACATGACGGGCAGCCCTGCCCATGGTTTGAATCAAGGATGTTTTGGATCTCAAATATCCTTCTTTATCGGCATCCAAAATGGCCACCAGTTGGCATTCTGGGATATCCAGACCTTCGCGCAGCAAGTTAATGCCCACCAAAATGTCATAAACTCCTTTACGCAAATCCGCAATCAGGGCAATGCGTTCCAACGTATCAATATCGGCGTGCATATAACGTGCTTTGAATCCAACTTCTGTAAAATATTCTGACAACTGTTCGGCCATGCGTTTGGTTAATGTGGTGACCAATATACGGCCCCCTTGGGCAATGGTTTTCTCAATTTCAGAACGCAAATGTTCCATTTGATTATGGCTGGGATGAATGGTGTATTCTGGATCCAACAATCCCGTTGGTCGAATAATTTGTTCCACAATGCATTCCGATTGTTCCAGCTCCCAAGGAGCAGGCGTGGCGGATACAAACAGGGTCGGTGGACGCATATCATCCCATTCTTCAAATTTTAACGGACGATTATGACAACACGATGGCAAGCGAAATCCATAGTGTGCCAAGGTGTTCTTACGGGTCTGATCCGCCAGATACATGCCACGTAATTGGGGAATGGCGACATGACTTTCATCGGCAATGACCAGAGCATTTTGGGGTAAATATTCAAACAGTGTGGGGGGCGGTGTACCAAAAGGTCTACCCGTTAAATAGCAGGAATAATTTTCAATCCCTGCACAAATGCCTGTTGTTCGTAATGTTTCTAGGTCATAGGTGACACGTTCTTGCAAACGTTGGGCCTCTATCAGTCGATTTTCCTGGCGTAATTGGGTAATGCGCTGTGCCAACTCCTTTTCAATATGGATAATGGCCTGCTGTACGGTGGGCCCTGGGGTAACAAAGTGATTATTGGGATAAATGGTGACGTTATCCAGTGCCGCAATTTTTCCGCCAGTTAATACATCGATTTCATGAATGCTTTCAATGTGTGATCCAAAAAAGGAAAAGCTCCAGGCACGATCTTCATAATGGGCTGGGAAAACGTCTACTCTGTCTCCACGAACACGAAAGGTTCCCCGTTTGAAATCCATGTCGTTGCGTTTGTATTGCAAATCGGACAATTGACGTAAAAACCCCATCAAGGGAACGTGTTGATCCCGAACGATGGGTACAGCCAACCCTTGATAGGACTCAATGGCGCCCAATCCATAAATGCACGATACACTGGCCACGACCACCACATCTTGACGCTCCAGCAAGGCGCGGGTTGCACTGTGGCGCATGCGCTCAATGTGTTCGTTAATGGTGGCTTCTTTTTCAATATAGGTGTTGCTGCTGGGCATATAGGCTTCTGGACGATAGTAATCATAATACGATACGAAATATTCCACCGCATTATGGGGAAAAAATGATTTCATTTCTCCGTACAGTTGGGCAGCCAGCGTTTTGTTTGGTGCTAAAATCAATGTGGTGCGTTGAACATTTTGGATGACATTGGCCATGGTAAAGGTCTTTCCAGATCCTGTAACACCCAATAAAACCTGGTTTTTTTCACCTCTTTCTATGCCCGATGTCAGTGCTGCAATGGCTCCTGCTTGATCACCTGCGGGTTGAAAAGGGGCATGCAATTGAAATATGCCTGGACGACGCTGTATGGTTTTGCCATACCCTCTGAAAAGTTCTAAACAATCGGTCATTATGGTGTGTTGCGCCCTGCCTGAATACTACCCATTACAGGGTACCACACTTTTTCACAGGGCAGGGGGGGCCAGAAGAGGAGAGACCCCTCTCTGGGATTGATTACATCATATTTTACGTTTATGCACTTGGAAGGTTGTTTTTTGAAAATGGAGAAATACTGGCAATGCTGGGATGAACAGAAATCACATTGCTTGGCACCTGGTTTTGTTTATTGGGTTCACGCAAAACATAACCCCGACCCCAAATGGTTTCAATATATTCACGACCCGAAGGACCCAAAATATCCTGTAATTTTCGGCGGATTTTACACATAAAGACATCGATGATCTTTTCTTCTGGTTCATCCATGCCACTGTAAAGACGGTTCAGAAAATTGTTTTTGGTTACGGTTGCCCCTTTCCGCACCAGCAAAAATTCTAAAATTTGATACTCTTTACCTGTTAATTGTAATGGACGACCAGCCACTTCGATGTGCTGGGTATCCAGATTCAGCTGTATTTCACCAACACGAATAATGGCAGATGAATGGCCTTCTGCACGTCTGGCCAAGGCTTTGATGCGCACGATTAATTCTTCGCTGGCAAAAGGCTTTGTCATATAGTCATCGGCACCAAATCCCAGTGCTTTGACTTTATCTTGAATGGATTGCAATCCAGATAACACCAAAATCGGAGAACTGATGGCCGAATCGCGTAATTTTTGTAACAATTCATGGCCATTCATATCTGGCAAACCAATGTCGAGAACAATGACGTCATAATCGTAAATTTTACCGATTTGAAAGGCCTCTTCTCCTGTTGTAATACAGTCGCAGAACAGATTTTCATCACGCAAAAATCGGGTAATTAGCTCGCCAGTGACTTGATCGTCTTCAACCAAAAGAATTTTCATTTTTGTTTCCTTAGTAAGTGTTATCTATGTTATAGCAAACGAATTCTTTCAAAAGGTTTAATATAATCATGGTCTCTTTTTTTAAACGCATTCTATCATCAGGTCAATACGTTTAAAATGCAGTTTTTTGTATTTTTTTCTCCACAACCCATTGTTTTTCATGGTTTTTTACGTTTTAGACTGTTTTCTGTTAAAGGTGCAGAGTTTTAAACTTATTTTTATGCATTTGTATTTTTTTGTAAAAGTTTTTAGTTTTAAAAGTCAGGTCCTTTAATTTTCTGTATTTTTTAATTGTGCACCAGTTGTATAAAAAATCAAGAGACTGGCCGATAACAAAAAGAAAGAACAGGAATAATGGCATATTGGGTTCATTTTGTGTTGACAAGAGGTGTCTAGATGATTTATATTCTTGAAGTAGATTGCCCGAGTAGCTCAGTTGGTAGAGCAAAGGTCTGAAAAACCTTGTGTCGCTGGTTCGATTCCGGCCTCGGGCACGCAATCCTGACTTTATTTTAAATCAATACTATTTTTTTGTGTAAACAACGTCTAGGAAAAATATAAAATACATTTTTTTGTATATTTTGTTAAAAAATGATTTCACTTTTTTGTAAATACACCCCAAAATCCTGAATATGGCACCCTGACCTGTTAATGATTTTGGAAAAACAGTGCGGGATTCGAAAGTTGTTATAAAACAGAGTATACTGGGACATGTTTTTTTTAGACAAATCATGGTGATGCGCATAACGCCGATGAAAAATTCTGTTTTAAAACGGGGGTGCTGTGCCCTTCTTTTTTTGCTTTCCTATCCTCTTTTTTGCAATGCTGGACCCACCGCTCAAAAACCAGCAATGGTGGAAAAACCCATGGGTGATGGCCCACAATCAAGCAATCGATCAGAAGACAAGTTTATAAAGTTTTTGATGCGCTGTATGAAAATCATACAAAAGCATTATGTTGACCCTATTGATCAAGAGGTATTAATCAATGGAGCCATAAGAGGCATGTGTTATGCGGCTGACCCCCATTCTTTCTTTTTCACGGAAAAGGAGTTTACCCGGTTACAAGAACAGTACAAGGGGGCTTTTGGGGGTATTGGTGTGGTGATGAATGTGGATCGTTTAAATCGAATGCAAATTGTGTCTTGTCTGGATTATTCACCGGCAGCCACAGCGGGTATTTTATCAGGAGATATTATTATTGCCGTTGATGATGTGGTTTTGGGCCAATTGGATGGATTTGCCAAGGTTTCTGAACGCATGCGTGGTAAACCAGGTACCACTGTTAAATTAACCATAGAACGCAAAGGCCATTCCAGACGACTGAATTTCAAAATAAAACGCACCAATATCATATCTGGTCTTTCTGTCAAACATCATATTACCAATGGTGTTGCCATTATTCGTATGGCCAGTTTTGATGATCAAACCCCAGATTTGCTTAAAAAAGTCATTTTAGACATTCAAAAAACATTAAAAAACACGTTGAAAGGGTATGTGATTGATCTGAGAAGAAATTCTGGAGGTATGTTTGATGCCGCCATTAAATGTTGTCAGTTATTCATTGATAAGGGGGTTTTGGTGCGTTCCAAGGGGCGCCCTGAAATGCCAGAAGAAGTAACCTATGCTGTACCAGGATTGGCCCTTGTGCACCACACACCCGTGGTGACTTTGATTGATGAGGGGACGGCTTCGGCTGCAGAAATTATGGTCGGTGCATTGCAAGATCATAAAAAAGCCATTGTTCTAGGGGTTTGTTCCTATGGCAAGGGATCCACCCAAGAGGTTATTCCATTGGATGATCATGCTGGCGCCATAAAATTAACCATATCCCGTTGGTATACGCCATTAACCCAAAGACCAATCCAGGGTCATGGCATTATCCCTGATATCATCATAGAGCAAATGCAATCGGCACAATCTGTGCCAAACCATGATTTGGTGGTCAGAGAGCGTAATGTATCTGGAACGTTGCGCCCACAAGCGTTGTCCAATGCCACCCCTGTACAACCTGATCAACCCGAACGTGCCATGGGTCAAGGCGCCGGTTTGCCCTCTGATGGCAATCTGGATCAAAATCACAGCCCATCCCATCAAAACGGTCTAAAATCCGACACGCCTTATGATCATCAAATGACACGTGCTATAGAATTGGTTTCAGCCATACATTTTCTGCGTCAGGGACATTTTTTTGATGGATCAAATCTGAAACAGCTTGTTCAGCCGGATCAACCCAATGGCCAAGCCCATTTGGATGGTGACAAGTCAGAGACAAACAAGGGCAAAGCATGAGGCTGGGGCTGTTTGGTGGGGCTCTGGCAAGAGCCTACCAATCTTGCTGGAATCGCGTTTTGAATGCCTCGGTCTTTACGTGGCGACAGCTGAGAGAGCAGAGAAAGAGGGGTTCCGACAGCTGGGAGATCGGATGAACCCAATCAAACACGAATAAGGCACGCACACCATCGTTGCGTCCTTGCACCATACCCAAACATCCTGGGGGGCCCACAAATCTTGGCAGAACAGGGCGATTAAGGGTCCCCAGATAGGGCCCGCCATACACATGATTTCAGGTTCAGTACACGTGTTTGTGGGCCATGGCAACATCAAATAAAACGATACCAAGGTTCAAAGTACAGTGTGCATTTAAGTCAGTACCTTACAGATTGTCAGAATAGCTTATACCGTATACATTTTTGGATTGCCGGATTTTTTAGGCCTTTTTATGAAATCCTTCCAGCAACTGTAACAGGCCTTCACAATTTCCAGCTTTGACTTTTGGGTGCTCGTAATGATCGGCTTGTTGGCTGACAGAAACAGGCAAACATCCTGCATGATGGGCGCACATCATGTCCACAACAGAATCTCCGACAAACCAAATATTACGAGACGCCGACAGATTGTTTTGTGCCAATGCATGGAGCAAGGGAGTAGCGGATGGTTTGTCTTCATGGGTATCCCCAGATCCAATGGCACAATAAAACGCATGGGATAAATTCAAATGTTTAATCTCTTTGCGCAGTCGATCTCCACCTTTGTTGCTGACAATGGCCATAGGAATATTTTGATGATGTAACCACGTCACAACGGCGTGGGCGTGGGGCATCAACACCAATTCAAGATGGGTGGTGTGTTGAAAAAACACAGATTCTGCTGCGCTGATGTCAGATGGCGCAACAATACTGGAAAGAAAGGATCGAATGGTTAGGGATGGTTTTTTTTGAAATTCATCCAGGGTCATGGGCCGGTGATTAAAAGCAGCACATACAGCATTCAATGCCCGCAAGGTATCATGGGTGGTATCCACCAATGTATTATCCCAATCAAATAATACGGCTCTGGGCAAACGGTCTGGTTTTATCGTCATAAAATTCAATGCGTCCTTTTTATTCAGCATAGGCTTTTTTCAGGGTTTTTTGCAAATCATCCTGTAAAATAACATGGTGTATATTGTGATCAATGGTTACGCCAAGGGCCAGCAGGATTTGTTTTTAGTACCACAAAAAAGACCCCAGTTGAGATATTTTTTCACGACAATCTTTTCGATCATAGGCCCGAACAGGGGAGGGTAAATCACCTGATCGCAATTGAGAAAATGCCATCAATTGAAAGGATTGAATGGTTCGCAGGATATGATAAATATTGGAATATTCCAGCTGTGATATGATGCCTCTTTTTTGCAATTGTTGAGCAATAGAGCGTTGCTGTTGGGTTTGAGCAGGTGATAATGGAGAATTTCCACCCAATCGTGGGGTCATCAAAAAGATGGCAGACGTGATGTTATCATTTTTCTGGAAATTAGAGGTAAAGTATTGAAGCAAAGGTATGCTTTGCAATAGAGGGAACCCGCCTCTGCTTTCGTTGCGTTGTTGGGTTTGTATACCGGATATCACAATGGTTTGACCCAGCATGGCTTTGACGGTGGTGGATACCTTAGAACGCTGGATTTGAATCAGCTGGTTGGATATTCCGATTCCAGAATTGGGTAAATTCAAAAAATCCGAACCCACGAGGGTGATTTCCAGCACAACTTCTCCTTTTTCTGACAGAGATACCGGGCGAATTTCAATTTTCATACCAGCGTCAATGGATGCGGTTGCAGCACCCGTCAGGTTTCCTGCCGTCGAACCTGTATATTGAGCCCCCTGCAGAAAATAGGCAGAGTGACCAAGGGTTGTTGACAAGCTGGCACGCGATAGCAGTTCTACTTTTGATCGTCCAGAGTTGGCAATATTCAGACTGTACTGCATGGCAAAAGGCGTAATGCCATAAGCCAAGGTACTAATGGTGCTGGCAACGTCCCTAATCCCATTGGTGCTGGCAAATTTTTGAGAAATATTCCATTGGGGGGATGCGTTGAGGTTTCCAGATGAATCCGCGGCCCCACCCAAAATAACTTGCAAGCTGTTAAAAATATTTTGCCCTCTGCTTTCTGTTTTTTGATCAGAATAACTGATCAGTGTCGTGTCAAAAATCAATGATGGCGGAGAATCCGTACTTTCTTTTGTCTCTAAATTCTTTTCATCATTACCTTTTTTACTTTCAAAGGATGAAAACTCAGAGTTGGCCCGTAAACCAGAGGCTTCTGTGCCTGGTGCGGACCCCATTAACTGAATACGCGTGCCTGTTTTTTCCCACTGGTTCAAGCGCTGTTTCATCGTGGCAATATCCGACTGGTTTTTTCCAACCAGCTGACTGTATGCATTAAGGTACTGTTCTGCCTTTGCTTTTTCCCCTGCTGCGGCACAAATCATGGCTGCAGACCGGATGATTTCGGGTTTTTTTGGACACATTTTTGCGGCTTTTTCAATAAACGTCAATGCTACGGGTAAATCATAGGCATAATAGGACGCGTACGCCAAGGAATAGACCACATCAGGGTTAACGGAACATAGGGCATAGGCTTCTACGAAGTATTTTTGAGCCTCTCGGTATTTCGACATTTTTAATGCGTTCAATCCACGCAAATAATGGGTCAGCCACAAGGATGGATCCAAATCCATGGCCGTTCGATAGGCGATTTCAATTAATTCTTTGCAATCATCTTGGCCCGTGTCCAGCAAAGATTCATAAATAAAGGCATTTAATAAATGCAGAGCCGCGTTTCGGGGCTCGATATTGATGGATTGATTGACGTACAGAGAGGCTTCTTTTAACTGGCCTTGCTGGATAAAAGTTTTGACCTTGGATAGGGAAAAAAAAGATGGGAATGAAATGGGACCCTGTTTCAAGAAATCCATGGGGCTGGGCTTAGCCGATGGCACAGAAACAGATCGCGATTTTCGGTTTTGACACCCTTGTTGTACCAGCAAAGACAAGGCCAGTGTGACCATTGTCTTCCAAAATACACGATCCATCATAGACTGCTTCATAACGCTCCTTTTTAAAAATAGAAAAAGCTGGATAGGTTGCTCAATCGATCTGACAATGGTTCTAACTGCGATTCAGGAATAACCAATGCATCCCCCGATTGAAAACCGTTAACCAGAGACATCTTGCCCAAATGTTTTAAAATCAAGGCGTATGTGGATGGACCAGAATAGGTAAATCCAGATGGATCGGCTTTATGGAGTTCTTTAAAGACCTCACTTTGATCCGGTATTTTGGTATACGCTGTTTTGGCTTGACCACCCAATTGAACACTGAGAAGGTATAAAATGGTGGCTTCCGAAGTATTATTGTTCACTGCAGAGAAGAAATATTGTAAAATAGGAATATTACCCAGCACAGGGAACCTAGAGTCTGCCACTTTTTTCACGATGGTTTTTAATCCACCAACAACGATGGTTTGACCAGCATATACTTTGACAATGGTCGATATTTTAGAACTGTTGACTTGAACCAATTGGTTATTCAGCCCTTGGGACAATGCAGCTTGAGACAACACTCGGGTTCCCCCATCACCCACAGCTGCTGCCGAGGTCATGGTAATATCCAGGGTAATTAATCCATCTTCTGTAATATTGATGGGTTTAACCTCTAATTTGTCTCCTGCATCAATGGTCACCAACGATCCACCAGCCGGAGCCGCCTGGATAATGCTGCCAGCAAAAAAGGCAGCCGGTTTACCCATTAAGGTAGAAATGGTTGGCCGAGCAGAATACGTGGCAATGGATCGAGAAGCATTGGCAATATTAAGGGCATAATTCAAGGCAGATGGTGTGATATTGTAATTAAAAGTATGTCCCTTTAGGGTGGCTGATGCCTTAGAAAAATCGGTGGCTTGTTGACGGCCCCACCAAAATAAAGGTTTGTTGCCTGTTGAATTGGCCGTTGACCCACCCAAAACCACCGATAGGGGGGCGGTTACATTTTTGACTTGATCATAGGCGTTAAATACGTTGTTGCCTTTTTGCTGATTATTGCTTTGGTTCACCAATAAAATGTATCCATTCAAGATAATGCTGGGCAGTTCATCGTCTTTTTTTTCGCCACTTTTATCATCTTTTTTGCTCTGATCATCGTCCGCCATCCGAGTAATTTTGGTATTGGCGTGCAATCCTTTCCAATACTCGATTCTGTTTTTGATGTGCTGCAAATCACCTGTACTGGCTTTTCCTGTTAACTTGGCATAGCAATCAAAGGCCACCTGACTGTCTTGAAAATGTCCACTGGCAGCGTAAATCATAGAGGCTGTACGGTAATACAACGGATTTTTCGAGCACAATGATAATGCTTTTTTAATAGAACAGTAGGCCGTTTTAATGTCCCCATTGCGATAAGACGCGCAGGCCAATACATACAATAGTTTATGCTCATCTGGGCGCATCATCACACCTTGGGCAAAATGCCGTTGCGCCATAAAGGCATCCCCCTGGGATAAATATTGTTGACCCAGCAAATAGTGGGCTGCGGGATTGGACTGGTCCGCAGTTAAAGCCGCTTGATACGCCACAGTCGCCATTTTTCCAGCATTACTCTCTCCCAACAGTGCTCTCGCTTCCCAGATGAATCCCTGGGCAATGTGCAAGGCCGCACAGTTTGGATAATTTTCCAGTGTTTTATTGATATAGCCAGATGCTTCGCTGAGTTGGTTTTTCTGAATAAAACTTAACAGCAGCGCCAAGGAAAAGGAGCTGGGAAACTGAGAGTGCAAGTCCTTTAAAAAAGACATTTTCTCGGTATACATCAGTGATCTTTTTGATACTGCTTTTTCTGATTTTTGAGAGCATCCAGCAGCGATTAGACACAGGATGTTGGCCCAATACCATCTTTTCATAAGCCGATCGGCCTTTCCCTAGAAAACTTATTTTAAAACCTATCGGCAATCGATATTTAAGTCAATGAATAAAAAGTATGCTTTTCTGGTTTTGTATTTTTGAATAGTTTATTTTTACTAAAAAATCGTAAAAATGATGATTTAAGCAAAATATTAAAGATTTTTTAAAACCACATTGGGGTTAACGCATTTGAAAAAGATTTTTTAACTTTTTATTTATTTTATTCTGAAAAATATTTTGAAAAAAAGCCAGATCCTGGTACTCTAGAGTACCAACACTGTTCTCTTATCGTTTACAATGGATATAAATATGTCGTTTGTTATTGGCTCTGGTGTTGTGGCATGTTGGGTTTTTCGAGAGCTTTTGGGGTATCGCAAAAAATTGGAGCATCATCATTTACGGCAACGGTATCAAATCCTAGAAACAGAATGGAATGCCAGTCGAAAAGAGGTCCATCATTTGCGCGAAATGAATGCCCACCTTCAAACGGTTTTCAAAGAACAAGCCTCTGCCATGCAGGATTCCAGAAAAGACATAGAACATCGATTACAGGGGATTTGCAGTCAAACACTGGTTGGGGCTCAGAAAACATTTTTATCTCATCTGCAGCCCATTTTATCCCAATTCCAGCAATCCACCACTGGACAATTAAAGGAACAATCCTCATTTTTGACCCAATTGGTTGGTCCACTGGAACATTATTTACAAGATATGAAACAGCATATTCATGCCTTGGAACAAACCCGTGTGGGAGCATATTCGGGATTAAAGGAACAAATCGGACATTTGGCAGAGGGGCAAAAAGTTCTATCCTTGGAAACCAACGCTCTGATGAATGCCTTTCGTACACCGCACATTCGTGGCTGTTGGGGGGAAATGCAATTGCGTCGTGTGGTCGAGCTGGCCGGAATGTTGCCCTATTGTGATTTTCAACAGCATCCCACTTTGAGCACGGAAAAAAAGCATGGTGTTCGACCAGATATGGTCATTCGATTGCCCGGTAAAAAATCTATTATTGTGGATTCCAAGGCGCCAATGACCCATTATCTGGAATCAACATCCGCAAAAACATCCACCGAATATCAAGCCAAAATTAAAGAACACGCCCGTGTTTTGGGGGTGCATATCAAGGCTTTATCGGATAAAAAATACTGGTCGTATCAAGAACATGCCGTGGAGTTAACCGTGTTGTTTGTCCCGGGAGAAGCTTTTTTAAGCGCTGCACTGGAAGGAGATGCCAATTTGTTAGAGTTGGCTGCGGAAAAAAACATTATTTTAGCCACACCCATGCTCTGCATTGCCCTGTTAAAAACCATTGCCCAAGGATGGCGTCAAGACCTATTTTCTCAAAAAACCCATCGCATTATCGCCATGAGTCAAGATCTGTCTGTTCGATTAGAAAAATTTCAAGGCCATTTGTTGAGCGTGGGAAAAGCCCTAAAAAATGGTCATTTGGCCTATCAATCTGCCCTTGGTTTATTTCAGGATACCATTGTGCCCACGGTGGAAAAACTGGGATCCATTGTTCCAGATACAGATGCTCCAGATGCGGACATCATTACGCAAATGACAGAATTAACAGAGGCAGGACAGGAAAACCGTCATCTTCTTCAAGAGACCAATGCGGAGGAATCCCAGCGTGATGGGATCAGTTTATCTGAATCCAGTGATAAGTTCAGCCCGAGTACGTTGTCTGACAAAATAGATGCCACGGGCCTGGATTTAGAAGGAGATGCATCATTTAGTGGCGCGGGATTGGACAATGAGATGGTGTCTGCTGAGCCTCTGGAAGAACCTATGGCTGAAAAGAAGGCCAAAGCAGAACATTTTATGGCATAGGAATATACTCTGTTGCAAGGTCTGAAGGAAGAGCAGGACGAAGAGGATATGGCATCAAAACCTTCTCAATGCGCGCTGCGAAACAACGTCAATGTTTAAAAGAATGTCCCCCTACACTGTCAAAATTCATGGCCGTCCCAACGGTTAAGGGGTCAATCATTCCCATTGATAAAGTCGATGGATCTAGAAAACTTTTGGCTGCCCATCCTGTGCCATCTGGAAATGGATCACCTGACCACACTCTGTCATGCAAGGGAGGGGGCAGGGTTGAGCCAAACCATCAAGCAGCCATCACCATCGGGCCACGGCATAAAAACTCCACCACACTGTTCAGAACGCAATACCCTTTGTTTGATAAAATCAGGTAAGGCAAAGCCCCATCGACAGAAAAAGGCGTTTCGGGTGCCATAACCAAGTCTGCCTGTATACAGTGATGAATGCGCTGAATCAATTCGGGATGAAGACACTCGCCAGCATCCAATACGGCATTCAAATCCAAGCCGCTTTTCAGACGCAATCCCATTAAAAATTGTTCTTGTAACCGGTCAGATCGTGTTAACGCCTGATCCAGCATCAGTCCATGTCCATGGGCATGAACGCTGTCCATCCATTGATCGGGTAATCCTCTGTTATGGGTGGCTATTTTAATTGCTTTTCCCTGGTCGTCTATGGTACTGATGCGTCCATGAGCCCCCGGCCCCAGACCTAAAAAATCTTGGTACGTCCAATACATGGTGTTGTGAATGCTGGTTGCACCCGGCTTTGCATAATTAGAAACCTCGTAACGCTGTAATCCCAAAGGTGCAAAAGCTTTGTCGGTCATGGATTCCAGATGTAAAACCAATTCATCGGATAATTCTTGATGACGTTTTTTATAAAAGGGGGTTCCCATTTCATACGTCAATTGATAAATGGATACATGATCGTCAATCCAAGGGGTGGCCAGCATTAATTCTGTGCCCCACTGCTGATGATCTTGGTGATTTTTGTGGGCATAAATCAAATCAAAGGAATACCGTAACCCCACATGTTTTAAATGATTCAGTGCTGCCTGAATATCAGAAACCCTGTGATTTCGACCCAAAAATACCAAGGTTTCATCATGAAAGGATTGAACACCCATAGAGATTCGATTGATGCCGGCATGGAAAAAATGGCCTGCTTTTTCTTGATCCGTGGGGTTCATTTCCAGGGTGATTTCCACACCGTCCCCCACATGCCACAAGGCATAAATGGTTTTCAGAATACGCTCAACCAAATCCGGAGACATTAAGGATGGGGTGCCACCACCAAAGAAGATGCTGACAACATTGCGGTTTCCTACGCGACTTTTCCAATAATTTAATTCGGAAATAAAGGCACGCTCCCAAGCATCTTCGTCCACATTATCCACCACATAGCGATTAAAATGGCAATAGGGGCACAAGGATCGACAAAAGGGCCAGTGAATATAAATGGCCAACGGTTGCAAAATGTCTTGCCCTGTTTCGTGCTGGCCCATAGGCGTATGTTCCAAATTTCTGTACCTATTGTGTTTTATTGGAAAACAAGGACAACATGCGTCTGGTAATGAACAATCCACCCATTAAATTCATGGCTAGAAAAAAGATGGTTATGGTGGTTAATGCCCGTAAAAATCCAGTGCCTGGACCGGTAAGGGCTCCATAAAATGTAACGGCTAAAAACAGAATCATGCTGGACATGGCGTTGGTTAACCCCATCAATGGGGCGTGAAAGGCGGAATTAACGCGACAGGCCGACCAAAACCCGATGAACGTACACAAAACCATAATAAAAACCGATTGTACGCTGACTTCAGAAAACAACGACCCATACCCCAATGCGCTGGTCAGAGACATGATCCATACCTTAAAAAATATGCTTGATTTGATCATGTCACACCGCCAGCTGTTTTGGCAAGGCGCCACCAGGGTTGATCCTAAAGGATGGGGGCGATGGACGGCCTGTCTTTTACAAGAGAATCATTACGGCCAAGGCTCCCCATCAACAGAGCATCCTGTTTGATGCCTGATGGAATGATTGTCTGCGCCCTTTCAGACCAGCGGATTCAGGCCAATCAAATGGATCAATCCCATAAGGATTGCCATTGCTCTGCATCCAAAACTGTGATATTCCAAGACCGGGCCTGCTCTATTTTTTTACCACTTTTTTCCCCACAAACCAAAAAATCCACCCGTTGAGACAAGCCACTTAGAACTCTGGCACCAGCATCTTCTGCCCGTTTCTTCGCCTCTGCCCGTGTCATGTTAGGCAATGTTCCCGTAAAAACAATGGTTTTATCAGAAAGCGGTGTGCTTTTTGTGGTGGGTGCTGGTGCAGCAACGATTTCTATGTATTGCGCCAGATCTTTGACCCATTCCTGTTCATTGGTCATAAACGTCATTAACCCTTGAGCCGTATCCTGACCAATACCAGAAATATTCAATAAATCTCTATAGGCAGAAGACTGCACAGCCCCAGCATTGGATACAATGGGACAACATTCCGTCATACATCTTTGAATGCACTCTTCAAAATGATCCCGTGTTTGATAATATTCGGCCAAGGATTTTGCAGAAACGTACCCCACGGATGGAATGCCCAGAGCATAAATCCAACGGTGCAAAGACAATGTTCGCCCATGATGCAGCGCTGTGATTAATTGAGCAGCGGATTGTTCTCCCCAGCCATCTAGCGGTGTTAAATCATCAACGGTTAATCGAAATAAATCCCCAGGAGTACGTACCAACCCCTGTTCGTATAAAAAAGCCATCTGTTTTATACCCAATCCATCAATATCCATGGCATCACGCGACACCATATGACGCAATCGTCCAATGGCTTGGCTCCTACAACGCCATCCCTGTATGCAACGCCACGCCACCGCACCCTCTTCTCGGATTAAAAGGGATTGACACGATGGGCAGTGCGTAGGAAAAACAAAGGGGGCCGTATAGCCCGTACGTTGATCCGTAAACGCTTTTACAATTTGAGGAATGACATCGCCAGCACGCCGAATCAAAACCCGGTCACCAATGCGTAAGTCTTTTCGCGCCAATTCGTCCGCATTATGAATGCTGGCCTTGGCAATCATCACGCCAGCCACCCAAACGGGCTGAACATGCGCCACCGGTGTAATGACACCAGTACGACCAACCTGGGTATCAATGGATACAATATGGGTAATGGCGTCGTGGGCTGGAAATTTTGCAGCCACAGCATACCGTGGGGCTCTGGCAGAATGACCCAAACGTTTTTGATCCACTAAGGCATCTAATTTATATACCACGCCATCGATTTCATACCCCAGTGTGGGTCTTTGCACAGTAATCCATTCAAAATAATCCTGAATATCCTGAGGATTTTCACAAACCTTCCAGGTCATTTGTTGTTGAAACCCCCATTGTTTCAGAGCCAATAAAATATCCCGGTATGTCGAAACCCCAGGATACAACTCATCGCTTAGTGTGCTGCCGTGGGGCATAAACAACAAGGGGCGACTGGCCGTAATGCGGGCATCCAGTTGACGCAATGAACCAGAAGCGGCATTTCTAGGATTGGATAGGGCAGGCAACCCTGCCTCCAGACGCTCTGCATTCCATTGATGAAAATCTTTTAAGAGGATATAAATTTCACCTCGGATTTCTATGACATCTGGACCATCGTATCCAGATAATTCGTGAGGAATGGTGGCAATATTCCAGATATTGGATGTAACATCTTCCCCCATAACGCCATTTCCTCTGGTGGCACCACGAACCAAATGCCCCTTTTCATAGCGCAATATCAAGGTTAATCCATCAATTTTTGGCTCCGCAATCCATGGGCCCAAAGAATCCCCAGAAATCCCTAAAAATCGTGCTGCTTTGTCAGAAAAGTCTAAAAATCCTTGAAAATCAGTGGTTTTTTCCAAGGAATACACAGGCCATAAATGGGCCGCACTGGAAAATACAGGGCTGGGATCATAACCGATACGTTGGGATCGACTGTCCTTGGTTTTTAAGGCAGGGTATTGCTGTTCCAAGGTTTGCAATTGGTGGCGTAAACCATCGTACTCATCGTCAGATAACACGGGGGCCTGGTTTTGGTAATAGGCCCAATCGTGGTCCGCAATGTGTTTCTGCAGATCCTTCCACTGGGCTCGTAATGCAGGCGGAACAGGGGAGCCAGAAAGAGGGGAATCTGATTCCCCATCCTGTGACAGGCTAGGGATTTCTGATGGATTTTCTGAAGGCATACTCATGTCAAACGCTTACCCTTGCGCAATAGGATTGGCCAACCCACATATGATGAACGCGTGCTTATGTTGCCACTGGAACCCGTACACATGTCAAAAAACCTAAAATCCTGGGATTTGACTGGCCAACCCATTCATTGGGCCCATAATATCTGCTTTGGCTTGCTCTAATTGACTGATGGCATTTTGGTGGGCAGCAACAATTAAATCTTCCAGAACCTCGTCGTTGGGCAAAGAGGAATCCAGGCGGATATTCAGCAAATGGCCTTTTCCACTGATGGAAATACGGACCAACCCATTACCAGCCACACCTTGGATTTCCAGCACATCGATCTTTTTTTGCGCTTCGCCCATTTGTTTTTGTAAACCTTGGGCCTGCTTCATTAATTTTGAAAAATCCATAATTTTTGATTGTTTTCCTGTGATACTTGATTACATCACAACCTGGTGATTTGTTCAATTGTCACATCGGGAAAGGTTTTCAAAATGGTTT
The DNA here is from genome assembly GCA_947461445.1 of Holosporales bacterium. Classification (GTDB taxonomy): domain Bacteria; phylum Pseudomonadota; class Alphaproteobacteria; order Holosporales; family Holosporaceae. The sequence goes on along the minus strand of CANHKV010000002.1, from coordinate 62,698 downwards.
GTACCGCCGGATTCTGTTTGGCCAAGGCATGGTAATGGTCTTTTTCCTGTTCTTCTTGTGCCAGTTGTGACATGCCCTGAGCCGTATCATTCCAACGGATACGGTGGCCTTTTTGAATGTGTTGTTTAAAAAATTGGTCAAACGCACCAGAAAACGTTTTGGGCATTGCACCGCGTGTCTTGTCCCAATGTAAAACCAAAGCGTCATCATCCCAGCCCACCCACGATACATTGGATCGAACATGGGCGTGCAACAAGCCTTCGCGTGCCTGGGCCAGCGCCGATAACAGGTCATCTAATGATGCCATACTGGCTTTATCCCATATAACCAGAGATGATTTTGTCTTTCTTTCAGCATCAGAATCACCAGTAGGAGGACCATTCCCCGACGATTCCTCTGGAGTATAAGGGTTTCTGGTGTGGGGCAGGGCCTGCTGATGACTGCTGGTGGGTTCTGCGGTATAACGGGTGCTGATGCGCGCACCGTGGGGTTCTGTGATTTTATGTGCCGATGGTCCAGAAGCGGATCCTGAACTGGCTTTGTTGCCAACCGGTTCTATGAAGGATAAAATTTGAGATTGAGTAGGAAAAAGCGTCATATAGGCCATACGCAAAGCCACCATTTCCAGTGCCAACAAGGGGAAAGGTGATGCCGACAGCTCTGATAATCCTTTTTGCCCCAATTGCCACCATTGATCATACCGATCCAGTGCTATGGGGGAATGGTGTTCCGGGCTATTTAAAGATGCCATGGTTTTTTCATGAATCAATTGCATGCATTGCGACAGCAACGTGATGGGCTCTGATCCGTGATGATATTGCTGTCTAATCAAAGAGACCATGCCTGGTCCATCCCCATGAGACAAACATTGGAACCATTGATCCAGCCACTGTGTATGCGGCAAACCCAAAATAGACAACACATCGTCCACAGTAATGGGGGATTGTGGGGATGCGATCAGCAAAACACGCTCCAGCAGGGACAGGGCATCCCGTACGCCCCCTTCGCTGTATCGGGCCAGTAAATCATACACCGATTGTTCCGCGGAATACCCTTCTTTCTGGGCAATGTCTTTCAAGTGTTCGGCCAAAATGTCTGATTTGACACGATGCAAATGCAATTGTTGGCACCGCGATACCACCGTCAGCGGCACCTTTGCCACATCCGTGGTGGCGAAAATGAATGTCACATGGGCTGGCGGCTCTTCCAGGGTTTTTAACAAGGCGTTAAAGGCGCTCTTGGACAGCATATGCACTTCGTCAATGATGTAAATCTTGCAATTTCCCAGCAATGGTTTGTACGAACAGCTGTCTAAAATCTGCCGAATATCATCGACACCTGTATGACTGGCGGCATCCATTTCTAAAATATCGACATGCTTGTCTTGAATCAGGGCCAAACAGGATGGACACGCATTGCACGGTTCTTGATCCGTGTCCCGAGCAGTGCATGACAAAGCCTTGGCCACCAATCGTGCCAGTGTGGTTTTCCCTACCCCGCGAATGCCCGTTAACAACAAGCCGCTACTCAGGCGCCCTTGGGCCAGAGCATTGCGTAAAATGCGCACAAATAAATCTTGTCCAACCACATTGCGAAATAACGTTGGCCTGTATTTGCGCGCCAGCCCCATAGACATCAGTTAGACCAATTTTGAAAGAAAAAATAGAGTGCTTGACCCAAAATGGTTCGATTTTGGCTGCTTTTTTTCAAACCTGACCAGGTGAATCGATATTTTGCCCAAACACTCTGTATTCAGATTATCAAATCTAAGAGATGATCTCAATAGCCCACTCTGGGGCATGCCTTTGCCCCAAGCCATGATCTCTTTAACCCCTATCGTAAACGGGTGGGCAGCAAGACGATGCCACCAGAGGATTGGACGCGAACAGGAGAGGTCTTTTCTATGGTGCCATTGGCTTTTATGGCCCCAGACGGTTTGACTGGGACAGGTTTGGCTTTTCCAAGGGGTGCGGGCAATGTTTGTGATGCACATTCTTTGGATAAAAACTTCTTGCTTTTTGAACGTTTTTTCTGACGGGTCAGGTCTTCTGATGGATTGCGCGGCGTTACGATCGTGTCTTTGCATTCTGGCATAGCCATCGATGTGCTTACTACAGGGACAGAGAGGCCATGAATCGGTGCGCTGGTCGTCACAGGGCTTGGTCGATCTTTTTTAGCATGGACTCGTCTGCGATGGTTGCTGGGAACCTTTTGAGTACTATCCTGGGGTGTTACAGCCTTTGTTTGGGGTACCCTTTGTGGTGTTGCATCAGGTGTTTTTGGGGACGCACTCTGTTCAGCGTCTCGGAGCAGATTCTGTTTCATGGGCGTATTCAATCGTGGGTTTTGATTTGTACGTTTTTTGCCTTTTTCCCTTGGTTTGACTAGGGGTTTTTCTGATACAGATGGAGTTTCTTTTCCTGGATATATGACAGATGACAGGATTTTTTCTGTGGATTCTGGGATTGTTGAGGACTCTATTTCTTGCCCCTGTACGGCATCCAAAACCCCATCCATTCCTATGGCATTGGTTAGTACACATGGTCCATCCCCAGCCGCATTGGCCTGGATTTTTGCTTGACGCCGTTTGCGCAATCTGGCCCATCGGGATTCTTTCACCGGTAAGGCTGGGGATGATGGGGTTAAAACCTCTTGGTTCAAGGGAATCATCGCGGCGGCGGTGATGGATACTGGACCAGAATCATGGGATTCTTCTGTATCATGGGCCTCACTGCTGCCCAGATGGGTTCCAGAATTGCTGGGGGTATTGGTCAAATCTGATGGATTTTGAACAACAGCACTGTCCCCATTTTTTCCAGATTTCGATCGATTTCGACGGCGTTTCTTTGGTGCAGCAGGAATTTCTGTGGATTTAACGTCTGCCAGCGGGGTGGGGTTTACAATATTCAAGCCCCCAGAATCGGCTGCTGAATCCACGGAAATCATGATGGTTGTTCCATACTTTTTCTCTATTTCCCATAAAAACCCACGATGCGTATTCAGCAAACACAGCACCAAATCCGCCGATCCAGATGCCTCAATGGTTTTGGAATCCTGGGTTGCGGCCATGCGTTCTATGGCACGTAACGCCCGCATGGATTGCATGGGCAATGACAACAAACGTCCTGCCCCGTGACACGTGGTGCACAAATGGGTATTGCTTTCCATCAAGCTCTGGCGCAAACGCTGGCGGGACATTTCCAGCAAGCCAAATTCACTGATTTTTCCAATTTTTAATCGCGCACGATCTGTGGCCAACGCATCCTTTAATGCTTTTTCTATGACAGGGCGTTTGTTGGGGTGTAAATCGATAAAATCGATGACGATTAATCCAGATAAATCCCGTAATTTCAAGTTCCTAGCAATGGCAATACACGCCTCTAGATTCGTCTTCAAGGCTGTGTCTTCTATATTTCTTTCTTGGGTTGATTTGGATGAATTGACATCAATGGATACCAGGGCCTCTGTCTGATTCAAAACAATCGATCCCCCAGAGGGTAATAAAACCGTGTGGTTATAAATGGCCTCGATCTGGGATTCTATATTGAATTTTTCAAACAAAGAACAGGTGGTACTGTGCAATTGTATCTTTTTGGCGTAACTGGGGAAAACAGCCCGAATATAGGATCGCGCCCGTTTAAATGCTTCTTCTCCCTGTATCACCACTTCTTGAACATCATGGCTGTAAAAATCTCTCAGGGCACGGATCAGCAAGTCTTGTTCAGCATAAATCAGGCCAATGGCGGTCACAGGATGCGCGGTGATGGTGTTCCATGTTTTTACCAAAAAATCATAATCCCTTTTGATTTCGCTCTTTTTTCTGCCAATGGCGGCAGAACGTAAAATAAAGCTCATGCCATCAGGAACGTCTAATGTACCCAAAATGGTTTTCAGGGCATCGCGCTCTGTTGAATCTGTGATTTTTTTAGAAATACCACTGGCTTTTGGTGTGTTGGGCAAGAAAAAACCGTAACGACCGGGCAATGAGATATAGGTGGTCAGCGCCGCGCCTTTGCTGCCTCTCTCGTCCTTGATGACTTGCACCATAATCAGTTGCTGGCGCTTGATAAAATCGTGTACTTTTCCGTGTATGCCCAAGAGGCGTGCTGGACGCTCGTCATCCTCGGTGACGCTGATTTCTGGTATGGGATCTGGATTAATGGGCGGAGCCAGTGTAATAGAGGATTCGTTGATTTCTGGCTCTGCTGGATTGACCGGTGTTGGTCGTGTGGCTGGTGTGTCGGGGCCAATGATTTCGGAAAATGCTAAAAATCCGTGTTTTTCAAAGCCAAAATCCACAAAGGCAGCCTGCAAAGAATGCTCTATGCGCATAATGCGGCCAATATAAACATTGCCTTTTTTTAACTTTTTGGTGGACAGCTCGTCATCAAAATCCTCTAGGACCATGTCCTTGACGATGGCCAAACGGGTTTCGTTCAAGCGCTGATCAATGAGCAGAAATTTTCCCAGCATAATTCTACCTTTTCCTTGTTCAAGGGGGTGGCCAAACGATGCATTTTTCAAGCAAAAACAATGTCTCTTTTTTACAAAAAGGAGCGCTTTTCGCGAAAAAAGATAGAAAAACCAACCCAAATCTGTAAAAAGTCAGATGGTGTGGTTGTTGCGATAAATGCCCATGTGGACTTTTAATATTGATCCATTATAACTTGGTACGGCCTGATGTGCAATATTGTCGTAAAATAGGGGCCTATGGTCTACCCATGGGGGCAATAGCATGGTATAAATAATCATATTTTGTTCTAAAAATGATAAATTCATGGGATGCCTGTTAGATTTTAATAGTCGAGAAATTGAACGATTGACCACAGGAAAAAAACCTATACCTGTATTTGGGCCTGGTGATAATTTGACTGTATATGTTCGTATTTTGGATGGTAAAAGAGAGCGGATTCAGCGATTCGAAGGGTTATGCATTGCCCGACGTAATGCCGGTTTGCACTCATCATTTACCGTGCGTCGCGTAACAGGCGGGTTTGGTCTAGAGCGCGTATTTCCTCTCTACAGCCCGGTTATTGATCACATCGAGTGCACACGGCGCGGAAAGGTGCGCAGAAATAAATTGTATTATGTGCGGACACTTAGCCGTAAAAAGTCCAGAATTAAAGAGCGGGTATCGCGCTAGGGCTTTTTTCAAAACAGGGAGAAATAATCATGGCTGTCTGTAAAAATAACATGTTTTTAAGGATTATGGGGCGTCACCGTGTCGTGCCGAAACAGGTTGTTTTTTTTGCGATAGTCATGTCTGTTTTTTGTGTCAATGGAGATAAGTCCCAAGAGGATAATGCTGGAAACAGCACACCCCAGAAGGGCTCTGATTCGAAGTCTTCCGTTTCAAAATCCAGAAAAGAAAAGTCCAGATCCGACCAAAAATCATCAGGCAAAAAGGCAGCCAATACTGTTGCATCAGGTCGTAAAGACCAAAAAGATGAAAAAACGGATGACAAGGACGACCAGAGCAATAAAAAGAAACGGGAAGATTCTGGCGACGCATCTGACGAAAAAGGAAAGGCAGGGGCTGAACACTCAAGTCCTGCCATGGTGCAACACAATCCAGAACCCATAGGCGCTGGTCTATCGTCACCCCCATCATCAGACCACGCGTCATCCACCCCATTGTCACTGGGTGTTGGTGCCCAAGGGTACATTGAATCTGTCCATGGAATCGTAACCCTTACCATGTCAAACCAAGAAGCCAATATGGGCGTGATATCAGACATTTCTGTTTTAGAGGGGCAGAGTGTTCAAAAAAATGATGTTCTGGTGGTTTCTAGTCATTATAAGGTTAGAGAAAATCAAAAAATCGTGGCAGAATTGGAATACAGATTGGCCAAAACAGAGTTAGAGATTGCAAAAAACAAGGCCGAAAAGTGTAAAGAAAAGCTAGCGCGCCATGAGAAAATGCTCGCCAGTAAGGCCGTATCTCGTCAAGAATTTGAAAACATCCAAAAAGATTCTGCCGAGGCAGATTTATTGGTAGAAAAGCAAAAAATTGTGCTGGACATTGCAGAGCAAAAAATAGTCTTGTGCAAGGAACTTTTAGAGCAATGTCAAATTCGCGCACCGATGGATGGCATGATTCTGATGATTAATGGCAAGGTAGGAGAACAATGCAGGCCAAATGAAGGTCTGTTACTGATGGCCGATTTGACTCGGTTGGAAATTGTGACGGAAGTGCATGAAAATGATATTTCTAAAATTTTTATGGGTCAAAGAGCCGAAATTTCTTTTCCAAACAAAATGCAGCCCATTATAGGACATGTGCATTACATTTCTAGCATTGTTCGATCAAACACCTTACAGGAACCAGATCCTAAAAAAAACCAGGATTTACGGGTTATAGAGGTACGTCTGTCTCTGACGAATGAAGATGCCCTGAAAATTCGAGGTTTTTTACGCATGCATACCGATGTCCGATTTTTTGGCCCAGACGAAGATCAGCAGAGTCGCGCCATCACGGCCATTAATCAGGCTCGTGCCGTATAAAGGTGTGATGCCAAGAAATCCCTGTCTCTTGGTTTGATCCAGAGGATCAGGGAAGGCACAGTTAAAACAGTCTGTTTAGATCATGATGGATGAAAAAACCTTGGGGTTCAAAAAAAGTGTTTTTTTATTCAATTGTTTTTATTAAGAAATTTATAATGATTGATTTGAAAAGCATTTTAGTCACACTATCTTTTGGAATTATTGCTGTGATTAATACGGCATCTGTTTTTTATCCCAGATTGTTGATTAAAAATGCATTGCCAGGAAATGGTTGGGTGTCAGACCGTTTTATTGTACCCATAGGCGTATGGGCATTGGGGTGCACCTTGGGGTTGTATTCTGGCCTAATGAATGGGTATGGGGCCGTGATTTTTGGCTTATTTGCCTGGTGTTGTGGGCTGTTCCACGCGGCAGGTGCCTTTGAACAGGGGGTTTTATACCATAAAACGGTAAAAAATAGAGATGTATCCATTGTTTCAGCCATGGCTTTCTTCGGCATAGTGATTATTTTTTTTGGTGTTTTACACCATAAATGGCCAGGATTTTTCAATGTTTGCGTGTTATCCCAGTATACAGTTTCGGAACACTCTGTGCCGTATACCATGTGGTTTAATTTTGATCGCACGGTATTGGCCATGATGCTGTGTATGTATGGTGCGCATTGCCCCAAACCCTCTGAATCTTTTCACAGAAAAAAGGACAGGGTATTCTGGATAAGCGCAGGCTTTGCGGCCACTGTAACGGTGGTGGTCTTGTGTGGGCTGGGTATTGGATACATAGAATGGGATATCAAGTGGCCAAGCATTCTGGGTTTGTGGTCCCTAAACAACATCTTTTTCGTTTGTTTTATTGAAGAAGTTTGGTTCCGTGGATTTTTGCAAGGTCGAATAAAGCAGGGGTTTACGCGATTGCTCAGCCCAAATATAATGGGTTACAGACCACATATACTTGCTGCATCTGTGATTTTTGGCATGGATCACGCCATCAAAGGCGGTCCGGTTTATGGAGCATTGGCCATGCTGGTCGGTTTGTTTTATGGGGCTGTTTATGATGGAACAGGGCGCATCCAGTATGCTTGGGCCGTTCATTTTTTGTTTAATCTTTTACACATCGTTTTATTTACCTATCCTGCATCCACAGGGATTTTTTCACGATAATGGCCAGAACCCCATCCATCAAAGCATCATTACATTTTGATCATGAGGACAGCTTGACCACGATTCTTGACCCTGTGCAACAGGCCCCTTACATTGTGGGGGTGGATGAAGTGGGGTATGGCGCATGGGCTGGAGCCATTGTGGTGGCGGCCGTTTGGATTAATCGCCAGCTGGTATCGGATGAATTCTTAAAAGAATTGAATGATTCTAAAAGATTAAGTTCCAAAAAACGTCTCTATTTATGTCAAGCTTTTATTCAAAACCAGACATGGGGATCCTATGCCCTTGCGTATGTGCCTGTAAAAGATGTTGTGCAAGGATTGGGATTGCAACACACACTGCAAGCCATGGTGCAGGCTGTTCAATGTTTAGATGGTTATTTATCCGGGGTATTGCCACAGCCATTACAGGGTTTGAACTCTGGATCTTGGATTTATTGGAGAGAAAAGGGCGCATCCACCCCCTTTCTACACACCATTCAAGGGGTGGTTGTGGATGGTCGACATGGATTGCCCGCAAAATGGGTACAAAAATCATGTCCTGGTGGTGATGGTCAAAGTTACAGCGTGGCATTGGCATCCATTTTAGCCAAAGTGGCAAGAGATGAAAATATGAATGAATTACACCAGGAAAACCCTGTGTATTCCTGGAATAAAAACAAAGGATACGGTACCCAAGCCCATCAAAAATCCATAGCACAGTATGGATTATCCCAACAGCATCGACCATTTTATTGTAAACGGGCCATAGCAGAGGGCTTATCTGAGAACGTCTATCCCAAAGGAGAGATGGGAATATGATTTGGGGTATGTAAAGGCGTTTGGGTGCCCTTTTAACGGGATTCCTAACCGTTAATCCGCACATTTAAACCAGAGCCAGTTCATAAAATCCACTCAAATGTGAGGGGTGTGCCTTTTACAAAGGCAGGGGGGGCACAACACCAAACAAAAAATGGTGGCGTTGGTGCTGAGGTGTCTTGTTTTTCATTGGCTGTGATACAGCATCATGGCAGAGTTTTACTGTTGGTCCAATCCATGGGTGTTTACATTAATGTAATTATAGAGTCTTTTTCTGGGTAGATCTGTAATTAATACAGGGTGTGCATTAGATGTCCTGTCTTTTTCGAAATATTTCCGGTATTACGTTTACGGGGCCATCTTTTAATATCGGACACCTGTTAGATCATCAAATGACACCATGGGGCTGATTCTGATAGGGAATATGTGCCATTGAAACCCTATATTCTTGTGTGAAAAATCTTTAGATATGGTCTTTGATGGGTGATTTATTATGGTGTTGTGGACTCAGTTTATCCTTACATGCTGTACATATTGAACTCATTGAAGGCGCTGCGTATAGCGTTGAAAAAGATATTGTAAACATAAAAATAGCAATGGTTTTTTTAAACATAAATGTGTTTTCCAGCGTTTCTGGTGTTATTATATTTGGAAAAGATTTAATTTTTAATCAAAAAATGGTTTGATTTTATTTGTGCCCCATTTCTCTATGCATCCTAAATTTTATTTGTGCCCTATTTCTCTATGCATCCTAACGTTGAACCAACCATTAAAGCCATCATCATTAACAATGGGGGCCCACCAAAAGATCAAACGTTGTTGGATCAGAAATCATTGAATCAAAGCGTACAAAATCTTTATACAGATTTACGGCCTGTTCATGTGGTTGTTCCGACCCCGTTGTGGCAAGAATTCATCTATCTTGCGCCCAAAAATCTTCCCATTGGGGCTGTGGTTTTGGTATCTTTTGGTGCACGATTGATGTGGGGAGTCCTTTGGAAAGAGGCTCTACCCTGCCCACACGCCCCAAAAAAGCCTTTAAAAACCCTTATATGTGCTCTAGAGCTCTGTGCCTTGCAGCCATTGATATTGGCACCATCCTTGATGCAATGGATGGCGTCTATGGCACGATATCTGGTTTGCCCGTTGGGCGTCATTGTGAAAATGACTTTGCCACCAGCTATAAAATATGCAGAAATGGTTCTGTATACGCCTTCATCTGTTCATGTGGTCAATGATGGTGGGCCTAGTGGGGACTGTAACAGCATACAAGACTCTGTGGACGTTGAACCAGAACCATCCGCGCAATCATTATCACAATCTGGCTGCTCAACTGTGAACTCTGACTCCTCCATTGCCAATGGGTATACAGGAACGTTGCGGCAATGGGCCAGTAAACAAGGGATTTCCTTGGTCAAGGTTCGATCATTGGTACAAAAAAAGGAATTGATCCCGTGTCAAAACCCCAACCTGCTTTTTAGACCTATTCCCATAGGTTCATCAAAATCCTTGATTCTGAATGCTGAACAAACAGAAGCCCTGGATCAAACCAAATCTGGGTTAAGTCAATTTCCTTGCGTTCTATTAGAAGGCGTTACTGGATCCGGCAAAACAGAGGTCCTGTTGGCGTTAAGTCAGTCTTTTTGGGATGCAGGAAAACAAGTTTTGGTGCTGTTACCCGAAATTATGCTCAGTTATCCTTGGTGTAATCGTGTCAAAAAGTATTTTGACATGCCGGTGACGTTGTGGCATTCGGCCATGAGTCCGCGTATGCGCCAAGAAGGTTTTGAGAATATTGTTACAGGGCAAACCCGCCTAATCATTGGTGCTCGTTCTGCTTTGGCCCTGCCCTATGCCGATTTAGGGCTGATTATTGTGGACGAAGAACACGAAATGTCTTATAAACAAAGCGATACCCTGTTATATCATGGCCGTGATATGGCTGTTTTACGTGGTGCCAGCGAAAAAATTCCTGTGGTATTGGCTTCGGCCACACCATCTATGGAAACCCGTATGAATGTGGCGCAAAATCGATACGGCCATGTACGCTTGAACCATCGTTATGGTGGCGCTCAATTGCCCACATTTTCGTGTATTGATATGCGCCCTCATCCCCCAAAAGAGAATGCCTGGATCAGTCCATTATTGCGAAAAACCATTCAAGAAACCTTGGATAAAGGAGAGCAAACATTGCTCTTTTTAAACCGAAGAGGATATGCCTGTTTATGGATGTGTTATCAATGTGGGTATCGTGCAGCGTGCCACCAATGCAGTGCATGGATGACAGTTCATGAAAAACCACCACGATTGTTGTGCCATTATTGTGGATATGCCTTGCCCATTCCTGATGCCTGCCCAGGATGTCATGATCAAAGTGGCGTCTTGTTGATGGGGCCAGGAATAGAGCGTATTGCCAAAGAAGTATCGACTGTTTTTCCCAATGCTCGAACGTGTTTGCTCAGCAGTGATCATGTGGGGTCAACAGAGGCCATGACCTATATTTTGGATCGCATTGCACGGCAAGAGATTGATATTTTAATTGGGACGCAATTAATTGCAAAGGGGTATCATTTCCCCCATTTAACATGCATTGGGATTGTAGATACGGATTTTGCGCTGAGTGATATGGATTTCAGGGCCAGTGAGCGCTTGTTTCAATTGTTGTATCAGGTCGCAGGCAGAGCGGGCAGAGAGCATCGCGCCGGACACGTATTTTTGCAAACCATGCAACCGGATTACCCATTGTTTAAATACTTGCGCCATTACAATTGGGACGATTTTGTCCAGCAAGAATTGGAAAAACGACGTCTCTTGGATTGCCCACCCATTACACGGTTAACGGCCGTTATTGTGTCTCATGCAAAACAGTGGGAGGTTGAAAAGATTGCCGCAGCCTTGAAAAAAAGCTGTCCACACCATCCTGACATTCATGTTTTTGGTCCAGCACCAGCCCCACTGAACCCCTTGCGTGGCCGATACCGGTGGCGTTTTTTATTAAAAACCAAGCCCAGAGCGCCCGTATATGCCTTTTTAAAGCAATGGTTGCATAGCACAGATTGGCCTCGTGGTGTGGGCATCGATATTGACCGGGATCCTTATTCCTTGTTATAGAGCCCCTGTGGGAATTTCTATGGGATTTGGTTTCCCCTGCTGGCCTGCCCCTTAGAAAACTTTTTCCATCATCAGATCCAATGAACGGTCTGCAATACATGGGGCAACCAAGGGCTATAGGAATGGGGATGATGGGCAAGATCTGGAGTCAGTTCCTCTAGAGCCATCCATTTCTAATGGTCTAATTCTTCTGGATTAGGGAATGCTCCATGTCAACGGCATTTCAGCCATGAATACCTGATTGTACTCGTGTTCGATTAATCCATTGCTCCCATTCAGACGATACATGGTGGTACCTGATGGAATCAGATCAATCCCGTGAATGCCTAGCTCTTCAAAAAGACGACGCTTGGCCGCATAAGCCGTATTTTCTTGGGGCATAGGGTGACCTCAACAGGCATTACTCCAGAATCCTCCACTGTGGTATTTGTGGTCAGCACGTTTTTGCAGGATGGTTTTTTTGGGATTTTTGATGTAATCCACCAACAGGATGGAAAAGGCCAAGTGCAACAATCCTTCTTGATGCACAGCCACTTTTTCGCCACTGCCTATTGCCAATCCTTCGAGATCAACCAGAGTCATCCTGTTCATCATAGGATGCTCATTACGGTATTGTGGTGTACAGAACATCTGGGGAATGGCGGACAGACAAAAATGGTGACGGGGGATGCATTCCTGCTCCGTGCTCTCCCCGTCTAGTAACTTAGATGCCATGGCAGACAGGATGATCAGCCATTCAGCTCTGTTTCATTTTTGTTTTTATGGTTCTTTTTTGACAGGTGTTTTTCGTAATTATTGCAATCCATGTGTAATTGAAATAAAGCTATGCTGTTTGCCATTATATATTGATCGGTTTGATCAATTTGAATACCACTATTCAAAAATACAGAAGAGCAATCTGCGAATTCTTTGCGTTGTTTTCTGATTTTTTGGTACAGTTCACCCACAGTTTTTTTCAACTCACTTACATCTTCATCATTTAAGTCAATGCTTATTGATGGGCTGTTATGATCGTTGTGTAAATCTAATTGTGTAAATCTAATTGTGTATAATTTTCCATACTGCTTTTAAAAAAGTTTTTATTCAAACCTTTATTCAAATTTGAATCTGAAATGCATTTTAAAATAAGAAGTGTTTTATTTTTAATGTCGGAAACATTATCTTTAATGTTTTGGAACATCGTTGTAATCTCATCAGTCTCTATGGCGCTGGAATCAATGTTTGGATTGTTTCCATGAATACTGTTAAAAGCTGCAATTAAAATTATGGCTGGCAATACAAAGGTTCTGCTTATTATCATAATAATCTCCGGTTGATTGGTTTTTCAAATAAAAATCCTCCTGGTTTATGTTTTCAAGATCATTATTGATGGGCGGTTAACAAAAGTCAATAGCACTCTTTTTTGAACTGTGTGTGTGTGTTTTTCAGGTGTGCCATGTACCTATCCTGATCGGGTGGTTTCGGCCTCCCTCATAGAGCCCGTTTATCTAAACCATTTGGCCAGGGGCTCGATTGAGGTGTTATGTCACAGGAGCGTTATTTCAGTTTTTCCAAAGATTCAACCAACAGCTCTTGGATTGCCTGAGGATTGGCTTTGCCTTTGGATTCCTTCATGACTTGACCAACAAAAAAGGCAAACAACTTATCTTTTCCGGATAAATAAGCGCTCACATTGTCTTTTTCTCGATTTAAAACGGTACAAATCCAGTTTTGAACGTCCTCTTGATTGGATACTTGAACCAACCCACGCTGTTTCATAATTTTTTCCGGATTTTCCCCAGTTTCAAACATGATCCCGAATACTTCTTTGGCCAAAAGATTGGATAACGTCTTATTTGCCACAGCTTGGATTAACGCCGCCATGTTTTCAGGTTGAATTTGGGTATCAGAAAATGGTGTATTTGTACGATTTAATGTGGCAAAGAATTCACCTAAGATCCAGTTGGCGGCCAATTTTGCCCATGCTGGATCGGATAAAAATGACACAACGTGCTCGAAAAAGTGTGAAACATCCAAGTCCTGGACCAATAAATCTGCATCATAGTCTGATAATCCATACACCTGAACAAATCGAGCATGTTTTGCCCAGGGCGTTTCAGGCAATGAGGATGCGATGGCTTGAACGTGCTCAGAGGAAATAACAACGGGTGTCAGATCTGGATCTGGAAAATAGAAATAATCATCCGCGACTTCTTTTGTACGCATAGGGCGTGTTTTTCCTGATGCAGGATCATAGGTGCGCGTTTCCTGTACGATGCGTCCCCCATTTTCAATTTCGCCAATCTGGCGACGGATTTCATAGTTCAGGGCACTGTGCAGAAACCGTAAGGAGTTCATGTTTTTTAACTCTACGCGCGTACCCAACCCTTCTCCTGGTCGGCGTACAGAAACGTTGGCATCAACACGCAATTGCCCCTTTTCCATATCTCCATAACAAACGCCCAGGTAACGCATCAAGCAACGCAACCGTTTAACATAATCAATCACTTCGTCTGGATTGGATAAGTCAGGATGAGAAACAATTTCCATTAACCCCACCCCTGCCCTGTTAAAATCCACATAGGATTTGTGAGGATCTTGGTCATGCATGCTTTTACCCGCATCTTGCTCGATATGAATGCGTTGAATGCGAATGGTTTTCCAAGCTTTTTCAGCATTTAAAATCTGCAATGTACCGTCTTGAACCACCGGTTTTTGATATTGTGAAATTTGATAACCTGCCGGATTATCTGGATAAAAGTAATGCTTGCGATCCAGGACAGAAACCAACGATATGGTGCCGCTGATGGCCAGCCCCAATCGTATGGCTTGGTCCACGCATTCTCCATTCAGTGTTGGCAACATGCCAGGCATAGCAACATCTAAAAAGGACACGCAGGTATTGGGTTCTTTTCCAAATACTTGGCTGCTGGATCCAGAAAATAATTTGGATTGTGAAACGATTTGGGCGTGAACTTCTAATCCGATAACCGTTTCAAAGGTTTCAGATCCGGGTGACGACATAAGGGAAACAGATGACATGGCATTATTCCGGTTAAAAGGGTAAATCAGGCATGGATGTACTGGATTCAATGATGTGGCCAAATTGGAACAAGCGATCTTCGGCCAACGATGGTGCAATCAGTTGCAATCCCAAGGGCAATCCTGTATTCGACAGGCCAGCTGGCACAGAAATGGCGCACACATTGCCCACGTTAACAGGAACGGTTAAAACATCGTTCCAGTACATGGCCACAGGGTCTGATGCAGCTGCACCCAAGGCAAATGCTGGTGTGGGCGTTGTGGGGGTTAATACCACATCAACCTGCTGAAACACTTGACGAAAATCGTGTTGGATCATGGCGCGCACTTTCTGTGCTTTGTTGTAATAGGCATCGTAATACCCGTGAGAAAGCACATACGTGCCCAATAGAATACGTCTTTTTACCTCTGGACCAAACCCCTGACCCCTGGTTTGGAAATACATGTCCTCTAAATTTTCAATATTTTCGGCACGAAATCCGTATTTCACACCATCGTAACGCTGTAAATTGGATGCCGCCTCTGCACAGGCTAAAATATAATAACATGGCAAGGCATAGCTGCTGTAGGGCAAGGATACATGCACAATTTCACAGCCATTTTTTTCAAACAACTCTTGACCTTTTTTCCATAAATCCATTATTTCTGGATCCATTTGACTGTTTTCGTACCACTCTTTTGGAATGCCAATTTTTTTACCCACCAAGGATTGCCCAATATGTCGTGTAAAATCAGGCACAGGCAGATTTAAAGACGTTGCATCTTTGGCATCATATCCGGCCATTACGTTCAGCAAGAGCGCAGAGTCCTTGACCGATCGTGCAAAAGGCCCAGGGGTATCTAAAGATGATGCATAGGCCACAACTCCCCAACGAGAACAGCGTCCATAACTGGGCTTTACGCCAACAACACCACAAAATGCTGCAGGTTGACGTACAGATCCGCCCGTATCGGTTCCCAGTGCCAACAAGGCAGATCCATTGGCAATGGCTGCGGCCGACCCCCCAGAAGATCCTCCTGTCGTACAAGACGGATTCCATGGATTTTGGGTGGCTCCTGTATGAATAGGCGTGGTGGTGGATCCCATGCAAAATTCATCTAGATTGGTTTTTCCCAATAAAACAGCCCCCGCATCCGATACTTTTTGGGTCACATGGGATTCATAGGGCGGGATAAAATTATGCAGTATTTTGGATGCCGCCGTGGTCCGAATATTTTTGGTACAATAGGCATCTTTTACCGCAATGGGGACACCCTCTAGTACCCCTGCGGTTCCGTTGGCCAAACGTTCATCACTGCGTTTCGCGTCTTGCAGCGCTCGCTCTTTTGTAACCGTAATATACGCATTATGCTCACTGGTGCGGTCGATTTGATCCAGATAACTTTGGGTTAATTCTGTTGCGGAAAATGCTTTGCTCTGTAAACCACTCAGAACATGGTCCAAGGATAATTTCAGTAAGGAGCTCATGATTTCAAAACCTTTGGAACGGTGAAAAAGGAATCTTTTGGACAAGGGGCGTTGCTTAACACCCATGCGGCTTGCTCACCCTCTGTTACGCAATCCTGGCGTAGCGCCATGGCCGGTTGTTCGGATTCTGGAATGCCGCGCACACAAACGCCTTCTAATTGTCCAACCCAAGACAAAACCTTGGCCAAATCTTGGCTCAAGGATACGGATTCTTCTGGGGTTAAATACAATCGAGCCAAACGTTGCATGGTGGCAATTTGATTTATCGCAAGTGTTGCAGACATAAAATACCCCATTTTTACAAAGAGACTTGTTAGAAAGTATAGGGATATCACCGTGTTTTGAAAAGCCCTGCAGAATAAAGCAAGGTGGGCAAAGCCATTTTTTTATGGACGCACATCGGTTACACTGGGTTCAGAAAACGTTGAATCCACAGCCCTCATGATTCCTGGAAAAAATGCCCAGATTTCGGGGCGAATAGAACACAATGTTCCCCTATCCAAGATGACATGGCTGCGCGTCGGTGGTGAAGCATCGTGTATGTTTCATCCCAAAGATGAACAAGATTTATCCCTTTTTTTACAGCAATTTCCCCAAGAAAACACCTATATTTTGGGTGCAGGATCCAACCTTTTGGTCAGAGATGGCGGTGTTTCTGGATGCGTCATTAAAATAGGCAAAGGATTTCGTGCCTTTCATGCCACCGATACCCATATTGATGTAGGCGCTGGACTGCTAGATCGGTATGTGGCGGATCAATGCCAAAAATTCGGTTTATCTGGTCTGGAATTTATGACCACCATTCCCGGAACCATTGGCGGCGGTTTGGCCATGAATGCCAGTTGTTATGGGGCAGGTTTTGCCGATCGCTTGGTGCATGCCAAGGTCATGGATCCTTTTGGAAAGACCCACCTCCTCTTGCCCCAAGAGTTGAATTACGGATATCGGTCTTGCGGGTTGCCATTGGGGTGGATTTTTCTGGGTGCGCGATTTCTTTGTACCCCAAGTCAACCCGATGGTATTGCGCTGACCATGGCAGAAATGCATCTGCAGAGAGAAAAAACCCAACCAATCATGGTGAAAACAGGAGGGAGCACCTTTGCCAATCCCCAGAATGGTTCCGCGTGGAAATGGATTGATCAAGCGGGATTTCGTGGGAAAAAGCTGGGACAAGCCATGTTTTCAGAAAAACATTGTAACTTTTTAATCAATCTTGGTCACGCCAGCGCCCAGGACCTGGAAACATTGGCGGAACAAGCCAAACAGGCCGTTTTTGATCAAAGTGGCGTAACATTACGGTGGGAAATTGTGCGTTGGGGTGAATACAGCACAGCGATATAAGAATCATATTTGTGATCTATACACGACTTTTTATCCCTTTTGAGGCACAATGGTGGGCTCATTTTTCGTCTGTGCCCGTCATCACAAGAAAAAACGGATGACCTAAATCAAGTCTTTAGATGGGGATTTCAAAGGGTGTTTAAGGATGTAAGGAAAAAGTGGGTCTATCTGACAATGATTCCATACCCCACTCTTAGATGATCCTTATGGGCTGATCAAAGGAATATAAATACACGTCTAAATGATTTCAGAAAACACCTTAAACCTGATGGCCAAAGGAATTTGGTACGGTAAAAACGTCTTTACGGACCAAAAGACGGACAGATAAACCCACCGGCCGATCAATGAAGAGATCGACCAAGGGAATCCAGATTACTTCATTTTGGCTTCTTTAAACATCACATGACGGCGGAGTTTTTTATCGTATTTACGCAACATTAAATTGGTTTTTCCCTTGGTCCGTGCGACATAAAATGTGCCAGACCCCTCTGTGCTGACCAAACGAATTAACGTTTTCTTTGAGCTTTTTGCCATGATTAAATCACATTTTTATACCAGATTTGTGATCTATAATACCTGAAAACAATCGCCAATACCACCCCCATTGGTACGAAAACCGGGGCAAAAAGGATCCAAAATGGGTGTGTTAAAGGGTTTTGGGCCTGGCACCAGGATCGTGTTAAACTGCACCTATTCTGTGATTTTTCTCCCATGATGACCTGCCCTTATTATGCCTTGCGCAATCACACCCCTTATTCCTTGCTAGAAGGCGCCATACCCACCAAAACATTGATTGAAAAAGCATTAGAATACGGCATGATGGCCCTGGGTATTGCGGATACCGGGCATTTATTTGGGGCCTTAGAATTTTCACTGGCTTGTCAAAAAAAGGGCATTCACCCCATCATAGGGACGCAACTGTCCTGGATCCATTCATCCAGTATGACCCCCTATCCTTTGGTTGTTTTTGCACAAAATCACCAGGGGTATCAAAATTTATGCCGCCTGGTCAGTGCATCCACGGTAAATCAACCCTCTGCATTGCGTGGCTCTGTCACATGGGATCAATTAAAACAGTATGGTGAACATATCTTGGTGCTGACGGGCGGTATAGAAGGTGCCATTAATCAACACATAGAGCGCGATCGTTTGGATACGGCCAAAGACATTTTACACGATCTGGTGCAACAGTTTGATCAACGCCTGTATGTGGAATTACAGCGTGAAGAGGCTCTGCCCGAAGAGGGATGCATTGACCCTGAATTATCGGATAAACGTCTAAACAGCGAAGAGCGCCTGATACAATGGGCCTTTGATTTGGGTCTACCCTTGATTGCCACCAATCAGGTTATGTTTTTAAATCCAGAAGATCACGAGGCCCATGACGCGCTGCGCTGTGTGGCGTTGGGGCGATACGTTTACGAAGAAGACCGGCCACGGGTCAGTCCCTATCGATTTTTCCGCAGTCCAGCCGATATGGTGCAACTCTTTGCCGATGTGCCAGAGGCCATAACCAATACCCAACATCTGGTGCAACGCTGTTCTTTTTTGTTGCGTGCCCAACCCCCCACCTTGCCCTCCTTTCCCTGTGGGCAACCCGAACCCAAAGAATTATCCCATCAAGCCCAATCTGGTCTGAATCAACGGCTGCAAAACGAAGTGTACCCACTGCATCCCCAATCCAGTCACGACACATTGCGTGATGATTACCAAAAACGTCTGGATTACGAATGCGATATGATTGTGCGCATGGGCTTTCCGGGATACTTTTTAATCGTTTCAGATTTCATTCAATGGGCGAAAAATAACGGCATTCCCGTGGGGCCGGGACGTGGGTCAGGGGCGAGCTCTTTGGTGGCGTGGTCCCTGTCTATTACCGACGTTGACCCCATTCGATTCGAATTATTTTTTGAACGTTTTTTGAATCCAGATCGTGTCAGCATGCCCGACTTTGATGTGGATTTCTGTCAAGAACGCAGAGACGAGGTGATTGCCTATGTCCGCGATAAATATGGTGCCGCCCATGTGGCCCATATCATTACGTTTGGTACCCTACAGTCTCGGGCCGTGTTGCGCGATGTGGGGCGTGTGTTGCAGATGTCCTATGGTCAAGTGGATAAGATTTGTAAACTAATCCCCCATAATCCGGCTGCCCCCGTCAGTTTAAAAGAGGCCCTGAAGCTGGAACCCCAATTGGAAGCCATGGCTGAAGAGGATGATCAGGTTAAAAAATTACTGGACATCGGCTTGAAACTAGAGGGACTGTATCGTCACGCCTCTACCCATGCGGCGGGTGTGATCATCAGCAAGAATCCGTTGACCGACGTGGTTCCGCTGTATCAAGACGAGGGCTCTGCTCTGCCCGCCACAGAATTTTCTATGAAATATGTGGAAAGCGCAGGGTTGGTTAAATTCGATTTTTTAGGTCTAAAAACCTTGACCGTATTGCAAACAACGGTGGAATTGTTGCGGAAACGTCACGTTCATGTGGTGCTGACGGCCATTCCCTTGGATGATCCTGCCACCTTTCAATTGTTGGCTCGAGCAGAAACGGTTGGGCTGTTCCAGTTAGAAAGTGCGGGCATGAGCGATGTGTTAAGGCAATTACAACCCGAACATTTTAATGAAATTATCGCATTGGTGGCCTTGTATCGTCCTGGTCCCATGGATGATATTCCCCGTTATTTGGCCTGTCGTCACGGTAAAGAGGTCGCCTCATACCCGTACGCCTGTCTGGAAGACATTTTGAAAGAAACCTTTGGTGTTATGGTTTATCAAGAGCAAGTATTGCAAATTGCTCGAACGTTGGCGGGTTACAGCCTAGGCGGAGCCGATTTATTGCGTCGGGCCATGGGTAAAAAAATCAAATCAGAAATGGATGCGCAGCGAAAAATCTTTGTCGATGGCGTGATCAAAACCTATGGCGGTGATCCCACGCGTGCCACGACATTATTTGATCAAATTGCCAAATTTGCCAGCTATGCCTTTCCAAAGGCCCATGCCACACCCTATGCTTTGATTTCCTATCAAACGGCCTATTTAAAAGCCAACTATGCCGTGGAATTTATGACAGCGTTGATGATTCATGATGCCCACAATGTGGATAAATTACGTTTGTTTGTACGCGAATCACGGCGCATGGGAATAGACATTTTCCCCCCAGATATTAATGCATCCAATGCTCTGTTTTCCATAGAACAGGGGGATTGTATTCGTTATGGCCTGTCAGCATTAAAGGGTGTCGGCACAGTGGTGATGGAAAAAATGGTGGAAAATCGCATACAAAACGGACCTTTTCAATCGGTTTCTGACTGTATACGGCGTATTGGCCCTTTGGGGCTAAATAAAAAGAATCTGGAAAGTTTAATTGCTGCGGGGGCGTTTGATTCTGTGCACCCTGGACAAAGGGCGGCATTGTGGGCCAGCGTGGAAAACCTGTTGCGTGGAGGCGTACCGGTGCAAACAACCAGTCTGTTGTTTCCCATAGAAAACACGTGTGTATTAAAAGACGTCATGCCCTGGTCCATGTACGAAGCCTTGGATTACGAGCGTCAAGCCATTGGATTTTACCTTACGGCACACCCCCTAGAAGGCTATCCATCAGAAAATTTTGTGTTATCCGAATGCATTACTCAGGAAATGGTCACAGAGAAAAAAACCTTTCCCATGATGGGCATGGTTTTGGAAATGACTGAAAAAATCAGTAAAACCGGAAAAAAATATGCTTTTTTGCACTTATCAGATCCCACAGGCAGTTACGAGGTTACGCTGTTTTCTGAACTATTGACCCAACACAGATCCATGTTGGTTCCTGGTGCGGCCATTGCTTTAAAAATTTCAGGGCGCGTGGCGGCGGAAAGCATTCGTTTATCTGCCACAGAATTATACCCTATTGATGTGTATACTCGAGAAAATTCTGTGGTGTTACATCTGCCAGAAGACCAAGTAGCCTTTGTGTGTGGGTTGTTAAGCAAAGCACCGTCCGGGAATACCCGCGTAACCGTGTGTGTGACCATTTCAGCAGAGGAAAAAATCCTTGCCCTACGCATCCTATTGCCCAACAGATATCGTTTAACCCCATCGTTGCGCTCTCACTTACAACATTGGATGGCATAAATCCCAATTTAAAAAAGTGGTTAAAAATATTTTAAAAAAACAATTTTTGGCTTAAAGTAATTGGACAATCAACAAAAAGGTGTATGCATGAAACATTGGATGAAAACTATGGCCCTTATGGCGTTATCATGCCATGCGGGTTCTATTTATTGCGTAGATAGCACCATCGATACTGCGGAATCTGAATATAATAAAAAATATACTTTTGATGAATATACTTTTGATGAAAATAGCGACGATCCTATGAAAGGTGTGGAGCTTGAAAAATCGGATATACAAGATGTTAACAGCAATGAAAAAAACTTGGTAAATAAAAATAAAGAACGTTAAAATGAAGAATGTAAAATTAAAGAATATGCTAGTTTTCAAATTCATCAAATTTTTAAAGAATTATTTTCCAATTGTTTTATTGAGCGTAAAAAAATACTGATAGCAAACATGTTAATTTTTTTCCTTTGAAGAAGCATACGGAGGAAGGGTATGCTAGGGGAGATCATCCTGATTGTTACCAATATGGTGGCAATTGTTTTGAAAAGCGTTCATTCCTTTATGGTGAAAACACCCTTACCTTAACACGGGAAGAGTATCTAGAAGAATTACAAAAATCTCTGAATGACAAAATTGATAATAATGGTTATGAAAAAAAGTTGGGTATGTTCGATAAAAAGAGTATGGAACCAATGTCCCGCATAATGTTAATAGATGTTAATGATTTAAAAAAAGAATGCGAAAATAAATCCGGAAAAGAATTTACAAACATAGATTCTAAAGATATTAAGGAAATTTATAAAGAATTAATACTAGGTGTGTTGTTAGAATTTTTACATAATATTAATGATTGCCCAAATGGAGTGTTTAAAACATTAGATGATTTTAATAAACATTTGTTTTTTTACAAATCACCAAAACATTTTTCAACTGAAAGAGTGCGCACTTTACTTAATTTTGTACGTTGTATGGATAGTTTCAAAAAAATTAAAACCGTATCAATAAGATCTTATGTACCATCTAGTGAATCTCAAGAAGAGTCTATAAAATACACTATTCAATTTACTCAATCCAATGCCAAAAGTATTGAAACAGGTGCAAATGAGTCAATTCGTGTTATAATAATTATAAATGTGCCAATTCTGGATTATAAAAATTTTTATATAGACTATCCTGATCTTTATGATGTATCTAGCATCGTTAAAGAAGATAAAAATGTCCCAGATCTTACACATTTAATGTCAAAAACTTCAGTAAGTATGACTGAGCCAAGTATGAATAAGCTAAGTATGACTGAGCTCTATTTCGTTGAACGAATGCTGAGAATAGCACTGTTTAGCTACTATGATGGTGTTTTTTTAAAACACCCAGTAAGTATTCCGTTGAAAGAAAAATCAACTGGTAAACCTAGTGGTTATGGTATAGATATGGCGCTAACAATTCCGCCGAAAGAAGAGTTAACTAAGGCTATGATTCCGCCGAAAAAAGAATGAACTAAGGCATTACTACGGCGCCACAACGATTAAATGTCATATTGTTAAAAAATCACAGACACCTCAACCCGTGGTTTCCGAGGTGTCCTTTGACGACACCATTGGATGGCATAAATCCCAATTTAAAAAAGTGGCTAAAAATATTTTAAAAAAACAATTTTTGGCCTAAAGTAATTGGACAATCAACAAAAAGGTGTATGTATGAAACATTGGATGAAAACTATGGCCCTTATGGCGTTATTAACAGGAGCAAACCATGTTCAATGTGTAGAAGAAACAAAGGATGAAGTCGCAGTAAAACATGTTCAATCTTCAAAAAGCAAAGAACGTAAATTTTTTGAATTGTGTCAAAAACACAAGATAAAAAACTTGGGTAAAATTGAGAGAGCAATGAGCGATGGACTTGACTATATTTTAATTGACAGCGGTATTACTCCACAAATGATAGAGCAAATAATTAAGGCAACAATAGATCCTAGTTTGAAGATACGTGGTCCATCATCTATTGAAAAAAATGGAGAGGTCCGCTCTCTTGAAAAATATATGTTTGAAAATCATAGCGAAATCGGAAGATGGAAATTACTTTCTTTATGTGCAGGCGATCTGTTTGTACATAAGTTCTCTCAAATTCTGAATAACAAAGAAATCCATGGAATGGAACCTGGGGTGACATTTACCAACCAAATGGTTAAAAATTTGTCCTCTTTATTCACAGTTAGCCGTAAGATACCAAATGATTTTGGCATTGCTCGCAAGTTTAATTATGCAAGAGCGCTGTATAGCGAATTGTGTGAATCAGCAAAAACAGCGGTTATGAAAGAATCCGTTCCAATAAACTTGACTTTAGATGTAAAGCAAAGAATGGTTGACCGCGTATTTGATACAAGCTTCGAATATTGTAAAATACTTTACACACAATTACTTCTAAAAAAGTTATTAGAACACCATTCCGGTAACAATACAGGCGCCTGATGTGAAGAAGTGGATCTTATGATCTATACTGCCACCCCGGAAGAAATCTTGCCTAAAAAAAACCAAACAAAAAATGGAATTAATTCTCGATGGAAAAAAGATTGACAAGCTTTTGAAGGATGAGTTGACCCATAATATGGGGGACTGAGTTTACAAAGCACAGCCCCCGAAAATCCTGTTATTAATGCCACCATCCAAAGAGAACAAAATAAATTAAATAATTTTGATCCAATCACAGACCATATTATGAAAGAGGAGAACTCTAATATCACCCCAGAAGAACAGAAAGCAAGAGCAGTAAAAGGAAAACTTAAAGATAAATTATCGACATGGACTATTCAACGCGAATCAAGAGAAGAATTAAAAAAAATGGAATGGAAATGGTTTTTATTGAACTTTTAAGAGAAAAATTAAAAAAATACAACAAAGTACGCCATAATGAATAAAAAAAACCCATGAAATAATGGATGGGGGCTCTGCTCAAGATACCCCCATTCATACCCATCATAGGTATTCTTGCAGTGATGAATCAGGCGGATGTTAAGACACAATTCCTTAGCCGACCAAAGCAGCCTTTTGAGCCCACCCTCTTTCTGCGTGACGCACCGGTGGGGACAGCTTGCTTAGAACGTATTCTTGGATTGTGGTTTCCACACTCTTCAGATGGCTTGCAAAGGCATGATCCGCCCCAGGAATCAGATGAAGGGCAATTTTATGGCCTCTTTTTTGCATGGATAGCTGGTGGGTCAGTCGAATAACCGACTCTTTTGGTGTGACCTCATCCATATCCCCATGAACCACCAATCCAGGGGCAGGACATGGCGCCAAAAAGTTAAAGTCATACATATTGGCCAGGGGACTGATGGCCACAAAGCTGTGGCATTCCGGACGACGCATCAGCAATTGCAAGGCAATATAGGCCCCAAAAGAAAACCCAGCAACCCAACATTGGGCTGGATTTGGGTTTTTGTTTTGCATCCAATCCAAACAGGCAGCCGCATCAGATACTTCGCCTTCTCCGTTGGTAAAGGTGCCCTGAGATTTCCCAGAACCACGATAATTAAAGCGTAAAATATTAAAGTCCAGACGGGCAAAAACACGAAACAGAGCCTGCATTACAGCATGATCCATGGTGCCTTCTTGTTCGGGATGGGGGGCCATTAGAATCACCATAGGTGCCCTGGGGTCCATGGGTGAACAGTGATAGGACGCTTCTAGGGAACCTTCTGGTCCAGAGATCATAAGCACAGTATGCCAGCCTTTTATAATTTTCAAAATGATCCTTTTAATATGATTCAAAATTCACGATTTGTCAATAAAAATAAAACATATTAAAATAGGGCATGGTTTTTACTATGCGATAAACATCGTATAATGTAATTTTTATTATGATTTATATCGCAAAGATGTTTGCTAAAAGATCAGGATTGTGCGTGGGGGGTGGGCGTGTCTTTTTTGGTGGAAAAGGCGATGGTCTTTGTGGCATTGGATGAGGGTTTATCCCCAGGACTTTGGGTCAATTGTTCCACGGAAATGGGGATTTCCACCAAACGTGCCATGGGTGGCATCCAATACATTGCAGCAATAATGACAAGGGCGATAAGGCCTGCGGTGAAAGTCATTAGGGTAATTTTCCAATGGGATATGAAAAACTTGTTGAGCATGGTAACCTAATTGAAGTATAATCTTTTGTATCGGAAACAATGAGAAAAAGCAATGACAAGTTATAATTTTACGTCATTTTATATTCCAAAAACCATTGCTCTTGTCGGCATGATGGGCGCTGGAAAAAGCACAATAGGCAGTCGATTGGCCAGAGATTTGAAAAAACCTTTTTGTGATTCAGATCAAGAGGTTGAAAGGGCTGCTGGCGGGTGCAGCGTATCTGACATTTACGAGCAATGGGGGGAAGCCGCCTTTAAAATGACGGAAAACAGAGTTATTGCCCGATTACTGGACACGGAACCTGTTCATGTGTTATCCACAGGAGAAGGTGCGTTTATTCATGATCAAACGCGCACCCTGTTACAAGATCGCACCATTACAGTATGGTTGAAATCGGATATTACAACATTGGCCAATCGTGTGCAAAGAAAAATGCGCCCACAGCTGATCGATGGAAATACCGAGGCCGTTCTAGAATCATTGGTCAAAGAACGATACCCCATTTATGGCATGGCCGATATTTGCGTAGAAAGTAATGATGAGTTTTATCAAGAAGCCGTCAATCGCATCATCAGTGCCCTAAAAGAACATTTGTATCCTGTATACCCAGCCTCATGAACTCTTTTGTTTCTATTTGTATCATTGTTACCATTTGTGTGATGTCTGCGATTTTATCGGCCAGTGAAACCGCAGTAACCATGGCATCAAGACTGCGTTTGAATCAATTGGCAAAAAAAGGAAAAAAGCGGGCGGTTTTGCTGTTGTCGTTGCAAGAAAACATGCACACCTTGATCAGCACCATTATTTTAACCCACACCTGTCTGTTTTCGGGTATGGCTGCGCTGACTTCTCAGATGATGAGCTCTGTACTCAGCGAATGGGGCGTGTTTGTGGCATCGTTGGTTATGGGGGCATGCATGACCTTGTGCCTAGAGGTTTTGCCTAAAGTGTATGCCTATTACTTTCCAGAGCAAGTGGGATTGTTTCTGGCGGGATTCATTCAATTTTTACGCACCATTTTAAGGCCTGTTACCCGGTTTATGGATGCCTTTGCCCACAAAATCATAGGATTTTTAGGGGTGAATTTATCCTTAAAAAAGGATACGGTCGAAGATTTACGTGGTGCCATTGATTTGCATACTGGGGCAGAAATGGCCTTGCACGAACGCGCCATGTTGCGCAGCGTGTTGGATTTATCCTTGGTCACAGTGGATGAAGTCATGGTGCATCGTAAAAACATTTTGTCCTTTAATATTGATTTACCCCCAGCCGAGCTGTATCGAAAAATTTTTAATGCATCCTATACGCGCATTCCATTGTGGAGAGACACTCCTGACAATATTATTGGTGTGGTGAACATCAAGCATTTGGCTCGTGCCAGTCACCAGTCGGATCAAGCGGTTGTTATTTCTGAAATGATGACACAACCTTGGTTTATCCCTGATACCAGTACCCTGTTTGATCAATTGCAGTTGTTCAAGGCCAAAAGCAGTCATCAAGCCTTTGTGGTGGATGAGTACGGATCATTATTGGGCATGGTTACGCTGGAAGATATTTTAGAAGAAATTGTGGGTGAAATTACGGATGAGCATGATGCGGCCTTGCCTGGCGTTCGCACAACCACAAACGGGGATTACATCATCCAAGGATCGGTTACATTGCGCGATTTGCAAAGACAATATGACTGGTCGCTGGACAACAGTGAAGCATCCACACTGGCGGGGTTGATTTTGAATGAAACACGATCCATCCCAGATGTTGGATCTGTTTTAACACTGAACGGATTTACGTTAAAGATTTTGCGTAAACACAATCATCAAATTACCCTCATTCGTGTAACCCCTCATGATAAATCCAAGGAAACCCTTTTAGGGGTATAGCATATGGGATTTCTTTACTAGGGACCATCGGTGTGGGGGGGTTGGATCGTTGGTCGCCCACAGATATGCATTTTTACCTCTTTTGATAACACATCAGCTCTCTTCTATTGAGGACAGAAACATCCTTTCTGTATACGTCTTTTGACATAACATCATCGGCACAACCTAAGGGTTTTTTCCTCTGTGAACCAGGGGAATAGGTGGGCAATCCTGATGATTGAGTATTGCCGTTGTTGCCATAAAAAGGTCCCAGGATAAAGAAAAAAGCGCACGTACTGTTACGCCCCCCCCCTTATGTATCGATGTGTATGTCTGTGATCACGAAAACAACCGCTTTTGCATTATTTTTAACAGGAATACGATGGTGCAAGGGTTTTCAATGGCAATATCCTGATGGAAGCCATGATCATGAACTGGGGTGGTTAAAACAGCAGCCTCTCTTTGGATCACCCCTTGTTTCGGACTTAGGCTGTGACTTGATGCATCGGAGGAGCCATCCCCACCCCTATTTCAAGCCTATAATCCTCTATTTTGGAAAAAAGCCCATCAGTTGACCCCAGTTTACCATCACAAACCCGTACACCCCCTTCTGTGGCTTTTATAGGGCTTTTGCACGTTGGGGAACCCCCTGCAGCAGGTGGTGGATGTACAGCCCATTTATCGAAATGGGGCAGCTTGAAATCCACGCAATTTACGAGAATGCAAGGCCAAAGGACAATAGGTTGACAAAATTTCCATGGCTGTAATGCCCATCAGCATGTGCTCGTGGACCCGATCCTTGTAAAAATTCTGAGCCGATTGCGGCATTTTTAAATCCCCATGCAACGGACGATCCGATACACACAACAATGCTCCATAAGGAATGGAAAATCGAAAAGCGTTGGCCGCCAATGTGGCCGATTCCATATCAATGGCAATGGCTCTGGATCGATGGATCAGAGGAGAAAATGACTTGATGCGTAACTCCCAGTTGCGATTGGCCGTGGTTAAAACCGTTCCAGATCGCAAAGAGCGATGCAACTGATCCTGATCCGGAAAAAACCGAGCGCCAGCTTGATACAAAGCATGCTGTACATCGTATACAGGAGGAATGGGTACATTGAGAGGTAACTCTTCATCCAGCACCCGATCTTCGCGCATATAGGCATTGGCAATGACCAAATCCCCTAACCGTTGGGTATGATGCAATCCACCGCAATGGCCCAACATAATCCAGCAATGAGACCGCAGCACGGCCAAATGATCCGTTATGGTTTTCATGTTGCTGGGGCCTACTCCAATATTAATCAGGGTGATGCCTTGGCGATCGGATTTTTGCAAGTGATAGGCCGGCATTTGAAAAGTTCTGCCCTCATCCACATATTCTGATGGAATGCTGCGATCCAGACGATGCCACCGTCCCATAGGTCCTGACCAAGAGGTATACCCTTGCTTTAAACGCTCTGGATCACGGGCATAGGCCAAAAAAGAATCGACGTAATGGGAATAGTTGGTTAACAGGATAAAATTTTGAAATTGATCGGCCGACGTTCCACAATAATGTTGCAATCGGGCCAGAGAATAATCGATCCGAGGTGCAGAAAATAAACCCAAGGGTTTTGTGGGCAAGGTATCCCAATCTTTGGCTGTATCTTCCCAATTTTGATCCAGACCGTATAGAGATGGCAGGTTCACGCGCATGCTGGTATCCATCCATGCATCTGACGCAGGCATCAGCGTCTTTGGCTTGGTCTCTGCAGAAGCTATAAAGTCCATGGCCGGTATACTGGGTAAAAAAGAGTCGGGTATATGGCGCGCACTGGTCCCTATCCCTACTAAAATCTTGTGGGATTGCATCAACAGTGTGAGTTGTTGGTGCAAGTATCCCTCGTACAGAACCGGCTGGGTAATGGTGGTGCCATAAAATCCAGGATGACTGAATAGGTCATAGGATTGCAGCCCACTAGAATCGCATACGGGAACGTAAATGCCCAAATAGGGATAACTGTGGGACCCCACAGATCGTTGATCCGAAAATATGGTTTGCCGCGCCTGGGTGACTTGACGTTGGTACAGTTCTTTTAATGCCGAAACAACTTGATCGGCTGTATCAAAAAAAACCATATCCTGAACACACTCGTGCTCTTGAAAATGCAGTCTGGTGCGGGCATGAAAAGACGGCCAATCAAATGAAGAAAGAGATCGTTCAGGGATCGACAAAGGCTCAGTAGCCATGGACTCTATCATTTATCTATTTAATATATAGTACACCATTGCATAAAAATCGCCAAGTTTTTGCATACCACCTTGGGTTAAGCAGAATTTTTGTTGACAGAAACAAGGACCCTGCCGTCATAAAACTGGATGGACAGGGCTTCTGTGTTTACGGCCATGCCCCTGGAAGAGCATAGTTTTTCATCCCCATCCAAGACCAACGAGAAGCCACGTTCTAGGGTTTTTTGATAGGACAATTGGGCCAATAATCGATCATAATTCCCCAACAGAGATTCAAGCGTATGCATTTTTTCAGCCATCAATCGCGTTACATGTTGGCCAAGACGTATGATGTGGTTCTGATGGCTTGCAATATCTCTGATGGGACCTTGACCCAGTTTTTGTCCTATTAATTTCCAGAGGTATTCTTTTTCATGTATAAAGAGGGAGATGCATTTCACCAGTCCATCAAAGAAATCATCCAAGCGTTGCTCTGCAGGTAAAGGAGCCAGTTTCATGGATTGTAAACGATAGGCCAAATGACCCAGTCGGGTTTGCCCTAAACTGTATTCATGATACAGGGCCCGGCGCAATAATGTCATACAGCTGTGAATATGATCTTGCAAATCAGAAATCAGTGGCAGCACCATTTCGGCTGCTGCTGTGGGGGTTGGGGCTCGACAATCGGCCGCATAATCCATCAGGGTCGTGTCGGTCTCGTGACCAATGGCAGAAATAATGGGGATTTCACTTGCGGCCACTGCTCTAACCACCGATTCATCATGAAAGGCCCACAAATCTTCGATGCTTCCCCCGCCACGGGCAATGATCAAAACATCGGGACGTGGATGGTGTTGGTGAAAGAATGCCAACGCCTTTAAAATATCAGGCACAGCATTGCTGCCCTGCACCGCCACAGGAAAGAGCAACAATCGGCAGGGCAAACGATCAGAAAAACGCACCAACATATCTTGGATCACAGCACCCGTGGGTGATGTAATCAGGCCAATACACCCAGGAAATCGAGGCAATAGTTTTTTTCGTTCCAGTTGAAACAGCCCCTCTTTGGTCAGTTGGGCCTTTAATTGTTCGATCAAATACAATAATGCCCCCTGCCCCGCTGGCTCTGCACTTTCAATGATTAATTGGTATTTAGAGCGCGCCCCATAGGTCGTAATGCGTCCCCTGCAAATCACCAGAGCCCCATCATGCAGCGGGGTTTGAAGTTTGGTTCCGCGCCAACAAATGGCATCAATGACGCACTGATCATCTTTTAGGGCAAAATACGTATGTCCAGAGGTGTGCTGTTTGCATCCAGAAATTTCGCCTTGCACACAGACCGCAGAAAACCCTTTTTCAATGTGTTGTTTTAAATACCCTGAAATTTGAGTGATGGTTAAGGGCAATGGGGTGTCTGGATATGCCAATAAATTGCCCATTAAAACTGTACCCACGGGATAACCATACATCCAGTTTATACCATTTTTTAGAGAAATACAGGATGCTTTTTTGCCTTTGACCTTGATACATCACTGCTTTTATTTTATGATCATAAAAATTTGACATGCGGACCTATGAGCACTTTTTCCAGTCTTGCCCAGACCACCAATCCTCTGGATGCTGCAGAACACTTTGCCACTTTGCCCGCAGAAACGGCTCCTACCAAACGGCTATTCATCAAGACCTATGGCTGTCAAATGAATGTCTATGATTCTGAACGTATGGAAGAGGCCTTGGTTCCCCTGGGTTTTCAAGCCACAGATCAGGTGGATACGGCGGATTTGATCATCGTTAACACCTGTCATATCCGAGCCAAAGCAGAAGACAAACTGTTTTCCGAATTGGGCCGATTTCGTATTGTAAAAAACAAGCGTAAAGATGGGGGGAAATCCACCATCATTATTGTGGCTGGATGTGTGGGCCAAGCACTGGGTGCTGATATTTTAAAGCGTGCCCCTTATGTGGATGTGGTGGTGGGGCCT
Organism: Holosporales bacterium; assembly: GCA_947461445.1. Lineage (GTDB taxonomy): Bacteria > Pseudomonadota > Alphaproteobacteria > Holosporales > Holosporaceae. The sequence goes on along the minus strand of CANHKV010000002.1, from coordinate 31,010 downwards.
CAGACATACCATACATTGCCTGAAACAGTGATGCGTATTTTGTGGGCTCAACCCGATCAACCAAAGGTGTCGTTGGGTTTTCCAAAAATGGAAAAATTTGATGAATTGCCCCAAGAACGGGGATTAAAGGGGCCACAGGCCTTTCTGTCCATCCAAGAGGGCTGTAACAAATTTTGTAAGTATTGTGTGGTGCCCTATACCCGCGGTCCAGAATATTCCCGCCCTTTATCAGACGTATTGCAAGAGGCCAAACGTTTGGTGGATTTGGGGGCCAAGGAAATCACGCTGTTGGGGCAAAACGTTAATGCCTATCATGGATTGGATGCGGGTGGCAAGGAAACATCCTTGGGGCGATTGATTATGGCACTGGCAGAATTTCCTGGATTAACGCGCTTGCGATACACCACATCCCACCCACGGGATGTGGACGATGATTTATTGTGCGCCCACAGAGATATCGACATTTTGATGCCCTTTTTGCATTTGCCTGTACAATCGGGTTCTAATCGGGTTTTGGCACGTATGAATCGACAATATACCCGTGAATTTTATCTGAACATCATTGAAAAATTTATGACCTACAATCCAAAAATGGCTTTTTCATCAGATTTTATTGTGGGATATCCTGGGGAAAGTGACGAGGATTTTCAAGACACATGCCATTTGATTGATCAGGTTCATTTTGCCCAAGCCTTTTCTTTTATGTATAGTCCGCGGCCTGGTACACCTGCAGCCATGGTCAAACAATTGGATGAAGCCATCAAAAGTGAGCGCTTACAGCACTTGAATGGGGTTTTGGATCGCCATCGATTGGCTTTTAACCAAACCTTTCAAGATCAAACCATCCCTGTTTTAGTGGAACGCGTGGACGAAGATCATGGATGCACGGGGCGCAGTGAGTACATGCATAGCGTGCATTTTACTCACCCATTTTGCGCAGTGGGCGATCTATTAAACATTCAAATCCAATCCTCATCCCACAACAGTTTAAAGGGCGTTGCCGTATAGCGCCCCCTTGGGATGGACATTGAATCATGGCACGCCATCCAGAGTGGGATGATTCCTTGAAAGCCCATTGATTTGTAGAGGATTTTTTTAGGATACTGGTCGTAAAGTTAACGTCATATATCCGTAAAAAAAGTGATGATGCGTTATAAAAAAGCCATGTTTGTGGCATGGATCATGTCCGCAGTTTTAAGCACGGCACAATGTGCACCAGGTTTTTCCCCAGAAAAACAGCGTATACCCTTGAAAATGCATCTGGTGCGCGATGGGGTTTTGGCCGAATACGTGGATGCTTTTTTAGAAAAAAATCCCGCCATCAAGGCCAACTTATCTCACAGCAGCAATGAGCACTTGCGCAAATGGGCATTACGTTTGGCCTATCAAATAGAAAAGCGATATCTTTTTTCCCCCTCCATCATCATCAATCGCATAGCCTATCATGCAAAAGGCATTTTCCACAGATTGGAACTGGCCCGTAAACAAGCCCAAAGTGCCGTGTTGACCCACCCCATACATCTGGATTTAGAAGAGGTTTCACCCAAAAATTTACGTGGGTTATTGCAAGAAAATCGTTTACACCAAAAAGAATGCTCTGAAAAAATGAATGCGCTGCAAGACCTGGTGCTCCAGTTCAATGACGGCACTGAAAAAGACGATTACAGCATTGAAGCCGCATTATTAAAAATGGTGGATGAATTGAATGGCCGATACGAATCCATATTAAAAGCATTTATTGGTATTCCACATATTGTGGCACGTAAAAAACTGAATGATCGTCTGACTTTTTTGCGACAAGATTGGCGTTCTTTACAAAACTATTTGCCTGCGCTGTTGCACCATGGTCAATTATTACACAACTTGAACCAAGTCATGCATGAAAAAATAGAAACCATTTTTTCCGATGCCCATTTGGGTATGACCCCATATGCCAACAAAGTCATGGGATTAAAGTGGGAAATGATGCGCAAAGCCATTGATGAATTGTCGGATATTCATTCCCAATTACTGGAAAAAGATGGCATAACTTTGGATCAATTATGTAAAAAAACGGCTGTGATGTTATGGCAGAATTGTTTGAATGAATTGCAGACGCAATCAAAACGTGTTCCTGCCCAGCGCAACGCACTGTTGGATCAAATCAATAGGTTAAAAAATCATTTGGTGTTGATGGTATCCCATCCCCTGCGCGGTTTGGACCATTTTCAAGCGTTGCTGGACCCCCATACCAGTGGATTGTTTTTAAGTAAGGATTGCTTGGATCAGGCCTGTGATCACTTATTGCGCGTACTGGAGCAAGCCCAACGTTTGGCCCAAGCCTCATCCCAAAACACACCCCAATCTGCCCAACCCAATGCCACAGGTCATGAACCAATGGCCCAAGGGGCAGATCAAGCCAGCATGGTTCAACAGCATATCAAAGCCCTTACGGATAAGGTCATCGCGAACATACAAATATAAGGTTACATACAGGCAGGGGTGACATTCCATCGCCCCAAATCGTGCATACCCCCAAATGGTTCGTACCTTTTAATCCGTCGATTCTGCTTTCGGGGCAGATAAAGATCGGGTTAAGGCATTAGAATTCATGGGAGAGAGATCCAGTTCTTTTAAGTTTTTAATCAGTAAATCATGATTTTTCAAAGATTCCGGTAAATGCTGAGCGGAAAAAAAGGCCGCATGATTTAACCAGGTTACACTTTTGGAGCAATTGACAATAATGGGAATTCTGTCGGATGGAAACATGATCAATGTCCCAACATAGGCCCCACAAATCAGAGCTAGACCCCGAATAAATCCAAAAACCAGACCCAAGGATTGATCCACTGTTTTGGCAAAGCTCTTTTGAACCATTATGGATAGCCACTGAGCCAAGCACAAGAAAACCACCAATGTAAGACAAAAAACAGAAAAAAATCCAGCCGCTTGCAAGATTGAAGGATTATCAATCCACTGGGAAAAAAAGTCTTTTGGCCATTGAAAGTCTTTTTTAGCCACCAACGCTGCCCCCAGCCATGCCCCCAAACCAAAAATTTCACGTACAAACCCTCTGGAAAAGCCAATCAGCAAAGAAAAGCCCAACGTCACGAGAATCAACAGATCAAAGGTATTAAATTGCGAGTATCCCATATCCATTGTATTCCCAGTGAAAAAGACCCTATCAGAAGATCATGAGCGGAACCAAAGATCAAGATCCTTTACATGATTTAACGACGATAGGGTCATGCTGTGGGTGGATAACGTACTGTCGGGCATAAAAACATGGGAAAAACCCAGTTGTTCTGCCTCTCTTAGGCGGTGTTCTCCAAACGCTGTGGGATAGATTTCACCCGTAAGACCAATTTCACCAAAGGCAATGGCCCGTTTTGGTAAGGGTCGTTTTTTCAGGCATGACAGTAATGCCAATGCCACACATAAATCCGCGGCGGGCTCTGCAATGCGAATGCCGCCCAGCACGGTTAAAAAGACATCTTTTTTGGAAAAACACAGCTGACAGCGGGCCTCTAATACGGCCAAGATCATGGATAATCGGTTGCTGTCCCACCCCACCACAGAGCGTCTGGGGCTGGCTAAAAATGATGGCGTGGACAGGGCTTGAAACTCTACCAGCAAGGGGCGTGTGCCCTCCATACCGGCAAAAATACAGGCACCAGGGATTTCTTGTTGACGCGGACTGATGAACAAAGCCGATGGATTGGTGACCTCGCGTAATCCACCGCTGACCATGTCAAAAACACCAACTTCGTGGGTGGCCCCAAAACGATTTTTTATGGTGCGCAATAATCGATAGGGACGATTATTATCCCCCTCAAAATACAGAACAGTATCCACCATGTGCTCTAATACCTTTGGTCCAGCAATCATGCCGTCTTTTGTAATATGACCCACCACCATAATGGCCAGACCCGTGGATTTGGCCAAGGTAATCAGAGTATTGATGCATTCTCTGATTTGCCCCAATGTACCCGGTGTGGCGCCGGCTGATTTCAACATCATGGTTTGAATCGAGTCAATAATGATGAATCCACGTAATACACCAGACACCAAAACTTTTGGAATCATGGGTAGCACCGTATCCAATTGATTAGAGCTGATGATATGCACCTTGGCATCTTGCAAACCTAACCGCTTGGCACGAAGTCTAATTTGGGCCGAAGACTCTTCGCCTGACACATACACCACAGCTGTTTTTGGCGCCATCATGCCCGCCAATTGCAACAGCAATGTGGATTTTCCAATACCAGGATCGCCCGCCACCAATGAAACCGATCCTGCCACAATGCCTCCGCCACAGACCCGATCGAATTCTTTCATTCCTGTGGATAATCTGGGGAATTGGTGTTCATCGGCTTGGGATAATGTTTCAAAGGCCTGAACACCCTCTGTGGGAATGGAAACGCTGACGGTTTCAGCGACCAAGGTGTCCCATTGTTGGCATTCATCACACTTGCCCTTCCATTTTGGTGTGACCGAACCACACTGTTGACAGACATACGCTTTTTTTGGGGTACTGATCGCGGTCATGGAACGAATGGTTGTGGCATGATCCTGTATTATCACTGGCCTATCGCTCAAAGGTAAATCCCCCATGGACACTTTGGTGTGTGCCATTGCGTGGATCAAAGCCCTTACAAATCCCCATACCCCACGTGCCCCGCCCTTTTGATGATCAATTATTTCGGTGTGGTGTAACTCTCGTGATGGGGGGTGGGTTTTAACAGGGGGCATGTACAGGCTGGTGCCCTATTCAAATCCATGGCAACAGCATGAATGATCTTTTCAGCCAAGGATTCGTAGGCGCGGTACTGGGTGGCCTGATCCATCACCGTTTGGGAATAATAGGATACGGTCATGGGCTTTACCCCATAAACACGGATTTTCCCCTTGCCAAGGATGCATTCATCTTGGCGTCGGCACAGGGTATATTCGGCCTTCAGGATATAATGTTCTATGGCACTTTGCCCTTGTCGATTTAAAACCAGCGGTCGGGTTTGATCCCTTAACGCAATGGTCAGTGTGTACAGAGGCACCGTCGGGTGAATGGTGTTTTTCAGTCGATTACGCAATACTTGGCCCATACGGCCATCCATGCGCTCTATGAACACATGGGATAATTGATGGGTGGTTTTTTGGTTCAATACGGGTGTGCATCCCGACAGGATGAATGCACAGATGACGGCAGAGGGCAAGAAAAATATGTTCATGAATGATTCGGATGATAAAGCGGGGGTTTGCGTGCGGAAAAAAAGTAATTGATACCAGAAAAAGGGCTGTATCTATATCCAACCATGGGAATGTATATGTATCCTTGGGTTTCAACAGAATCGCACCCGTGCTGTTTCAGTATAGATATGATTTCTTCTGGTTTTAAAAACTGATCCCAACGGTGGGTTCCAGGGGGGACCCAGCCCAGAATGTGTTCAGCCAAATCAATGGCTAAAACGGACGATGCTTTGGTGCGATTGATGGTGGATCCCATAATCAGACCCCCTGGTCGCAACCAAGACAGCATTTTTTCCAGCAATTGAGCAGGGTTTTCTACATGTTCCAAAACCTCGAAAATAACAATTAAATCCACCGGGTTTGGGCATTGCCATGTCAGGGGATCTTGACAGATATAGGATACATCTAGGTTAACATCTTGGCATTGGTTTCGATGGTTTATGGCACACATAATGGCTTGGGGTTCGGGATCGATGCCCACGACATGGGCCCCCAAACGGGCCAAAGGTTCACTGGTTAACCCTGCCCCACACCCCACATCCACCACACGGAAACCCATTAATGGGGGGGTTGCAGGGTGTATATCCTGATTTTCCTGACGCAACGTGTTCAAAATAAAGGTCATGCGCAAGAGCAAACATTCATGCAGCAATGAAAACGGGCCGTGCTCATTCCACCAATCCTGGGAATCAAAGTGCATAGACGGGAGCAGAGCTGTTTTTTTCATCATACCATGGTCCGCCATGCACGCACAAAGATTGTACCCATGAATTGAGCACGCCTGTATTGTTCATGATGTCAGATTGCTTGTTAATCAGATTACATTCAATTTAGTGTTTTTTCAAAAACTGAATGACTTTTGTAATTTAAGTGTGTATGATAAAAATCGGGTGTTAACATTAAAAGCGTTCAAAAAAATGCAAAAATACATCCACTTATTCGCCATATTTTTTATGGGGATAACGCCTTCTTTAAAAGCCGTTGAAAAAACTGATACAGTAACTGATACAGTAACCCGTCTTTTTGACGATATTATAGCAGATCCAGACATAAAACATAAAGACATATATGGCAATATAGGCGTTTTATTAACTTACGCTTTGAGGTTTTCTTTCTCAGAAAATGGCTGTTTGAAAGAAGAAAAACGCGCAGAGTTGATGGAGCTAATAAAAAAGAACCGTGAGGGTAATTTGGATATAAAAAATAGATCATTGTACGAAGACTTTTTAAACAGATTGCCAAACCTTGATGCCAAGGAAATTATTGATTATAAGTTTAAAATTTCTGACGGTGGACGCCTTTATTGCATGATAAAATCTATTATTCCGCTAGCTCTGAGTAATAAAAAAAAAGATGAGGCCCGTTATTTGTATGACACATTCAATGAATATGTGTCCAACGAAATCATACAAAAAGCGGACGGATCTCGTGAAAAAAAATTTGGAAAAAAGAATGTGTTTAAGGCACGATTAATTCAATACGCAACTGAATATTTGAATTATAACGCCATCATGCAAATTCTTTTTGACGAATACTTTGTTAAGCAAGAGGACATGGACTGCGCTTTTTGGATGGGTTTTGCAAGCATTGATAATGGGTACCTCTTTACCTCTAATAATAGGTTTCTATTTGGTTTTAATGAAATTTGTCGCCTGTTTTCAAACAATAAAATACAACCAAGTTTTGAAATTGTCAAAGAAGCTTTGGAGTATCGCAAGAAGAAGTATGCACCTCCTCGTTTGGACAATGAGGAGAAGGCCAAGAAGGAGAAGGCCAATGAGGAGCTATTTAGGGATTTTATTCGTTTTTTCATAATGTGTCGATCTACTAAAGAAGAGCAAGAGCAAAGCAACTTTGATCTTAACGCTGAACTTAAAAAACTGAGGAACAATGGGGAAGAATATCCAGAATTAGACAAAGCTCTGGAGCAAATCCAAATAAATGTTGGAAATATTGTGATGGCAAAAAAGGAAGCTGAAGAAAAAATCAAAAAGCAAATGGACGCTGAAACCAACGATAACACCCATCAGCAAATTAAAACAGTTGCCCCCAATCAAAGCAATGTTTTAGAGCAAATCGACACCATTCAACCCGGTGAAAAGCAAATCAACACCATGCAACCCGAGGATTCTGTGGAAGACTCAAACAATAATAGTGGTTCCGATGGTACAAAAGTCTCCAAAAAAGACCTTTTGGGATTTGAATGATGCACTGCATGGTAATGGGGAAAGAATTGATTTGAAAGTGCTTAAAAGTGTTTAAAAGTAGCGTGCCTGTACCCTTTGTACAGGCCCTAATGAATATTCTGTTTTTCAAATATTCTGTATTCTTTATTACGGCCAAAGGGTTCATCCATTGGGCATTTTGGCTGTTTGTAAAAACCGTTTTATTATGGATAGAGTGGGGCACAAAGATTATCCAACCGTTTTCAGGTGCAAGTACAGGATCCTAGAGAACGGTCTTTGGATGGAAAAGACGAAAAAAGAGACGCAGATGCCTCTGCTGAACCCCGTGGACAAAACCCCAGAAATACCGTAAACTTTAAGGTGAAAAGACTCTATTTATCGTACAAGGAACAACCGTGTCTTCCCCCTCTGTATCCCTGCAACATTACCGCAACATCGGCATTATGGCCCATATTGACGCCGGAAAAACCACCACCACAGAGCGCATTCTGTATTATACCGGTCGGACCCACAAAATTGGTGAAGTCCACGAGGGGACTGCCACGATGGATTGGATGGAGCAAGAGCAAGAGCGCGGCATCACCATTACCTCGGCTGCGACCACCTGTTTTTGGAAAGAGCACCGCATCAATATTATCGACACACCTGGTCACGTGGATTTTACCATCGAAGTGGAACGTTCATTGCGCGTTTTGGACGGTGCGGTTGCCGTTTTTGATGGTGTGGCTGGTGTCGAGCCTCAATCGGAAACCGTATGGCGTCAGGCCAATAAATACAAAGTTCCCCGCATTTGCTTTGTGAATAAAATGGACCGCATGGGTGCAAACTTTTTCCGTTGTGTAGACATGATCACCGATCGTTTGGGCAGTACGCCTGCGGTTGTGCAATTGCCCATTGGATGTGAGTCTAGTTTTACGGGGATTGTGGATTTGGTGGAAATGCAGGCCGTGGTCTGGCACGATGAACAACTGGGTGCCAAGTTTACCTATGAAGCCATTCCTGAGGATATGGTGGAAATCGCAGCAAAATACAGAAAAGAACTGTTGGAATTGGTGGCTGATCAAGACGAAGACATCATGAACAAATATTTGGATAACGGCGACCTGTCGGCAGAAGACTTAAGATTCTGTCTTAGAAAAGGGACGTTGAGTTTTTCTTTTGTGCCTGTGATTTGCGGATCTGCCTTTAAGAACAAGGGTGTACAAACGCTGCTTGATGCGGTGTTGGATTATTTGCCTTCGCCAGTGGATGTGCCATCGGTGGAAGGTGAAAATCCTGATAATGGAGAAATCGAGCATCGCAATGCCAGTGAAAACGCGCCTTTTTCAGGTTTAGCCTTTAAAATTGCCAATGATCCTTATGTGGGAACATTGACTTTTTTCAGAATTTATTCTGGAAAAATGACTGCAGGTATGCAGGTTTTAAATCCCAATACGGGGAAAAAAGAGCGCATTGGTCGTATGCTGCAAATGCATGCCAATTCGCGAGAAGATCTAAAGGAAGAAGGCTGTGGGGGGATCGTGGCATTGGCAGGGTTAAAGGACACGCGCACTGGGGATACGTTATGTGATCCGGCACGCCCCATTATCCTAGAGCGCATGGAGTTTCCAGCCCCTGTTATTTCCGTATCCATTGAACCTAAAACCAAGGCCGACCAAGAGCGTATGGGAACGGCGTTGGGACGTTTGTCAGGCGAGGATCCATCGTTACGCTTTGCTTCTGACCCTGAAACGGGGGAAACCATCATTTCTGGGATGGGAGAATTGCATTTGGAAATTATCGTGGACCGTATGAAGCGTGAATTTAAAGTGGATGCCACTGTTGGAGAGCCTCAGGTGGCTTATCGCGAAACCATCAGTAAATCCTATGAGGTGGACTATACCCACAAAAAGCAATCGGGCGGTTCGGGTCAATTTGCAAAAATAAAGGTTTTGTTCCAGCCATTAGAAGCCGGATCTGGTTTTGTATTTGAAAGCAAAATATTTGGTGGTGCCATACCAAAAGAGTACATTCCATCGGTGGAAAAAGGCATTGTTATGGCCAAAGAAACGGGTGTTTTGACGGGCGCACCCATGGTAGATTTTAAGGCAACCTTGTTGGATGGATCGTATCACGATGTGGACTCTAGCACTTTAGCCTTTGAAATTGCGTCTCGTGCCGCCTTTCGTGAAGGCATAGCAAAGGCGGGGCCAAAATTATTGGAACCCATCATGAAAGTAGAAGTCATCACTCCAGAAGATTATATGGGCGATATTATTGGGGATATTAACAGCCGTCGTGGTCAAATTATGGGGATGGATCAACAAATGAACGCCCGTCAAATTACGGCAATGGTTCCATTATCATGCATGTTTGGTTATGTCAGCACCTTGCGATCCATGTCTCAGGGGCGTGCGATTTATTCCATGCAATTTGACCATTATGCCGATGTGCCAAAAGCCATTGTGGAAAAAATGACGAAAAAAGATCAGCCAACCGGCTGATTTTGGTTGGGTTGTTGGATGGTGTGGCGTCTCGTTGCTGGAAAAATTTTTAAGCTTGACGAGCGCCCTTTAAGCGAGAAGGTTTTTGTCGGGGACCAATTGGGGTGAGGTCAGTTCCCCTTTCCCCCCCTATATCAGAGAACTTTTGGTTTTTTCACTTTTGAACATGATGCGGTTCAAATCTCTATTCCATGGCGTGTGATTGGGGATGTCAGTCCCCCTGCTCCATTTGTGGAGTCAAAAAAATCAAGTAAAACACCCAACTTTTATATCAATTGGCTGAATAGCATCCTGACACATTATTATAGCTTGAGTGTTTTTTCCCCCCACATATTGATCTGTAGCATCACACCTTGAACAATAGTGGGGGCAATCATACCGCGCACCAATTACTTATCGTTTATTTTTATTTAAAATACTGCTGGTGAGACCATTGATGGTTCTTATCATAATGTTTTGTTTTTATTGCACTGTAAGCATAATTTTGATTGGAAGTTCGATAGAAATTGGGTGCATAATCAGGGGTTTTTTGAAATTCAATATCGATCCATTGTTTTCCTTTGTTATCCCTTAAAATTTTCCGCATTTTGTCACAGAACTTGCCACTCATCCATTGTCCTATTCTTATATGAAAATTTGTATCTATTCCATTTAGTTCTTTATTATTATCTTCTATCTGTAAAGACAGTGCGTTGTTCTTATCAATGTGTTGTACATTAAACTGTCCCTTGAGTTTTAATGTATCGTATGATTCTTCCTGATTACAACCCACAGAGCATTTAAATCCTTGTACTTTACAGGCTTGGCACAGTGTAACGTGCAGCTGAGCTTTTTCTCTGTTTTGATGATAAACAGGTTGTATATCTTCGATGTCATACAGGTTTACTTGCCTGCCGTTTTCTATTGAATTTTGAATAAAATCGATCTCTTTAGTAGGTATACGAAGTTTGCCCTCTAATTGATCAAATAAAAAACGAACTGTATTAGAGATTTCATTCAGTATTTTTTGTGCAATTTTAATGCTCTTGTATATATTTTTTTGTTTATAAGAATTGGTGTTTATTTGAGCGCTATTATTCGAACTTTGATTTTGAAAAGAATGTGCGTATGAATTCATTTGCAATTGTGCATCTTTTATTTCTCCCTCTTTTGTTTCTTCGATTTGTAAAGCATTAGAACTCTCATGCTGGACAACCTGAGCTGTGGATTCTCCTGTAGTACTCCCTGTGGTGGTTATAGAAGCGACTGGTATCATATTGGACCTTTGTTCTGTAGTCAAATTTCCATTTTGCACAAGACCATTTGAATTTTTTAAAGACGATTTTTTTGCGTTATCTGTTTTTAATTGTGTGGTTTTTTGCCCACCTGAACCTGCTTTTGTTTTTTCACCTTTTATTTCTCCCTCTTTTGTTTTTTCTTCTTTTATGGTGCTGACTTTAAAAACCTTTTTCAAATCAGTTTTAAATGCAGAATTCAAATTTTTAGTTTGAGATTGATTGTTAAGAACATTGTTGTTTTCTTTGTCTGTATTTACCGCTCTACTTCTATTCAATGTGGCATCATAACCCGTCGTATCCATAGAATGTGTTACATTCAGTGTGTTAATAAAAATAAGGCTTAAAAAACTTACAATTAACTTTTTTTTCATTTTATTATTGTCTTTGTTGTTACAAAAAAATCTTAATAAAATAAAATCAAAAAGTAAACCATTTGATTTGACAATTAACAAAGCTGGCTTAATCTATATTAATTAAAAGTCATTGTTTTTTAACAAAAAGCAAAATTGCCCTACTTTTTTAACTTTTTGAATTTATTGTGTTAAAAATAATTTAAAAATTTAAAGCGAAATCGCGTAACCTCATTTCTAAAAATTAAAGTCAAAAACGATAATCAAAAAATAGAGTAAAAATGCTGAGGCAGATGAGGCAAAAAACAGATAAACCATTTTTTATGATGCGTGCTGTCATCCAAAACTGTCATGACTGATGGTCGCACTAGAGTGCTTAGGTTGCCTCACAAGAACATAGAGCGTGCTGAATCTAAGGGCTACTTCTTCCTTGGGTTAAATATGGAAAAACAGGAAGTAGGCCTCTGTCAGGGAGAGGGAGCAAACATTTTCCAAAAGAATACCCCTGAAGTCCAGAGAGCTGCCCCTATAATCAATGTCTGCGCTTCTTGTCCAGTATTGATGTGTACAATCTGCTATTTTTTTTATTGATTTCGAAAGCAGGGAATAGAAATGCCCACAATATTTGGATTGAGCCTAAAAAGGATTGGTCTCTGAAAAAACCATGGAAAAATGATGCTATAGGATAATAATCACCATAAAAAAAGAAAAAAAATTGCAGAATTGCCTAGTCGTATGATATAGGATATTCGGAACAGTAATCTTCCTGTGGGGTGATCAGTGAAAAGGAAAAAGCATATCCAAGTATGGGCAGATCTATATAAGCAGGAAAAGGAAACCCCCACATACTGTCAAGAGAATACCACAAAAATCCCACAGACTTACAGGTAAGAGCCCCCCACATGGGGCTCCCCCCCTCAGCTGTTAAGCGTCAGACGAAACGTCGTGGGATTCCCCATTGATGACTTCGGCATTTTCCTGAACGCCTTCACGTTTTGGCAATTTTCCAAGTTCGGTTATTTCATTGGTCAGATCAATGGTTAAAGACGAAATATCATCTAATTGATCATGATCCATGGCTTTACGCAAATCTTGAATTTTTTGCTCAACATGGGCTTTTTTCTCGTCAGAAACGTCAAACTCATTCAATTGCTTGGTCACGGAATGAATAACAGATTCTCCGTTATTTTTAGCCTCCACAAGCTTTTTTCGCTCTTCATCTGCTGTTTTGTGGGCCGCTGCCTCGGCAATCATTTTCTCTATTTCCCCAGCATCTAAACCGCCAGAAGAACGAATTTCAATTTTTTGCTCTTGATTGGTGTCTTTGTCTTTGGCCAAAACGTGCACCAAACCATCCACATCGATATCAAAGGTTACTTCTATTTGTGGTCGACCGCGCGGAGCAGAACGAATGCCCACCAAATCAAATTGCCCCAATAATTTATTATCGGCCGCCATTTCACGCTCACCTTGAAATACACGAATGGTCACGGCCGTTTGATTATCCTCGGCTGTAGAAAAAACCTGAGATTTCTTCGTTGGAATGGTTGTGTTGCGCTCTATTAAACGGGTAAACACACCGCCCAATGTCTCGATACCCAAGGATAAGGGGGTTACGTCCAGCAACAGTAAGTCTTCTTTGACCGTTCCCTGTAAAATACCAGCTTGTATGGCCGCCCCCAGAGCCACAACCTCATCCGGATTCACACCCTGATGGGGCTCTTTTCCAAAAAAAGCTTTGACCGCCTCGGCCACTTTTGGCATACGGGTCATACCCCCCACCAAAATGACTTCGGAAATCTCGTTGATGCTGATTCCTGCATCTTTTAATGCATTTTTGCACGGTGCCAATGTGCGCTCGATCAAATGGGCCACCAGACTCTCTAGGCCAGAGCGTGTCATTTTAACATGCAAGTGCTTTGGTCCAGTATGATCGGCCGTAATAAATGGCAAATTAACATCCGTACTGATGGCGCTGGACAGCTCTATTTTGGCTTTTTCCGCGGCTTCTTTTAACCGTTGTAATGCCAAGCGATCTTTCCGCAAATCAATGCCGTTGCTTTTTTCAAATTCTTTGGCCAAAAAATCTACGATGCACTGGTCAAAATCTTCGCCCCCTAAAAAGGTGTCACCGTTGGTGGATTTAACCTCGAATACATTATCGCTGAGTTCCAAGATAGAAACGTCAAAAGTACCGCCACCCAAGTCATATACCGCCACAATGCCGTTTTTCTTTTTATCCAAACCATAGGCCAATGCAGCAGCAGTAGGTTCATTAATGATACGCTTAACATCCAAACCTGCAATGAGACCCGCATCCTTGGTAGCTTGACGCTGGGCATCGTCAAAATAAGCTGGCACCGTAATGACGGCTTCGGTTACACGTTCTCCCAAGAACTTTTCAGCCGTTTCCTTCATTTTCTGTAAAATAAATGCACTGATTTGGCTGGGACTGTACTTTTTCCCTTGCGCCTCTACCCACGCATCCCCATTATCGCCGGCCACAATGCGGTATGGCGATGTTTTAATGTCTTTTTGGGTAATGGGACTGTCAAATCGACGTCCCACAAATCGCTTAATGGCAAACAAAGTGTTTTCTGGATTGGTTACTGCTTGACGTTTTGCCGATTGGCCCACCAACAGCTCGCCCGTATCCGTTAATGCCACCACAGATGGTGTGGTACGCATCCCCTCACTATTTTCCAAAACACGAGGCTGACCGTTATCCATAATGGCTACACAAGAATTTGTTGTACCCAAGTCAATACCGATCATTCGCCCTTTGCGCATTGTGCTCATTGTATTCTCCTTGTGAAAAAATGTTTTTTATCATATCCATAGTGTATAAAATAAAACCTAAAAACTCAAGGTCCAACTGTACGATGCACCAAAACCAGAGCTCTTTTGCTCTTGAAGCATTCCTGCCGTACACCCTTCTTTGGTTCTTTTTGCCACCGCCTTTTTTAATACTGAAACGCCATATGGACTCCCTTTACTTTTTCAGCCTTTACCTGATGCACACACCCTGACTTAACGCGATGCATAGGGATCAAACCATTTTCATGCTTAACGTTCTGTTGCTTCTATTTCCCCTTCTTCTAAAAATGCAGCCTCAATAACCTCGCCTTTTTCCCTATTCTGCAGAGAAGGCTCTAGCAAAGAGCTCTTGACGCGCAATTCATCCATGATGGCACGCTCTAAAATCAGGGCTTTTTCCTTATTTCTCAATAAAAAATCCCGAACGGATTCGCGACCTTGACCCAACTTTTCACCATTATACGAGTACCACGAGCCAGATTTTTCCAATAAGCCGGCCTTGACGCCCAAATCAATTAATTCGGATGTTTTGGAAACCCCCTCACCATACATAATATCAAACAGTGCTTCACGAAATGGCGGAGCCATCTTGTTTTTCACCACCTTGACCCGCGTCTGATTTCCAATAATGACCTCTTTGTCCTTAATGGCACCGATGCGTCGTATGTCTAGGCGTACAGAGGCGTAAAATTTGAGGGCTACACCGCCAGTGGTGGTTTCCGGATTTCCAAACATAACCCCTATTTTTTGACGAATCTGATTGGTAAAAATCACCAAACATCCGGATCGAGAAATGGATCCCGTAATTTTTCGCAATGCCTGGCTCATTAATCGGGCTTGCAATCCCATGTGCGAATCGCCCATATCCCCTTCCAACTCTGACTTTGGGACCAATGCAGCCACACTGTCAATGACCACAACCTTAACGGCACCAGAGCGCACCAACGTATCGGCAATTTCCAGAGCTTGTTCCCCCGTATCCGGCTGAGAAATGTATAAATCTTCAATGGCCACCCCTAATTTTCGGGCGTACGTGGGGTCCATGGCATGCTCCACGTCAATAAACGCACACACCCCACCCTTTTTCTGAGCTTGCGCAATCACTTGCAGCGTCAATGTGGTTTTACCTGAACTTTCTGGCCCATAAATTTCCACAATACGGCCCAAAGGCAACCCTTCTATGCCCAAGGCCAGGTCCAAACCAAGAGATCCTGTAGAAATAACCTCAATATCATCAACCTTTCCCTGATCCCCCCAACGCAATAAGGATCCTTTTCCAAAAGCGCGTTCGATTTGCTGTATGGCGCTTTGCAGTGCTTGATCTCGACTCATGGTGATCCATCTGGTTTTTTAAAATAGTATCATGAAAAAACCGTTTGTCCAATGTTAAAAATTACATAAAAATGATGTAATCGCGCTTGTTATCCTATAGCACAAAGGGGCGGAAAA
Organism: Holosporales bacterium; assembly: GCA_947461445.1. Lineage (GTDB taxonomy): Bacteria > Pseudomonadota > Alphaproteobacteria > Holosporales > Holosporaceae. Next base: position 15,222 of record CANHKV010000002.1, on the reverse strand, counting down.
TTGCGGCACAGGGCCACCAAAAATCATGAACGAAACCCTTTTCTAGGGGGATGTTGCTTAAAAGATTTCATCATTTTTTGCATCTGAAAAAATTGTTCCATCAGCCGATTAACGGCCGCCACATCCGTTCCACTGCCCAGTGCAATGCGGCGTTTACGAGACGCATTCAATAATTCAGGACGACGACGTTCTGTGGGCGTCATGGATGAAATGATGGATTGTTGCTTTTTAAAATCAGCCTGATCTGGATGTTGCTCTAACTGGTCTTTTATGCTGCGCATGCCTGGTAAAAAACCTAACACACTCTTTAATCCACCCAAAGATTCCAACTGTTTTAAATGGTTGGACACATCCTCTAGAGTAAAAATGCCTTGCTGCATTCGTTTCATTTGGGCTTCTTGATTAATGGTTTCGGCCAGAACTTGAGCCTTTTCCACCAAACCCACAATATCCCCCTTGTCCAAAATGCGATCGGCCAAACGTTTGGCCTCGAACAGCATCACTTGAGATGGATTTTCCCCCATTCCCATGACTTTGATGGGGCACCCTGTGGCATGACGCAAGGATAAGGCCACTCCACCCCGACCATCGCCATCCACACGAGACAACCCTACCCCTGTAAGGCCAATATCCTTATGGAATTCTTTGGCTGTTGTTAATCCGTCTTGCCCCGACAATGCATCGATGACCAGCAAGACTTCGTCCGGATGAATGAGGTCTTTTATGGATCGTAATTCCTGCATCATTTCTTGATCCCTATGCAATCGACCAGCCGTATCCACAATTAATATATCATAAGATTCTGCGACCAACAGGGCTCTGCGTGCAATATCCAGTGGCCCTTGCCCCTCGATAATGGGCAATGTATCCACATTTATGGATTGGCCCAGTATTTCCAATTGTTTTTGCGCGGCTGGTCGGTAAATATCCAAGGATGCCATCAATACTTTTTGATCTTTGAACATCCAAGCAATTTTGGCACACATGGTGGTTTTCCCTGCCCCTTGCAATCCCGTCATCAGAAAAACTGTGGGTTTTTTTCGTCCCATGATCCAGGATTGGTCAGAATGATGCAATAAACGGATTAACCCCTCGTGCACGGCTTTGATGATCATTTGATCAGGGGCAATACTCTTTAAAACGTGAGTACCAATGACGTGGGTTTTGACATCGTCCAGCAATGCGGCAATGGCGGGCAATGCCACATCTGCCTCTAGCAGAGCAATGCGAATATGACGCAATGCATCTGTCACATCCGTCTCTGTTAGACCGTTTTTTCTGCGTAATTGATCAAAAATATTGCTCAGTCGACGTCCCAAGGATTCAAACATCAGGCCACTTATTTTAAAACCATGTAACCCCAGTTTAATGGGAAAAAAAGGCAAAAGAAATGCCTCTGTTTTTTTCGCCAAATTCATGCCTGCCCCATGGGCTATGCCACCATAAAAAAGCCCTTCCCTTATGATCCAGCATCATCCATGCCATCCCACAACCCCTGTAAATCTGCAGGCAACGGGCTGGTTAATTCGATGATCTGGTGCCTAAGAGGGTGAGAAAAGCGCAAACGATACGCATGCAAGGCCTGGCGGGTATGCCCTACTCCACGCCCATAAACGCTGTCACCCAATAAGGGGTGCTTCAAGTGGGCGCAATGGACACGAATTTGGTGGGTACGGCCCGTTAACAGTCCACACTCTAGTACCGAAATTTTGCCGTTGCTTTTCACCGTGCGATAGGTGGTAATGGCTTGTTTTCCACCATATTGCAGCACCGCTTGCTGTAACCGTTTTTCTGGATGGCGCCCCAACAATGTATCGATGCGTCCAAAGGACGGCATGGGTTGCCCCACCACAAACGCCAAATACTTTTTTTCCATAGATCGTTCGGCAAATTGCTGGGACAATCCTTGATGGGCTTGATCGTTTTTCGCCACAATCATTAAACCGCTGGTATCCTTGTCCAAACGATGAACCAATCCAGGTTTTTGAACCCCCCCAATGCCGGATAAATCTGTGCATTGGGCCAACAGACCATGAATCAGTGTCGGCGCGCTTGTGCCGTTTCCGGGGTGCACCACCAGACCAACAGGTTTTTCAATGACCAAGAGGTCGGAATCTTCGTAATGCACGTGTAAATTCATGGGGTGCGGGGTCAGATCACACGGCACAGATTGGGGTAAATCCATAATCATGCAGGTTGATCCCAACGATAGACGATAATTAGGCTGGAGCACAGCCACAGAATCGATGGCGATATACCCCTGGCGAATCCATTCTTGCCAGCGCGTACGGCTGTGCAGGGGGCGCATGGCCGTCAGAAAAACATCCAGTCGGCATCCCGATGTTTCTGGCGTCACGATAAAAACATCCTTACTGGTGGCCTGACTTATGGACATGGTAAATCCTGTCTGTCCTGTCCCGCCGTGGCCTGATTATGGTGGGAAAAGCCTGCCAGCATCACAAACGCTTGGGCATAGGGAAGTTCGTCCGACAGAGACACAAACCCTTGAACCGGTTGATTCCAACGCATGGTTAAGGCCTTTTGGCATCCATCAGACATCCGTAATTGGGGCGCCCCGTTGGGCAGAGAAACGATTTCCACATCACGCCACCCAAGGGCAGATCCAATGCCTAAACCTGTGGCTTTGGCAAAGGCTTCTTTGGCGGCAAAGCGTTTGGCATAGAACACATAAGGGCGCGTTTTGCTTTTCGCATCATGCTGTTCTTGTTCGGTAAAAATACGCCGCACAAAAGAAATGGGATGGCGCATCATGGCGCGCTCTATGCGTCGGACATCGACCAAATCCACGCCAATGCCTAAAATATTTGAAAATGTCGTTAGAAAAGGTGACATTTTTCTTGAAAACATATGATATTCTCATATACTAACCTTATCTTGAACCAATTGTAAGGATCTGTGCGCTATCGAAAAACCATTGCCAAATGTGCCCATGTATCTGGCATAGGCGTCCATAACGGAGAACCTTCTCGTGTTACTTTTCACCCTGCAAAATACGGAGAAGGCCTGGTTTTTTATGGCCCAGAACCCATTGTGGCGGATTGGAGAAACATTACAAACACCGTGTTGTATACCACCATTGAAAATGCCTCTGGACACAGTGTGGCCATGGTGGAGCATTTGTTGTCAGCCTGTTATGGGTTGGGTTTAACGGACTTGCATATTCATGTTGAGGGAAAAGAAGCGCCCATCTGTGATGGCAGTGCAAAACAGTATTTTCAAGCCCTGTTAGAGGCAGGATGGGTGGCCAGCGCCACAGAGGAAACCTTGTGGGCTGTGATCAGACGCCCTGTCCGTGTGAATCAGGGAAACCGCTGGGTTGAGTTTTCTCCTGGGCAGCCTCTTTTTTCCGTGGTCTCCACACCAGATGTTGGAGTGGTTCATGACTATTCTTTTGATCCCCTTTCCGGTTCTTTTCAGCACGACATTGCACCAGCGCGTACCTTTATGCGGCTGTGCGATGTGGAAAAAATCAAAGAATGGGGGTACATCAAGGGTGGATCTTTGGATGTGGCCTTGGTTTGGGACAAAGGGGTCCCCATTAATCCTGGAGGTATGATTTTGGGCAACGAAACGGCGCGACATAAAATTTTGGATATGATGGGGGATTTTTCTCTGCAAGGGGGCTTTATTGCTGGAAAAGTTCAGGCACTGAATCCAGGACATCAACTGAATTACGAGGCGTTGCGCGCCCTGAACCAACAGCCCGATGCTGTATCCATGATGACCTGGAGCCAATGGCAAAACGAATTGCATTTTAACAATCTAGAGTCATCCGGTATGCAGGTTTGTAACGGCTCTGGAGGATAAGCCTGTGGATCTAGGTGCTGTCCTTGAATCCCCCAGGGCGTAGGCCGAAAAAAACACACAGAACCACTCTTGGGGCGTTGTATTTTTTCAAAAAACCCATTATAATAAAGAAGTAGAGAGGGCGCTTAGCTCAGTTGGTAGAGCGGTTGACTCTTAATCAATAGGTCACAGGTTCGAACCCTGTAGCGCCTGCTTTTTCTCTATGTTTTTTATTTAATCAATAAAACCAGTGCTTTTTTATTTTTTTTTAAGGAAACCACGTGAAAAAATTATTGACAAAACCATCAGTTTTGACCATTTTAAAGACATTTAATAAAAATATTGCTATTTTTGCATTGTTATTTTCCATGTGTGCACATTCATCTTCTGCAGTAGATCGGTCTTGTGCAGAAGACTCCAAGCCTACCTTTGGTAAAAAATACGACGACTTTGTTCCGGAGCCTTATACCAATTTGGATACTTTAAACAAGTGTTTAATCAACATGTACGGCAAAAAAATCAAGGATTTTAGATATTTGCAGAACCAAGAAGCCAAGAATTTTTCTATAACACTAATCTATGACATCATTAAATCTGCTCAAGATTCATTGGATGTCATGGAAATGAGTTTAAAAATCTTAGATCCGAATAGATTCAATGATATTCGTCCTTCTGTGCACAGCAGAAAGTTAAAGGAAGATGCATTATCAAACCAAAGTCTTGTTTTATCATTAGCAACTGGTGAAACCGATGAAAAAGTCAAATGTTTTAATAACTTTTCGGCCTGTACAGATCATGTGACAGAACATTATGGCGTAACATCAGTTTTTGGAAACCCATTGGACCAAATCACAAACGCTATGAAAAATTTTTTCAAGGCTTTCCATGATTGTGATAAATCCCACGATGAAAAAATTCCTCTGCTGCAAGATGCGCTTACAATCATGGGAAAAAATCTGGATCAAGTGAAAATCTTGGCACACAACTGGATCAAGTGAAAATCTTCACAAGAAAGGATAGGACATATTGGTAGAAGAAAAATGCGGGAATAGAACCAGAGATAAAGCCATGGGACAGAGGGCCAGCAAAGAGGACAAATCGGGGCAATACAGCCACAAGATGGTGCAGATGATGGCTTTATCCAAAGCGTATGCATATGGTTTCGCCAACTGCACGCTCTTATCCCCAATCATACCCTTTGTTTTATTAGCCTCCGCCCCCCTGCATTATGCCGCCAATGCCTTGCGCCATTGGTGTTTGCCCATAGGGTTTTTATGTATAAAAACATCTTAAAATTTTTCGAGATATAATGTCCGATGTGGATTCGGTGGCAATCGGCAGGTTTTGGGAAGATTTTGATGGATCAGCAACGGATTTGCGCATCGCCGATAATAAATCGTGGGCCATAACGGTCTTCCATTTTTGACGCAAAACAACGTTTTCTAACTCTAACTGACGTCTTTGGTTTTCTTGCATGGTGTTAATATTTTTTTCGGTCTTTTTTAACATATGCGCCGCTTCTTGGTGGGCCGATTGTAAAATAGAGTCCAAAACCAAATCCAGGTCCCCATGAATTTTTTCTGCTGAAACCAATCGATCCTTGGCTGCTTTTAACATGTCTTGCGCATTGTTCAGCTCTTTTTGAATATGATCTTGATAGGCCATTATTTCTTGCTGTACCACATCGCATACCAGTTTCCAAACACAAATGATAAAGATAAAAAAGGCCACAGGAATAGAAAAATGCAACGCGTCTTCCCACAATAACCCTGCTGCCAACAGGGCAAAAATAGACAGAAAAATCGGTTTTTTCATGGGTAATTTTACAACAGCATCTTGCAGCTTGGTAAAAATGGTCATGATGGTGTCACCTCGATTTTTCCCGTATTGCCCCATTTTTTTGTCAAAAGATCGCACAGATCTGGAACAGAATCATACAGCGTTTTCCACGCCACAGTGCGCTCTTGCTCTATTGTTTTTTCCAATTCTATTAATTGAGCCTGATAGGACGATTGATGGGCGTAAAGTTCTTCTTGCATGCGTTGTCCACACAATGCCAGGGCTTGGCTTACCACAGCCGCTGCATCATCTCTGGCGTTTTTCCGTCTCGATTCTATGTCTTGCTCTAACGCAACAGCCTGGTCCAACAGGTCCTGGGCCTCTTTTAACACGGCATTCTTTTCGTCTGCCCGTTTCTGTTGCAATTGCTTGATTTTTGGCATTAAAAAAGCTTGCATCGCCCAGAACAACAGTCCAAACGATACGCACATCCAAAAAACCTGAGAACAATAAACGCTGAAATCAAACTGAGGCATGGTACTGACTTATTTAGACAAAATCATAATGGCAACCACGAAGGCAATCAGCGCCACGGATTCCACCACCGCAAACCCAATAAATACCAGCTTTTTAATGGATTCATTGGCCTCTGGATTCCGAGCAACGGATTCAATGGCTTTGTTAAAAATAGACCCCATAGCCAAGGCGACCAGACCCAGCGGCAATACTGCCAGTGCAGCAGCAATCGTGTTCGTACTCATCGTTATTAACCTCCCAATTAGTGTGAATGTAACGTATCATTTAAATGCATACAGCTGAGCAAGGTAAAAATATACGCTTGAATAAAGGCCACAAAGAATTCAAACCCAATTAAACCCACATTGACAGCCAATGGCAAAACGCCAAAAACCCCAAGACTGGCTGTAAAAAATGCAAATATTTTCAGAATGCTGTGACCGGCCACCATATTTGCAAACAACCGAATGGATAAACTCACCGGTCTGGACAAATAGGACACCAGTTCGACAGGAACCAAAATGGGGGCGATCCACAAGGGAACCCCTTTTGGTAAAAACACCCTTAAAAAGCCCGTTCCGTTTCGAATAAAACCATACACCGTCACGACACACAAAATCAAAAAAGCCAATGAAAAATTAACAATGATTTGACTGGTAAATGTAAACGCAAATGGCAAAATCCCCAAAATATTGCCCATTAAAACAAACAAGAAAATAGAAGTTAAAAACCCTACAAAGGGCAACCCTTCTTTCCCGTTGTTTTCCAGAACCATACCTTCTATAAATGAAAAGGGCCATTCTGCAACCACTTGAAGACCTCTAGGAAGGCACGTTGCATTCCTTAAACCCAAACCAAGCCCCACCACAACAAGACCCGTGGTCCCCAGCATAAATGCGGCAGAGTTGGTCAAGGAAAGATCAAAACCAAAAACATGAATTGGTATTAACGTTTTGACCAAAAATTGTTGCAATGGTTGCAGACCACTCATTGTTTCATCATCCTGTATACCGTTAAGCCATTGGCTGCAAAAGCCAGAAGTGCTCCTATGATAATACGCGAAAATGAAGACAAAGTGAACAGGTGCCCTACCCCCCAAGCCAGGGCATAAGACACCCCTATAGAAGCGACCATTTGAGATCCCGCCATGGATAAATGGTGCTTCATGTCTTTGGCCAATTTCTGGGCAATAAGGGGGTCGCCAGAACTGCCCTTATTAAGGAATTTCGGTGCGCCATCCTCTTCCAACCCCTGGGGGGGGGTATGGCCATCACGGTTTCCATCCCCATGCTCAACCATATCCCCCTGGCATTGGTTGGCCACGTTCTTTTTTAATTCTTGTACTTTTTCATTAACATCCATGGGATTTTTCATTGTTTTATTGTATAAAATTTTACTAAAAAGAGATTGAAGAATGCATGACATTTCAACATTTTCATTATAATATACCCATTTTATGCCATTGCCAATACAGGCAACCATCGTTGTAAATACAGGAAATTCCTGTCACTATGGTCAGTAAAAAAATGCGAAAAGATCATGTATTTTCAATACCCTGCCCTGCATCAGGGGTTACTAGCCTTTGTGTCTCGCGATACATTGTGGATTTCTAACGATACAGGGGATCATCCTCCACGTATGCTCTTGCCACAGCCCATGCCTACGATCATGAGCCCCCATTTTTCACCCGATGGCCAGACATTGGCCTTTGTTTCCGACAAAGATCTGTATCAGATTTCCATCCATGGTGGCATGCCAGAGCGCCTGACGTTTTATGGCAGCAGCGTAGAATTGCTGGGATGGAAAGATGCACAGAACCTCTGGGTTTTAACCAGCGCCAATGATAATACGTTGCGTGGATATACGCTGGCCCATTTGGACATTCAAACGGGTCAATTGCACCACCACCCCATCGGTCCATGTGAATTTTCATCTTTTGGGCCCAACGGTCAGGGGCAAGTCATCCAAAGACAGGGGTATGGGTATATTTCTTGGAAACGCTATAAAGGGGGGACGGCTGGAAATTTATGGATTGATGCCAACGGATCAGGTGAATTTCAACGGTTATTATCTGATATCACCCATAACCTGTTATCCCCTTTGTGGATCACTGATCGCATTTATTTCCTTTCGGACAAAGACGGTCATGGGCAGATCTATTCTTGCACCATCACGGGCACAGACGTGCGCCAACATACCCACCATCAGGACTTTTATCCCCGCCAGCTCTCATCCCATGGCCACAGGCTGATCTATAGCTGCGGAGGCAATATTTGGACCTACGACACCACAACCCAAGAAAACCTGTGCATGCCTTTGAAACTGCACCTTGGTGCCCAAAACAAAGCCCGTCAAGTGAAAAGTCCTCAAAAACACTTGACGTCGTACGCCCTATCTGCCGATGGAAAACGTTTGGCCATTACAACCCGTGGCCGTCTTTTTGACCTTACACCAGCAAAGGGTCCAGCAGAGCAAAAAGGAATGAGGGATGGTGTTCGATACCGCTGGGCAACGTGGTTCAAAGATGGCACACTGGTCACATTGCAGGACCAGGGCTTAGAAGATGTATTTGAGTTTTATGCCAAAGACAGCCTAACCCCTGTGACCTATACCATCAGCCTAGAGAAAGGAAAAGATGGTTTGTGGGGCCGGATCAACAGTGCCAAAGCCCACCCTACTTTGCCCACTTTGGCCTGTGTTAATCATCGCCATGAATTGCTATTGATCCAATGGGGTAATACCACAACCCTTGACAATGTCCAAACAAAAGTCATCAATCGCAGTGCCCATGGCGCCATCCAAGGATACCAATGGTCACCCTGTGGTCGCTGGATCGCTTATAGTCTGCAGTCTCGTTTTAGGGGGAACAGCATCTGGATTTATGACACCGCAGAAGATAGCAATCACCAAATTACCAATGATTGTTTTTCCAACACGCACCCTGTTTTTGACCCGGATGGAAAATACTTATTTTTCCTATCCAGCAGACATTTTGATCCAAAAAGAGACGCCGTTGGTATGGCCATGGCCTGCAGTTCTGGTGTACAACCATTCGTTTTTATCTTGCAAAAGAATCAAGAATCTCCCTTTGTTTTGCCCTTAATCCAGGGCGAGCCTGATAAAGCAGATGAGGACAAATCCGATGGGGAAAAAGCCATTGTCCTTGCCCCCACTGTTACGGGTGATGATGCAAAAAAAGCAGAGAAGAACGAGGAAAAAGATGCCGCAAAAGCCCCAAAACCTGTGGTCATCGATTTTGACCGTCCAGAAGCCAGAATATTGGCCTTTCCTCTAGAACCTCGGGATTACACCAGTCTGTTTGCCTTGAAGGATCAGGTGTTATACAGCATTGAAGATTCAGAGGGAAAAGTGGATTTGTATGCCTATGATCTGAAGCAATTAAAAGAAGAAAACTGGCTGCACGATATCGATGGATATACCTTTTCCCTAGATCACCAATGGATGAGTTATACCAGCAATAAAAAGCTGAGAACGGTGCGTGGGGGCAGCAAACCCAGCGATGAATCGGATGCCTCTTTTCATAAGGGCGGTTGGTTGGATTGGCAGCGCGTGGCGCTGACCATCAGTCCCCAAAGAGAATGGTTGCACATGTTCCAAGAAGCCTGGCATTTACAAAAAGAGCTGTTTTGGATGCCATCCATGGGAAATATTGACTGGAAAGGCGTTTACGATCGATATCGTCCATGCATTGACCGTGTATCATGTTTGTCTGAACTGTATAGCGTTATTCACGATATGCATGGAGAGTTGGGAACATCTCATGCCTATATTATGCCTGCTGAAAACATCAATACGATGGCATCTTTGGGATCATTGGGTGCAGAGTTTTCCTATGATCACACCCATCAGGCCTATTGCATTGACGAACTGTTTCAAGGGGATCCCTGGACACCATTGCCCTTACAGCGTCCTGGTCTAGACATTGCCGTTGGCGATCTGGTTTGGGCCATTGGTGGGCAAGCCTTATCGGGTGATGTTCGCCCTCAACATGTGCTAATGCATCAAGCTGGAAATTGCATTCCCGTTGTGGTCAGTCGTGGCGATGGCACACAAAAAAGAACGGTCATGGTTTTTCCAGAAAGCGCAACCAAAGAGCCCCAGTGGCGATACCGTCAGTGGGTGGAAAACAACCGCGCATGGGTCCACAAACACAGTCAGGGCAAGGTGGGATATATTCATTTACCCGACATGCAAACCGATGGGTACAGTGAATTTCTAAGGGGATACACCCAAGAACTTGATCGTGACGGTTTGATTGTTGATGCGCGATACAATGGTGGTGGAAACATGTCTTATTTTATGATTGATGTTTTGCGCCGTAAGCGATTGGGTGTGGATCAGTCCAGATATCACGGATATATTCCCTATCCCGAGGATGCACCACGGGGGCCCATGGTGACTCTGGTGAATGAATATACGGGGTCAGATGGCGATGTTTTTGCCTATGCATTCAAAACCCTGGGTATGGGTACCGTTATTGGCAAGCGTACTTGGGGTGGGGTTGTGGGCATTTGGCCTAAATATCCCTTGATTGATGGGACACGCACCAGCCAGCCAGAATTTTCATTTTGGTTCAAAGATGCAGGATGGAGCGTGGAAAACCAAGGCGTATTTCCTGATGTTGAGGTGGATATTAAGCCACAAGATTATGCAAAAAAGACGGATCCGCAGTTGATGCGTGCCCTAGACGAGGTTCTGATTGCCATTGAAAAAGATGTTCAAAGGCAGAAAGAATTGATGCCTGCTGTGGGGTCAGAACCGGTGTTAAGGGCACCATCTGCTCCTATAGCTCATGGCTAAGTACCTGAAGACGTCACATCGCTGGTGATGGGGCATTGGAGTGCTCCCCCACAGTGATGGGGGGCCAAAACCGCGCCTTTGAACAGGCTTGTGTAAAGCCCTCTCTTTTGATGCAGGCCCGTTCTTGGATTGCCCAGACCTAACGCTTGGCTATCCTTGGCTGATTTTCGCCCTTATACTGTTAAAAAATACAGGTTGATTGGTTATGCAATTTTGCGATCATGCAAAAATATTTGTAGAAAGTGGCAAAGGTGGAAATGGATGCGTCAGTTTTCGAAGAGAAAAGAACATTCCCTTTGGCGGGCCGGATGGCGGTCATGGTGGTGTGGGTGGCAGCGTATTTTTGCGTACAAGCCGGGACCTTTCCACACTCATCGATTTTCGATTTCGCCCCCATTACAAGGGGAAATCGGGAGCAGGTGGATCAGGGCGTAACAGAGCAGGTTTGGGGGGTGATGACTTATACTTGGATGTTCCTCTGGGGACAGAAGTTTGGGTGGATGGAGAACTGGTGGTGGATTTGATTCACGCAGATCAAAGCGTCATGGTGGCCAAAGGGGGGTTAGGTGGGCGAGGAAATTCAAGTTTTGCCTCTTCGACCAATCGTGCCCCCAGAGAATTCACACCAGGAGAATTGGGGGTGGCCTTAACGCTGGAATTACGGCTGAAATTATTGGCCGATGTGGGGTTTATTGGCTTACCTAATGCTGGAAAATCCACCCTGTTGGGCAGCATTACCAGCGCGTGCCCCAAAATAGGCCCCTATCCTTTTACCACATTGACGCCTCAATTAGGGACCATGATCAGTCCGACTTATGACGAATGGGTTTTGGCCGATTTACCTGGTTTAATAGAGGGCGCACATGAAGGCAAAGGATTGGGTCATCGATTTTTAGGTCATGGGGAACGTTGTCGCATGCTGTTGCACGTGATCGATGGCACCGGCGAAGATCTGGATCAGGTTTATCACATGGTTCGCAACGAACTGGATCAGTACAGTCCGGCCTTTTTGGATAAAAAAGAGTGCATCGTCATTACGAAAAGAGATCTGATGACGCCAGAGCAACAAGACCTGGCACGAAAGGTGTTTGGTCCAGACATTGTGATGGTATCGGCCGTTAGCAAAGAAAATCTGCCCGCCATAGAGCAAAAACTGTGGCACAATCTTTCTCTCTAGAGCGCCTTCCAAACACAACTGTTATGCTGGTTGCAGGTCCAACGGCATCTGGAAAATCCGATTGGGCCATGGATCAGGCAGAAACTGAATCGGCTTTAGGGGATGCTGGCACAGCTGGATGCATTATTAATGCCGACAGCATGCAGCTGTATCATGGTCTGGATGTATTAACGGCCATGCCCACTGCGGCAGATCAATCCCGCATGAATCATCATTTGTATGGCTTTTTATCGCCCTATGGGGAAAAATATTGCGTATCCCGCTGGATAAAACGGGCCCTTGACGAGATAAAACAGGCGCACAGTAGAGGTCAACGGGTCTGGATTGTGGGGGGGACAGGGTTTTACCTGAATACCCTGGAGCATGGCTTGTCCCCTATTCCTGATGGTGATCGAGCAGAAAAAGAACGGTTGCGTCGTCAGTATTCCCCTGCCACGGTTTCAGAATTAAAGACCTTGTTAGGCCCTGTTGACCCTGTTTGTGCTGAACATTTAGTAGATCATCAGCGCTTGCTGAATGCTTGGATTGTGTATCAATCAACGGGCAAGCCCCTAACATGGTGGCATGGTCAACCCAGGGTTGCGCCTGATTTGGATTTTTGTCGCGTATTAATTTGGCCATCAAAAGAGCACATTATGCATCGGGCAGAAAAACGACTGAGCGCCATGATTGCGGCTGGCTTGTATGACGAAGTGCGGGCATTTTGCCAGCATCCTGAATGGGAAAAATCCCCCTTGTATCATGCCATTGGCCTGGTCAGCATTCATCATATGGTGCACAACCAGGGTTCAGAGCAAATCTGTCACCAACAATATTTGACGGATATTGCACGATATGTAAAACGTCAACGCACGTGGTTTCGTCACCAATTTTCCCCAGATTTTGTATTTGATCAGGAAAAACCCATCTGAACACAATCTTTTTCCATGTTAAATAGGGCATAAGCGCTAGTTAACCCTGGCCGTTTGGCATACTATGGTCTGGTACGACTGAATGGGGAACACGTTTAATCACAACAGGGGCCTAAACAGACAGGGGTGCACCTATGAAATCCAATATAAAATCCGTATGGAACACTGTTTTAACGATCCACCACTCTGCTCATTTATGGCGCATGGGTTTGTTTGGTCTAGTCAGCGCCATTCCATTGGCTTTTTTACTCTCTGTTGTAACCTTTTGGTTGACCGATTATGGGTGTTCGCCTGGCCATATAGGGGTCATGTCCTGGATGATGATTCCCTATGGCTTAAAGATTTTTCTGGGTCCCATTATTCAAATGACGTCTTTTGGATTTTTGGGCAGACGCTATGGCCATTATCGCATTTGGATTGTGGTGTCCCAAATGGGGGTTGTGGCGTGTATTTTTGCCCTCAGTTTGATTCACCCATTGGAACGCTTTGTTTTGGCCCGTGCATTATGTTTTGTCACGGCCTTGTTTGGGGCCATGCAAGATTGTGCCCTAGAGGGCTATCGGGTTCATTCCACGCCAGAGGCTCAGCAAAGTGCTGTTTCTGGGGCAAACTCTATGGGGTATCGCATTGGGTTGTGGGGCACGACGTGCATTGCCTTAATTTTTTCTTGTTACAACTGGTTTTTTGCTTTTTTTTGTATTTCTGGATTATTGGTGGTTACCAGTATGCTGTGTTTGTGGCGATTGCCTCAACCTAAACATTGGAAAGAAACGTTTTCATTGCATCAGTATGGTCGATTGTTGGCCCAGGGATGGGCTTTTTTTCAGAAAACCTATTACTTTTCCAGTGTATTGGCCATGATTGGGGCCCAGAAATTGGGGGACATTTTTTTACGCAGCATGTGGTCCCATTATTTTATCAAGGCTGGGTACACCAAGCAGCAGATTGTAACCATTGATAAAGGGTTTGGCATCGTCGCGACCATCATAGGAATCCGTTTAGGCGTAGCATGGATAGAGCGCAAAGGATTGGCCCATGGATTCCGGTTGTGGGCTGTTCTCCAGGGGTTAATGGCACTGTTGTTTGTGGCTCATGCGTGCTTTGACCGTCAACATTTCGGTTTGTTTTTCGCCAGTGTCTCGGTCAATCATCTGGTTGGGGGTATGGGAAACGTCACGATTTTGACCTATTTGTCTCAACTGTGCAAAGGCCATGATCAACAAGATACATTACGCTATGCCATGGTATCGTCTTTGGGGTCTTTTGGACGCACCGTGGTATCATATTTTGCATGTTTGGTTGCGGATGTGGTGCCGTTTTGGTGGGTCTTTTTTGCCTTTTCCGCCCTTATGTGTTGGCCTGCATTTATTTTGTCCTTTGCTCAGAGACCTTTTAAGAAACGTGGGGACTGAGTATGGCAAGGTGGTTTTTCAATGGTCTTCTTACTTTTTCATGACTTTCCAAAAAAGTTAAATAAAAACGAATGTGTTGACAAAAAAGCCTCCTTTATTTCAAATGATCAAATCCTTTTTATACAAATTCAGAGCAAGGCACCATGGGTCAATACTCTAATAGCGTGATCAGCGCTGTCATACACACGCCCTTCAAGATATGGATCATTTTGGGAATAATGATTCTGTTTGGGGTGCGGTCTTTGAAAAAGCAAGTGATTTATCCGCCGCAATTATTATTGGTCCCGGCCACGTTGATGTGTTTTAAATTTCCAATCTTTTTCCACAGGGCACCTTATGTGTACATCAGCATGTTGGCTGTGGGACTGTTGATTGGTGTGGTGGTGGCGTCACACATGCGTATCTCTTGGCAAAAATTTCCAAAACGGCTGGTCTTACCTGGTGGGCCCAGCACATTATGGATATTGTGCTCCTTTTTTTGTATTAAATATGGGTATGGCATTTTACACGCCATTGATCCGGTTCAGTCGTCTCATTGGGCATGGATTGATACGGGGGTCAGCGGCTTATTGCCGGGATATACTTGGGCAAAGGGGCTGTATTTTTCCTATCGGTACTTTTTTGACCGCCAAAAACCCTTGATATAGGCCTGTTTTATGGGATTTAGTATTTTTTTTGTATTTTTTGATAAAAGGGTGTTGACGGGGCTGTGGCAGTGGTGTAGATTGATGGAGTGATCTTTGAAAAAGTTTGAAAAAAGAGAGATAAACGATCAATAAGTTTATCCCGTCAAAAAATA
>CANHKV010000001.1 GCA_947461445.1 Holosporales bacterium | reverse complement strand
GATCTCGGGCAAAAATGATGGATCCGGAAAAAAATCCGATCTTTTTTTCAGATGTGGCGGGTGTTAACGAAGCCAAAGAAGATTTGAAAGAGATCGTAGATTTTTTGAAAAATCCCATCAAATTTCAAACCATTGGGGGATCTATCCCAAAAGGCGTATTGTTGGTTGGTCCACCTGGGACAGGAAAAACGTTGTTAGCCAGAGCCGTTGCAGGGGAATCTGGGGTTCCATTTTTCTCTATTTCAGGATCAGATTTTGTAGAAATGTTTGTTGGGGTTGGGGCCAGTCGCGTCAGGGATTTATTCGCCCAAGCCAAACAACAGTCACCCTGCATTATTTTTATTGATGAAATTGATGCCGTTGGTCGCAATCGTGGATCTGGAATGGGTGGAGGGCACGATGAACGAGAACAAACATTGAATCAATTGTTGGTGGAAATGGATGGGTTTGATCCCAAAGAAGAAGTGATTATTATCGCCGCCACGAACCGATCAGACGTGTTGGATCCTGCCCTGTTGCGTCCCGGTCGTTTTGATCGTCGAGTGAATGTGGATTTGCCGGATTTACGTGGTCGAGAAGCCATTTTAAATGTGCATTTAAAAAAGATTCAGCGTGCTGATGATGTGGTGCCGTTGTTGATTGCTAGGGGGACTCCTGGGTTTTCTGGTGCAGATCTGGCCAACTTGGTCAACGAAGCCGCCCTGTATGCTGCCCGATTCAATAAAACAGAGGTTCATGCCTCTGATTTCGAAGCCAGTCGAGACAAACTGATTATGGGTCCAGAGCGCCGTTCCATGATGATGACGGATCAGGAAAAGCGGTTAACGGCTTATCACGAAGGGGGGCATGCCGTGGTTGCCTATCACAGCAAGCACAGTGACCCCATTCACAAAGCCACCATTATTCCTCGTGGTGGTGCATTAGGTATGGTGGTTCGTTTGCCAGAAGGTGATCGGGTCTCTCTCAGTCGTGTGCGGTTACACGATGATTTAGCTGTGGCATTAGCCGGACGCGTGGCAGAAGAATTAATTTTTGGCCATGAATACGTCACCACTGGGGCATCATCGGACTTTAAAATGGCGACAGATTTGGCCCGTCGCATGGTGGTGGAATGGGGAATGAGCGATACGGCTGGATTGATGTGTTATGCTGGCAGTGATAGCAATCATTTTTGGAGCAGCACGCGCACAGATTATTCCCAAGAAGTTCTGCAGATGATTGATCATGAGGTCAAAGCATTGATCGAACTGGCACACCGTACGGCACGACACATTCTAACCAGTCATCGCGACCATTTAGAGCTGTTGGCCACCAAATTATTGGAATATGAAACGCTGTCTGGTGATGATATTGACACCTTGCTAACGGGTGGAACATTGCCTGAATTGCCTAAAACGGATGCATCTCTCTTGGATCATTCAGACGATGATAAAGCACCAGGTGCAGATGCTGACACCCCCGATGGTCATTTGGTGCCTGGTGCTGATGGGGTTATTCAGCCTGTGGCTGCTTCTGAATCTGATGAGGGAGTATAGGAGCAGGGATTCGTTTGGTAAGGCTGGGGGAGGGCTTCTGAGCGTCATGGTTATGCTTTACAAGGCAGTTCTTCCAGCCCTGGTGACGAATAGGTTTGAGTCATGAGGGGTGGCTCTCTTCTGGACAATTCAGACGGCAAAGCGCCTGGTGTAGATTGTTGATACAAGATAGAATGACAATGATAGAGCTAAGCGTCTTCCGGGAAGAAAATCATGGTGATTAAAAAACGCTGTACCGTTACTAATTTTTTGTGCCCAATATTTTTCATGTTGACTGGCTTTGAAAATCTATTGGCAAAAAAACCTCTGTCAGTTTATGATCAATCCAATGCACCTGTTTTTTCCAGTCAAAAAATAGGGCTTGTTAATATCCCTCTTTCCAGAACAAAAAAGACTTCTGATTCTTGTGAAAAAACCTTGTCTTTAAAGGGAACCTTTGTTCCAGCCAAATCTGATGATGCCCAAAAAAATACCATCATTTTTTTACATGGCACACCGGGCAATAGCCAGAATTATTTAAAAACCAAGCCGTTTGCCTTTTATAGAAAATTCGGCCACACATTATTTTATGATCGCGCAGAAAGTGGAAAGTCTGTCAACACCCAGCATGTCCAGAAATTGGGTTATATTGATTCCCATGTCGCAGATTTGGATGATGTTGTGCGCATGATGCAAAAAAAAACAGGTAATCAAAAGATTATTCTCGTCGCCCATTCCATGGGTACAGTAATCGCAGCCCATTATGCGGCACGACACCCGACGAATATTGCTGCCTTGATTTTAGAAAGCAGCGTTCCCATCGATAAACAGGATGCTGAACAGTGGAGACTGTGGTATAATAAAGCAATGGATGGGGTGTCACAAACCAAGCATGACCAAGATCTCATTGATCAAGTAGAACTTGATTACAGGAAAAAGCTGGAAGATGATCCCAAATATTTTAAAAAGATATATTGTAAAATTCAGGCGCGTACCATGATTATTCATGGTAAAAATGACTTTTTACCCCCACATATTGCACAAAGCATTGCTAGAGTAATTCCAGGCTCTGAACTGCGGATCCTTGGTAATACAGGCCACTGTATTCATCTTGAAAAACCAAAAATTTATCGTAAACTCTTTAATGATTTTATGCAAAAAACCAATTGATGGAATAAAAAAACCATACTTGAAAAAATGTAAAAGAATTTTTATTTATAATCAGGGCTTTTTACCGCTCTATATACACCATCAATTCTCATCCCGCAGTCATCCCATTCATGGCTTCGTGATATGATCAGATTTTTTTTTGATTTAAAAACAAGCAATTTTTTCTGATCCAAATGACAAAAATAATGTGGGTCAAGGTCAAAAATCGCATGTATTCAAAAACTTTTACAGTACTGAACCATTTTTTAGTGATATAAAACCATGTAAAAATGCCCCAATCATTCATGTTTTCCTTTGAAAAATTACGTTGTATTTTAACTTTTTCTGCGTAGTATTTGTATGTGAACAAAAAAACAAATCGGAGAAATCATATGAAATTATTTAAAACAAGCAGCCTGATGTTGGCTCTGTCCCTTTTAGCTGGGGTTTCTGTATCTGCTATGGATGTTATGGATGCAGAACAGATAGGAGATGCAATTGAAAATGATATCGAAGCAGCCAAAAATAAACTGAATAAAGCAGAAAAAGAAACCGAATATCTAAAGGAACAGATAGAAGATACTGAAACAGAAGACGATAATTACGCGATGACTAATTATGAGATGGTGGATTCGCCAACCTCGGCAGGTGAAGATCTGGATTCTGCAGAATCCATGAAGACTGAGGATAGGAAAGATGCTTCCCCTGAAGAGGACGAGGAAGAATCTACTGAGGAGGAAGAAGCTGGTGAAGAGACAGAAGTCCAGACGAAAGAATCCCGTGAACAGGAAGGAGCCCGTAAAGATGCAGAAGTCAGTGAAGAAAAAGCCCTCGAGACGAAAGAATCCCGTGAGCAGGTAGAAGGTCGTAAAGATGCAGAAAAAGAAAAAAGTGACGTATTAGATGCTCAAATCTTTGATCTGATAAGACAAATCGCAGAACAAAAAAACTAGAATACAAATGATTCAGCCGCCGAAGCTGCCGAATAACTACTCCTCCTGAACCATAAGGGTTCACAGATCATCTGGATTGCGTATCGCCCAGATGATCTGGCAGGGATAAAGAACGATCATACATTTCAAAACTAGTATTAACAGATCAATCGTTGTATTAAAAATATATTATTAGTTGTATTATATAAATATATTTTATAAATATTGATCAAAAATCTGTAAAAACCAGATGACAAAACAGTTGACATACATGTGACTTTCCAGATGAAATGACTAACACCCTACTGAATACAGGTGAAATTTGAATCTTATTCCTACGGCTGATATCAGATCATCACAAATTTAATGAAAAAACCCCTTGAAAAATCACAAATACTCTGTAAAAAAGCAAAAACAAACAGTACTCGTACCCAAAATCACCAGTTACGGATGGTTTAAAAATATGTTTGCGGCCAGAGAAATTGTCCATTTGAAAACGGGAAGTGCTTTTCTTTTCAAATCAATATTGTTTAGAATTATTTTTTGCTACTAATGATTTTTGAATAATTTTGTTACAACTAATACCATATATTGAAACGGCTTTTCTTTCAATTGTTTCTCTGATTCTTTTGTCTTTCGCCATAATGGCACGATGCTTTACAGCTGTTTTCAACCGTTCCAATATCATCTTTAACGTGCTCTCTAGCGTCTGTAATTATCGCTTTTTATTCAATAATTTTTGTGTTTTTTGTTAACAAAAGAGGTTTGTTTGCAATATATCCTATTTTATTTTTGTTAACAATTTTTCAGATTTATACGATCTTTTGATACTCCTATCTCTTTGATTTTGATCACATAATAGGTCAATATTTGAGGTATATAATTTTTTAGATTTTTTTATCTATAGTTTTTTAGAGTCCACCAATAGTGAGCCATCTGCTGTACATAAAAAACCCCAAAATCATAATTATGCTTTTTTAAGCTTGATTTTTTAACCTTTCTAATTCTAATATACCACATTACAGATAAAAATTTTTTGAAATTCAGAAAAACTTATCCGACCGCTTCAACCCCTGCCAAAGCGGTCTAAAACGATGACCATGACATAAATCACGGATAAAAGGCTTGTGAACCCAGACCATCCAGTTCATTCATCGATTAAAAATCAAGACTCTCAACCTCAGTTTATCCAAGGATTCAAAGCCAAACCTCTCAACCCCACATTAAATAAAACCTATCGCACCCCAACTACAATAAAAAAAGGACCCAAAATCGATCAAAAAGATTAATCCTGAATCCAAAGAATTAACCGGACCCTATCCAGGATCCGGAAAACAGCCAAAAAGACTATTCGACTTGCTTGATGCTAAGCTTTGTACGTCCCTGATCATCAAATCCGATGACTTTTACAGTAACCGTATCGCCCACACTAACAACGTCTTCGATGTTATTAATATGCTCGTCAGAAATTTCACGGACATGAACCATACCGTCTTTTGCAAAGCCAAACTTAACAAATATACCGGATGAAATAATTTTCACCACGGCCCCTTCATAGGTTTCACCAATAACAGGTTGTGGACCGGATGAGGCAGAATCATCGCGAGAATGTCTGGGTTGACCAGCCAAAGGTCCATCAATGGCCGTATGACCGATGGCTTCTTTGATGCTGAGCTTGATGCGACCACGATCATCAAATCCAATGAATTTTACTCGAACAGCCTGTTTTTCCTCTAGCTCAGAGCGCACATCTGGGATGCGATGAGGAGCGATTTGACTGATGTGGACCATGCCGTCTTGGCCAAAACCAAAATCAACAAAAGCGCCAAAATCAACGATCTTAACCACTACGCCATTATAAACAGTTCCTTCTACGGGTTTTTGAGACATGTTACCTGCACTCCGAGTTTTGCGAAAAGATGAACCGCGTGATTCACCATGATGATCTGAATCTGATTCTCCTGAAACGGCTTTTATGCTCAATTTCGGGAAACCTCTTTGGTCGAAACCAATGACTTTAACACTGACGGGCTGTCTTAATGACAGAACGGATTCCACAGTCTCGATGTGAGAATGGGAAATTTCTTTAATTGGGACCAGCCCATCTTGCTCAAATCCAAAATTGACAAAAGCGCCATATCTTTGAATACCCACCACTGTTCCTTGGTAAACTTCACCGATTAAGGGAGTTCCTGTATTGTTTTTCATATTACTCACTTTGTTTTACACCTGTTTAATACTTAATTTTGATCGACCCATTGAATCGATCTCTAACAATTTCACCGACACTTTATCTCCTACGGATAAAACTTGATGAATATCCTCGATACGATTCGGGGCGACTTCACTGATGTGAACCATGCCATCTTTTGCAAAACCAAAATTAACAAACGCCCCGAATTCTCTTAGACTGACCACCGTTCCTTCATAAATCTGACCTGCTTCTGGTACACCCGTGATGCCTTTAATGCGATCTAGCGTGGTGTTCAGAGCTTTGGATCCAGAAGAAAATACGGAAACCAACCCATCATCTCCAATATCAATTTTTGAACCTGTCGATTCACACAATTCACGAATGACTTTTCCACCTGAACCAATCAAATCTCGGATTTTATCCACCGCAATTCGAATGCTTCCCATGGCTGGCGCATACGGACTGATGCTTCCTCTGGCCATACTCAAACTCTGGGATTGCATCGCATCAAGAATGTGTTTTCTACCGATTCGTGCCTGCTCCAAAGCTTTTTTCATAAACGCGCTGCTTAGTGCCTGACCTTTCAGATCCATTTGCAATGCCGTAATGCCCTGTTCTGTTCCAGCCACTTTAAAATCCATATCCCCAAGGCTGTCTTCGGATCCAGAAATATCGGATAAAATCATGGATTTTTCCCCCTCTTCCACCAATCCCATAGCAATACCTGCCACAGGTGCCCGCAACTTGATTCCAGCATCCATTAACGCCAGCGACGCCCCACAAACGGTCGCCATGGACGATGATCCATAAGATTCTGTAATTTCAGACACCACACGCAATGTATAACGTGTTTCTGGCAAAACGGCCTGTAATGCCCGCCACGCCAACTTTCCATGGCCAATTTCGCGACGCCCAGGAGCTCCAACACGACCCACTTCGCCTACGGAATAGGATGGAAAGTTATAATGCAATAAAAAGGAATCTCTAGACACTCCTCGTAAACCGTCTACCACCTGACTGTCATCCGGTGCCCCCATGGTCACAGTGACCAATGCCTGGGTTGCGCCGCGTGTAAACAATGCGCTGCCATGAGATCTGGGCAACAGGCCCGTTTGACAATCGATGGGGCGAATGGCATCCGCCTGACGACCATCCAAACGCACATTGTGTTTCAGGATGTACGCTCTGGCAGCCTCTCTCCACACTTTATGAAAGGCATTAGAAATGTCTTCGGCCGTATAACCATGATGAATTAACGCCTCTTTGACCCCATAACGCAATGCATTTAACGCAACGTTTCTCTCGCTGCGTGTTGTGATGGCGCAGATAGAATCCCACCGACTTCCTGTTTCCGAAATAACCCGATCCCTCAACAAGGCCTGATGCGCCGTATCGAAATAATAAGAAAACGACTGGGGTGCAGCCTCTGAAATAAAATCACTCACAAAGGACAATATTTCTTTTAGCCCATGCTGACCGTATTCCAGAGCATCGGCGATTTGTGATTCGCTTTGCTCTCTGGCCTCGCATTCCACCATCACCATGCCTTCTGTGGTTCCAGCAATAATCAAGTCCAAGTCCGAACCTTCTGACAAGATGGAATTTGTAACAAAACCATCATCCGACAGCCCAATGCGAATACCAGCCACAGGCCCAGAAAAGGGCAATCCTGCCAAGGAAACAGCCACGCTGGCCCCCAACATGCTGGCCAAAGCCACATCCACGGTTTCATCATAACTCAGCACCGTACACACAACCTGTACTTCGTGATGAAAATTATTCGCAAACAATGGTCGCAAAGCGCGATCAATTAATCGAGAGACCAAAACCTCTTGATCCGACGGCTTGGTTTCTCTTTTTACAAATCCGCCAGGAATTCGTCCGGCAGCAAAGGCTTTTTCAACGTAATGCACGGATAATGGCAGAAAATCCACATGACTGGATTCAGGCGATACGGTTACCGTACACAAAATACGGGCTTTGCCATAATGAACCAATACAGATCCAGCAGCTTGTCGGGCAATGACCCCAGTTTCTAGGGCTAAATGATGACCCGCCCAGGTCATTTCTTTTCGAATCATGTGAAACATGCTGGCATGATTTGCACTGTTTTGGGGCATGGGGGTATTGGACATACGGTAAAATTCCTATTGTATTTTAAGGCTGAACAGAGAAAAATCTTGAAAACATCGCACACCATCACATGCTGTGAATACGCTGCGATCGTTCGATGCATTGATCATATTAAATGCCATGCATCCTCCCAACAGCCCAAATTGTGATCTCCACACATTCGAAACCATACCTCAATGTCTTAGTCCCAAGGCTTTGATTAAATCTAGATATGTTTGATTTTCGTGCTTGCGCAAATAGGCCAACATCTTTTTTCTTAAATTAATGGCCCGCATCAAACCAACCCGACAATGAAAATCTTTTGGATGTTTCTTAACATGATCAGCAATGGTCTTGATCTGATCGGTCAAATTAATGACTTGAACGGCAGAAGAACCCACATCTGTGGTGCTCTTTTGAAATTTTTGAACGAGTGAATTCATATTTTTCCTATAAAACAGCGGGTAGGGGCTAACCACCCTTGACAAACATTAGCCAATGCCACAAGGCATCCACACCCATCATAGCAAGCTATCGGGCTTTGTGTTAGGGGGGTAGACAAAGAAAATGGAATTTTTTTTCCATTCCACAAATCCAATTTTTCTTGCTCACTCACACAAACCCCTTCGCAGCCTTGTAAAACATGCTGGGGCGGCAAAACACAGGCCCTCAACTCTTCCTCATTGTGTTGCTCTAGATCTGATAATGCTCTGCCCGAATCAAAGGGGCCAACCCGTATGCGTCGCAAGGTTTGTATGGACCCACACAGCCCCAAAACCTGCGCCATATCGCGCGCCACACTGCGCACATAGGTTCCCGTGCCACAATCCATGTGAAAATGTGTTACATCGCCTGTATGTTCCAATATCTTTAACCCATTAATACGGATTTTTCTGGGCTCTAATCGCACTTCCTCTCCTTGTCTGGCCCGGGTGTACGCAGGCAATCCCTGAATTTTTGCAGCACAATATACCGGTGGAGTTTGCCAAATCTCGCCTAAAAATTGAGGTAAAATATCTGATATTTGTTGCCATGTTGGACGCTTTGGGCACGTTTTTTGTATCTCTCCACACGCATCATCCGTATCCGTGGACAGACCCCATGCAATACGAAAGGTATAGGTTTTTGAAAAATCCATTACAGACCCAATCAAAGGGGTGGCCAAACCCAAAGCGATGGGTAAAATTCCGCTGGCCAGTGGATCCAAAGTTCCTGCGTGACCCGCCTTTTTCAGATTGAAAATACGCTTGATCCGGTGCGTCACGTGCATAGAGGTACAACCAGATGATTTGTCTACCACCACCCATCCCCAAGCTGGCATTGTCATCATCTTGCTGTCAACCGTGTGAATATCATAACATTTACGAATGTGGGCATGGTCTGAGTCCTCATGGTTTCTTTCCCTCAGAATGGGCTCGTCGCTCATCACCTGATTGAAAACGGCGATGAATGGAAAGCTCTTTTCGCATCACATCGATCCACGATTGATCGGCCATATGACGCAGCATTTCCTGGGTTGCTAAGCTGGTTTTACCCAAGTAGGCCTGGATTTCTTGATTACTCTTACCCATATCGTGCAGGCTTTGAGCCATGCGTTCCAGGGTCTGGCGTGTGAGGGTGTTTTCTTCGGCCAATCGTTGGGTGATCACGCTCTGGCCCTTCATCCAATCCAAAGCAGACTGATTGTATCCCCCCAAACGAATGACGGCATCCAACCATTCTGTCTGCCTCTTTTCTGCATTGATGTGCAAACGCCCTAAACGCTCTATGCCATCAGCCCATCGTGCCAACGACACTTCAAAATCCCCTTCAATAGGCCGTGATGTCCCTGTGGAAGAAGGAAAAAGAGATGTCGCCCACCATTCGGCTTTTTGAAAAAAGCACTCTTTGGCTCGATCCAACTGAACAATGAAAAATCCCATGGTTAACGTACCAGCCACCCCAAGCAAGGAAGAGCTAAACGCCACCCCCATACCCGCCAATGGCAATTGTAACTGGGTTTTTAACGTCTCTAGAAAACCTTCGGCGGCATCCTGAGCAGGCAAGTGACCAATCACCTCTGAAATGGCCACAATGGTTTCAGACAACCCCCACAACGTGCCTAAAAGACCCAAAAAAATTAAAGATCCCGCCAAGTACCGTAAAAAATCCTGATTCCATCGGTGATAACACTGAGCCAATGCTGCCTCCACCATGGCCTCATTTGCCTCGGGACAGCGCTCGTACAGACTGATCAGAGGACGCAAAATCTTTAAAACTCTAGGGGTTTTTTGATGAAAAATCCCCTCTTCTCTTAGCAATGAAATCAAGGAAGTAAATACCATTCCCACTCCAAACAGCCAAATCGATGCAATGGATCCATTAAAATAGGGGTTGGTCATAAACAAACTGGGTTTGATCACCAAAAAGGCCGTGACGAATACCCCAATTAAAAAGAGCACAACAACCATCAAAAAACGGGATACACTGGCCTTGGTCATGGCAAAAATATGCTATTCTATATGATATTTATCCTTACCCTACCCCGTTTTGTTCCAAAAAGAAAGCATAAACCCAGAAGCCAAAACCATGCGCTTGGATACTTGGGCCCATCATCAATGGCCCTGGATTCCCTATGGCAGCATCCAAAAAGCCATTCGTCGCGGGGAAATACGCCTGGATCAGTCCAAGGTTTCTCCTCAAGAACGCCTATCGGACTATCATGATGTGTGGTACAAACCGCGATGGTTAAGTCTGTTTGAACAGCCCAGTCCGGCAACCCCCCTGAATACCGCCTGGCAAAACCGTGTGGATCAATGGGTGTTGTACGAAGATTCCCATCTGATTGCCTTTAACAAACCCCAAGGCATCGCATCTCAAGGAGGATCAGGGCAAAAATTACATATGGATGATCTGGTCAAATCTTGGCGTCCCCAATCCACCATTCGTCTGGTCCATCGTCTGGATATTCAAACCAGTGGTGTATTATTGATGGCAAAAACCCTGAATTGTGCCCAAGAATTGACACGTGCCTTTCAAGACCGGCATATCCAAAAAACCTATTCGGCTGTTGTGCATGGGCACGTGATGCGCTCTGGCACCATCACCCAATCGTTGGAACGTCATGGGGCACGCATGATGGTATCCACCAGTGAAAATGCCCTGTCGGCACGTACAACATTTCAACCCCAATCGCGAGGAAAAGATCAGGACGGAAACCCCATTACTTTGGTTTCTTTGTCGCCAAAAACCGGTCGAATGCATCAATTGCGGGCACATATGGCCTGGTTGGGTCACCCCATTTTAAATGATCCCATTTATGGTTCTTCCCTTGATCATGGTCTGCTGGCACTGCATTGTGTACAGATGAAATTTCATCTTTATCACCAAGAATATGCCATTTCTGCCCCAGCCCCAGAAGCCTTTTTGCAGCACATGCAACAGGGATAAACTGGGCCAACAGATTTAATACTGGACTATAGGGTGGATTATAAGGCTGGCAGCAATGGAATATCCATTGAAATATTCAATGGTGGATTTTCCAGCTTTAGTCCTGAATGGGTGCTTTCAGAAAATAAAACACCGGTGCATCTCTTGGGCCCGCTTCTTTCACCAAAGGGGCCTAAATCAGGCTGCTTACAGAATCAAAAGACGGTATAAAAGAAGGCGGAATCAAGAAAAGAGGCTCCCTTCTCACTTTTTGATCAGAATTCAAAGCAGCCTCAACCAAACCAATCAGAATCCTACGCTGCCGCCCCTGCCCAAGGAGCCCAAGTGTCCTTGATTGGCTTGTCCCAAAGCAAATGGCCTTTGTCCAAAATCATCGGCTTGGGTTTCCACCCCATCACCCGTCTCTTCCATCGACCCATCGCCCGTCTCAGCCTCATCAACTGTTCCATCACCCGCCTCGGCCTGGGTTTCCCCATCAACAGCGGTGTCCTCACCCAACGCGCTCAACTGATCTTCGGTACTTTCGCTGTCTTCCCCCGTGGTGTCAGCCGACTGTTCTGCTTCTGGTGCAGAATTCCTTTCTTGATCAGACTGGCGCATGCCCTGATTAAAATCAGACGGCATGGTCAAATTTTTGGGAATATGCAACGTGGATGGATAACTTTTTTTCAACTCTTCCATTTCTATTTTAGACAAACGTTCCAATTCTGTACCAAACAGAATATTCCTGAAAAAATCATCGCCGGGATCTTTGACGTCTTTATCGGTTGTATCCGTTTCTGGATTGCGTTGATCCCTGTACAACACCACCACCCACTTTTCTGGATTGCGCGCTGTGGGTAAAGCAATAATGGGGCTGATATCACCAATGGATGCCGTACGTAAAAAGTCTTGAACGGGTCGATCAAAATGCTCTAACACATTCCATCCGCAATCCCCACCATTTTCATTTGTTTTTGCATCCGATTGCTGATAGGCCATCTCAGAAAACACCACCTCACCCCCCTGTAACAGCGATTGAATATCTGAAATTTTCTGATAATCAGAGAGATCATTCCTGCGGTTATAAATCACAATTTCCCCAATACGGTATTGCACAGATTTTTGCTTTGTTTGCCATTTTTTTCTGGCCTTTTTAATGGCATTATCGGCAATGTTACGCATGGCTCTGCTCCCCCATTTCAATATCAAAAATCTCTGAAACGTAATCATGGACTCTTGGCGTTTATAAAACGAATTATAATGAGGGCCCAGGTGCAAACGAAATTGATTCAAGGTCATGGCATTAGCCTTTGCCATGGCTACGATGCGTTCATCAACCTCTTTTTTGATTTCTTCGGGCAAGAGCACACTGACAGACTGGGTTTGCAGAGCCTTTTTAGCCATAGCCAATAACAGATTCGGTGCCTGATTTTGTCGCGCTTCGTTTACCAGTGCCAGAGCCGCATCGGTATACATTTTTACATAATTTTTTGGTGTAATCGATCGATGTAAAAAGACAGCCTCCATGGCCAGGCGACTTTTAACATCCTGATCCGTGATGACCTGCTTTCCCACCACTGCCACGGAAAAACTTTCCAAAAACTTTTGTGATTTTTCACCCAAACGAGAGGCCTCTTGCGTCACTTTTGCCTGCCCCTTGGATCCTTTTTTGCTGTTTTTTCCGTGACAAACGGTTATTGTGACCGAACATAATAAGGCGATATAGTAAAAAATGGTCTTTACCGTGTAATTAAATATTTTCATGACCCAGCCCCCTGTATACCCATCGCATTTTTATGGCTGTTTTGGCCTATTTCAAAGGCGTTTTTTCCGATCATTATTATCAACGACACTGGGTACTGCCGGAATTTTATCACTTCTCATCTGGTTAGTGCAATCGTTACGCTATTGCGCCATGATCGCGTACCAAGGCTTATCTTTTTCGGATGTGTTTTTCCTGTCTTGCCACTTTTTGCCCCGTACTTTGGTTATGGGAACATCTTGGGGATTTGCACTGGCCACCGTGTGGACCTATCGTCGATACAATCAGGATAATGCCTTTAACGTGATGCGGTCTTGCGGGGCTTCTCCATGGTTTTTCAATCAACCCACGGTGATTCTTGCCGTCATATTAACGGGGTTTTTGTATCTATTAACCTGTCACATTGGCCCCATCGCACAGCATACATCACGCATGCATGAACAGAATGTTCGCCAACGATTTGATCCATCTTTTATTACACCGGGTCTGTTTTTCTCTATTCAAGATCGCACCCTGTATGTTCATCACCAGCCCAGTCGGTATCGTTTACAGGGCGTATTTTTGCACGATCAACGCGACGCCAAAAACGAATTCATTCTGTGTGGCCAATACGCCGATATTATCCCTCACGCCTCGGGTTTTCGCATGCGATTTGAAAATGGGAGCATGCATGTTTTCCCACCCAACGCACCGCCCTATTTGGCACATTTTAAAACATATACATTAAATTACGCTTCTCCATTTCCCAAACCAACCCCGAAAAATCAATCACGGCCAGAAGAACAACCCCTTAATATGTTATGGAAAAATTACGCCACCAATCCCAACAACAGTGAACACAGAAAAGAATGGGAATACCGATTTTTTTGGCCCATGTTGCCCTTATTAGACGCCCTGTGGATTCCCCCTGTCCTGTTACACAGTACTCCTTGGGTATGGCGAATGATGATGGTCTTGGTGATGGTCCACGGTGGAATTTTATCACCCAGAGCAGGTTTGTGCGTATTATGTGCTGTGATGACACGGGTTATATTCTGGATACGCACACGAAAAAGCTTGTAAATTGTACACCATGCCCCGCCCCTTTTCATACACCATGCTTTTAACCCTTATGAATAAACCATGATCTTTTTCCGCTATTTAACCCGTCTGTTTTGGATGCGATTTATCAGCATTCAATTGGGGGCCCTTTTAATGGTCGTCCTATTTGAATGGTTGACCCTTACTGGTCCCTATAGAAACATTTTGGTAAAAATCCCCTTTACAGCACACAAACTATTGCCCTTTATTATTTTTATCACCATGATTTCCTTTATCTGGTCCTTAATGGGCCGAAATGAATGGAATGCATTATCCAGTATTGGGCGGTCTCCTTGGCATATTCTACGCACACCGTTGATTTGGGTAATCCTCTTGGGCTTGCTGGATCTGTGGGTCATCGTTCCCATGGGACAACCATTTTTCAACCCTTTTGAACAAAAAATTTCATTATTTTCCAGAACATGGAAAAAAGGGATAACAAAAGATGGCTATGTCTTTTTTAATCCTGATGGACCAAAATACCATATACTAGAAATGCAAAAAAATTCGCTTCTGCGCCGGCATATTTTTGGACGCACTCTGCACATTCAAGGCACGGACCTGGTCTGTACGGATCTTTGGTCCATGCAGGCCCATCGCTGTCCTGAAAAGCAAGCAGTGGCACGCATCACGTTGTCAAAACCAGTCCACCTGGATCAAACAGAATCCCATCCATTGGGATTATCCTTGGTTGGTGCTTATTCGGCCATGGGTAAAAATCCGGAAGGATCCCTGTTGTTGTCTTCCCGCATCCATTATTGGTACAGCCACTTTTTTTGGTCATTATCTTTGGTTTTTTTGGCTCCGGCCCTTTTAATTGGCGCTGATGGCTATAGGAAAATTTTTGGAACTATTTTTGGTCTGCTGGGGGTTTTAATGGTCTATCTCATCAAAGAATGGCTCTATGCCCTCAGCATCCCGCTGGCCCACAGCTGGCCTGTTATGTTGCTCTGGTTGCCCTTTTTTATGACCATTGGATTAACGTGGGCATTGTTTTTTGAAAAGAGAGAGCTGTAAAAAGCAACGCGTAACACAGATGGAAGCATTGGCAATCCATGGGATAGATTGGGGGATGCCAGGATAGAAAACCATAATGTTTAATAAGGAAAAGCCCCATCATTCGAGGTCATTGTCATCAAAAACCTTGCAATAATCCGCAAAGCATCTTCTGTCACACTGTGACCGCCATATGGGCTGATGTGGTGCTGAACCTCTAGTCCATATTGACCAAACAATCGATCCGAATCCTTCATCCATTGTAATGGCACAACCTCATCATCTTGGGCGTGCGTCCATAAAATGGCAGGCTTATGGATGGGTTCTTTTTTCAAGCAATACACACCAGACAATCCCATAACAGCTTTTATGGCTGGGGAAAAAAATCC
This sequence comes from Holosporales bacterium, assembly GCA_947461445.1. Taxonomy (GTDB): domain Bacteria; phylum Pseudomonadota; class Alphaproteobacteria; order Holosporales; family Holosporaceae. The sequence goes on along the minus strand of CANHKV010000001.1, from coordinate 118,686 downwards.
CAACTCATACGCCATCATGGCCCCTTGAGAAAATCCAGCCACGACCATATCTCCTTCATTGTGGTGGATGATATCCGATAGTTTATCCTTAAAAATAGCCGCGGCTTTGCTTAAAGGATCAGCTATGACTTCCCACGCTTGGCGCAAGTTAGAGCGTCCCCAATCAATGCCTTTCAGAGAAAACCACTGTCGATCAGCCGGATATTCCTGGCATACTTCTGGCCCATCTGGACACACAAACGTAACATTGGGTAAAGACAATGCTTGCGCCAAATGGGTCATATTTTCTCCACAGGATCCATATCCATGCAGTAAAAAAACGGTTATTGGGGATGCACTGTTCCTTGATTTTGGTAAAATAATCATAATTTTTTCCTTTTTATTTCATACAGCTATAGAGAATCATCCTATACAAACCCTGGCATTATTTCAATAATAGCCATCAAAAGTATAGATTTTATAGGGCCAGTGCCTTAATATGGGAAAATTATGGATGTTCGTGAACCTGATTTTTGTGTCTAGTTTTCATGTGGCTCTGATCATGGATGGAAATGGTCGATGGGCAAGCAATAGGGGAAAACCAAGAATGTTTGGCCATCAACAGGGGGCCAAAACGTTAACACATATTATTCGCTCTTGCCCAAAATATGGCATTACCCATTTAACAGTGTATGCATTTTCCCCAGAAAATTGGAACCGCGGTGCCCTAGAGGTCAACGCCCTGATGCGTCTATTTAAGATTTATCTTCGTGCGTATATGGGCGAATTAGATCGGGAAAACATTCAGGTTCGTATTATTGGGGAACGCAGCACATTGCCCCATGTGTTGCAAGGCATGATTGAAAAAATAGAGACGAAAACCAAAAATCATAATCGTTTGGTGCTACAAGTCGCCCTAAATTATGGAGGACGGGATGAGTTGCTCCATGCTGCAGAAGCGCTGATGGCGCGCCATCAAAAGAGCAAAAACCAGACCATGCCTTTGACCCAAGAAGACCTTGTTTCCGCCTTGTGGACCACGTCGTGTCCTGATCCAGATTTATTGATTCGTACCGGCGGCGAAATACGCCTGAGTAATTTTATGTTGTGGCAATTGGCCTATACCGAATTGGTGTTTTTACCCCAATATTGGCCAGATTTTACATCGGACGATTTGGGTCAAGCCATTGCTCAATTTCAAGGGCGCCAACGTCGCTTTGGCCGCATAGCACCCGAACCCCACCAGAATTCAACCCATGCCTGAATGGCCATCCTTCATCCGGAACCCTGTCACCTCTCCTATCCTAGGATCATCGCCCATGTCACTTTATATCCCTTATGTTGATAATAACCGCACCCCTATCCATGTCGCTGTGGTGGGCGCCAGTGGCACCGTGGGGCAAAAAGTATTGGCGCTGTCGGCCTATTTACCCTGGATTCGCATTACAGAAATTGCAGCATCGGATACCCGAGCCAATGCGCCCCTGTCCTCTTGCCCATGGCGAGAGGTGTTGTCCATGCCAAAATCCTTGTCCTCTTTACGATTTTGCACCATGGATGATGTCTCGGCTCCTTATATTTTATCGTGCTTGCCCCACGATGTGGCTGAAATCTATGAACCCCTATGGGCCCAAAAGGGGCATCATGTGTTTTCCAACGCCTCGACGTTTCGCATGTCACCAGAAATCCCCTTGGTGGTTCCAGAAGTCAATGCCCATCATTTATCTCTGATCCATCAGCAAAAAACACGAGGCAAACGGGTCAACAACCCCAATTGTTCCGCCACAGCATTGGCCTGTGCCCTCTTGCCCATCGTACAACATTATTCGGTGCGACACATCAGCATTGTTACGTTACAGTCCATCAGCGGGGCGGGATATCCCGGCGTTTCCAGCATGGATATTTTGGGCAATACCATACCCAATATTCCTGGTGAGGCGGACAAAATCGTTATGGAATTACAGAAAATTTTGGGCTCTGGCGACCAAGCGCTGTGCACCCCCATCACCGTTAATGTACATCGCGTTCCTGTACTGTACGGCCATGCCGCCACCATACACATTTTGCTGAACGATCCAGCACCAGATGTGGTTGATCTGTATCACCAATTTAACCAAACCCATCCCATATTTGCCTTGCATGATTGCCATAATCGGCCCCAAGCGCTGCATGATTTATCCCATCACGACATGCGCATTCATATGGGCCCCATTCATACAGCCGCCCTTGGTTCTGATTCATCTGTCGTTGCTGTGAACATTTTATCCCATAACCTGGTGCGTGGTGCAGCGGGAGCCGTCCTGGCCAATCTGGCTTGCTTTTTAAATGCGACCACCCAACATTCCTAATTGTTTATTCCATATCCATCCCCAGTTCCGCTCATTTTGTTGAAGTTGCAATGATTGTAAGCGTGTACGCCTCAGCTGTTTGAGTGTGTACAGAGCAGATGTTTTGGCAAGATGATTTTTTATATTTTTATAAACACCCCCCTTGTCATGGTTTAAAAATTCATTTAAATTTCTTACTTAACCTGATGTTATTTTTTAAAAAAATGAAAATTAATAAATGTATAGTAATGTCTGCATTATTTTCAGTCACTTTCTGTTCTGCTGTTATGGGCATGGAAGGGCAGAAGTATCAAGAACAGACGATTAAAAAGGCTCCAAACAAAAGAAATGCAAAATCTGCTAATAAAGAACAAAACAAATCCCATTCACCTATTACTGCAAAAAGACAAAAAATAGATTCTGATGGAAAACAAAAAGTTCCGCTATATCTTATTACGACTCGTTCAAAAAGCAAAAAAACAGGAAATGTTCCAGGAGGTGTAGACACACTAAACCCTATAATAGCTGAAAAATCACGCGAACCATTAAAAAACAATTCACAGGGCAGCAAAATGTCTTTTGGATGTTTTCTGAACAATACCGAAAATCTCAAAAAGAGTAGTGATCAGGATATGTGTGTTTCATTAAAATTATTTAATTCTTCTAGTTCAATTCAAAAACCAGAGGAAATGCATAAACGTATATCAATGGGATCAATTAAACAAAAAGAAACTAAAGATGTATATAGACCACATGAAAAATATAACCCAGAAAGCGTAGCTCAATTCGATACGGAAAGTTTTAAGAAACAACCTACCAGCCTATTAGCTGTATGTAATAAGGCGCAACATAAGGTTGAGAATGCCCGTGCATTTCAAGGGGAGTTGTGCATGGATGTAGCCAAAGATGATCAGGAGGAGCTTCTTGAGAATAACTCTTCTGATTATGAATGCTTTATCAGTGAATATTCAGATGTAATAAATAATAATAAAAATCCTGGGACAATTGTGGAAACCCCAAATGAAACAATAAAGTTGCTAGAAAACAAGCAACCTTCCAAACCTTCTAAAAAGAAAAGCGATGACTTTAAATTTACTAATATTATAAAAAATCAGTATTTAAGTTCAGAATTAAATTAATAATAAAAACACATCAATGGCCATTCCATATGGGAAATGGTGTTAATCTATTGAAATACAAAAAGAAGAGGGGGGGGATGGCCCCCCCTCCTTTATACGTCTTTTGAAAACAAAGGGCTTGGTTGCCCGATTACAGCGGGCAGGTCAGAGCCAAAGCATGAAAACACCCCACGCGTACTGTTTTTCAATTCTTTACCAATCTTTGCTGAATCCTGTATGGCCCCCTGTAACCCCAATTGCGTCCACATGGATTGGGCTGTACTGGGTATAACAGGCCACAGGGCAATGGCCAAATCGCGTAAAAAACTGACCAGAGCATACAGCCCATGATGCATGGCTTGCGCGGCCGCTGTATCGCCAGAGTTTGCCAATTTTAACAATGCCCATGGGGCAAGTTCCGCCATATAGGCATTGCCCTTTGTAATGCCTGAATAAACCGATTCCAGATAACCGTAAATGTTTTGCTCTTCTATCATCTGGATCCACCATTGCAATTGTTCGGATGCCCAATGCCCAAGAGTTTCTGCACCAGCATGAACAGCCCCATATTTTGAATCCAACGGCACAGCGATTTCAGAGCAAACGGGCATGACACACCCCAAACGATTCTGAATAAAGGATAATACCCGATGAACCAAATTGCCCAAACCATCCGCCAATTCATGATTGCAACGCTGTTGAAATAATTCCTTTGAAAAATCTCCATCCTGACCAAATCGCACATGACGGAACAGAAAATATCGAACGCGATCCACACCATATTGATCCATTAAGGCAAACGGATCGATAACATTGCCCAGAGATTTCGACATTTTTTGCCCTTCACTCATCCACCACCCATGGGCAAACAACCGTTTAGGAGGCGTTAACCCTGCGGCCATCAATAATGCAGGCCAATACACGGCATGAAAACGCAAAATATCTTTGCCCATCAGGTGAATGGACTCTTTCCAATACGTTTCAAATTCTGGACAATCTGTGTCGGGATACCCCAACCCTGTCAGATAATTGGTCAAGGCGTCGACCCAAACATACATCACGTGATTAGACCCTGGAATGGGGATACCCCACGTCATTTTAGAACGTGAAACGGCCAAATCGCGTAAACCGCTGTTCAAAAAGGATACCACTTCGTTGTATCGACTGTCTGGGCCGATTGCTTCTGGATGATCGTGATAATAATCCAACAAGGGGTTTTGAAACTGGGATAAACGGAAAAAGTAACACGGTTCTTGAACCCATTCTACGGGGGCACCAGTGGGCGCCATCTTGCCATCAGGGCCATCGGTTAATTCAGATTCATCATAATACGCTTCGTCACGAATGGCGTACCACCCGGCATAATGATCCAAATAAATGGCTCCTGTTTTTTCTAAACGATCCCACAAGGCTGTGGCGGCGCGATGATGGCGATCTTGGGTTGTTCGAATAAAATCATCGGCTTGTACGTGGGCAGCATGGATCAAATCCTGGAATGCCTTGGCCATAGAATTCACATAATCTTGGGGGGAAACGCCTTGATTTCGCGCGGCTTGATCTACCTTGGCTCCATGTTCGTCTGTTCCCGTTACAAATTTTACACCATATCCCAATAATTTATAAAATCGAGCCAAGATATCGCCCGCCACACTGGTGTACAAATGGCCCAGGTGAGGTCGATCGTTGACGTAATAAATCGGCGTTGTGATATAACGAAAAGGTAAAACATTCATATGCCGACCTGATAAAAAACTCTAGGCTTAGATTTGGTCAAATCAGACAAAAAGTCAATGGAATGGGGTGAAAAAATAGAGAGAAAAGCATTGGGGTCAAAAATGCGCGCAGGCCAGATAGAGCCCTAAGCACCCAGCACAAAGAAGCGAGATCCACAAGCACACACACCAGAGGTCACATATTGGGGTGAATAAACAGAGTCAACATCATCGATCCATTTTTATCCCTGAAAATCACAGCCAGCACTGGGAAAAAACACGCATTCATTGAGGTGTACCATTAAGGCGTACCATTGCCCCAGAGCCCAGCATTCAAAAAACCCACACGATAAGCCAAATGTGGCGCCAGTACGCTCCTCAGCACCCCACACCAGTCTTGATGCAGAGGCATCAGAAACCAGTGTGGGATAAGACAGGGTTATGCCTTTGGGGATTTCTGCTCCTCCTCTAATCGAGAAATACAGGACTTTTCTACCTCGATGACCACTTCTTTTGCGATGCGTAAATGGACTTTTTCTCCTGAAATCATCTCTATGACCCCAAAAATTCCTGAATTCATTACCACCATTTGGCCTTTTTTCAAATGATCCCACATGGTTTTTTGTTCTGCCGCTTTTTTACGCTGCGGCAAGACCACCATGACGTAAAAAATACCCATAAGACAGGCGATGGGCAAAAACGTATTCAAAACTTCGTACAATTTTCCTAACATTTCTGAATTCATTTTAAGGATCACAGCCGATTTAACATAGTAAAACAGTATATGAATGGACGAAAAAAATCAATTGATGGGAAAAAAACAGCCGCCCCTGACTTCACATTCCCCTCTTCTCCCTCCAGCCCCCCACGGCATATCCCCAGGCTAATTCACGACCTCTGCCCACAAAAATGGACATCAAAAATCTATATCATTTGACTTTTGACAAAGAACATTATCACAATACAATGTGTGATTTATATATAAAAGATTTCTGTGATTTCTACTTTACCATTGCAATGGAATCCTCGATTAACCCAGAATGATTTTTTTGTCAGTCCCAGCAACGAATCTGCCTTTGAATGGATTGTGCGCTGGCCTTGGCCCTTTGAAAACCTTTGGATTTTCGGACCCACCGGTTGCGGAAAAACCCATCTGGCCACATTGTGGGCGGCACGCCATCAGGCGGTGTGGTTAACGCCGTGGAACCAACCATCGGATTTAGAAATACTGTCCAACGGACATTGTGCCATTGTTGATTGGGACAACAGTGCTGCAGAGCAAATGGATCCCGTAAAATTGTACGCATTTTTAATGCGTCTTCAGGAAATGAGAATCCACTGCTTATGGTTGTCACGCACATCGGCCATGACGTGGCACAGCCCATTGGCGGATGTTAATTCCAGAATTCATGCCATGGTTAGAGTGGAAATCACGGCCCCAGATGATGTTTTACTGGCCAAAATATTGGAAAAATCCTTTTGCGATATTGGCTGGAAAGTCAACCCGCGTTTGATTCATTTTTTAATACGACGCATGCCGCGGTCTTTTGCGGGTATAGCCAAACTCATTGACCTGGTTCACCAGCACAGCACCTCTTCAGGATTATCCATTTCGGGATTAAAATCCATTTTAGAATCTCTTCAGGATATGGAGTAATCCTTGTTCATTGTGGGCCATCCCTCAAGGGTGCGTAAAAAATCCAGTCACCATTTTACCCCTTACGGGTTAAACTTTTTCTCTGGATCAACAGAACCTCGGGCATTACGCAATTCAAAAATACATGTGGGGCCAGAGGAATATCCTATCCGATCACCTTGCTTGACCTGTTGCCCTGCTGAAACACAGGCTTTGTCGATTGATTTGTAACACGTGCTCCAATCATCGGGATGTTCAATTAAAATAATCACCTTACTGGGGTCACCCTCTAATTTGCCAGAAAGCATCACTTTTCCATCTGATGATGCGTACACGGGCGTGCCTTTTGGTGCATGAAATTGGATGCCAGCATTGTGTGCTCCTTTTTTGTTTTTCTGGAATTTTTGGGTTATTTTTCCAGAAATGGGACGGCAAAACCCAACGGGTTTAGAGGGCTTTTTTTTCGCCGTTTTTTCCCCTGATTTGGGTGTGCGATCAGAACTTAAAGCACCTTTTTTCGAATGATCCGTAACATTCCATCCATTGGATGCTTTGGATGCTTTGGATTGCTTGGAACCAGAATCTCTATCGGCTTTGCGTTCATCCGTTCCCGTTAAACTGTTTTCCAAATCAGAATCGGCATCCATGTCCGCCATTAATACAGGTCTAGAGGCTTTAAAAGAAGGGTCTGCAGGACTGTCCCCCATATCGGTCCATTGCACATCCTCGTTGTCTTTTAAAATAATTGGACCGCTGGGCAGAGACTCTGGTTCGGATGCAAAGCTGGCCCTTGCCCCTGGCAGCTGTAATTTTGCTATTTTTGTCAAACGATAGGGTGGCTTTAACCCATTGCATTCTGCCAAATCTTTGACCGACACCCCATGTCGCGCCGCCACACTGGATAATGTATCCCCACGGAGCACCACCACTTCACCTGATTTCAAGTAAACCAGACGTTCTGGTCCCTCGATGGTGCATCCGGATAAAGACAACGCAAATAACAGGGCGCATAATTTATACGGATGTTTATAAATTGGGGTTTTCAGGTAGGCAGAACCAATGAATTGTCGAGACATACAAATAAGATCCAGGGATAAAAAAGATTAAAGTTTTTGAAGGCGTTTTAAGGGGCGGACTCACCAACCAAGGCAAGACCGGATGATTTCTGGACAGATTGACCCCCAATGGATGTTTTTCCGCCCATATAGGGTTGTAAAACAGCTGGAACTTGAACGGTCCCATCGGCACATTGAAAATTTTCAATCAATGCCAACAGCGTGCGTCCCACAGCCAAACCTGATCCATTCAGGGTGTGCAGAAAACATATTTTCCCGTCACTTTGACGGCGATACCGCGCCTGCATACGCCTGGCCTGATAATCGCCACATTTTGAACAACTGGCAATTTCTCTATACCGGTTCTGACTGGGAACCCAAACCTCGATATCATAGGTTTTTTCCGCCGTGGCCCCCATATCACCCGCACACAAAATCACCGTTCGATAAGGCAATTCCAGAAGTTCCAAAATATATTCTGCTTGTTTGCGCATTTGTTCATGCCACTGATCAGACGTTTCGGGCGTACACACGGCCACCAATTCTACTTTGTTAAATTGATGCTGGCGCAACATGCCTGTGGTGTCTTTTCCAGCCGAACCCGCCTCGGATCGAAAACACGGCGTTAATGCCGTCAAACACAATGGCAAATCAGATTCATTCCAAATGCGCTCTGCAGCCCAATTGACCAAGGGAACTTCGGCCGTGGGAATTAAAAATCGATCATGCTCGTCGCTGATGACAAATAAATCGTCTTTGAACTTTGGCCACTGTCCCGATCCGTATACAGCGTTTTGTCGAACCAAATAAGGTACGGCCATTTCTGTAAACCCAAAGGTTTGACTCTGAACATCCAGCATCCACTGTCCCAAAGCACGTTCTAATCGCGCCAAATCACCCATCAAATAGGTAAAACGGGCACCTGAAATCTTGCTGGCCTGATCCGTATCCAACAGGCCGTGATGCCGGCCCCACGTGCCATGATCCATAAATCCAGCACACAGTGGCCCCGGTGTTCCCCATCGCTTGATTTCTTTGTTATGCTCTTCGTTGCTCCCATCGGGAACATCGTGGGCAATCCAATTGGGCAGCGTCATCATCATGGATTCAAAGGATTCTTTGGCCATTTTATTGGTGGCCATCAGATCTTCTTCTTGGGTTTTTAAACTGCTGGCCTTGGCAATGCGGATGCTTCGATCGTGATCAGAATCCGATGCATTCCACTGGGAAAGGGTGTTTTTCTCTTGCCGTAATTGCTGTAATGCTGCCTCTTGCTGGCAAGAATTTTTATAAAGGGCTGTGATTTGTTCAGCCACAGGAAAGGCGTCTGGATTACGACGAGATAATGTCCCATCCAATACTTCTGGTTTTTCGCGAATAATTTTAATGTCGAGCATTACATTTATCTGCTTTGTGCGCAATAGATCTTACTTTAATCTAGTAACACTTGGGCACAAAAATCAATAGGCCCAACACAGATTGTGCAGGGATTTTTCAATTTATTTCAAAAGGGATTGGCCAAAAAATCCAGATTAAAAAACAAAGAAACAACCTTTTTAACGCCATCCAAGACCCACAGATTTTAATTCGGGGCTGGATTGTGGTGGGTTTTAACACCGCGAAAACGAATGCGGCCCTTGGTCATGTCATATGGTGTCATTTCAACGGTGACACGATCGCCCACCAGGACTCGGATTTGATGTTTTCGCATATTCCCAGCAATATAGGCATTTATAATGTGGTCGGTGTCATCTAATCGAATTTTAAATTGCTCATTGGGCAGACATTCTACAACAATTCCACAGCACTCTATGGTTGCTTCTTTTGCCATATTTTCTTTTTCTAGAATTTAATTCTAATTATAATTTATTTTTCCAACCGAGTAAAGAACTTCATCTGGGCCTTTTTTCTAGACAGTTGGCAAAAAGATGGTGTTCCAGAGGGTTAAATCTATTGTGTGTTCTAGGTAAAGGCCCTATACTAAATGAGTATTTAACACACCCCTAGCCCGAGCAATTGTTTTATGTCAAAACCCGAATTCAATACAAATAGTGATTTTCAAAATCTTTTAGAGGCACATTTTCAAAAAAGAATGAATCTGGAAGGCCAAGTTGTCAAAGGAAAAGTGGTTTCCATTGACAAAGATATGGCCTTGATTGATGTGGATTTAAAGTCAGAAGGCCGTGTGCCTTTGAAAGAATTTTTGCCCGAAAAACTAGCGGTTGGAGACATTGTTGACGTCTATATTGACCGATATGAAGGGCCTCAGGGCGATGTACAGCTCAGTCACGAACGTGCACGACAAGAAGCCTCTTGGCAATATCTCAGCGAATCATTCCATTCCCGCAAACCCATCGAGGGAACGATTATTGGCCAGGTCAAGGGTGGTTTAACCGTGGATATTCGGGGAACCATAGCCTTCTTGCCTGGCAGTCAGGTGGACATTCGTCCAGTCAAAGATTTGTCCCATTTCCTGAATGTCACAGATCGTTTTGTCGTTTTGAAAATGGATGATTTGCGCAGCAATGTGGTGGTTTCTCGTCGTGCCGTTCTAGAAGATACCCGATCTTCTAGTCGTCAAGAATTATTGGCCAAGTTGCAACAAGGTGATCGTCTGAAAGGAACGGTTAAAAACATCACGGATTACGGTGTGTTTGTGGACTTGGGCGGCATTGATGGATTGTTGCACATTACGGATATTTCTTGGACACGCATCAAGCACCCCAGCGAAGTCTTGAAACTAAACGATGAAATTGATGTGATGGTGACCCGTTTGAACAAAGAAAGTCAAAGAATTTCCCTGGGCATGAAACAGCTAGAAAAAGACCCATGGTTAAACATTACAGAACGCTATAAGCCTGGGGACAAAGTCCAAGGTGAAGTCAGCAATGTGGTGGAATATGGAGCCTTTGTGCGTATGGACGAAGGCCTGGAAGGTCTGGTTCATATGGGCGATATGGTGTGGGGCAAAAAGACACCCAATCCTCACCATGTCGTGAAACCAGAGCAACGCATTGAAACCATGATTTTAGACATTGATACCACCAAGCGTCGCATTTCTTTGGGCATTAAACAGTGTACTGAAAATCTATTAGAGCGCTTTGCCAAAGAGCACCCAGAGGGATCAGAAGTGGAAGGTGAAGTTCATGATATTACAGAATTTGGTTTATTGGTCAGCTTGCCTGGCAGCTTAGAAGGGGTTGTGTATCAATCCGATCTGTCTTGGGATGCCAATGAGCAGCCGTTAAATAAATATCATGTGGGCAGCATGGTTACAATGAAGGTGTTAAGCGTGAATTTAGTCAAGGAAATGATTGGTCTTGGCATCAAGCAATTGACATCGGATCCTTGGATGGAAAAACACGGTCAATTTAAAAAAGGCCAGGTTGTTAAAGCTGTTGTTCTGCGCACCATGGATCAAGGCGTAGAAGTGGATTTGGGCGATGGATTACAGGCCACCATTCAACGGGCAGAGTTATCCAGAGATCGCGCTTTGCAAAACAGCCAACGCTTTGCCGTGGGACAAGATGTTCAGGCGAAAATAACGGCGTTTAATCCAGAAACCCACTATATTGCTTTGTCCATCAAAGCCATGGAATTGGATGAGGAAAAAGAAGCGCTGAGTGAATATAAAGATAGAGATAAGTCTGATGGCGATTCTTTGGGCTCATTGGTCAAAGAAGCCATTGACCGTGAAAATCTCCATAATCAGAACACCCCTGTGGCCTGATCTTTTTGTAAGGATTCAGAGCGCACGATCAGCGGGGTTAGGCAATGGTGAAAGGCGTAAACGTTACGCACAAGTCAGGAAATCAGAGACGAGAAGCAACAGGGCACACGGAAAATGGGTGCCCTGCCTCTCTGGAGGATCATCTCTCTGCCCTCAGTACCATTACAATGGTATGGTGCAATGCTGTGGTATCAAAACCATACACCAGAGGTAAAAACCCATGAAATTTTTGCACTCTGATTTGCACACTGTGACCGAACAAATCCTTTATGCTCAAGCCTTTGGTGTCCATTGGCCGGACCAAGGGGTGATATTGGATCCGATTATTTCTGAATGCAAAGAACTTCGCCAGGAAATAGAGGTGGGCTGCAATGAAAAGATGCAAGAAGAAATAGGTGACTGGTTGCATGCTGCCATCTCGTTGTGTGTATTTTCTGGTTTTGATGTTTCTGAAACGTTGGGTAAAACAGAGGCTAAATTTTCTAAACGAATGGCATTGTTAAAAACACTGACCCAAGAGCAAGGTTTAGAGAGCCTGCACAGGCAAAGCATCCCATTTATGATGAATTTATGGAAAATCGGAAAAATAAGAGCCAATTCAGACAATGCTTTGAAATGGGAAAGATACAGCACAATCAATGATTGCTGCATCCATTAAAACGAAACGCGGCTCTGAAAAGAGCACAACGACAACCAAGAAATTATTATTATACAATGACAACAACCATTGTAACCAAAACAGAATCATGAAAAAAGTTCAAGTGCTGCCCTATGACCCCCAGTGGCCCCACATTTTTCAAACAGAGACCCATTGCATTCAAAAGGCGCTGAGCGATAACGGCATGGCCATTCATCATGTGGGATCCACCTCTGTTCCAGGTCTGGCTGCCAAACCCAAAATCGATATCATTGCTGTGGTGAAAAATGGTGAAAAAGCAATCGCGCCGTTGGAAAAGGCAGGCTATGCTTATGAGGGCGAATGGAATATTCCATTTAAACTTGGGTTTACCAAACGCGGCCAGAATGATTTTAATCTGCATGTCTTAGAGCAAAATCATCCAGAAATAGAACTAATCATCCTGTTCCGCGATCATTTACGCAAACACCCCAGTGCGCGCGACCAATACGCCCAATTAAAAGCCGATTTGTTGGCCGATGAATCCAATCATGAAAAAAATGGCGCCATGTTTGTCGGCTATACTTTGGGAAAAGCCCCCTTTATCCGATCCATTTTGCACGCTGCAGGATACGCCAGACGCCGATTCTTGCGCCCAACCCATCATCAAGAGTGGGCCGATTATTACCGCATTTGCAAAACAGAAATACTGGATCCCCTTGGCATTGCCTATGACACAAATCACCCCAGTATAACATCCTGTACGGCCCAGCATTTTATCTTATGTGACGGCATAACAACGCGATCCATTGGGCATATTGATGTTTTGGGCCAATCTTGGGCTGCGCTGCGGGCTGTGGCCACGGACAGTGGCTTCCAAAATCAAGGGTATGGATGGGAAATGCTGACTTTAATAGAAAAATGGTTGAAAAAACAGGGCATTTTATCCCTGCACACCCACAGCCTGGTGGATGCGCAATGGTTTTACAAAAAGCGCGGGTTTTCAGAATTGCCGCCTGATTTTTCAGGTGCGAGGGATACGTCAACCGAAAGAGCCGACATGTCCCCGTGCACGCCAACCGACATGGGCGTTGATTGGTCTGGGCTGTGGACCCCATCCTTTTCAGCCCCGCACACCCATCTGGTCAAAATGTTGTGAAATGCAATGGAACAATAGGCCAGCCTCAAAAGTGCCATCACCTTCTCTAAGCCTCTTACACCGGCTCGTGGGGTTTGATTCGATAAAAAGCCGGCGCATTCAGTCTGATTCCACGATCATCAAGGATAATGATGGCCGATTCATGGGGTTCTGCATCAGATGGTTCACTTGAATTTTCAGCCATTCAGGTGCATTATCCCCCTGGTTTACTTCCTCTGCGTCTAACCAAAACCAGAGGACCATCACGGCTATCCGCGAAATTTTTATCACAATCTGTGCATTCAAGTAAACCCTCTGGTCAGGATTTATTTCCCCATTACAACACAATATAGGACATTACAAAGCATGCTCTCGATACAGCAGGATTTAAAATACAAGCTTGACACAGTCTCCATATTAGTGTATAAAAATGGCTAGGCTTTATTAAAAGCTTTCTTGTTATTTTATGGAACAAAAATAATGTTAACCGTAGTAATGAAAAATTTTGCAATACATTGGTGGCGCTGGCGTTAATTCGTTTGTGCACGCTGCTTTGTCAATTTTTTAATATACGGTTTATAAAATGTTATATATTGTTTTGAAATATTCATTTCAATCATACCCTTTGTTTTCTATGTCTTGGCCATCCGGCCAATAGTATTTTTACAGTTAATTTCTGTAATGATTTTGCATTAATATTAAATATAATGCGAATATTTTTACCTATAAAATCAATTTTTGACATGGATTACGTATGAAAAATTTATTATATTTTATTGCTGCTTTTATATCTCTTATAACAGTGTTCACGGCTTATAATACCAATAGAAAAGATAATACCCCTGTTATAGCCATAGCCAATTATGGACCCCATGCTTCGCTGGATGCTGCCATAGCTGGTTTCAAAGAGCAGATGAGAGCAGAAGGTTTTACTGAAAATCAAAATATACATTATGCTATGGCAGATGTTGGATTTGATCCAAGCTTAATCCAGCAAATGCTCATCAGTCTTAAAGCACAAAACCCCAGAGCCATATTGGTTATGACCACTCCGGTTGCCCAAGCAGCCAAAGGTAAGATTCATGATGTTCCTCTCATTTATACCGTGATTACAGACCCCATAGAAGCTGGATTGATCAAAGAGAGGGATAAAGCGGATATCAATATTACAGGCAGCTCTGATATGCAAGACCTGAAGGCTTTTCTAAAATTTGCTAAATCAATTTTGCCAAAGGCAACAAAGGTGGGTCTGCTGTATGCAACATCAGAATCCAATGATATGGCATTAGTTCATATGATGAGAGCATGTGCGGCAGAGCTTGATATGTCTGTTGTCGCCATACCAGTAGAACAGGCGCGCGACGTGCAGATCAGAATGCAGGAATTCAAAAACAAAGTAGATTTCATTTATGTCGGAACGAGTGGACCAATCCAACCAACGTTACCAGTCATCAGTGCAGAGGCTCGTAAAATGCATATTCCTGTATTTAACGTAGAAGCTGAGGCAGTAAAAGACGGGTTGGCGCTGGCAAGTTTTGGTGTGGATTATAGGACGGTGGGCAGAAATGCAGCGAAACTTACAGCAGATGTTCTGCGGGGTCAAAAAATAAGTCACTTAACTCCGTTATACCCAAAACCAGAGGACCATCATGGTGTGATCAATAAAAAACTTGCCATAGAATTAGGCGTTTCTATTCCTTCTGATATAAAAGTTGTGGGGTGATTTATGATTAACATTGAAAACGTTGTAAAATCATTCCAAGGGGTTTTTAAGCCTGTAATAAACAAGATCAGTCTGTATTTAGAAGATGGAGATTTTTGTGTTCTTATTGGAGCCAATGGATGCGGTAAATCTACTTTGCTCCAGTTAATAAGCGGTGAGTATACAGCAGATTCTGGTGACATAACACTACGCGGTGATGTGGCGCAAGTGGTACAAGATGTAAACTTTGGCACCGTACCTGAAATGACTCTGCTTGAGAATATTGCCTTAAGCACCATAACAAAACCAAAATTGCGTTTTTATAAAAGGTATAGAGGTCAAGTGATTGAAAATCTAAAAGAGCTAGATATCGGTTTAGAAGCGTATATTGATCGGCCTTTAAAAAAGCTATCTGGTGGGCAAAGGCAGATGGTTGCAACCCTGATGGCAATTAACTCTGGTAAGCAAATTCTGCTATTAGATGAGCATACATCGGCACTTGATCCTAAAATGCAAGCTTTTCTTATGGAATATACCCATAAGCAAGCAATAAAGCGTGGACTCACTACGATAATGATTACACATAAAATGGAGGATGCTATTAAATATGGCAATCGCCTCATTATGCTCCACCAAGGCAAAGTAGTATTAGATATCAAAGGGGCGCAAAAGAAAGGCATGGCTGTGGGGGATTTGATTGGAATGTTTCATCAGTATGAAGATCAGCTCTTACGACAAGGAGAAAAAAATGACCATTGAACTTTTCTACAGCGGAATATTGCAGGGATTAATAATTGCCATTATTGCTTTTGGCATTATGATTCCATTTCGTTTCCTCAACTTTCCAGATTTAACTGCAGAAGGGGCATATCCACTGGGAGGCGCAGTATGTGCCAGTCTCATTGCTGCGGGAATACCACAAATAGTTGCGATTATAGGTGGCATTATTGCTGGGGGATTTATGGCGCTCTGCACAGCGCAAGTGGCTTTACGGCTAAAGGTTAACAGCTTGCTTGCTGGAATTATACTCAGCACCATGGCCTATAGCGTCAACCTCAGGATTATGGGGAAACCCAACATGGCATTGTTTGATATGGGTGGTTTAAAATTTGATGTTATAACTCTGATTATTGTTCTTATGATTTGCATAACACCTTTTGCATTATTTTTGCATACTGATTTTGGTTTGCAGTTTCGAACGATAGGCAATAATCCTAAATTCGCTGTAAACCAAGGAATCAGTGTCAATCACTATACAAGCTTGGGCTTGTTCATAGCAGGGTCTATGTTTGGTCTTGCAGGCAGTTTGATGGTGCAAATACAGCAATTCATGGATGTTGGCATAGGTGTTGGTATACTGATTCATGGATTGGCAGGCCTGATGATCGGAGAATCCATAGTGGGCAATAGCACCATACCAAAACAGTTGGCCGCCCCCATTATTGGGGCACTTATTTATCAGCAAATCCATGGGATTGCTTTATCTTTGGGTCTTTCACCATCGGACTTGAAATTCTTTACAGGAAGCATTGTGTTGATTGTGATCGCCATACAAAAGAGAAGCAATGATGCGCTCTGATCCGTTAATTTTAGGGGATGGTAAGGGTTTACAGCCGTTCTGTGGCCTGCTCTTAAAACAATTTTATATAGACTAGGTGGTGCGCAGCCATATAATAGAGTAAGCCTTTAGAATAAAATCAGACCACATTATAAATATGGACCAATATGAACAATCATTCTGGTGGGCAGAGCCCATTTGAAGAACATAAACTGGCAAAGAGTAACCGCAGTCTTAGAGTAGGGAATGAGCCCAGTCTTGGGGTAGAGAGAGAGGGATTGACTCGGATTGGTTGAAAACAAATCCTCACCCTTGGCTTGCCTGCGGGTTGCTTCGCATCTTCATCATGCCCCCGGCATGATAATCAAACCCTCTACGAACCCCAAAACTATACATTTCTTCATCATTCCTTAACATTTTTTACTCATTGACATTATAGTGCAAATTTAATTTTATTTTTTCAAAAACCATGGTACATTAATTAGATTGCATTGTTTTTGCAATTTTTAGTTTAAATAATTATTTAAAAAAGGAAATATGATGAATATTTATAAAAAATCAATGGCTTTGTTGTTTCTATGTGGCATAGCCAGCACAACCTATGGTGTAGACAGCACCTATCCTCAAGAGCTTGACTCTCCATCAAATCGCGTAAAAACATCCGGCCAAAGTATTAAAGAAGTATTGTCTGAAATTAAAAAAAAAGCATCAAATATTATTATTGGTAATGATTATTCACTTACAGATAAATACATTAATGAATACTATGGTGTACCCCTAAAAATTATAGAACAAATTGAAACCTTAAACATCGAAATAACGTCGGTTCTGGCAGATATATGTAAAGAAATGGCCGCTCTATACAGCGAGAAAAAATTTAGCGCAGGAATATCTACAAAAGCAAGCAATTTTTCTAATATAATAGGTACATTAAGTGCTTTCCAAATGAGGTACTGTCAAGCAGTAATTCACACATTACATCAGATGGATACATTAATCAAAAAAGAAAAAGGCAACAATAATATTATAGAATGCTTAAATAAATCAAAAGATGAATCAATGATTAGCATGTTTATCCATGAATTAAAAAAAAATATGTCTAAACATTGCGAAAAAATAAGAGGTTTCACACAAAAATTAAATGACATGGACAGAGATGACGATGATTCTTCGGAAGAGCTTCAGAGAGAAATCTTAACCCGTTCTATCGACAAAGAAAATGCGATTGCGAGAAAACGTCTAGATGCCATAGTTAAAACATTGCAATTATTTGAAAAGGAAAAAAGTGAAATAAAAGATGTGCTAGCAAGAGTATCAAAAATCGATACATATGAAATAAACTAAACTGGGCAAGGGTAATACACAGCCCAGCCACGTAAAAACGGGGATCCAGCAGATTCCCGCCTACGCGAGAATGACAGATAAAAGAGGGATTGACTCGGATTGGTTGGAAACAAATCCTCACCCTTGGCTTGCCTGCGGGTTGCTTCGCATCTTCATCATGCCCCCGGCATGATAATCAAACCCTCTGCTCGGGTTCTCATCCCTTACCATATCCATAGTCAAAAAATTTGGTAGAGAGAGAGGGATTCGAACCCTCGATACGCTTGCGCGCATAACGGTTTTCGAGACCGTCCCATTCAACCACTCTGGCATCTCTCCATTGTACTTATTTTAATGTAATTTTCAGATCTTGAAAACCCCAAAAAGAGGTACAATGGGAGACAAGATCTCGTCGTGCTCTGAAACCCATACCCCTTTTGTACTCTAAGTTCAACCCATATTACAGTTTTGGCTTTCTCTGAGATTTATCAGAAACACGTCCAGAAGAAGGTTTTTTATCAAAATGACCACGCCCTGTAACAGGCCTGTACCCCTGATGCCGACTAGAGTGCACCAATGCCTTACGCCCCGAGGATTCCCTCGTTCTCTGCCCCGAGGATTCCCTCGTTCTCTCCCCCGAGGATTCTTTGTGACCAGTTGTCTTCCCTTCTTGTCCTGCGTGACTTTTCTTGAAAGAGCGAGAAGAACCCGCAGACTTCTCTCGTTGCTCTGCCATGCGCGTGGTGTAAAACTGCTGTGCCAATGACAGATCACCGCTGGAACGGCCACGAGAAGCATTCACCTGACGCCGATTTGGTCCTCGCCCCTTAGACCCAGAATCCAAGCCAGCAGAGCCAAAAGAAGTCCTTTTTCGCCCCTGATTATGGCCACCATCATACCCCTCTTGTTTTTCCGAAACGCCTTGATGTCTGTATCCCTCAGAGGTGTTTCTGCCCATGCCATACTCACCGCCAGCCACCGGATTGGATTCATTGGTGGTTTTTGGAACATAGGGCCCCCGTTTTGATGGTGCGCGTCGCTTGATTGGCTTTACTTTTTTGACCATAGCCTGCTCTTGACTGATCACGCCCCAATCCTCGTCTCTAAAATCTTGAACCAGCCCCGCCCTAGATTCAGATTTTCCCGACTCAGAAGATCGCATCCCCATTTTCATGCCACTCTTAATTTTGGATTTTTCAGAAAAAGCAGATGATTTTCCACCAAACGACGGGCGCGCGCCAGGTCTTGCAACACTTGCTTTTGCACCGAGTCTTACCTGAGTATCCAAATCAGACCTTACAGACCTAGCCACAGATTTCCCAGCAACGGCACCAGATCGTGTAACGGCACCAGACCTGGGCCCTGATCCCCCCCCTGAACGTTGATCCTTACCTGCCAGCTTGCCGCCAGATCGTGCACCAGAGGAAACACCTGCTTTTTTGTCCCCTAACTTTACGGAATCAGTCTTTTTACTGCCATTTTTTTGACCTGAGACTTTTTTACCACTGTCTTTTTTACCTTTCTGTTTTTTGTCATCAGACCACATATCTTCCCAATTTTTTGTTTCAAAATCCCCAGCATCTTGGGATAACAAATCATCCAATATTTTACGATAATCAATATGCTGATTCCTATCCTCTGATTCATCATCCTCTTCTGAGGACGACTCATGCTGATAGGACCATTTTTTCAGCAACTCCTCCATATCATCGTCTTCATCCTCATAGGCCTCAACATGATCAGGGTTGGCATGAAAATACATGGTTAAAAAGTTACGATACCACTGATTTTTCATGCTCTTGAACATCACAAATGCTTCATGTCGATACTCGTTCAGCGGATCTTTTTGACCGTAAGCTTGTAAATGAATGCCACTGCGTAAATGATCCATGGCATTCAAGTGCGAGATCCACGTTTGATCCAACACCTTTAATACCAAGCTTTTTTCCATGCGCATACGCATTTCCAGGCCCCACTGCTCATCAAAACCTGCCATTTTTTCATGGACAGCCGCCTGAATTTTACTCACAGCGTTTAGGGAAGATTCCTTATTATCATGATCAAAATTCAAGGTTATCCCAAAAATAGTACTGATTTCTTGGGTCAAAAAATCCCAATTCCATTGATCTGCAGACTTTTTTTGATCCAATGCCGCCTTGACCACATCCTGTATCACACATTCAACAATATGCATCACGCGATCATGGATATCCTCTGCATGCATCAAGGCATGACGTTCATCATAAACAGCCGTTCTCTGAGCATTCAAAACATCGGCATATTTTAATAAATGCTTTCGAGTGTCAAAATGTTGCGCTTCTACCCGCTGTTGGGCTTTTTCAATGGATCGGGTTAACCAGGGATGGGCAATGGGATCATTGTCCGATTGCTGTGATTGGTCTGTTTTACTTAACGAATAGTCCAACATTTTTAAATTTGGACCAAAAATACGCATTAAATCGTCTTGCAAACTGATAAAAAATTTGGATGCTCCAGGATCCCCCTGCCGCCCTGATCGACCACGCAACTGATTGTCAATACGACGATTTTCATTGCGCTCTGTGCCCAATACAAACAACCCACCAGCCTTTCGAACAAACGCTTCTTGCTCGGCATGTTTTTGACGCACCGATGTTTCAATGTTTGCACGCTCTGATTCATCTTCTATGCCATGCAATGCTTCTGATAACATCACATCCAAGTTTCCTCCCAACTTGATATCCGTTCCACGCCCCGCCATGTTTGTGGCAATGGTGATGGCACCAGGTGCACCCGCCTGGGCAATAATTTTGGCTTCTTGTTCGTGATGTCGCGCATTGAGCACATGAAAAGGAATACGCAACTTTTTCAAGGCATCGGAAAAAACCTCTGACTTTTCAATGCTCAATGTTCCAACCAACACGGGCTGTTTGCGATCATAACATTCTTTGATTTGTCGCAAAATAACCTGTAATTTTTGATCAAAGGTTCTGAAAATTTCATCGTCCAAATCCTGACGCGCCACAGGCACATTGGTGGGAATGCTTAGCACCGGCAATTTGTAAATGTCATGGAATTCTACGGCTTCGGTCTCGGCTGTCCCTGTCATTCCCGATAATTTACCGTACATACGGAAAAAGTTTTGAAAGGTAATGGACGCCAAGGTCTGATTTTCTACTTCTATTTGTACGCCCTCTTTGGCCTCGATGGCCTGGTGCAAACCGTCCGAATACCGGCGCCCCTTCATCATACGACCGGTAAATTCATCAATCAAAACAACTTTCTCATCTTTGACGATATAATCCACATCTTTTTGGAAATTTTTATGCGCCTTCAAGGATTGATTCAAATGATGCACCACCATCAAATTTTCGCTCTGAAACAGATCTGTACCCACAACCAAACCGGCCTCTTTGGTCATGCGTTCAACCTCGATATATCCCGCATCCGTAAAGGCCACATTCTTATTCTTTTCGTCCACCTCGTAATGTTCCGCTCCTAAACGCATAATGATGGCATTGATATGGTCATATAACTGAGACGCATCATCGGCAGGACCAGAAATAATCAAGGGCGTTCTGGCCTCGTCAATCAAAATACTGTCCACCTCGTCCACAATGGCATAGGAAAATCCCCGTTGACACATTTCACCAGGTGCAAATTTCATGTTATCTTTTAAATAATCAAACCCAAATTCATTGTTCGTTCCATAGGTAATATCGCAATGATAAGCATTGCGCCGTTGGGAATGGCTTAAATCCTGAACGATGCAGCCCACAGATAGGCCTAAAAATTCATATAATGGACGCATCACCGATGAGTCGCGCTGGGCCAAATAATCATTAACCGTCACCACATGCACCCCTTTCCCAGTCAGTGCATTTAAATACACGGGCAGGGTTCCCACCAGGGTTTTACCTTCTCCTGTTTTCATTTCCGCAATCATGCCTTGGTGCAAGGCCATCCCACCGTACAGCTGCACGTCAAAAGGCCTCATGCCTAATACCCGGCGTGATGCCTCTCTAACGGTGGCAAAGGCTGGAATCAATATAGCGTCCAGCGACTCTCCGTCTGCCAGGCGTTGTTTAAACTCTGCTGTTTTTTCAGACAATGCGTGATCCGACAGAGCCATATACTCTGATTCCAGGGCATTAATGGCATGGACCAGTCCATTCATATGTCGCAAAATACGTTGGTTGTTGCGTTGTGGATTATGAAAAAATCGCAAAAGTTTTTGAAACATAAACTCTATAAACTACACTTTTCCCCCATTATGCCACAGAAAAAGTTTAAGAACTACGTCAATGCAACCCTTTGTCAGCACTATCCTGCGGCTTTTTATGCCATTTAATACAGATCATGGCGAGCATCGTCGTACATGGTCTCAATCAATAAGGTTTCTAAAACATGATTCATGAACAGTGCCCCCAAAGTTTCCTCGTTTAAACTGTGAACATTGATACAGCGTAAAAAATGACCCGATTTAACTTGCGCTTGACATAAACGTTCGTGTTCTTCTTTTACCCAGTGTAACATGGGCGTTTGAGCCAGCGTTTTTAATGCGGGAACATCTTTCCAAAAATCGGGTACCAGGCGCTCTCTGGCCACATGACGCTCGAAAAACAACGTGGTTAATGTGCAGGAATTCATGGGTTCTAGATTGGAAAAATACCGATAAGGAGAGCGCTTGTTTAACCGGGTACTGACCTGCTGCATCCATGATATCATGGGATGAAAAATACTGCCCTGCCCCCACATGCGTTGCGTATCCAGGGCTTGTGCTTTGTGGCCGGCAAAGGCAACGGCTGCCATTTCCAATGGGGCTTTTAATTGACCTTGGAAAAACTGGGCACACGTCGTTCCGCTGCCCATGTTAAAGCGCGCACGATCAAAGCCAGCCAGACCCAATGGGGCCAATAACGGCGGTGAAAAACATCCCAATTGAGGAAAGGCCACAATGGGATATTTCCACCACGGTAATTTCCATCGATCCACCATGCGCATCAATCGACTGGATGTTTGGGATGTCACCACCACAAAATGTTTTGCCAGATCTTCTTTATCAATCATGCCGTGCCAATATTCCAAACACCGCATCAATTGTAACAATACAGGGTCGCTTTCGCCTGATTCGGATAACACGATTACCCCTGTGGTTATGGGGTTGGCAATGGACATGAGTTCCCAAAATACTTCGGGGTCTAAATCGTCTAAAAAACACAAACGAGGTCGGGCACCATCAACCCAAATCCACGATTGCATAATGCCTGACAATGCGCGCAATCCCACAATATTTGCAGGACTGCCCACCACCAAAATCATGCGCATGCCCTTGAAATTTTCCTGAAGCAACGACAAATCAGTCAACGGTAAAAATGGCCCACGCAAAAAGGGTATTTCTCCACGATCCGCTCTGATCTTTATCTGTTTCAGGGCATGCACAGCACGGGCATAACCCATGGCATACTCTTTGCGGCTGCATAGCCCAGATTTGACCAATAAACTAAGATCTTGCTGAAATAAATCACGATTTTTCATCAAATCCCATATACCAGAACCTAGGGTGATGTTTGAATGCGACGCAAGATCACCTGATCCGCATCGTTCAAATAATCATTCTTATTCAAAACACTCTCTTTAGATATAGGCAACCCCAGTTCCGGAGGAATGAGTAACTGCTGTTGGGGCAAATAGATCAAAAAAGCATCTGGGGGCTTTTTTTCCAGTCCCAAATTTGTCTTTAAATCACCACATCCGCAAAGAAATATGCTCAAACCTAGCGCCGTTTTTTTCGAAATCCCAATGCGTTCCATTGAAAATGCTCACTCAACAAAGCTAGGAAACCCATGGTAATCAGCATATCAGCAACATTAAAGACAGGAAAGTCCCAAGAAGCATAGTGAATACGAATAAAATCAAAAACCCCGTGGTGAATGACGCGGTCAATACCATTGCTCAGCGCGCCTGAAATCATCAAAATGGTTCCCCAGCGTTGTCTAATGGTCACGGCTTGGGACCACAAAAGGATTAAAAATCCAATAAAAATCAGAACAAAAAGACACAGAATACTCCTCTGGATCAAGGAGTGGCATTCAAAAAATCCAAAACTGATGCCTCTGTTCCACACATGGGTCCAATCCAAAAAACACGTCACCGTGCGCAGTTCGCCCAAGGCAATGTGTTGGCGTACCCACCATTTTATGATCTGATCGAAAACGATAAAAACAGACGATACACACAGCAAAAAAGCCCATCTTTGCCAAAACGATCCACCTGCTGGTTTATGGGACAACTGAGTCACCAGCGATGGATAATTCGACTTAAACCGCGTCATGTCGCGTTTCTCCTTTAAACCCCATAGCCACCATATAAATTTCTCTGGATTCTGGACGACTAGAGTCTGGTTTCATATATTTTTTTAAGGAAAAAGATCCACCAACCACCGACATCATATCCCCATGATAAACTTTAACAACAAGGGATCCTCCTGGAGCCAGCCAGGTTTGGGCCACCTGCCAAACCACAGACAGCAAGCCATCCATTTGCACCCGATCCGTGGGGGCATGCCCTGTCAGGGATGGAGCCATATCGCTTAAGATCACATCAAACAATCGAACAGATTCAGGCTTTTCTTGGGAACATCGCGTCATAATGGTCTGGGCCATCACCTGTTGGGTGGCCTGTTCCGTAATATCTCCACGTATAAATTCCACACCCGGCAGAGGATCCATCTGCAACAAATCGATCCCCATCAAAAATCCCTTTTTACCAATCAGCGGCAAGGTCCATTGACACCACCCTCCTGGCGCACACCCCAAATCCAAAACATGCATGCCCGGTTTTAAAATGCGAAATTTTTTATCTATTTCCTCTAGTTTGAATACGGACCGGCATCGATATCCTTTGGCCTGGGCTTTGTGCACATAAGGGTCGTTCATGTGTCGCAGCAACCATTGATTGGATGATGGCTTTTTTTTCTTGCGTAAATTAAAGATTTTTTCACGAACCATGAACATTTTTTCCTAGTGACGGATGCATTGGAATCTGTCAGCCTTTTGTCTTTTCATGATCCTGACCGGCACGCAATGCTTCTAGAGCACGCTCAAATCGTTTGGCATGAGATCGCTCTGCTTTTGCCAGCGTTTCAAACCATTCGGCAATTTCCTCAAACCCCTCTTCCCTGGCTTTGCGTGCCATGTGAGGATACATATCGGTATACTCGTGGGTTTCACCATGGATGGCCGACATCAGGTTTTCTTCGCTTGTTCCAATGGGGCAATCGGTTACAGGATCGCCAACAAAGGCTAAAAAATCCATATGACCATGGGCATGACCTGTTTCACCCTCTGCTGTAGAGCGAAATAATTCTGCAATGTCACTTTTTCCCTCGACATCAGCCTTGGCTGCAAAATACATATAGCGTCGATTGGCCTGAGATTCACCTGCAAAAGCTTGCTTTAAATTTTGTAATGTTTCTGACTGATACAATGCCGCCATTAAAGGCTTTTTTGCTGTGGACATTTTACAATTGATCAAAAAAGATTGATTTTACTACACGCGTTTTATCGCCCAAAGTCAATACCGTTTGATGGACGAAACGGCCACCATTTGTTTTCCATCATCAAAAATTTTATACTGTATCCATATAAAAAATCCAACACATTAATTTTTTCGATGAAGCCCTTAATTTTGGTTAATTTTTTTAAAAAACCGACAGGGTCAATTGTGAAAATATTTGCGCTGTATTGGTTGTTAACGGCCATTATCCAACCCAAAAGCCCGGTCAAAATCCTGAATGCCCACAACCGCATTTCTGCAAAAATCATCAAGCATCATCCCATCTCTTCAAAAATTGCCCCACGCAGCGCATCCAAAAAAAACACGCCGAGCCCCAGTTTTACCAAAACAATCCCAGGGTCCCAACAATCCCATTCTCGGTATGCCTGTTTGGGTTCCAAAGTAAATTGGCGCTCTGGTCCTGGTTCCGATCATGACATGTTGTGGCTTTATGAATCCCCCGATTGGCCAGTTATTGTGTTAAAAAAGTATAGCAATTGGTATTATATCAAAGATTTCACAGGGGAATTGGGCTGGGTAAAGGGCGCCATGCTGCGATTTAAAACAACCCTTCTGATTACAAAAGACACCCCATTGTACAGCAAAGATCGGAAAAGCAGCCCACCCAAAGCCCTATTGAAAAAGGGGGCCATCGTACGCTATATTAGGCACACGGATGGGAAATGGCTTTATGTGGTGGAACCAGAACATCGTCTATATGGATGGATTCTGTCGGATACCAGCTGGCCCAATCCCGCATCACTCTAATCATAAAAATCCACCATGAGCCAGACACAATCAAAAAATAATTCGTCCGTTTTATTGTGGGGCAAGCATGTCGTTCAGGCGGTGCTGCACAATCCGCACCGTTACGTAGAGTGCCTTTATACCACCAACACCATCCTAGAAGCCTCCTTTAATACCCAGAGATGCCCCATTCGTGTGGTCACGGCTGATCAATTGGGCAAATGGCTGCCACAGGGCGCTGTGCACCAGGGAATCGCCGTGCGCACCAGTGCCTTAAAGGCACCGGATATTTCTGAATTGGATCCAAAAAAGGGCATGGTTTTAATATTGGACGGCATTGTAGATCCCCATAATGTGGGCGCTTTGTGGCGCAGTGCCGCCGTTTTTGGGGCATCAGCCCTGATTGTGACCAAAAACAATTGTCCGCCTTTGGATGGCGTCGTATCCAAAACAGCCTGTGGCGCCAGCGAACTGGTCCCATGCGTTGTCGTCAGCAACCTGGTGCGTGCCATGGAAACTCTGAAAACTGCGGGCTTTTTCTGCGTTGGTCTAGCCGAAGAAGGCGCTATTCCCCTGGAAAAGCTCGACTTATGGCCACTGGCACTGGTGATTGGTTCAGAAGGCGTGGGATTGCGTCGCCTGACGCGACAATGCTGTGATGCCCTGGTCTCTATTGCGTCGGCTGGTGCGTTTTCGACCCTGAATGCATCGGTTGCTGGCGCTATTGCTCTGCAAAAAGGATTTCAAATCGGCCAAACCCAGCGCTGACACCCTGCTATAGTGTACCATGTAATATTCTGTTCAATATCCAACGGATCAGTCTGTCCGTGGTCCAGCATTTTGCCCTATCTGTTTTTCACCGTGCTTTCCAAATGTCCTATGATACAATCCCTTTACTTTTCTTGATCAATCATTGGATTTTTCCCCTCCAAATCCGATATTCTATACAAAGGCATCCTGTTATTTCCCCCGCAGTACCATGTCCATTTTACCCCCCACACCAGGCGATGTATTACAGAGACTTTCTGGCGTAGTTCCCGATAAGGTTTTATCGGATTTATCGGATGCCACAGAAATGTGGGTGCCGTCAGTTGATCCCAGCAACACCACAGTCTTGGCCCGTCGTTTGGCCCATTTTCTGGGCCAGTGTGCCCATGAATCGGATTATTTCAATCATACCTATGAAAATCTCAGATACTCTGCTCAGCGTCTGAAACATCTGTTTCCAAAACATTTTCCCGATGAAAACAGCGCAAAAAAATATGCCCAATGTGCTGAAAAAATCGCCTCTAAGGTTTATGCTGACCGCATGGGAAATGGGGATGAATCATCTGGCGATGGATTTCGTTTTCGTGGTCGCGGGTATTTGCAATTAACCGGGCGTTTGAATTATACCCGATTCAGTTCATTTATTGGATACGATTGTGTTCTTGATCCCGATGCTGTGGCAAAAAAATATCCACTGATCTCTGGTCTCTTTTTTTTTCAGAAAAATACCTTATGGTCTTTGTGCGATCAAGGCTTGTGCCATGAAAACATAAGAAAAATCACACAGCACATTAATGTAAAAGGCTTGGGTTTAGAAAAACGCATCCATTATGTTTATGAATTTTTTAAAAAAATGAGTCCAAAGCCAAAGGCTTAATCCATAGCAAGCCAGAGCCCCCCTTTTTAGGGATAGATTTTTGATATTTCTTGTCCTATAATAAGAAACATTGGATGGGTGGCTGAGTGGTTAAAAGCACCGGTCTTGAAAACCGGCAAACGTGCAAGCGTTTCGTGGGTTCGAATCCCACCCCATCCGCGCTTTTCAAACCAAAGACAAGATGATCGAACTTAAAGGCGTCTCTCTGAATCGTGGGGCCAAAACATTACTGAATCAGGCCAATTTATCCATTCATCCTGGAGAAAAAGTAGGCTTAATTGGATCCAATGGTTCAGGAAAATCCACTTTATTATCCCTGTTGCGCAAAGAATTAAAAGAAGATGCCGGCGATGTCATCGTATCCAAGCAATGGCGTATATCGTCTGTGGCCCAAGAATTAGAACAAAGCGACACAACGGCCATTGATTTCGTATTATCAGGAGATGAGGAGTGGGCATCCATTCAAAAACAGTTGACTGTGGCTGAACAAGAGGGAAAAACATCGGACATTGTGGCATTGCATGATCGATTGGCCGCCATTGATGGGTACAGTGCACCGGCGCGGGCGGCTGAATTATTGCATGGTCTTGGGTTTTCTGCCTCCCAACAAAACTGGGCAACCCAATCCTTTTCTGGGGGTTGGCAAATGCGCTTGAACTTGGCGCGTGCCCTGATGAAACCGTGCGAATTGATGCTGTTGGATGAACCGACCAACCATTTGGATTTGGATGCCATTGTATGGCTGGAACGCTGGTTGCAACGCTTTTCTGGCACGCTCATTATCATTTCTCATGACAGCGTGTTTTTAGACAATGTGGTTCAAAAAATTGTGTGGTTGGATCAAAAGAAATTTGACGCCCACAAGGGGAACTATTCCGACTTTATCCTGTGGCGTGCGGAAAAAATGCAGTTGCATCAAAAAATGGTGGAAAAGCAAGAGCAAAAACGCGCCCATATACAATCCTTTGTGGATCGTTTTGGTGCAAAGGCATCAAAGGCAAAACAAGCCCAATCGCGATTAAAAATGTTAGCCAAGATGGAGGTATTATCCAAAATTCAAACCCAAACCAACTTTGTATTTAATCTGCCTGCGGCTGAAAACTGCCCTAATCCTGTGGCCTATTTTAAAGATGGATTTTTGGGTTACGGCGACACATCAATCCTGAAAAACCTGACCCTGCAGATCGGACCAAAAGATCGCATTGGTCTGTTGGGGGCCAATGGCGCCGGAAAATCCACGCTGATCAAAACCTTGTCTGGACAATTGCAAATGGTGTCAGGCCAGTATACACGCAGTCCAAAACTGAAAATTGGGTATTTTGCTCAACATCAATTGGATTTACTGGAACCAGAGCAAACGGCCTATTGGCATTTAGAACGGGATTCCCCCGGAACATCCCCCACCGTATTGCGCAGTTTTTTAGGCCAATTTGGGTTTGCTGGTGATATGGCGTTTAGCCGCATTGGTGTATTATCTGGTGGGGAAAAAGCCCGCCTGGTATTGGCCCTGTTGGCCTGGCAAAAACCTCATTTATTGTTATTGGACGAGCCCACCAACCATTTGGATCTGGAAACCCGGGAAGCTTTGGCACTGGCATTACACGATTTTGAAGGGGCTGTGATTGTGGTGTCCCATGATCGACAATTGTTGGGCACCGTGGTGGATCAGTTTTGGTTGGTATCCCATGGCACCGTTTCCGCCTATGACGATGATTTAGAATCATACGCCGATTGGTTATTAAAAGAACGGAAAAAGGAAGCAAACAAAAATCCTGTTTCTGGACAATCACCAGAAAAAAACATTAAAGAAAGCAAGGAAAAAACTGTAAAACTATCCAAAATAGAAAAAAAAATGGCAGAATTACAGAAAAAAATTGCCCTTTTGAATACCCGTTTATCCGATCTTACGCTGTACGAACAGATGAGTTCTGTGGCATGGGCCAAAGAGCAATCTGAAAAAGATTCCCTTGAAAAACAACTGCTTGAATGCGAAAACGAATGGTACTCTCTGTTACAGAATGATTAAAATTTGATTCTCTATGCTAATTTTTAACAAAAATGCCAGTCTAATGGTGGGGGGATACTGTGTATCCCGTCTGACACTGGTGGTATAGAGCCTTTTAAAAGGTACGGTCAGAGTAAAAAACATAATAATACTGGTTTGCAACCATAAAAAAATCGTTGGTTAGTATAAAAAAAATAGAAAAAACTTTGATGAATCAATAAAAAGCAAAACATTTAATTCTAAAAAATGAATGGGTTGTATTCAGAAAATTGAATCTTCCCACTGTTTAAAATGTAAAAGAACTGACATTAGAAATCCTTACAGCCGATCCTCGTAATGCCTATAACAAACCAGGATACTGGTAGAATACCACACCCTTCTGATGCAGTCTGAAAGGATCCAATGGAATGTTCAAAAAATTGTTTACACATAGGGCAACACCCATGGCAGATGGTTTGAACCAATGAAGATCTGTCTGGGTTTACAACAAAAGCAATGAATCAAAGAGGGGTCCCTATTTTCCCCTCTTTAGAATGCAGGCGAGTATACCCTTTACCCCCTAAACCCTAACGGCCAAAACTGCCCGAATGGTCTGATGGATGTGCTCTAGCACTGTTTTTTTATCACGATAACGGATTTCCAAGTCTTCTATGATTTCTTCAGGAGTTAACGGTTGATTGCGCACATCATCAAGACGTTTTGCCAAATTGGCCAGATCTTTTTGCTCTTTTTCGTGATCTTTTTTCAAACGCAACATGGCTGCATCCGTATCGACATATTGGCTGATGGGAATGACCAGCGCCCCAGACGACAAGGAAAACACCAATTGTCCAGAAATCGGTTGCTCTGCCTTATCCACACTGAATCCGGATAATCCCAACCACTGACATACCCCATCGTGGTAAAGGGAAACACAGCGCATGACCTCTGGGCATGGGTGATGCAACGTTAAATGTCCCAAGCCATGGGCCACAGGAATGGCAAACAAAGATCGCACACGCCGAATCATGGTGATGGCTTCGTGTACCAATCCCCAAGCATGGGTCACAGGTGTATCGTTTGTACGAAACTCTGGCCAGTGTGTTAAAAACAACGTCCCTTTTTCACCCGTTAAATCATGCCATATTTTTTCCGTAATGACGGGCATAAAGGGGTGCAAAATTTGAATCATAAAGCCCAATATAAACCGAAATACGCGCTGTATTTCTGATCCGCGGGTAGGATGATCCCATTCTCTTTTGGCCCATTCCACATACCAATCACACACGATGTGCCAAATAAAGTGATGCACCGCCATGGCCGCATCGGAAAATCGATAGGCCTGTATATGTCCATTTATACGCTCTAGGCTTTCGGATACGCGCACCAACATCCATTGATTCACAGGATCCTGTACATCAACAGGCACAGATAATACCATTTCTGGATTGTGTATGGATGCCGTCACCCCGCGGGCATGGGCAAAGCGCATGACATTCCAAATTTTATTAATAAATTGGCCAGATTGCTCCACATTGTTCAAACTAAATCTCATATGCTGTTTACCGCATGTGGCACTGCTGAGGGCAAAACGCAAAGCATCAGCCCCATAAGAGTCAATAATATCCAGCGGGTTGACCACATTTTTCTTGGTTTTCGACATTTTTTGCCCCTGAGCATCGCGAATCAAGGGGTGAATATAGATGTCACGAAAGGGCACACGATTGGTCATTTCGATGCCCAACATCATCATGCGGGCAACCCAAAAGAAAATGATATCAAAACCCGTGACCAAGACATCGGTGGGGTATCGATCATTCAAATCGGGGGTTTCTGTTGGCCACCCCAATGTGGAAAAAGGCCATAATCCAGAAGAAAACCATGTATCCAGCACATCCTCATCTTGACAAAGAATAACATCTGAACCCCACTTTTCTGCAGCCAAAGCATGGGCTGAGTCGGCATCACGGGCCACAAAAACACTGTTTTCTGGACCATACCACACAGGCAATCGATGCCCCCACCACAATTGGCGAGATACACACCAGGGTTGAATGTTGCGCAACCACTGCAAAGCATTATTGGTCCATTCTTTGGGCACAAAGCGCATTTTTCCCTTATCTATGGCATCAATGGCCTTATCGGCCATGGTCCGCATATCAATAAACCATTGTAATGTCACGCGCGGTTCCACAATGGTTCCGGAACGTTCGCTGATGGGAATGGCGTGCATAATGTTGGTTTGCCCCACAACGGCATCGGATAGAGCTTCTAGCACAGCTGTGCGCGCATCCGAACACCCCAAACCACGAAACATTTCAGGCACTTGATCATTCAGGGTATTATCGTCGGTTAAAATGGACACCATGGGCAATCCATGGCGTTGCCCCATATCAAAGTCATTAAAATCATGGGCTGGGGTAACCTTTACCGCACCTGTGCCCTTTTCAGGATCCACCCCAGAATCCGCAATAATAGGTATGCTGCGATTGCTTAGGGGAACGCGCGCGTGCTTGCCCACCAAAGATTGGTATCGCTGATCTTCTGGATGCACGGCAATGGCCACATCCCCAAACAGCGTTTCAGGGCGCGTTGTGGCCACCACAATAGATTGACCTGGATGACCATCCTCTATGGCATAGGCCATATGCCACAAGATTCCAGGCATGGTCTGATTGGTGACCTCTAGATCCGATAATGCTGTTTTCAGCTGACCATCCCAGTTTACCAAGCGCTGAGCACGATACACATATCCTTTGTCGTGCAACGTTGCAAAGGCACAATTTACGGCCTCATTCATATCCGGGTCTAATGTAAAACATAACCGATCCCAATCGGCAGAAAACCCCAACCGTTTCATTTGCTCTATGATCAAATCGCCATACAGATCTTTCCACTCCCAGATGCGTTGAACAAAGGCTTCTCGACCCAATTGTGCCCGGGTTGTGCCCTGGGATATGGCCTGTTTTTCCACCATCATTTGAGTGGCAATTCCGGCATGGTCGGTGCCTGGAACCCAAACCACATCTCGGCCATTCATGCGATAAAAACGGGCCAAAATATCTTGAAACGTCGACGACAACGCATGTCCCAAATGCAACGATCCTGTGACATTGGGTGGCGGCATAATAATGGTGTATGGTTTTTTACCACCCACCCCATCTGGGCGATCTTGATGAATGTCTTCCTTTTTGCGCCCAGCATGAACCTGATCCCACCACATGCGAACTTGGGATTCACACGATTGAAATGCATAATGGGCGTCCACGATTGTTCCTGTTGGCTGATTGTTTCCACAGTTTAACCCAAGCCAAAGCCCAGGAAAAGCTCTGCTCTCCCCTGCATCGAGAATCATTGCTCCCGGTTCCAGAAAGGGACCTCAGAAAAAACCAGACTTTGTTCTTTGATGCGGCCTATGTTAAGATTGCATTACAGTTTTCTTTTTGATTCTCTATGTTCACACTGCAACAATTTGTTCAAGATTACGGATATTTGACCGTTTTTTTGGGTGCCATGATCGAGGGTGAAAGCATCATTTTAACGGCCAGCGCCTTGGCCTCTACGGGCATTTTATCCATTTGGGGGGTTGCAGCCTTGACATTTACAGGAACGCTGATGGCCGATCAAATGATTTACTTTTTAGGGCATCATTATGGACCGCGCTCTGTTCAAGCCTTAAAACGCCGTTTTCCCAGCTGGCAGGATAATATCAACAAGGCATTGGATTTCATCAAACGCAATGAAACCGTATATATTTTGTCATTTCGTTTTATTTATGGCATTCGCATCATCAGTCCATTTATTATTGGTGCCCAAGGGGTTTCCTTTAAACGATTTTCCATTCTAAATATTTTGTCTGCCGGATTATGGACCATCATCAGCTGTGCATTGGGATATTTTTTGGGGCATTTGTTGGGGGATAATATGAAGCATATTGAATGGGTGGTATTTGGCATCATCAGCTGTGTGATTATGGTCAGCCATGTGTTTTCCAGAAAAAAGCGGACCGATTCTTGATGTTTCTATATATTTTTAATATCATGTTATGAAACCGATATACAGTTGCGCCCTTTTTTATGATGACGACCCGAAAAGAGACCTTTCGAGAAACGGTAACGTTTATCAAACAGTGGGCACGAAACCCCTTTCAAATGGGTTCCATTATTCCCAGTTCTCGGGCATTGGCCAATTTAATTTCGCGATGTGCCATGGATGGATTGTCTGATGACTGTATGGTTTTAGAGTTGGGTTCGGGAACGGGTCGGTTTACACAGGGGTTGCTGGATGCGGGGTTATCCCCGGAACGATTGATTGCCATGGAATTGGATCCCACCTTGATTTCTTTTTTAAAAAATCGATTTCCAAGCCTGCAGATTATCCAGGGCAATGCAGCTTTTTTAACAGATTTTTTGCCAAAAGAAATGATTGGTCGTATTGGTGTCATTGTTTCTGGTTTACCCATGCTGAGTTTATCAGCGATTGTACAGGAAAAAATTCTGCAATCCTGTCTGGATATTTTGCACCCTTGTGGATCTTTGTTGCAAATTACGTACAGTCCTTTTTCATCCATTTCAGCAGAGCGTTATGGCATGAGAAAAATCCATATGGGGCGTTCTTGGAGTAATATTCCTCCTGCCAATCTGTGGCGTTATACGCGACAGGGTGAAGAATGAAACCGACTCATTTTTTTGGAACCGATGGCATTCGTGGACTGTATGGGCATTACCCTCTGACACCCAAGGGCATGTGGTCTCTGGGGGTTGCTTTAGGTCGATGGATTCTGGATCACGATTCCGTCAATCCTTTTGTATTGATTGGTAAAGACACCCGGGCATCATGCCAGGCCATTGAACAGGCCTTGTGTGCTGGTTTAGATGTTTGTGGCATACGGGCCATTTCCATTGGGTGTGCTCCTACACCGGCCGTTTCTTTTTTAACGCGTGCCCACAGCGCCTCTGCAGGATTAATGATTTCTGCCTCTCATAATCCGTCCATGTATAATGGCATTAAAATTTTCAACCGCATTGGCGAGAAACTGTCCATTGAGCAAGAACAGCTTATTTCTTCTTATATTTCAGGGGATCATTGCGGCGAAAACCATCACGGTTCGGCCAGCACACCGATTCACAGTGGGACTGATTATTTAAAAGAATACCAAGATTTTTTAATCCAAAACACACCAGAATTGCCACCATTACGCATTGTGGTGGATTGTGCCCATGGGGCGTACAGTGCCACTGCTGCCCATATTTTACAAGAAAAAGGTGCAGATGTGGTGGATGTTTTGGGGTGCAGCCCGGATGGCCATAACATTAATGCAGAATGTGGGGCTGTTTATCCCGAACGTTTGGCTCATGCCGTGGTGCAACATGGTGCAGATGTGGGCATCAGTTTTGACGGTGATGGGGATCGCGTTATTTTGGTAACGGCCGATGGTCAAATCCAAGATGGCGATCAAATTTTAGCCCTTTTGGCAGAAAACAGGTTTGTAGAGCACAAGGCATTCATTGGCCAATGGCATCAGGTTGGTCATGCTGATGTGGAAAATAGCCCTCTGGGAATCCTGAATACAGGACTGGGTCCGGACTATGTTGGGAACAGGGTATCACCCAGAATGGTGCATCCCACATTCTCGGGCGTCGTGGGTACGGTGCTGTCCAATCTGGGGTTAGAACGGTTTTTACAGTCCAAGAATATTCCTTTTGTACGCACCCATGTGGGCGATCGATGGATTGCTAAAAAATTGAAAGAATTAGGGTGGACCTTGGGTGGGGAATCATGCGGTCATATTATCCTGGCCGATGCCTTGCCCACAGGTGATGGATTATTGGCGGGATTACATGCATTGCATTACATTGGAACCCACATTCATCGTCATGGACATGGTGCAGAAAAAAATCAGGGACTGTTTCCCATTTTTCAGCCCACCCCATCGGCCATGGTGAACATGACATTGCGGGTACCCCAGTTTTGTCAGCATGCCAAGTTTTTAGATTATTATCAAAAAATACAGAGCCAAATGGGCGAAGATGAGCGTGTTTTGTTGCGTCCATCGGGCACAGAACCGCTGTTACGCATTTTGGTCGAAGGGGCAAGTCAGGAATTTGTCTCTCATCTGGCGAAAACCATTGCCAACGATCTGGAAGAGCAACAGTGTGCATTGGAGAATCAGCGTGTCTAACCATTTCGATGGGGATCGTATGGGTGACGGTACCCCCCTTGTATCTGAACCCAACCATCTAGATTTACATAAACCATTGTTTTACGGTCGCCGAAAAGGACGTGTTTTACCCAAAACGTTATACGATCATACGCTGGATCGTTTAAAAAACTTGGATGTCAAAAAATGGCATGGACAATGGCCAAAAGAATTGTGGTTAGAAATTGGCTTTGGATCTGGCGAGCACTTGAACCAATGGCTGTGTCAACATCCAGACCGCAGCATCATTGGTGTCGAAGCTTTTATCAACGGGGTGATTCATTGTGTTCAAGGCATACCAGAATCTTTTGAAAAACGGTGTGCCATTTTTTCTGATCCAGTACAAGAAATGTGGTCCCACTTGTCACCATCATGCCTGGACGGTGTTATCCTCCTTTTTCCAGATCCGTGGCGGAAACGACGGCATGTGCAGCGCCGCATGGTTCAGCCAGCGTTTTTAGATCTGTGTGCCCATTATGTTAAACCAGGTGGATTATTTCATTTTGCCAGCGATCATCCGGGATTAATTGAACACAGCCTAAATATTTTGCATAAACACCCAAGGTGGCAGTATATGGATGGCGCGCGAACACCCCATGCAGCCCAATGGCCCCTTTGGCCAGAGCATTGGCCATCATCGCGTTATCGAGACAAAGCCGTGGCCAATCATATCCCCTGTGCATTCAGCATTTGGCAATTACAGCCAGAGTGAATGGGTGTCTCTTGCCCTATGCCCATAGATATTTTAAGGTCCTTACTGCCAGATAGAGCATCCCAACCCTGCGCAGTGGGTTCTGCGAGCAACATCCCCGGATTGGGCACCCCCCCCTTCCCTTCTTCAGAAGGATGGGGATTGTATTACGCCGTATGCTGGCTCTTTTTGTTCACCACTTGGCGTAAATTCATGGAAGGTCTAAAACTGACGCTTTTACGTGCAGCGATCACCGCCTCTACTTTGGTTTTTGGATTTCTGCCCAAGCGTTCTTTTTTATTGTGAATCAAAAATGTACCAAATCCAATAATTTTGACATAATCACTTTTTTGAATCAAATGGCTGAGCTCTGTTAAAATTGATTCCAGTATCACACTGGCTTTTTCCATTGACATGCCCAGCTGGTTTTGCAACGCATCGCGTAAACAGGCTCGGGTCAAGGTTTGCTGATGATCCTTTTTCTCCATGTTTTTTCCCCATAACTTTTTTGCTATTATTTCACGGATGATATTTTTTACAGGTTAATGGATTTGTTTTTTTTGCTTTTTTATTCGCCCCTTTTAAAAAAGAGACACCAGAGGACGATTGGTTTGCTCAAGATATCAGGTTTTTTCCACAAAATCATGGCCGTAAACATCTGAAAAATATTGAATTACACCATTCTGTATCCATAATCTGTGGTATACGGCGTAAACGGGAAAGGGATGCTTTAAAGTCACTTCTTTCTGGATTTTTTTCTCTAATAAGCTGGGGATTGATAGGTTTACACCATCACAGGATAAAATTTTTTCTGCCAAATCTTGAAAATTTTGTACACGAATACAGCCCAAGCTATAAGCCCGTTGGGAATGGGCAAACCGTTCTGGCTCATGGGTGCTGTGTAAAATAATGGCATCAGGGCGACGGGTCAAAAATTTGACTTGACCCAAGTGATTTTTCGGACCGGGTTTTTGGCACAACATTCCATTGTTCATATAAAATCCATCTTTGCCCACCAAAGGCCGATAGGTTTTATACTGAGAACGCGGCAAAATCCATGTGGGGTTAAAGAAAATGCTGTAAATGCATCCAGAAAATACGGGTGTTCTTGTTTCTGGTTTCCCCACCATCACCCGACTGTGCAGCACAGAGGCCCCTTGATCCATGACATCCATGGTAAAAGCGGGAATATTGCACATAATGTACCGTTTGGGCAAGGGCCCCATTTTTTGCCATTCTTTTTGCGTTATGGCGATTTTTTCCACCAAAGCAGGATTTTTCCCATTTAAAGCATCAACGGTTTTTTGATCCAAAACGCCTGTTATGGGCAAGGACAACACCCCTTGCAGGGTTTTCAAGGCATTTTCAACAGCCAGCACATCAATCACTGGACCATCGGCATCCGAATCTTTTGGCAAAAAGTGCAAATGTTGCAGCGTCCGTACCAGAATCGTAAAATCGTGATGTTTTGGGTCCAGCTGGTGTACGGCAATCACGGGGCGCTGCGTGTTGGACCAATGGCTCGTCATATCCTGCAAGCACAGGGTCCATTGGGCATGTTGCGGGTGCATCTGTGAGGGGAAAGGCGTTGAAAATTTTGCATTACAGGTCAAAAAACAAGAGGCAAAAAACACCCCCATGATGGGAAATAAAAACCATGCTATACTTTTTCCATGGGGATATTCATACCGTGGTCTATTATGCCGTCTTCTCGTATCGGTATTGACGGGTGTTACACACAAGACATCACAGAGCATTCTGAGCCATCTGGGATTACCAGCTGTGGTAAAGAGTCGGAGGTTACCAGCTGTGGTAAAGAGTCGGAGGTTGCCAGCTGTGGTAAGCATTTTTTTGTACATGCGCTGTCCGCCCATCACGATGATACTGAAATTTTAAAAGATTTAACTTTTTCTGTCCATGCAGGAACCATTTTATCCATTATGGGGCCCAATGGTGGGGGAAAAACCACGTTGTTTCATACATTATCCGGCATCAGAAAACCAGCATCTGGTCATTGGGGTTGGCAAGAAAATGGCAAAAAATATGCTTTAAAACAGAAAGATTGGACCTATTTGCCCCAACGTTTTCAGGGCGATCGATCCTTTCCCCTGCGTGTTCAAGAATTTCTGAACATCAGCCACCCCACATTATCCAATCACGATATATCGGCCGCTTTGGATCAATTTAAACTGGGAGCCTATGTTCATGCGCCCATTCAATCCTTATCCGAGGGGCAATTTCAACGCTTGTTATTTGCCCGATTGTGGATTAAACCCACACCCATTATATTTTTGGACGAACCCTTTGCTGGATTAGACGAACGCATCATAGACGATTTAATCGAGGTGATTCAACAATGGAAAGATCAGGGGCGCATTATTTTACTCTCTCATCACAATCGGTTGCGTGCGTTACAGCATTTTCCAGATACCTTGTTGCTGGCTAGAAATCAATATATATGCGGAACAAGTACGGATATTTTAACACCAGAACGATGGCAATCCTTTCATGATTCCATTTGTTCCAGCCAGTGTTGCTAGGCCATACTTTGTTTGGGGCAACGGGCATGACTTTTCATGCGTTACATTTTATAATGACAAGAAGGTACGCATTTCTGAATCATCATGAAAATTTTATGGAGCTGGCTAAACGATCACCTTTCTGTAACCCACAGCATCGATGAGGTGATATCGGCCTTAACGCATTCTGGAACAGAAACAGAGATGGCGCCTGTATATTCCTGGTCTGCTGGTTTTCAAGTGGGCCATGTTTTATCCGTATCGTCTCATCCCAATGCAGAACATTTACAGGTATGTGATGTGGATTTGGGTAACGGTACCACGGCATCCATTGTGTGTGGGGCACGCAACGTCAGAGCCAACTTAAAAACCATTGTGGCCTTACCAGGATGTCTGTTGCCTGGCAGCACAATGCCACTGGCCACATGCGTTCTACGTGGTGTCCCCAGTCATGGCATGCTGTGTTCAGCACGAGAATTGTCCATGCAAGACATCTGGAAAGATACGGATGGTTTGATCGAATTGCCAGAGGACACCCTTGTTGGAAAACCGTTACGCGATTTTTTACCTCAGGATGATGCCTTATTACAATTAAATATAACGCCCAATCGTGGTGATTTATTCAGCCATCGCGGGGTGGCAAGAGAATTGGTGGCCCTGGGTTTAGGGCACAAAAAAACAACACTGACGGATCAATTTTTGTGCAATCCTGAATCGTGCACCATGACCATGCTGGATCCTGATTTTGTACAATTAACGGCAACAGGATGCCTGTTTTTTCAACTGTGTCAGATGGATCACGTGAATCAAACAGAAACACCGGCATGGATGAAACGCCGTTTGGTAGAATTATCCACAAAATTGCATGGATTTTGTGTGGATTTGACCAATTATATGGCAGAGGATACAGGCCAGCCCATGCATGTTTTTGATGCCGATGCCATTTCTGGTACGATTCAGGTACGCCACAGCACAGAGGGCGAAATATTTTGCGCCCTAGATGGAGAAACCTATACGTTACCCAGTGGATGCACAGTGATTTCTGATGCAGAGGGCATTTTGTCTTTGGCTGGCATCATGGGAGGCATGCGGGGACGGTGTCAGGCCAGCACACGGCGTATCCTATTGGAATCAGCCTGT
Source organism: Holosporales bacterium (assembly GCA_947461445.1). GTDB lineage: Bacteria > Pseudomonadota > Alphaproteobacteria > Holosporales > Holosporaceae. The sequence goes on along the minus strand of CANHKV010000001.1, from coordinate 78,331 downwards.
TTTGATCCTGCTGGCATTGCACGTACAGGTCGATTAACACGCATTAACAGTGCGTCTCGGGCTCGATTCGAGCGTGGTGTGGACCCCGCTCTATCCATCCCCATTCTTGCCCAATCGGCTCAATATTTAAGCCAGCATACGGGGGCTGTGACGGATGGCGTATCACAATGCGGTCAGTGCCCTGATGCACCATCGATACCCTTTAATGCAAATGCTGTTTTGGAACGATGTGGTGTTTCCTTATCGGAAAAAACCATCCGTGCACGATTAGAAAATTGGGGTGCACACGTCCAGATTAATCCAGAACCACAGGTTAGGCCGAGCCATTGGGAGGAAAAATCAGCAGAAAATAAGGGAAATCCCAGCACCCCATCGGTACCATTGTCAGAGATAAAGAAAGAAGGATCCTATCCATGGATGGTCACTCCACCATCATGGCGCTGGGACTGGCAAGATTCTTGGGATTGCGTTACGGAAACGTTACGTGGGCAAGGGTATGCAGAGGTCCCCATTACACCTTTTGGCAGAGAACCTGCAAACAAACCCAGCCTGAATCATATCAGCAAGGGATTGCCCCCTGTGGATTATGGTCTGGCGCGATCCATGCGATGGTTTTGGATCGCCCAAGGCCTGTACGAGGCCGTAACATGGTCCTTTGTGTCGGCCGCCATGGCGCAACCTTTTTTTCTCGGAACAGAGGAATCATGGAATCATTTGCATCTGTGCAATCCCTTATCCAAAGAATTGGGTGTTTTGCGTCCCAGTATCTTGCCCTCGTTGGTTTCTGTTGCCCAACATCACCAAAAATATGGACTGGCTTTTCAACCCATTTTTGAAATTGGTCCACGATTTTTAGGTCTATCCCCAGAATCACAAGACGAACACCTGGCGGCATTATGGCCCATTAAAAAATCTGAATCTTGGTTGCCCAATAATCCACATGCGACAAAAGAATGGTCATTTTACGACATCAAGACCATCGTTGATCGGTGCATTACGGCACTAGGCATCAGCCATACATCGTGGATTCGTGCCCATCATCCCTGGTATCATCCTGGTCGATCTGGTCAGTTGGTGCATCAAAAAGACGGTAAGGACACAATATTGGCCACCATTGGGCAACTGCATCCCCGTTTAAACATGCCATTTTTTGGGGCAGAGTTGTACTTAAATGCATGGCAACGTCCTGAAAAGAGTCCGGCCTATCGAGTGAAATCCTTACAGCCTGTGGGTAAAGATTTATCTTTTTACATTTCAGATGTCCACTTGGTTGGTCATACCCTGGATACGGTGCGCTCTTTGGATATACCAGAACTGGATCATATTTTAATTACAGATATGTTTGATGATGCAAAACCCGCACCCCATGATGGCTGTGCGCAGGCAGATAGGCCTGAATCAGAAGGGCACACCCGTTCCATCACCATCCGGTGTATTTTTCAACCCATTAGTGGACCGTTTTCCAGCAAAGCATTGCATGAATTAATGGTTCGTGTTGTGCAGTGCGCCCAAAAAGACGGCTGGATCTTGCGTGGGTCATTGGATGACCTTGTCCTGTTAACGCCATAACGTTATTGGCCAATTTGATGACCTATTCTTATTTAGAAAAACCTCTTGACCGTCTGGATGTGCAGGATTCTGACCAGTACCAGATTGCCATGAAGCATTCCATTGCTTGCGTATTGTATCAACCAGAAATTCCAGGCAATACGGGCACATTAATGCGTCTGGCAGCCTGTTGGAATGCTCCGTTGATTCTGATTGGTCCACTGGGCTTTGTGTGGTCGGATAAACATTTAAAACGCGCCAGCATGGATTACGCCCAATATTGTAAACCGAGCATTCATGATTCATGGTCTGATTATCAAAACCACTGGGCAAACGCACCGCACCGCACCATTGCCGTTGTACCGCGCGAAGGAGTATCGTACAGAAACTTTGTTTTTCAGCCTGGTGACCACCTAATCATGGGATCAGAAAGCTGTGGATTGCCCCATAGGGTAATCGCTGCATGCGACCATATCGTTCATATTCCCATGAACAAATCGGCACGATCCATGAATCTGGCCATTGCGAGTGCCCTTGTGTGGGCAGAGGGTTTGTTTCAAACCTAAAACCCTTTTATTTCATAATCAGAATGGCTCAATCATTCTTTTCGAACCATTGTTCAGGCGTACCCCAAAAAAAGGGGTATGCACAGAGTAATGGGCCGTCCTATTATGCAATATCATCAAATCTTTTTTGTCTAAACAGGTCTTGATCAGGGCTGTTTATTGGATTTTCAATAAAATAATCCTTCATATCGTTACGATAATCATTTTTCTTTTGATCATTGTTATTACCATCATCCCCTTTGGTACGCCACGTGATTTGCTCGTTTAAAGAGGTGCGGGCATCATGCGTGTTGATCAATTTTCTGTACTTGGCTTTCCAGCCTGCTTCTGTGATCAGGTCTCCTTTTGTGCCACCAAATAATTCCACATAATAAACCCATTTGTTTTTTTTATTTTTAAACATAAAACCAAAAACAGACTCTTCACTTTTTCTAACCAATCGTCTTTTAATGGCTTTAGTCACGATTTTTTTTGTACAGGTAAAACACTCTACTTCTTTTCCATCAATATCTATTGTATTCTTTTCAACTTTTGAAATCGTAATATTTGGTGCAAATCTGTTTTTATTGTTTACTTTGCCTGTATTGCTTTTTTCTTCTGTATTTTTTGTCTTCTCCTTATTTTTTATCCTATCTTTTTGATTTGATTCTTGCTGTTTATTTTCTTCTTGGCCTTGTTTTACATTCTTTTTTTCGAAAATTTTCTTGATCAGCATAGGGATGGTCTCATCAGCTTTTGATGTGTTCTTCAGCATACCTAATAGGGTTTTTTCAGGAATTATCTCACAAGCAGAATATATTTTATTTGCCATTTTTTCATAAGATTCCTTCTTTTTAATGGGAATGCCTATGGCTTTTTTACCGTCCAGACAAATGACATGAGGTCCCACGTTCAGCACATGTCCTTTGACTGGGGAAACCAAGAAATTTATTTCACCTAATTTGCTTCTTGCATACAGCTTTTTAAACGCTTTTTTTCCTATATTATTTAAATATTCTACATTTTGGTTTGTAACATCGCATAAAAAATCTTTTGTTTTAAAGTCATCTGAGTTTATTTTTTCTTTTCCATCAAATCGATCTGGGTTTTTACAAAAAACTGGTGCGATGGATACAACATTTATTACAAAAAATAAAAACGCCCATCTATACTTTCCCTGATCAAACATTAAAAACTCCTGAAATACAGACTATTTTCTTTATTATAATATTTTTTTAATCTTTTGCAAAAAAAATATCCAAAAAAAATACTATAATCCGGACAGAGCAAGCTGAGCATACTGTTTCCAAACCCCTTCTGGGCTGGATGTATCATTAGACAATGCCATGTAATCCACCTGGCTGTCAGTGAAAAATCCTTTGATAAGACGGGAAAAATCCGTGCTTAAATCTTTTTCCAGCAACCCAACCATGGATTCATCCATATCGGCAGAGGTTTTTCTTCTTTTTTCGGAATCAGAAATATACCCCACAACGATTATCATCGGAACAGTATCCGGTCGTTTCGATTGATCGGATATTCCATATTTTAAAACCCCTTTGATTTTTTGTTTCGTTTTGAATGCCACCGTCGCCATTTTAAATGGCACACCCTGAACATCTTTTGATTCCAGTTTTACCTGATTCAGGTTTTGACCAGTCAGTATGAATAATTTATTGTACAAAATATCCATCATATTGGATTCTGTTTCATTATTTTCTAATTTCAAAATCAAACGTAAATTTTTAAAATTCTTGTCAAAAATCTTCCATGCTTTATAAAAAATATCGACTATATTCAAAGGCATACCTTGCTTTATTACTTGACCAAAACTGATGGTTCGTCCTCCATCATGAGCAAATCCGTATACTCCCTTTTTCCCAATATAGCATTCCAATGTCCACCCATTGATTTGATATGTTTCTGTGTTTTTACGGTGAATCACAGGCATTCCCTGATTTTCAATATTTTCAGCCATACGGGCCAATTCCTTTTCCCAACGGATTCCGGATTGATCCCGTCCATAGGCATAAAATTCTCCATTTTCCAAGATACGTGTATATTGATCTGACGGTAACGTAAAATGAACGCCCGTATGGGCAACAGGCGTACTGGGTTCATCCAGATCGGTACCGCGATTGCCATCATAGGCACCATCTGAACTGGGGATCAGTATGATATTCGTGTCAGCAAAACTGCGCCCCTGACGCTCATCCACCGGTTTGTAAATCGTGTCTTTTTGATCAGAAGACAACGCATTCACCTTTTCAAATCGACGAGAGCGCATCTGTTCCCCAATCAACATCAGAAAGTCCTTATCCATTGGTGCAGATTCCTCTTTGCACACCACATAATCCACATAAACGTAATACGTCCCTGTTTGATCTGGTATGGCTTTTGCATTGGCTTTTTGCGATATTCCAAAATGTAAAAAACCCAACGGAGGATTTTTCAATTGCCCCCCCTCAAAAGGAATGCTGCTGTACACCGTATGAACAGATTCCTTGTTCATCATGGCTCGATGTCTTGGATGTACATGGCGTCTGGCATGAAACCATCGTCTTGTTTGGCCCGATGGAAAAAATTTTGGTGCCTGATTTTGTGCATCCCAAAGAATATCACTCAACTGGATGTTACGACCAATGGCATGGGAAATTTCACGTACCAAAGCCTGTTGTGCCATCTGTTTACCCATAATGATATGATCGTATGTATACACCTGAAGGGTGTCATCTTTTTGTTCAATGGCCGAGCAAACCAAATCTTTGTTCGATGGCTGAATACCACCGGGGCGATAACGATTCTGTCGAAACAATGTGATGGACCTATTGTCTTTTACCCCAACACCATAAACGGCTTCTTTACTTTCTTTTATATTAAAACGCCATCCATTCACGGTTAATGATGTAGATTTTTTGATGTTTTGACGCGCTCTTTTCTTTTTCATAAACCCAGACAAAGTCACCACACCATCTACAATCTGAACGTCTAGGCGATTCTTTTTTTCAGATGTATTCAGTACAGGCAAATATCCCATATTGATTTTTTGATCGGTTATATTTTTATCTGATGATAATATTTGACCTTCAACTGTTCGAATTCTATTTATTTCCTCATCATCATCAATAATCATTCCAGTTTTGTGATCAACCCAAGTATTAGCCGGTATAAAATCATACCGATGGGCCTTGAAGGCCTCATCCACAATGACGTATCCAGCGGGATAATCCAAAATAATTTTTCTGCGTTTTGCAGAACGTGACACCACATGGGTTTTAGGATCACTGGGGGTATACTGAGACCAAAAATCAAACCACTGATCCACAGTCTTTCTGGTATCTTGACCGACAACCATGGGTGTGGCTGGGCGTATACGCCTGCGTCTCATTTTTTTCCCATACTGACGTCTTTTATTTTCATCAGGTGCATTGGATTGAATGGCTGTACTTAGAACAAAAAAACCAGTAAGGATGCATATCCAAGGGCTCATAAAACATTGATGTTTCAAACGAATATGAATGTGATCATATCAAGCAAAAGTTTATTTAAATAAAACAGATTCTTTTTTCCATCTGTAAAGGCAAAACCTTACACCATCTGATCTGTCGACACACAGCAGGATGACTGTGCACCTGTGAATACTCTTACGCCACAGATCGAATGATTTATTCATAAAAAATGGGGTGCCGGATGTCGGAATCGAACCAACGACCTACTGATTACAAATCAGCCGCTCTACCATCTGAGCTAATCCGGCCATATTTTTTTATTATACTGCAATGACGATTCTTTTGGCAACACCTTATGACTCTGAATGGGATTTCATCTCTTCACTGACATCAATGGGCGTCTGTAACAAGGCAATTTGATGCACTTGTCGGGGATTGGCTTGACGAATTTCAAAGGTCCATCCCCCAGGGTGCGTAATAATTTCCCCTGTTAACGGCACACGCCCCACATAGGCACATATCCAACCACCCAAGGTGTGGATTCGTCCTTCATCTTCGGTCATCAACAATGCAGAGGCATTAAATTCTTTGACAAAATCTTCCAGATTAATGCGTCCATTGATTACCCAAACGGGATCTTTCACCAAAATCATTTCTTCTTCGTCGGAAAAATCATCGATATAAGAGTCAAACAAATCCCGTAACAGGTGATCTTTGGTGACGATGCCTTGCACCCCGCCATATTCATCCACCACAAAGAGCATGGGGATTTTATGATGATCTTGTAATGTACGCAATGCTTCTCTGACGGTCATGGCGCTGGGACAAAATGTGGGGGCATTCAAATGACGACACCATTGATGTTCCGACGTATCCGATGATTCTCTTAACGACAAAATACAGTGCACACTGACCAGTCCCACAATGGTATCCAAGGTATCTCGGAACACAGGAAACCACAAAAAACCGGTTTTTAAAAACTTGCGCACCACCTCATCGCACGGCATGTGGTTTGGAATGGCCACAATATCACTGCGTTGAATCATAACCGTATCCAATGTTTGATCCAAAAAATCATCCAATGCTTGATTGTGATGAACTTCTACTTCTATTGGTTTGGTCCGAACGTGATTAAAAAAGTTTTTTACAGACTGAAAAAAGAACATAAAACTCCGCGGTTTTAGATATAAAAATTAATGGACTGAATGGGGTGCCTTCTCTGGCCCAAAAGGGATGTTTACGGGCAAATTCCCCAAATCCTCTACACCAAAATGATCATCAGCATAGGGGTCTGGCCATCCAAAATGTTGAAAAATGGCGCGCTCTATGCCCTCCATTTCCTGGGCTTCATCGTCTGTTTCATGATCATAATGCAATAAATGTAAAAATCCATGGATCAACAAATGCATGGCATGATGATGCAGCGTTTTGCCCTGGGCCTGAGCCTCTGCGATGACGCGGGGCCAACTGATGAAAATATCCCCCAAAAGAATGGGGTGATCGGGCCATATGGGCCAAACCTGATTGTGTTCCACCGTTGGAAAAGCCAGTACATTGGTCGGTTGATTTTTTTGCCGAAACTGCTGGTTGTATTGGGCAATATCAGCATCATTCATGACCACAATACTGGCGTGAACGAGGTGTTCAAAGGATTTTTTCGTTTTCAACAAAACGTTATTTAATAAAAACGCAATCTGTTCTTGATCAAGGATGTCGGTATCCTGACACATTGGATCTGTGACAACGAGATCGATGCAGATACAAAGAGACAAAAGGATTTACCATAGAAACAGTTTATTCATCATAAAGCCTTGCTGGGCGATCCACAAGGGCCAACACCACACAGATTGGTATGGTTTTTTGCGTGACTGTTTAAGAATATTATGGTATTATTTTTTCTCTTTTAAGAACGTTAGTCCATGCAAAACACAAAGAGAGTCGGTTTGTTTTTTGTTTTTTCTGCCCCTTCTGGAACGGGAAAAACGTCACTTTCACGTGCATTATTGGAAAAAGATCCTCAATTACAGACATCCATTTCAGCCACCACACGCACGCCCAGAGATGGTGAAATTCACGGACAAGATTATTATTTTTTAGACGAAAAAACCTTTTTAGAATCTGTTGATAATCAAGAATTTTTGGAATATACCAAAATTTTCAATCACCATTATGGCACGTTAAAAACACCCCTAGAGCACAACAGTTCAGCCAGCAAAGACAGCATTTTGGCTCTTGATTGGGCAGGGGCAAAAACCATGCGACATTTATATGGAAAACAAGCCGTTTTAATCTATATATTGCCACCCCAATTATCCGACTTGGAAAAACGATTAAATAACCGAGGAAAAGACAGCCCCCAACGCATCAAAGAACGCCTGTCGTGTGCGTACAAGGAAATTCAAACGTGTATTCATTACGATTATGTCCTTACCAATGATGAATTGCATCGGGCCACAGACCAAGCCTGGTCCATCATACAGAGCGAACGATGCCGCGTGCACAACCAACCCTCTGCCCAATCCATTTTGGCTCCCTTTTCCTTATCACACATGGGTTGACCTCTGGTCCATACCATGTTATGCGCAGGTTATGCAAAAATCTTCGCAATCCATGCAGAGGAATGCGTCCCATCAGCCCGGACATGAAAGATTGGTCAGACCCAAGGCATCCTCTGCCCCATAAACGCCAGGTTTTTGGCCGTTCATCACCCAGCGCGCCAAAGCAATGGCCCCGTCGGCAAAAATATGAGGTGAAAAAACCGTGTGTCCCAAAACCAAACGATCATCCGTCCCCGTCCAAATGACCTCGTGCATTCCAAAAACATGACCACAGCGTAACCCGTGCATTTCAATACGCCCATCCTGCCTTGGTGACGTGGTTTGCCCTGCGCATATGTCCAGACCTTGATCTTTTTTTGCCGCTATTAAGGCATCAGCCAAAGCATTGGCTGTACCCGATGGGATATCTTTTTTATACCGATGATGATGTTCTACAATATCAATATCATAGGAATGAGGTAGGAATTGACTCAATTTCCCAGCCAACCACCGCTGAATAATGGCTCCCAAGCTGGTGTTTGGTGCCACAACAATGGCCATGCGGCGTCCTATTGCATCGATAAGACGCAAAACATCTGGTTCAATACCCGTTGTCCCAATCACCATAGGTTTGGGATTTTTCGATGCCGCGTCCAGAATATGGGGAAACAGTTCTGGAACTGAAAAATCAATCACAACGCTGGATTTTTCGAACAGTTCATCCAAACTGGCACAAAAAACCATATTTTCCCATGATTTATCGGATATAACAGCCCGATCATACCCTAAAATAGATCGAAATCCCCTTTGTTTTTCCAAGGCGGATACAATGCGTTGTCCCATGCGTCCAGACAATCCAATAATGCCAACATGCCCCAGGCACACAGTCGGCGGTATGACCCCAGTCATTCCTGGCAATGGGGATGATGGCGCCTGTTTTTCCAAAGGAATACTAGAATGGTCCATATTTAGAGAATGGTTCATCATACCCAATCATTCCGATCTTTTTGAAACCATTGTACCTTGAAGAAAATTGGAATACCACATTGGCATGTGTAAAAAATGGGGCGGACGACCGGGATCGAACCGGTGACCTCTAGAACCACAACCTAGCGCTCTAACCAACTGAGCTACGCCCGCCACATATGAATAATTATAATCACATTTTTATGAAAATACTATGGGGAAAAAGGGCGCAAAACCATTCAAAAACCACATTTTTTCAAGATATCAGCCCAAGATTCCTCTTTTTCCTAAATGATTGGCCTCTGACACAATGCCGTCTTTTTCCATCTGATCGATCAATCGAGCCGAACGGTTATACCCAATTTGCAATTGTCGCTGTAAATAACTGATGGATATTTTACGATCTCGGCGCACAAGTTCTATGGCTTGTCGGTATAAATCGTCACCTCCATCTTCGCCAGAGGATGCATCCGAAAAATCTTCCCGCACCGTCATGTCAACATATTGGGGTTGGCCCAATTGTTTTAAAAAATTCACCACACCTTCGATTTCATCATCACTGACAAAGGGACCATGCACTCGAATAATACGTCCACCCGCCGCCATGGACAACATATCCCCTTGGCCCAACAATTGTTCCGCCCCTTGTTCCCCCAAAATGGTACGGCTGTCAATTTTTGATGTCACCTGAAAACTGATGCGTGTGGGAAAGTTGGCTTTGATGGTTCCCGTAATCACATCCACCGATGGCCGTTGTGTGGCCATAATAATATGAATGCCCGCTGCACGCGCCATCTGAGCCAAACGCTGGACCAAAACCTCCACATCTTTGCCCGCCACCATCATTAAATCCGCCATTTCATCCACGATCACCACAATAAAAGGCATATCTGCTACATCCAATTGTTGGCTTTCTAGGACCGGTCTGGATTCCTCATCAAACCCCACCTGTAATTGCCTCACGATGGGCTCTTTTTCCTTTTGGGCTGTTTTTAACCTCTGATTATACCCCGTAATGTTGCGCACACCGACTTGCGACATCAAACGGTACCGATTTTCCATTTCTTGCACCACCCATTTCAGGGCCATAATGGCTTTTTTCGGTTCTGTAATCACAGGGGTCAGCAGGTGCGGAATGCCATCATAAACGGATAATTCAAGCATTTTTGGATCAATCATTACCATTTTGCATTGCTCTGGGCTGAGACGATATAACAGGGACAAAATCATACTGTTGATGCCCACAGATTTTCCAGAACCTGTGGTTCCCGCCACCAAAACGTGAGGCATTTTCGCCAAATCCGAAATCACCGGATTTCCACTGATGTCTTTTCCCAAGGTTAAAGCCAATGGAGCTTGAAAATCACTGTATGCCGATGAGCCCAGTAAATCTTTCAAATACACCATTTCCCGATGTACGTTGGACAGTTCAATGCCAATCAAATTTTTACCAGAAATAACGGCGACCCGCGCAGACAAAGCACTCATGGATCGGGCAATATCATCGGCCAAACTGATGACACGGGATGATTTTACCCCTGCAGCAGGCTCTAATTCATACAGCGTGACAATGGGCCCAGCATTGGCCCGCAGTACGGTTCCCTTTACCCCAAAATCTTCCAAAACTTCTTGCAATCGAGCAATGTGAATTTCACTACGATGATCGGCCTTGGGTGCCACAGGATCTGTTAACAAATCCAAGGGGGGCAACGCTGTACTGACTTTTAATGGTTTTTGAACCCTTGGGGTCGGTGCCTTGATGACAGGGGGGGCTTCTTCCTCTGCAGCCTGAACAATTTTTTCCACATAACGCAACGGTTTCCAGCGCATCAATCCCCAAATTAATCCAGATGCTATTATTCCTGCTGTCCACAAATAAGACGGTATCCAGGCCTGGGAAATTACCCCCACAGCACAGGCATAAGAACTCATCTGAGTCGGAATCATCACGGCAATCATCAGACAGCATAAAACGCCATAACCCAAGGTGTTTTGAATGGTTTTTCCTTTGGACAATTGATAAAAACAGACCATAAAAACCACAGGTAAACCACAGGCACCTAGCCCAAAAAATTGAAATAAAAACGCAGATATCCATGCGCCCAAAGCGCCCATGCTGTTTTGCACTTCTTGCGAACCGATCACATCTGCACAGGGATCCATGGGGTCGTAGGAAATCAAAGCCAGCACCAAAAACAGACTCCATCCCAATAAGGCCAAAGCAGAACCATCGTAAATTATAATGCGCAACAGTTTAATCAAATCCTTTTGATAGGTTTGTAACACACGCATATCCTCTCTATGGCTCATCAATTATGATATCGTAAAAACACACCGATTTACACATCCATTACAATGCTCATCTCACCACCTGTTGTACGCATAGGATGCTGGAACGTCAACGCTTTGCGTGTCCGTCTGCCTTTGGTGGAATGTTGGTTAAAAACAGAACACATCGACATTGCTTTGCTGCAAGAAACGAAAGTAATGGATAAAGATTTTCCGGAAAATGCCTTGAAGAATACGGGCTATTACAGTGCATTTTGGGGGCAAAAAAGCTATAATGGGGTGGCCATTTTATCCCGTTGGCCTCTGTCGGATGTGGTGCATTTGGATTTAAACGACACAGGTGCAGCACGCTGTATCCAGGCCACAACCCAGGGTTTTCGAGTCTGTTGCGTATACATCCCCCAAGGGCAAGAGTTTGATCGACCTGCTTTTAGGGAAAAGTTGTCTTTTTTAAATGGATTATTTCACCATATCGCGCCCTATGTTCAGGATTACACCCCCACCATTATTGGTGGCGATTTCAATATTGCCCTAAACGATGAGGATGTTTGGGATGGCGATTTATGGCGTAATCGAGTCATGTGCTCGATCCCAGAACGAAAACGTTTGCGTAAAATTCTGTGGAACGGATGGACCATGGCCCAATGGCGCATCAAACACCAGAAAAACCCAGCAACCTGGTGGGCATATCAACATGGGGCATGGCGGAAACAACATGGGCTGTGCATTGATTCTTTTCTGTTGTCCCCTAGAGCAAGCGATCTTTTATCCCGCTTTTGGGTTTCCCAACATTGGCGTGGGGAACAGCACACCAGCGATCATGCCCCCATCGGTATGGAATTATACACCAGGAACACCACCAGCCCCACTTTTTGATTGTAAATTAACACGCCGTGGGTCAGACGTAAAACAGGTATACAGGCGCTGATCGGCCGGTGTAATGGTGTTTCCATCCCGTACGATGGTCAGTTTTAATAAAATAATCAGCTCTGTTACATGGCGTTTTTTACCTTTGTGGGTAAATAACTCTCCTACGCCTGGTAAAGCCGATATTCCTGGTGTACCCCGATCATTAATGCTGACGCGTTCTTCCATTAATCCTCCTGTTACAATGACTTGCCCTTCTTTGGCCACAATAACAGAATCCATTTCCCTAATTTGCACAATGGGCACTTGGCAAGACGCATTCAATTGCGCATAGTATTCGGCCATGTTTTTTCCATAATCTCTGCCAGGAATAGGGGTGTACGCCCCAAATAATGTTGGGCAGGCCACGGTTTTTTGCACCCGAGAAATGGTGGGATGCAATGACACCATAATATCACCCGTTTCCCAATTTACGGATGGGTGAACATACAAAATTAATCCAATGGGAACGGTTTGTATATTGCTGCGCACCCGTTGGCGGGTTGACGCCAATGGCCCGGTGCTGTTGGCAAAACTGTCGTCTTGAATTTCAGGATCAAAAAATACTTCGTTGTGCGCCACCTTTAACACCGCAGATTGATTGTTAATTACCGTTTGTCGAGGATTGGCCAAGGTACGGATGGTGCCAAATTCCTCCATCAAATTCACCACAGCTTCTAATTGATCGGTTTGCAAAACCACAGAGCGCCCTTCTGCATTGGATTTCAGTATGGCCGATGCGGCACCCGTTGCGCTTGTGACCGGATTGATGCCCGCACCATTTTTAACTTTGTTGATAAAGACCGACCAATCGATCCCATTTTGATAATCTTCCGACAAATCAATTTCAATGATTTTTGCCTCAACCAAAATTTGCGTCATGGTGGCTTGTCGCAATTGCTTTAAATACCCCTCAATTTGACGATGCTGGGCTTGAGTGCCATAAACAGATAAAATTCCCGCATAGCGATTAACGGAATACCGTGGCTTTTCCTTGATTTCATCCGTACTCAACACCATGGCGATGGTGCGCTCTAATTCCTCCCAAAAATCCACTGTATGGCTGGTATTCAGGGTGATATTGGCCCCATTATCCAACAGGTTTTTTGACCCCGTCATGCCATTGGAATAAATATCGGTTTTTACCGATGTTTGAGTTTGGGTTTTTCGACACCCCAGTAAAAATTGGACATTGTGATTTTTCAAATGGGGTCGATCTGCCCCAATGTACAGAGCATTATTACTGATGGTGTATCGTAATTTTCCGATCAAACACAAATTTTCCAAAACATCAATCAGCGGTTGTTGATGGGCTGTAAAGAAAAAGTTGCTTTTTTTCGGAAAACTGGATTCCAAAATAATATTCAATCCTGCCTGATGGGCCAATTCAAAAAAAGCTTGTTTCAAAGGAATTTGACCCGATAAAGACAAGGATACTTTTTGATAAAACGCAGGCGGTAAAATAGAATACGGTGGCTGGTATACAGGCAGTGGTTGGGATGCAAACGCAGGATTAACAGGCGCCGTTAATGCACGATACGATGCTTTGGTTTGTCGGATCAACGGATCATGGTACCGATTTTTAGAACACCCAACCAAACATAACGCCATCACACCAATGACTGAGCATCTTTTGAATTTGCAAAAAATCACCCACATCCCCACCAATAACATTTCTTATTGTTTACAAAAAGTATACAGCGGTCAATGGATACAGAACTTTTATTCCTTTTTAACACTCTTTGGCTGTTAAAATTTTTAAAAAACCATCGCCAAATTTGGATTAAACAAAAAATAAACATCCAATATCGCATTTATTGTTCAGAATTTATTTAATTATTTTATTGTAAAATAAAACCAGAGCTTTTAACAGCTATTTTTAAAAATACAAAAAAGGAGAATTCTCATGAAAAAATTAATCGCCACATTGGCCCTTTTGTCTTGCGCTTTCAGCGTTAATGCTGACTCTTGTGAAACCTTTACGGTATCCCCTTGCTCAGCACAAGTCCTCACCGTTGCCACAAACAGCTTGAACCCAAGACAATTTGCAGCCGGCGTTTATATCACCAAAGATTATTGTGGTAAAAAAATGGCAACGGTCCGCGTTGTTCCAACAGCATGTAACCCATGTGCAACACCATGCGCAGCACCTGTTGTCGTAAAGTGCGACCCATGCGCAGCACCTGTTGTCATGGAATCATGCCCCCCCTGCGGTCCGTGTGCTATGTAAAACCACTGGCCTGTTATTAATGGACCAGTATACCAGGGGGGGTGATCTCCTCTGGTTTTAAACCCTCGACAGGATTGCATCCACACCCATCCATTGGTATGGTCAGACAAAATGCCCTGTACTGTATTCCCATGTCCCATATTCTAACGTTGTTTACCTTTCCCCGATTAGCCATGGTGATATGGTGTAAAAATGACCTGATTCAAACGCCCTGCTCTGATTCTGCCTCACAGAACCCAAGACCCACCGCATACGTCATGCATTCTGACGCCAAACCCGCCTGCGAAATCTTGTTGCCCACCCTGTGGCACCAACTGTCCCACAATCACGCTCATATCACCACTATAGCCACATTACACGAACCTGGCCCCTTTACCGCAACCAGAGCCGGGCAATCCTTTGCCAAAGGAATGGCTTCTCCTGAATGGACTGTGTTTAGCACCTCTTTTTTTGATCTATTAGACCCAGAACAGCAAGAAAAAGCCTTGATGGATACAGGGGGCCATCACTGGGTTAATCGGTACGGAAATGTGATTTCCCAAAGCATACCCCCAGTATACGGTATATCGGGCAATACCTGCACAGAATCAGATATGTTGAGGTGGTCCAAACGCCTAGCCACATTAGGTTTCGATTTTGAAAAAAACAAAGCAAAAACATTATAAAAATAGATGCATTTTTATATTTTTCAAAACTATAATTTGATCAATACTTTGTAAAAGAAGCGGTAAAACGTGCGTGCTTTATTTTTAAAATTCGTGATGATATTGACCTCTGTTCACACCGTTCAAGGCAATACCCAGTGGCAAAGAACACCACCGAATTATGCTGCCCCATTGAATACTGCCCGATTCCATGCCGTCCGGTTAAAAGAGAAAAAACCTGTCCGCGATTGGTCTGCTTCTTGGAAACCGGTGTGTTTAAACCAATTACCAAAGGGGCCAAGCAAACGTCTTTTGCCGTCATCGCGCACCATGTTATCCCTTAGGGATATGCAGATCTTTTCAAATCCAGACGTATCTGGAAATCGACGACCCGATGGAACCTTGTCTCTAAAAGGCATGCCACCAGAATATGTAGCCATTTTGTCTAGCAGTGCTCAAAATTCTTCTGCTCTGATGCAAGATTATGCAGGGGTGTCAGGAGGAATGGATTTATTTGGCATTCGGGCCATGTTTGTTTCACCCAGTACCAACAGCATTATATCGGATTTTGGGGCCACAGATTTACATCATTTTTTATAAATAATTTACAGAAAAATCATGTATTTGTAATTGATGGTTTTTTAAATTCACCATGATAATTTTAAAAAACAACGCCAATGAAACGGCCCATAATGATGTCAAAAAGAACACGAGTGATGGGAATTTTTTATCTTGTGGCTGGATCCATATTGCCCGGAATCAATGTCATTGAAAACCAATCTCTAACAGATCCCTATTTTGTGGAGAAATTTAATGCTGGAATGGTAAACTAAATGAGTCAAGATACCTCTAAAAAATAGCCTTGGGACCCACAGCATTCATGGCATAAGGGCAGCCATCTGTAAAACCCTGCATTCAGAACGGTATACGGTCATGGCCCATCATCAAAATGATAGGTCTTTGGCCCGGTCTTTTACCCCAAAAACGGGCATTCCCATTATAGAGTGGCCGCTGTCCTCTTGGTCAGATTGTTAAAGCGCCGTATCTGATATTGCAACCCACTGGAGCCATAGTTCTGTTCTCATTCACCATGTGCCCGCCTATCCCAACCAATCGTTAAATCACACCACCATGGGGCAATGGCAATCGGGTGTCAATATTCCATTGGATGGCGTGTTTGCCCTAACCCATTCTGTAACGGAAAATATGCGTCTCCAAGGCTATGGCCGTATTATTACGCTGAGGTCTTTTCATGGCGTGTGCCGTTCAAAATCGGCCTGTATTACCAGTACGGTCAGTGGAGGAATGATGGGGTTTACCAAGGCGTTGGCCCATGAGGTCGGTCCCCGCGTAACGGCCAATATGGTGGCCACAGGCCATATTCGCACCGATGACATTGATCGGGTCTGCCCAGATATTTTAGAATCATGCATGAAATCCATCCCCTTGAAACCCATGGGTATACCAGAAGAAATTGCCGATTTAGTCCTGTTTTTATGCTCTAAGCCGGCATCGTTCATTACAGGATCCACCATTCATATCAATGGTGGGCAATGGATGGCCTGAATACAGCACGGCTGATCCGGTGAACAGGCGAACAAGGACATAGCCTTTTGGCCAATGTGTGCGTATAAATAAAGAACAGGTGCAACGCATGAAAAATTTTATGTCCCAGCGTTTTTTTATACGGAAAAAAGTGTATCAGAACATTAAAGATGCCTTTTGGGTTTTTTGTCAGTCGCTTTCCTTTTTTTGGTTTTGCGTGCGTACATTAACCGCCTGCATTCAGGGGCCATTTTACAGAACCCTTTTTCTGAATCAATGGCAAATGATGGCCTTTCAATCCATTCCTCTGATGGCCTTAACGGCCTTGTTTACGGGCATGGTTTTGGCCTTGCAGAGCGCCTCTGCCTTTGCCAGTTTTTCTGCCGAAGCCACCTTGCCACACATCGTAACCTTGTCCATTGTCAGAGAATTGGCCCCCGTATTGGGCGGATTAATGATGGCTGGACGATGGGGATCGTCCATGACAGCAGAGGTCTCTACCATGCGTGTGACAGATCAAATTGATGCCTTGGTGACCTTGTCCACCAATCCTTTGGGATATTTGGTCGTACCGAGAATATTGTCGGCCACCTTGGCCATGCCACTTTTAATCCTATTGGCCGATGTGGTGGGCATTGCGGGCGGCGGAATTATTGCCACCAGTCATTGTTCCATGATGTGGAGCCAATATATTGTCAAAATTTTAGATGTATTGGTCTGGTCTGATGTGGGGGCCGGCATGATCAAAGCCAGTGTTTTCGGACTGACCATTTCCTTGATTGGATGCTATCAGGGGTATTATGCCACAGGAGGCACCCAAGGCGTTGGCTTATCCACAACCCGCAGTGTGGTTCAATCCAGTACGTACATATTATTGTTAAACTATTTGTTAACATCGCTTTTGTTCCAATAAAATAAAAAACGTAAAATATATGTATGTTTTAAAAAATTTTTTGAAAGGGGATAGGTTGATGCAAAACACATAACCTATTGGTTATTTGTAAAAAAAACGCTAAGAAATAGGCATTTTCCCTTGTTTTCTGGAAAAACCCGTGATATACACGTACTGAAGCATTCAAAACACGCGTGTTATGTCACGGTATCATTTTTTAGCGGCTCTGTTCTTTTCGCTGTATACGTGCACAGCCGTGGCCGATGATGCAGCAAAAGCCCCATCTTTATCCTCTGTTAAAAACGGATTCGAGGTGGTATTCAGCGGAAAAATGATGTTTGAAATGCCATTTGGTCAAAATTCACACCAGCAAACCTTTTTGTTTTCAGGTTCTGGATTTCAAAAATTGTTTCAAACAGACAGCACCCCATTTAACACCTATAATGCCAGCAGTATGTTCTTGATTAACAGTTCAAGATTTACGATTACGGCATCTAAACAAGTCAACGATTGGACCATATCGTTGGTTGGGTCTTATAATATCAACCAGGGTGCTGGTGGTAAAGGTGCTGTCAAAGAGGCTTATATCCTGTTTGATAACGAGCTGTTTGGAAGCCTGGCTCTTGGTAATACCTATGGTGTCGAAGATGTCACCACCATGGGCGCAGGCGACGTGGCCCAAGGATCAGGAGCATTTAGTGGAACAGGTTTTTCAAAGTTTTTACCAGAAACCACTGGGGTTTTGCTTTATCCCAGTGTTGCAGGATATACTGGGACAGCCACCAAAGTTCGCTATATTTCTTCACGCATCAAACAGGGGGTACTCAAAGGATTGCAGGCCTCTGTTTCCTATACACCCAATACGATGCATCGTGGTGAAATGAGTCTAAATACAGGGGTTTCACCTCTGCGTGAACCCTTTGCGCCCTTTGATCTGAACAGCATTGCCTGGGGTGTTAACTATTTAACCCAATGGAACAAGGGCAGCTTTGGATTGTCATTTGTTCAAATCACGGCAAAAACTCAAGCAGAAAAACCCTTGCTGCCCCAAGATGCGGTGAATCAAATCAGCATAGATGGAACAGTCACTCAAAAGGGGTCACCTGAACTGACGGGTGACGAGTTACAGCGTTTTAACACCAATGCCTATCAATGGGGTGGCGTCATCACGCTGGGTTCTATTTCCTTTGGAATCGAGTACATGCATAACGGAAAGTCCCATATGCTGAAAAACGATTATAACCCCATCATATTGAATGAACAGGATGAAGAGGTATCCTGGGGTATTGATCCGGGCACCATTACATTCAATGGATCAGAAACCACCTTTGAACCCAAAGAATACGTGGCCTCTGCCTCTGGTGATGGGCAAATTCTCAACATGTCCTTGGGATACACTGGTGATACGTATGGCATCAGCGTGTCCTATTTGCAATCCAGCGTCAAAACAGGATTTTTAGCAGAAGGCCAAACCAAAAGTGAAAAAGCCACTTGCCAGGGGTACATTCTGTCTACCCAATACAATGCCATGCCTGGTGTTGTACCCTATATCGAACTTGGGACGTTCAAGCTGAACAATCCAGATTGGGCATACACCAGCACCATGATACCATCCCTTACACGATTTGATTTTTCTGGTGTACCAGGCAAGTCTAATTTTACGAACACCGCGATTGTGGGTGTCAAAGTTCAATTTTAACCCCTCACACCATTCATTTTATTTTTAGGAGAATCCAACCATGTCCGTTACCAATACACTGAATAGCCAATCAAAAATCACGAAAAAAAATCTGGTCAAGGAAATTGCCGATCATCTGCACATGTCGCAAAGTGATGTTGAAAAAGTGATCGATTCCTTTATCGACTTTACATCCAATCATTTACAACAACGCCATGACGTGCGCTTGACAGGTTTTGGAATTTTCAGTACCCGTGATCGTAAAGCCAGCACTGCACGCAATCCTGCAACCGGGGCAGAAATTCATGTCCAAGCCTCTGTGGTGCCCACCTTTCGTCCGGGTTCTCAATTGCGTGAAAAAATCAATCCAGTGCATGCCTAAGCCCGTCATGTTGTAATGGAGTCGGATTCATGAGTTCTGATTCTATGGATTTATACCATCTCCAGCCTGATTCTGTTAAAGTATTCGGTGCTGGGGCATGGGGCTCTGTTCTGGCTGGACTGATCAGAGAAGTTCATCCATCGGTTTCTGTTTGGAATCGTACGCCTAAACCGGGGTCTTCTACATGTCTGACACAGTGTCTAACCCCCGATGCTCATATTATTATTGCCATTTCTGTCCAGCATGTGAGCCATCTTTTTGATCGAATGCGCTCAGAAAATATTTCTCCCCGTGTCCTATGGGTGGCTTCGAAAGGGTTAGATGGTTCTTGTGGAAAGCTGTTATGGGAAATCGCACAGGAACGTTTTCCGGATGCCATCATTGGTGTATTCAGCGGTCCGAATATTGCTCGTGAAATTGCATCGGGTTTGCCTTGTGGCATAACCATAGCATGCAGGGATCCAGACACCCTCTTGCAGGGAAAATCGCTGTTTCCCCCGCGGTTAATCGTTGAAACCACCACAGATGTTATCGGGGTATCCTGGTGGGGTGCCCTAAAAAATGTCATGGCCATCGGATACGGCCTGTTGCAACAACGGAATGTGGGATATAACATGTCAGCCACTTTTTTGGTACAATGTGCCAAGGAAATCAGTGCCATTGTTCAAGAAAAAGGGGGGTGTTTTGAAACCATATTGTCCTTTTCTGGCATGGGTGATCTTGTTTTAACCAGCCATTGTCCCCAGGGCAGAAATCGATTTTACGGTGAACATTTTCCAGAACACCCCACCCATTTGGTCGAAGGTTTAGACACCTTGCGCGCCTTAACACAGCATACTCTGGCAGCAAAAGGGTGGAATATCCCCACCCCTATTATTCAATCCATATCTGATATTATTTACAGTGGTATGGACATACACCACCTATCCAGCTTGGTGTAAACCCCCTCTTATCATCTATTTTTGGATCTATTGGGATTGTGGCAGTGATGCTTTATGAATAAGAAACAGAGGATTATTGTCCAATTGATCCGGAGAATTGTTAGGAGAATTATTCTTGGAAGAACGCTGGAATTCGAAAAAAACTATTTTTTCTTTTATTTTTTTTAAGTTTTTTTCGAATTCTTCGATTTTCTGATTGTATTGTTTGATTTCGTGATCGGTTTTGGCTTTCTTGATTTTTGATCTCTCTTTTTTTATACTGTTTTCCGCAACACATTTTTCTTTATTTAATTCTCTAATTAGATCTTGGTTTAGATCGGATGAGTTTTCTTTGATATTTTTGTCATTTTTTTCCCATATTTTTTTTTGGATAATGCCTATATGACGATCTAATTGCTCAGCATGATCTATAAGATTTTTTATATGTGCCATAGCAGGTTTTATTTTAGTTCTCTCAATTGTATAGAATATCGTGGAATCGTCATCTTCTTCAGTATTTTTCCATTTCTCTAATAAATTTTCTTTATTTAATTCTGATGTTTCTTTATTTACATATACATTTGATTTGCCATTTCCAATAAAAGTGACCTTATGATCTAAAAATTCTTCTTTCCCATAAGGTTGCTTTACGAACAATTCAGGGTCATTCTTTCGGTCTAAGGTAAGAAATATTGTATCAAATATTGAATCAAAATTAAACGGATGTAATTTTTTATCACCATCGATCCAAATCACAGCTTGTTGATTAGACGTTGTAAAGTTTTTACTCATATCGTTTTCCGCATATTCTAAAATATTTTTTAAATTATCTAAATAGATAATATGAGAATAACATAAATATCTTAAACAAGAATACATTTCATTGCTATATATGCATTGCACATGTTTTCCAAACACATCGTTAATTATTTCCCTAATATCCTGATTTTTTGGGTTCTTTTTTATTCTATGAATCCATCTTTTGATAGAAAACATATGTGTTACGTGGAGAAATTCCTTATCTTTGTTGCGAGCAAAATCTATAAAATCAAGCATATATGCTTTATGCTCCGGTCTTAAATCTTTTATAAAAGGGTCTTTGTCTATAGATTCTGGAATGCATTTGTTTTCCAATAGAAAAGGTTTTATAAAATTTTGAATGTTTTTAAATAATTCAGGGTGTATTCCTTTTATAGGATCATTAATCTTAGAACAAGGGTTCCCAGAAAAAATTTCTTGTATACGACAATAATTAGGATTTGATTGATTATTTTTATCAACATTTCTAGATTCTGCGAACAAATGCTGCAAAAAAATAGCCATACAATTTAAAAAGTATGTTCTAGTATCTTCTAAAATTAAATCAACTGTTTTTTTACCAATAGGTTCTTTATTTTTATCAGGAGGCAAACTATCATCATATCTTTCGAGCTCTCTTGTATTATATTCTTTTTTCATCCAATCTTCGTCTAACACTACTGTGCAATAGGCATTACTGCTTTCCACGGCATTTGTTTTAAAACTTATCGCACCCATCATCACAGCCAAAACACAAGCATAGGTTTTTTTCATAATAAGCATTTTAAGGCATTCTTTAATTTTCATAAATCAGGATAATTTGTTTTTTTAAAAAATGCCACTATATCAAACAGATAAACTTTAAAAATCATTGTTTTGAATGCCATCAACCATACCAAATCATTGCGATGAACACTCGCACTTTGTATGTGTTGGATTACAAAAGACATCATCATGGCGCATATCAAAAGATTTTTTATGATTCAAAAATCCCTCTTAACGTTATTAAGAACCGCACAATTATATTGTCACTTTTTTTCCTATAAAGTCTTGTTTCCTCAGCATTTTTTTAAGGTTTTACAAAATTTTTGGCAAAATGCCGTACAAAGACTGCTGTTTGCTGTAAAATTCTTTAAAAAAAGCCTGTAATTCTTGCTGCTCTATGAGCGATAATTTAGGCAATGATATACGGGATAAAATGGATGGCGTTATGGCCCAAATATAGGACCCCAAGGCAGCCAAGGCGTCATCCACGCCTATGCCCTTTGCTCCACCCCCCACAAATCGGATATTAATCGGGCTGTTACAGGATTGAATAACGGAGTGAATGATGGCTTTTTGATACAGCACATGAGGTTGAGACGAAACAAACGCAATGGTTTTAATGGCTGGATGGCTTTTCAGCCAATTTAAAAGGGTTTTAATGGTGGTTTCCGTTGTGGCTCTGGGTAACAATCCTTTTTTTCCATGAATCATGGTTACAGGCCAGTGCCGCCAAGCAGATGGACTGGAATCATATAAAAACTGAAATAAATCCCGCTCTAATCCATTCTGAACAACGTATTCCCCCTTTTTCTTGATGAAATCATCATATTCTGGACCATCAACACCAGATTGTAATGGGCGCTCTCCTGACAGCAACAGGATATTTTGACGGCGAAACAGACCTTTTTCGATACAGTATTCTAAAAATTTCAATCTTTTATTCATCGAAGATCCCGTGGCCCCCAGAACACAAATGGCATCACTGGTTCTGGGATGGGATAAATAAGGATCCACCACACCCAATACTCTTAAATGCGGTAACATACTCTGTGTATACTCTGTGTTATCATATTTTTTGACCACATCCCAGCGCTCTTTTCCATGGGTTCTGCGCACCCATTGACGTTGTGTTTTTTGCACCAAGGTCATGATTTTCCACACATCTGATGGGGTAATACGCCCCTTGATCACAGAGTTTTTTACATCCAATCCCGTTTGTTTCAGCAAAAAAGTAAAGGCTTTTTTCTGTTCTTTTGAACAAAAGCCATAATACTCCCACAGGGTTTTACAAGGGCTGAACACCACCATGACTATGGATTTGACTGTAAAAAAGCATTATAAGCCCATAAAACATAAAAAAAATATAATAAAAATGGTGCTACATCCATACAAAAAGGATAGAATTTTTGCCATTTTTACCCCAGTCCATTTGAAAGCGTTAATCATAACGGAGCCTGCATCGGGCGAAACCCATAATAGGTAAAAAACCCATGGATTCGAGCGGCCACAGTTTGTATCACATGGGATTGCTCTGTATTGTATATTTGATGCTGTATGATCAAATCCCAAGTGTCATGCCAAAAATGATCCCAATGGTGCAAAAACCCCTGCCCATAGGCCAGATTACCCGTGTCTCTTGCCCAAATATAAAAAACATCCCAAACCAAATCTCCTAACCCCAGAGCTGTCGTCAGCCATTCGGGATCAACAACGGGAGATTCTGTGGCACATCGATACAATACGGACCACGTCTGCATCAGCCAAGGCAAATGATCTTGCCAATATTGGGCACGCACCAAAGCACCTTGAGACATTTTAAATACAAAGTGCTGCTCCCTTGAGTCCAAATACACCTGATTACAAACAACGCCATCTAAAAAACCATCTTGAGATGCGTAAAAGGCCTGAGTACAAGAACGCACCCTTGAAAAATCAACCCAATCCAGCGCCGGCATCACATATTCCAGACACCGTGATCGCACAGTTTCAGGCAATGTGCCCGATGCCGTCAGAATAAACACCGTTTGCGGTCCAGGATTTTCAATCCATTTCAACAGAGCATTCATACTGGATAACCCTAAAGATTGAACCTCTGGCAAGGCCACAACGCGAAAAGAATCCCCAAAACGTGTATGCGCCAGCTGTTGTCGAAGTTTTCGAATGTCATCAATGCCAGAACCAGGTGTAAGAACCATATATTCTGGATGAGAATCCAATTGTTTATGGTTTTTTTCCCATGCCAAAGCAGATTGTTTCCAATGACTCGGCAGCGCCTGGGACAGCCATTGGGACGTGTTTTGTATGCCGTTTTTTAAAGACTTTGAGCCAGAGGCATTCAGACCAACAGATTCATCAGCCGAACCATTCAGACTGACGAACAACGTATTCATACCCAAATCTGTTAATGACCATTGCTTCGTGCCAGAATCTGGACATATAGAGCCAGACAACCACGGATGCCCAGTCAATAACTGGTGGGCCAAAATCCGTGAAAGAGCGCGCTTTCCAACCCCTTTTGGACCACGAATCAGAATAGCGCAAGCATTAATTGTTCTGGAACATTTTCCAGAAAAACCTTGTGAAAAAATAGATTGGTGCATTGTTTGCATCAACACACCATACCCCAAACTGCAATAACAAAAATCAAAAGAATTCATGAGGCTCTTGGCTGATATAAGTGGATTTTTTCACCACCAAACAGAGAACGCAGACGTGTATCTATGAAAAAGACACACGCATTAATAACCTTCTTTTAGCATTCTGCGACGCATGTTTTTTAACATCCGGCGACGAGACTCGGCTATTTTTTGCTGACGCTTTTCACAAGGCCTAATAAACGCTCTGCGTTTCCTCAGCTCTTTGTTTAGACCGCTTTTTTGTGCAGCTCTTTTAAGCGTTTTCAGGGCTTTATCCACGTTGTTGTCGCGTACAACGACTGGTAACATGATGTTATATGTTAGAATAATACCCATTCATTATTACGGCTTTTAGCACACAATGCAAGCCTAAATGTCATAAAACTTATAACCCTATGCCGCTTGAGTTTTGTTGGGACGCTTGTCGCCCCGCATCAATCACGTCACGCAAGTGTCCATCGGTAAATCCTTTGACCATGGCATCCAATCCCACCAAATAGGATGGCAATATTCTTTGCAATTCTCGCAATGCATCCTTGGATGGACCCACCAGCCCTTTTGCCTCTTTTTGCAAATAGGGTTCTGTTTGCAAGTATTTTTGCAATGATAACTCCATTAGGCATAAAGAATAGACATAGGTAAAGGCCAAAACGACTTCTGGATCAGATGCCAATTGACTGCTTAACAAGACATCGGGACACCCCATGGTGGATTTTTTTAACTCTACTGGATTGGCCGATTCTTTTTCAATGTCACCTTTAAACTCAGGATACACCACTGATTCTACGGGGGGTTTGGATTCTTTTGACAGCATTTCTGGCAAAACTTCTCCTGGAAAAAGGTCTCCTGGCAAATCCGTATCCGGATCTATGGGGCCTTCTTCTCTCTGGCCAGCGGCCGTTTCCCCATCCCTAAAATTTCCCCCATCTTTCAAAGGTTCAATAGAATCTCTGGAAATTCCTAAAAAAGAAAATATGTCTTGCTCCTCTTTTTCCGAAACAACCGTATCAATTTCAACCTCTTTGGGCCCCTTTAAAAAATCTTTCAGATCGGTCTTTCCAGATTCCAGAAACCGATCGGCATCAAAATCGTCGTGTTCACCAGAAAATATAGGGTTTATTTTTCCCACATTCGCGGAAGAACCACAGGGCGTTCCTAAAATAACCACACAAAGGAAAGCTGAAAACAGTATGTTCTGTCTATGATGCATCAGGTCCTAATGGGCTTTCTGGACTTTCATCACACTGTACAGAAAATAAACCGAAATGACAAGATTAAAAATCCTTGGAATCCAGTGTTTTATCCATTTCATTTCGATCGAAACAGGGCAAGAAATGCCCCAACCAACGTCACACATTCGAATCGACCACTTAACATGGTCAGCATGGAAATCCATTTACTGGCCGATGAAAAATCATTGGCATGATCGGCCCATTGGCCCAAGGGCAATCCAGAGTTGGTTAATGTACTGGACGCCAACGTAAACGCATCGTTCAAGGTGTGACCGCACAATGTTAATGCTGTTGTTGCCAAAATCCACCCCAACAGGTAAAAAAACACCACCGCCATAACCGCATCAACCTGTGTGTTACCTAGGCGTTCTCCATTATAAACCGTGGGGTAAAATCCAGACGGATTCAGCATACGATTAATATGATTTTTGGCCATACGGTACATGATTTGCAATCTAAAAATCTTGATTCCGCCAGATGCAGACCCACTGCACCCCCCAATCAATGTCACAATCCAAAATAATCCGCCAAAGTGAAAAATAGATTCCGAAGGAAAACCAGTCCCCGATACGGCCGATATACTCATAAAAACCGAATCAATCAGAGGTCTGCTTTTATGCCAAAATGCCACACCAATACAGGTAACCATCAGCATTTTGAACATACCAATCACTTGATCGTCTTTGAGCAAAACACGCCACTTTCCACGAAAAAAGGGTACAAATAAAATCAATGTTATACTGCCCATCAGCATGCCCATGGATAAAATGGTTTTTGTTCCCACGGATAAATCCAAAACCTTGTACTGGGACATAGAAATGCCGCCCGTTGACACGCTGGCTATGGCGTACGTCATGCTGTCCCACCAGGGCAAGCCACTGAAATATTTTAAACATAACCCCACACACACCGTTAACAGACCATACACCAGCAACACATATGTGGCCATTGTGGCCGATCGGGGTGCAATTTTTTCTGATTGATCCGATGATTCTGCGCTCATTAACTGCCCGCTGCCCATACGCAATACCGGCAATAAAATAACGGCCGTCATCACAATGCCAAATCCACCCAACCACTGTAAAAAAACCACCCAAAATTTTAAACTCGTTTCCGCATAACTCTTTTCTGCAAACAAACTTAACCCTGTCGTCGTCAATGCCGAAACCGATTCAAACAATGCATCCACCAATGAGGGTTTTATAGGAGAAAAGTAAATGGGTAACGCAGATAAAACGGAAACAACCACCCACAAGGCCAAGGTCAAAAAGAAACTTTGCCCCATGGAAAAGGCACTGATGCGCTTGCTGGAAAATGCCAAAACAGCTGTCCCACCAATGGTTACGGACATTAATGCACTGAACGCAAAGGCATAAACCATCCCCTCTTTAAGAATCCAGGCCCAAAGACCATGCCCCCCCATGCACATCCCCAAAATCACAGCCAACCAACCCAAAGCCACACCAATGGGGCCACTTTTTGGATCAAGAGACAGTCGCAAAATCATGATTTCAACCAAGCCATATCTTTTATTTGGTTATAACTGGATTGTTTTAAAAAGCTCTCTTTTAGTACCGTATCCCAAAAGGTTTCCCATTATTCTGAATAGGGGCTTCTTGCAGAAATTATCCTATTTGGCTTATGCTAAGGAAACATTGATCCGAAAAAATCACTTATGAAGACTGGAAAGAATCTATACACCAGGATAACTCTGTAATGTCTTCACATCCTAATCAACGGTGTATGGTCACAGGTGTAGGAGGATATCTGCCGAAAACCATCATTCATAACGATCAATTATCCTCTGAATTCCATTTAAACACCGATGACGCATGGATACGCACCCGCACAGGAATTACCCAGCGCCACAGAGCCAGCGAGAACGAAACCACCAGCGATATGGGCATTGCAGCCGCACGATCGGCATTGCACGACGCCCATATGGATGGTGCTGACCTGGACTTGATTATTGTGGCCACATCAACGCCAGATCAAGCTTTTCCCTCTACAGCCACCATTGTTCTGGATGGTCTGGGCTCAAAACATGCCGTTGCTTTTGATATGAATGCCGCGTGCAGTGGGTTCTTATTTGCCCTCATCATGGCGGAATCCTATTTGATGCAATCAAACAAGAATCATGCCCTGGTTATAGGCAGCGAATCCATGACGCGATTGTTAAATTGGCAAGATCGCTCTACGGCCATTCTGTTTGGTGATGGGGCAGGAGCCGTTATCTTGTCGCGCACAGCATCCAGTGATCGTGGAATCATTGGTCACTGTTTGTTTTCAGATGGTAAAAATGGAAAAGCATTGCATGACCTGTACGTTACGACGCCTTCTGCTGATCACCCCATGGGGGTTATTGTCATGGATGGTCAGGCCGTTTTTCGTGAAGCGGTGTCCCAATTGATTTCGTCGACCCATACGCTGTTAGCCGAAAAAAGCATTGATCTGGCTGATGTGGATTGGATTATTCCCCACCAAGCAAACAAAAGAATTTTGGACCGCATGTGCACGGATATGAACATTGATCATAGGAAAATGTTGTATACAGGCGATATGCATGCCAATACGTCTGCTGCATCCATTCCCTTAACATGGTGGAAAGCACGCCAAAACAACACCATAAAACCAGGGCAATTGATTCTGTTACAGGCCTTTGGGGCGGGGTTTACCTGGGGATCTTGTCTTGTCAGATCATAACCCTGGGCCACATTGTGTTGATGCACAAAAAAATGACCGCTTGATTTGCAACAACCTAGAATCCGTCTTGCCACAGCTGTCTGATGTCCATCAGCCCCCTTCGCGGTCCTATGGGTTCTATTACAGCCTATTGTTTTACAGCATTATCATTTTGGAAAGTTGTGTTTTCCCCATTCCTCCTGACCCCTTTTTCATTGTGCAAGCCTTGAAAAAGCCTAAAAAAGTCTGGGCTTTAGCGGCCCTCTGCGCCATTCTTTCCACACTGGGGGGGTGCATCACCTATGGCATTGGGTTTTGGTTTTATGACCGTTGGGGGGCTGCTGTATTGCCATTATTCGGTGGAGAACAGGTTTTTTTAACCGTTCAAGAATTGATGCAGCGTTGGGGCGCCTGGGCCATTATTGCCAAGGGATTTTCCCCTGTGCCTTACAAACTTATGGCGCTGATTTCTGGTGTGACTCAGTTTTCATTTTTAACCTTTTTTGCCACGTCTTTGCTGGCCAGAGGCATTCGTTTCGGCATATTGGCCGTGATTATCCATCGGTATCAAGAACAGGCCCAGAAAATCCTGAATCGGTATCAACATTGGATTAAGCATGGTTTTTTTATGATCATGATATTAGGATGTTTTTTGGCTTTTTTAATAAAAATCTTAAAAACCCATTGATTTAATGCTTCCTGTGGTGCCCTTGATAGGATCACAATAATTTCCTATCAAGGGGTTTGAATTGGAAACCGTTAAACTGCATCAAAACAATAGAAATCCCATTGGCTGCTCATTGTTGCCCCCCCTGATGAACCCGTTTGCTGGGGGGCTGTGTCATCCGATTTTGCCATAGGATAAAAGACAATGATATGGGCTGGTGCCACACATTCAGGATGACTCCCAACCCCGTGAAAATGCTTTGCAGAGCCCCCTAACCTCTGCCCATCACGCTGCGTACCGCCTGGACAACCTGTTGCACACAAGGCAGCGACATGCGCTCGTGATTGGCTGCATAAGACATGGGCACATCCAAGCCTGTGACACGAACGGGAGGCGCATCTAAATCATCAAAACGATGATCCGTAACGTGCGCAATGATTTCTGATCCAATACCACAAACGGGCCACCCTTCCTCTAATGTCACCAATCGATGGGTTTTATGCACTGATTTTAAAATGGTTTCTTGGTCCCAGGGACGCAACACACATAAATCCACAACTTCTACATCAATGCCCTCTGTCTCTAAAACTTCTGCTGCTTGCAACGCAACCTCGACCATCAAGGAAAAGGCCACCACTGTCACATCATGGCCCTTTCGCTGAATAATGGCTTTGTCCAAGGACATGGGTTCATGGGTTTCATACACCGGAAAAGATTTTCCATACAGTATTTCATTTTCCAGAAAAATCACGGGGTTTGGATCGGCAATGGCGGCCTTTAATAACCCTTTGGCACTTTGCGCATCATATGGCGCCACCACACGCAATCCTGGACAATGGGCATACCAGCTGGCATAACATTGGGAATGTTGAGCCGCCACCCGGGCTGCTGCGCCATTTGGACCGCGAAACACGATGGGGCATGTAATGGTTCCACCCGACATATACAAGGTTTTTGCAGCAGAATTAATGATGTGATCGATGGCCTGCATGGCAAAATTAAAGCTCATAAATTCCACAATGGGATACAGTCCGTGAAAGGCTGCCCCCACACCAATGCCCGCAAATCCGTATTCAGAAATGGGCGTATCAATCACACGCTTTGGACCAAATTCTTCCAACATGCCTTGACTGATTTTATAAGCTCCCTGGTATTGAGCCACCTCTTCTCCCATTAAAAAAACCCGTGGATCAGCACGCATGGATTCGGCCATGGCTTCGTACAATGCTTTGCGCACTGTTAACGTGGTGGTGGCTTGTAAAACAGTCATCGTAAAATATCCTCCCATAGGCTGGTTGTACTGGGTTCTGGTGCAGCATCAGCCATGGCAAAGGCCTGCTCTATGCATTCTTTGGCGTGATGATCAAATTGGGCTAAATCGTCATCGCTTTCACCCCGTTCTTTTAAATAATGAGATAAAACCAACAATGGATCACGATTAGATCGTGCCTCGTCCAGCTCTTTTCGCGTACGATATTTTCCCGGATCCGACATGGAATGCCCCTTGAAACGATAGGTATCAATTTCTAGCAGCATGGGACGACTGGTGGTACGAATGGTTTCCAGCATGGTTGTAAATACATCATACAATTGCACCACATCATCCCCCTTGACCAACGAGCCAGGAATACCAAAAGGCAACCCCCGTTGATGCAATGGTCCGCCACTGCATGCGCGCGAAACCGCCGTTCCCATGCTGTATCCATTGTTTTCAATGATGTATAAAACAGGTAAATTCCATAAAGACGCCATGTTCATGGATTCAAAAAATTGCCCCTGGTTGCTGGCACCATCGCCCAAAAAAGTCATGCACACCCCGCCATCATTGTTGTACTGATGGGCAAAAGCCAACCCAGTTCCCAATGCCGTTTGGGCGCCCACAATGCCATGCCCCCCATAAAACAGACGCTCTGTGTGAAACAGGTGCATAGACCCGCCTTTTCCCTTGGAACTGCCCCCCTCTTTACCCATTAATTCCGCCATGACTTGAAAGGGGGTTAAACCGCGCGCCAAGGCTTGTCCATGAGATCGATAGGCCGTAATCATGGTGTCTTTTGGTCCCATGGCCTTGGATGCCCCCACGGATATGGCTTCTTGACCGATACACAAATGACAAAACCCAGCGATTTTTCCAGCGGTGTAAATTTCACCACATTTTTCTTCGAATCTGCGAATGACCCACATCTGTGCCAACATATCCTTCATGTCTTGGATGCTGAGATTGGATGCCCCAGATGGGTGTTGATGGGGCAGTATTCCAGATTCCGGCTCTGATACTGACAGAGATTCAGGCAACGATTCTGACAACGATTCTGGTAAATTCATACACCATTTTATTCAATAGCCATATAGAAACCACCATACCACAGACTTAATGATTTCTAAACCTCTTAAAAATGGGAGCGAACCAATGGGGGGATTTACCGATCAAACAAACGGTTTAAATCTTTAGCCCTGAAAATACGGTACACACAACGCCCATGGTTGCATTGTGCGCCGTGGGGGGTACGTTCCAAACGACGCAACAGAATATTCATGGATTCTATGGTCATGGATTGGCCTAATTTTATACTCTGACGACAGGCCCAATTGGCCATCATATCGTTGCGCCAACGTAAAACCACGTCTTGAACCGAATCATCTTGATGAACATGGTCGACCAATTGGCGAACCAAATCTTCTGGCTGATAACCCTGAAAAATCATGGGTATCGTTTTTAATCGACATTGCCCGGGCATTAAATCGTACTGAAACCCCAAGCATGCCATTTTTTCTTGAATATCCTGCATGTGATCCTGCTCTGTGGGCGTTAACGACCACTGAGGTGGCAATAAAAATGGGCTAATATGCCCCACATCATTGGCCCATTCTATTTTCATGGATTCAAAAACAATGCGCTCGTGGGCGGCATGGGGGTCGACCAAAACCAACCCCGCATCAACACGTGCCACAATATAGCTGTCTTGAATTTGCATGATGGCTTGGCCCAAATCCACAAAAATCGGTCCCTCATTTTGGCCGTGTACTGACCCAGAGGCAAACAACGTTTGGTGGGCAGAACCATTCTTTTGTCCATCCACCACGGCATCAGGGGATTGTTCAAGCCCCTGTTGATTCGATTTTGGGAACAGCCTGCCCAGATCCTCGGGCATAAGGGGACGGGATAGAGAAATGGGTGCATGCTCACCCCGTATACCCCCAGAATTCTGGACCGGATTCTGTAGGGTTTTTGGAGTAAAATAAGGATCTTCTCTGGCCATTGAGGGGTTATACACTGGGGATGCAAAACGAGAAATATAGGGTGAAAAACCAGAAGCAATGGCGGACAAGCCTAATGGTTCAGCCTGTTTCTGCACCACAGCATCCCCAATGCTTTCTTGGCCAGAGCCTTGTTTTGCTCTATCAACCCCATCACCCCACGTGGATGCACGCAGGCCATTTTTCCAAATTTCTTGCTTTAACACACCCGTTATAAATCCGTGAACAAAGCGGGTATCCAAAAATCGCACCTCTGTTTTGGCCGGATGGACATTCACATCCACATCCGATAACGGCAAGGTTAAAAACAAGGCGCCCACAGGATGTCGCCCCTTTGGCATGGTGTCCCCAAAGGCAATACGCAACGCAGACCCAAGAAATTTATCTTTAACCGCGCGTGCATTGACGCAATAAAATTGCCGATCGGGCGTGGCGCGATGATGGGTTGGTAAGCCAATCCATCCATGTAACCCATAGGAATGACGTTGCGCATCCACATAAAAAGAATTTTGCAGAAAAGAAGAGCCAAAAATATCATGAAGTCTTTTTTCCATACCTATGCCATATTCCATACTGCGGGAATCGCTGTGGACGGAAAACGCCACGTCTGGATGAGACACAATCATTTTATGCACGACATCCCACAAGTGCTGTTTTTCCACAGATTCAGAGCGTAAAAATTTTAAACGTGCCGGTGTGGCAAAAAACAAATCGTGAACTTGAACCGATGTTCCACAAGGGCGATTGGATGGTAAAAATTCAATTTCTTGTCCCCCATGTACCGACAACGACCAGGCATGCTCTTGATCCTGACCCCGGCTGGTCAAACACACCCTAGCCACCGCCGCCATGGCCGCCAAGGCTTCTCCACGAAATCCAAAGGTAGAAATGGCCGATAAATCCTCTGGAATGCGTAATTTTGATGTGGCATGTCGGGCCAGTGCCAAACGCATTTCATCTTGAACAATGCCCGCCCCATCGTCTTCGACCTCTAGCATACTCTGCCCACCATGGCGCCACCGTATGGTAATGTGTTTTGATCCCGCATCCAGAGCATTTTCAATCAACTCTTTTAATACGGATGCAGGACGTTCCACCACTTCGCCTGCAGAAATTTGATTAATCAGATGGGAATCTAACAGACGTATCATGCTTTATCACGTCAAACAGAGCACACGCCTGGATTGGCATGGGGTTTTACTGCTGTACCATTTGGCTGTATTTTATCATAAAAAAATATAAAATTTTATTCTTTTTTAACAAAACCTTAGGCCATGTCGGTATGCACCCCTTGTACCATTGGGGAACACCACTGGGCCATGCTGGGAAATATTCCTGTTTAGACAAAACTGTACGGATGGTTCAAGGTACGCTGCTGCGCACGATACACTTGCTCTATGAGTAAAACGCGCGCCATCAAGTGTGGCCACGTCATGGGTGAAAAGGATAACACAACAGAGCACAGCCTGCGAATACAGGGGGGCAGCCCATCACTGGGGCCAATGATAAAACATGGAACCAATGGGCCCTGTATCCATTGTGTCATGTGGTGAGAAAATTCAGCACTATTCCAGGATTGTCCACGCTCATCCAATGCAATCCACAGCTCGTTTTTGGGCAACAGGGTTTGGAACTGCTTGTCGCTGAGCTCTGTTAATTCCACAGACCAATGGCGAATGCGTTTGTGATAATCGTCATAAGCGTCTTGAAAAACGCTGTTTTTAATGCGTCCTCCCGCATAAATTCGTATGGTCTTGGCCATTTTTATGATTATGGAACAGAAACTGGTATCCAGAATACCTGATTTTAAGTCTTATTTTAAATGGGTAGCACCCATGCATCTTGAAGGGGCTGGATCAGGCTCTTTTTTGTTAAAAACGATGGTGTCATCTGTTGCCCAATGATTAATCCAAAAAATTATACCAATAACAGATTTTTTTCTTGTAAAGATTTGGTATTTTTCAATAATTGGTTTTGGCAAAGACACTGAATGCAGTATCGGTTAATACGTTAATCTGATTGGCACCATTAGATTAAAAAGAGGGCAGAAAACCGCCCTCTATTTGATTGCCATACCCAGGTATGTTATGCCATGGCCTCTGGTGTGGCACTTTGTTCTGCTATGGCCAAACCACACTTGCCTGTGGCACATCCACCTTGATCAGATACGGTTGCGGTCATGCTGGTACCGGAGGCATTGCTGTACATTTCACCATTCTGAACACGATTCATATAGGCATTCAATACGCTGCTGCTGGGGGCAGAGACTTTGCTTCCACCCTTGTGACCTTTTCTGTGATTTTTATTTTTGAGACTTTTTCTGCTCTTTTTCCCTTTTTTACCTTTTTTACCTTTTCTTTTTGACTTTTTAGATTTTTTGGACTTTTTGGATGAATCTCCTTCTGAATTGCTTTCTTCTCCAGCATCGGCAGAAATGGCTCCTGATGCGGCTTCGTCGTCT
Organism: Holosporales bacterium; assembly: GCA_947461445.1. Lineage (GTDB taxonomy): Bacteria > Pseudomonadota > Alphaproteobacteria > Holosporales > Holosporaceae. The sequence continues at coordinate 43,301 of CANHKV010000001.1, read as the reverse complement.
GCTGCTGGGGCCTCTGCACTCTCTTCTGCTGCGGGGGCGTCTGTATTATCTTCTGCTGCGGGGGCGTCTGTTGATGCTTCCACTTTTTCTTCTGCCTTAGCCGCATCAGCAGCTTGAACAACGCCCATTGCCAATAACACACTCAGCCAAATATAATGTTTCATCGTTAAAATTCTCCGTTTTGATGTGAATCTGCCTTACATTCCCCATAATCATTGAAAAATTTGAAAAAAATGTAAAGGGTTCTGTTTTATAATGTTTCAGATTCAGCTATATCACAAATTCTCTGACAGGAACAGATCCCCATGAATCCACCAGTCCATTTTCTTTTTTTGTCTCCTTTTTAATATTTTTTCCAAAATATTTAGCCCACAAAGCAAAAGCCCAAAAACAATCGCGGGAATCAGGTTTTCCCCGCCATAACCAGGCCTGACCATTGCGGGAATAATGGGCGTAAAAGGCCTGATACACATTGGCTCACTTGGCCCTTTTTTCCCCAGCAGATGCATCATAATCATCAGCAAAACGGGTATCATACCCCAACAACGTCAACATATTTTGAAAAAATGCCTCATTGAATTTTTCGGGAAGAGCAAGGGATACTGGAAACTTTTTCATGATGCGTTGTATGGTACGTTCGTCCCCATCCAATCCCATGCCTAACCCATATTTTTCATACAATGCGCGCCAGGGAAAAAGAATGGTGACATCGTATTTCCGTTGGGGCGATACGTCGGCATGAGAAAGAATATTTTCTGGACGAATGGCATATTCTTTAACCAAACGGGCCAGCAAAACAGCCAATGCCTTGATTTGCATAGGATCATAGGCATAAAAATAACGTTTTCTGCCTTGATCCACAAATCCTTTTCCCACCAATTCAATACCAATGGCATATTGATTCGCATCATCTTTTCCACGAAACCAACTGGGCCAAGCATGTTGGGCCATCAATGGCGGTGGCACCATTTCAATGACCAATCCTGCAGGAACCTGACCATCTTTTTTTGTTATAACATAATGGGCGTTTAATGGGGGCTCTTTTCCATCGGAAAACTTGTTTAATGCGGAAAACACCCCGCCAACGGTATCATGCAAAAGAATTGTGGTGACTGTTTGCCCCTCTGGTCGCATAAAATAATGATTTCTATGGGCCCGCTTTTCCTCAAAGGGCACGAATTGATACTGATTTTTTCCCAAATCTTTTAATGTAATCCCTGTTTTGGCATACACATCCTTTTTAAAATCGGCGTTCACAGCCGCACAAAACCACAAACAACACACAAAAATAATGTTTAACAAAAAGATTGCAAAATAAACCCATATTAATAATACTAATTTAAATACATTTCAACAAAAAAGTGTTAATAAAAATCAGAATTTTATTCGCAAGATTTTATCAGCGCATCAATATTTGGATTGTTTCCTGTTGGGTATTTTTTACACAAAGCATACAGATGGCACAAATCGGTAAACACCAAAGGTTCGCGTAATTTTTCAATATCTTGACCATTGCGTGAAAAATGAGCAAGAAACGCCATAACGGGGTTATGTACGTCATTTTTATATTCATTGATATCCTTGGATACAGCATTGTCTAGTACAGTATATCCAAAGCACCGTAACAAGGCATAAAAAGTCTGATCAAAACATCTCTTTCCGCATTCTGAACGCAGACACATCTTTTGGCCCAAGATTTGCCTAGCCTCCTTGATTTGATCATCGGATACACCCATACCAAATTCCTGACTAAAAAGGTCGTTCCAGGGGAACGTACTGGTGGGATCCCATTTTCTGGTGGGAGCCACATCGCCATGAGCAAAGATATTGTCTTTTATTCCGTACTCACCACATAAAAATTTAATCAAATTAAAAACAGATTCCGTTTGATTTTTTGGGTATTCTGTTAATTTTGCAATTTCTGTCATTTTTACATTTTTACTGGCCCCATTAATTTCAAAACCTGTATTAACCATTTCGATGCCAATGCTGCAAAGATTGTAGAATTTTTTTCCTCGAAATTCACTAATTCCCGCATGTCGTGCCACATATTTTGGATCGACCATTTGAATAATGTCTCCCGTTTCTGTAACGATAAAATGAGCATTAACAAACGGAGACTCCCCATTGGAAAATATTTTCAGTGTTTGACCCAGGTCACATCCCGTATGATGCATAATGATGTCTGTGATGGTTTCTCTGTTCTTTATTAGATCGTCTGGTTCCACTTTGTTTTCGTTACTGGGATCAAAAATATGGCAAGACAACGAACCAAAACGGGGAATCACTGTGTACACAGGGCCCAATTTTGAGTGAGGAGTAATTTTATATTGCAGATTTACGTCTTTAAGGGCTGTCTCAACACAATTCCAATCGTTGTTCCCAGAATGGTGTTTGGGGTTTTCCGTGAACTCCACAGCGTCAATGGTTTTTGCACAAAAACAAATGGCCGTAAAACAGAAAATAAGGATGATTTTTTGGACAAAATTGTCTATGATGGTGGACAGATAGAACATTTTTACGGCCTGTTTTATGAATTACGAATCCATTCTATATGATATTAAAAATGTTATAAACATGGATGAATTATCCGCCCTGCGCGGTGCTGTATTTGGTAAAAACGGTTCATTAACGGCAGCATTAAAGGCTTTGGGGACATTGGATCCAGAGGAGCGAAAAACCCAATCCGTGGCATTAAATCAATGGAAAGCAACCCTGTTGGCAGCCATAGAATCCCAAAACCATATCCTAGAAGAAAAGCGGTGGTCTGATGCCCTGGAACAGGAAAAAATAGACATCAGTATTCCCACGGGCCTAGGCGGCGTCGGCAAGGGGCACCCCATTCACCAAGTCTTACATGAAGTGGTGGATATTTTTTCCATGATGGGATTTTCCTTACGTCGTGGTCCGGATATTGAAACCGAATTTAATAATTTTGATGCCCTGAATGTTCCACCCGATCACCCTGCACGCGCCATGCAAGATACTTTTTATATGCCAAAGGGATATGTTTTGCGCACCCAAACGTCACCTGTGCAAATCAGAGCGCTGACCACAGAATCTTTACCTTTGCGCATTATTTCACCAGGTCGCGTATATCGGGCGGATCATGATCGTACCCACAGCCCTATGTTTCATCAAGTGGAATGTTTGGTGGTGGAACCCAATATTCATATGGGGCATCTAAAAGGCTGTTTATCCGCTTTTTTGAATCATTTTTTTGGTCGCTCGGTCACCATGCGTTTTCGTCCCAGCTTTTTTCCCTTTACGTCACCATCGGCAGAGGTCGATATCGCTTATCAGCATAAAAATGGCCGCCTCGATTTGGGTTCAGGGGCAAACTGGTTAGAAATTTTGGGCTGTGGCATGGTTAATCCAAAAGTTTTTCGTGCCTGTGGACAAAGCGATGCGTTATCTGGATTTGCCGCCGGCATGGGACTGGAGCGTCTGGCCATGTTAAAATATGGCATCGAAGACATTCGCCATTTGTTTCAGAACGATCAACGTTGGTTGAGTCATTTTGGATTTTCAGCACTGTAAAAACACAGGTCCTAGGATGAGATTCGTCTCATCCTATTGCCCCTGCTCTAATTTGTACATCTCCCTGTCGGCACAGCAAAAGAAAACATGACAACCAAAGGCCGACCTTGAGGGCTATTGTTTGCGAACACTCTGAATCAATGCATCCAAATGCTGGTCCACAGAGGCCTTGATCAATTCAGGCAAATGGGCATCCAACCACCGGTGCAGCAACTCTGTGATATGCTGCTCAATGATGGTTTTAACATGCTGTGAAATCACTGCATCATTTTGCCCAATCCATTGGCCCAAAGGCGCTTTTAAACATTGTGCCACCAAATCTTCCACACGCAGACCGTTCATTCGTCCATCATCTCTGTTATGAGGGCGTATAGGTTTCTGAAAGTCTTGGGCAGAGGAATCTGTATGAGCATCCAGACGGTGTTCCGGTTCTTCTAATGCACTCATTAAGGACGAAAGAACTTTTGAGCTTTCTGACAGGGTTTTTTCTGATAAATAGTGTTTTGCCTCCTTGTGTGGTGTAAGAACTTTGGATGAGAACACCTCTGATTCACCCAAATGGCAGGATGAATCCAAATGTTCTGGGGCTGTGATGGATTCACCCAAAGCGTCAGTCTCTGTCCCAGGGTGTACCGTGCCCGTTTGGGCATGCATCCGCGCCTGTACAGGACGAGATGGGGAGAGATCGGATTGTACCGGCCTGTTTAAATCAATGATATCCACAGCACCAGGAGAAACCAACTCACGAATAGACGCCAATAAATCATCCACAGAATCAAAGGGTTCACTGTCTTCTACTGGAACAGACAATGGAATGGGAATGGGTTTATGCGTGGGTCTAGATACCATGAGACCATACTCCTTTTGAAAAACAACTCATCGTCTGAAAGATGGCCTGAACCTGTGACACAACCCAAGACACCCTCTGATACTTTATTCATTTTCTGAGTTTTTCTAAAACCCCCTGTTCACTGTTTTTACCTGCCGTGCCATTTAATGAAACTTTTTGACACCTTTTTTGTCCTACCCGGTTCGTTTTACACACTGTACAGGCATGGGCTCATGACGCACGACATCAACCCTGATGATTTTCTCGCCTCTTTTACTTTATCATTCAATCCTTATTATTTTTATTATTTTTTACCTTATTCGAACCTAATTTTTCTGATTTTTTGTCCCCTAGGTTGGACTGGACCTTGGTATTCATTTTTGCGTTGTTCACCGATTTGTTTTTTGCTTTGTTTTTGACCAAATCCGTTCCTGATGCACTGGTTTTGCCACCTTCTGATTCGTCACCCACAAAGGAATTTTTATCCAAATTCAAAGACAACTCATCCAAAGATTTATTCATCACAGCCTCTAGCTCTGCATCGCTGACATCTGTTTCTCGATCGTCAACAACAGAATCAGAATTTTCCTGAATGGCTAATCCTTCAGCTGGATACCAGGTTATGGCTTCTTTTAAAGCACTTTTCATGTTAAGAAATCCCTGACCAGTATTGGTTTTTTTCAGCAATACACTGCCAACAGAGTCAATATATTCTGGATTTTTTAATGAAACTTGGCCAACATATTTTTTGTTATTGTACAAAGACGTTTTAGATTGTTTATTGCCCAAAGAAAACAGAGCCATGGAAAATGCTTTGCGATAGGCCAAAATATCATAATTTTTACCCTTTACATGGGCCATATCTGGGGTCAGTTGGCCTTGTAAAGATTTCAACTGGTAAGATAATTTTACCAAACTGGACAATGCTTGAATCAAAGATCGAATGGCGCCCACATAGGCTTCTTCTAAGGACAAAAGATCGACCAAGCTGGTGGCACCCAAAGAATATTCTTCTCTGGCTGCAGAAAATGCTACGCCCTGCTCTTTCAACCCTTCTCTGGCAGAAACAACGTTTTGCAAGGCCAATCGATAGGCAACCATGGTGGACTTAATTCTTCCGATCAAATCACGCTTTTGCGCCTCTGACTCTAAACGTGTTTTTTTACAAACCAATTCTGCTTTGCGATAATCGGCACTGCGTGCCCCACCGTCAAAAATAGGCATGCTGGCATTGATGGACGCGTTATACCCTGCAGCAGAAGATATAAAAATATTGTCTCGAATAAACCCACTATTGTCTTGCCATTGATCCTGGTCGCTCAAGCTCCCTCTAACATTCAATTCCACCGAAGGTAAAAAAGTTGCCCCAGCTACATTGGCATTACAGCGCGCATAACGCTCTGCATGCAAGGCCCTTTGACACAAGGGATTGTTTTTTAAACACAGATCAATAAAAGACTGTACGGAATATAAATCCACAGCTATGGGCACAGGAAACTCTATGTCCTCGGATACCGGAAACCCTATTAAATTTTCTAGGATTATTTTTCTGTCCATATATTCTTGTTTCGCATTATTGGCGTCAATGCTCGTACGAATACATTGGGCATTGGCCAGAGAAACCTCGACCATACGCTGATCTCCAACCATAGCCCTGTTTCTAGCCACCTCTCGCACAATACCCAAGCTTTTTTCTCTCATTTTCACAACCAAATAAAATTCCCTGGCTACGGCCATATCTACAAATGCGTCCAACACATTGGTGAAAACATTTTGTACCTTGCCTTTAAAATCACACCACGTGGTGCGATACAGCTCCAGAGCAGCCTGATTTCTTGCTGTGGTGGCACCACCATTATATAAATTTTGACCAATGGTAAAATTCAGTTCCCCGGATCGGCTTTTATTTTGCGAAGAATAATACTGTTCTTGCACATTCTGCACGCTGCCCACATTGTTAAGCGACAAGGTTCTTGATGGACTGCTGTTTACTGATGCACCCACATTAATATTGGGAAACCATTCTGCCCGTACCCTAAAACATTCTTCTTGTGCTGTTTTTAACTCATTAAATTGTAATTGAATCTCTAGGTTGTTTGTATAGGCCATTTGATAGGCATCAGTAATGGTGGTAACCCCATTGGTTTGATTCTCTGCAGCCTCTTTTGAAACGGGCTTATTTTTTCCTTTGGGAGGCTTTTGCTCTTTTGCTTTTGAAAAAATGGACAGAGGAGTCAAAAAAAGAGACGAGATTGTCCAGGCCAATATCTTTGAATTGCGAATCACGTCAGAAAAAATTTATTATTTTCCTTATATTAGTACAAAAATTATCATTTGGACAGTCAGGGAAACAAAACAGACTTTAAAAAAAACATGCTTTTTTCCCACGCCAGAACCACAGCCATAACCCAACACCGATTACGGGTATGGAATAATATTGGGCCAACGTTATGGCATGGAATACCCCCTCTGGCATACGAAAGGATTCCGTGAACAAACGCATTATGCCGTAACAGATCAAGAACAGCCCCCCCAATTGACCCGGTTTCATAGACCGATACACCCTCATAAATCCCATCAAAATAAACAGCAAGATCACACCTTCTAATCCCGCCTCGTACAATTGCGATGGATGCCTGGGGCCATCAGGCAGTATGGGAAAAGTCACCCCCCAGGCAACGTCTGTGGGTTTTCCACAATGTTCTTGGTTAATAAAATTAGCGATACGCCCCAAAAAAAGACCAATAGGTGCCGAAACGGCCACCACATCGAATAAGGACAAAGTCGAGACTTTTTGCCCACGGGCATACAGAATAATGGCCAATACTCCCCCCAGTAACCCTCCATGAAAGGCCATGCCTGGGTGCCAAATTTGAACGATTTCCAAAGGATCAGTCCAAAATGTTTCAGGGGAATACAATAGAAAATACCCCAGCCTGCCCCCAATCACGATGCCCAACATTAACCGATTCATCAAACCATCCCAATGTGCAACAGAAATGGCTGGGAAATAACCCTTTTGAATACACCGGCGTCCATACATCCAGGAAAAAAGCATTCCGAAAACATAGGCCAATCCATACCATCGAATGGCGCATGGTCCTATGGAAAATGCAACGGGATCTGGAAACCAACTCATCTGTGAACCCTTTTTTTACATGATGTTTTCAAAGGAGTGTACTGCTTTGAACGCTTTTGGTCCAGTTGCGCCATGACGTGAACAGGCCCCACAGCACCATCATCACGCGCTCCCTTGGCATCATCGCTTTTATGTCACCACATCATTACCCCGCTCATCCTTTAGCGTACCAAAACACAAGCCACCTTTTCTTCAGCCTTGCGTGCCTCCCCATCTTGGGAAAAATGATGCTGTAATCCTTGCAGATGGTCCACAGCTTGGCTCACCAGCGAATGAATAATGCTGTGACAGGGTTCAATTTTTGTTACCATACCCACACTTTGACCCGCCATAACCGATCCATTTGCCACATCACCATCCATAACGGCACGCCGCAATGCCCCTGCCCAAAACATTTCAATATCCATTTGCGCTTTTTCTTTGGAACACTCGTTGCGCTTGTATGCGGCTATGACCTCTGCCTGATAGGCCATAAATCGTTTTTTTCCCTCATTTTCCAATCCTCTGACGGGAATAATGGGGAATGCTGGATCCAATTGCGGCGATAAGGTCGCATCCCTGGCCGCAGCCCTGATAAAAGCCTGCTTGAACGCATCATGGGCACACGATTCACTGGCACACACAAACCGTGTACCCAATTGGCATCCAGATGCCCCCATCAACAAATAGGTCATGATGGATCGACCATCCCCAATGCCCCCAGCCACAAAAAGAGGAACATCCACAATGGGCAAAATTTCTTGAGCCAAAACATGGGTGGATACAGGCCCCACATGACCGCCGGCTTCATGTCCCTCGATAATCAAAGCATCAACTCCCATGCGCACCATACGTCGCGCCAGTAATGCCGATGGAGCAAACCCAATCACGCGAATGTTGTATTGATGCAAGGTATCAATAACGGGTTGAGAGGGCATTCCACCACCTAAAAATACATGGGTGACGCCCATTTCTCCGCAGACCTGAATTAATGCATCGATTTGTGGATGAAAAATGATCAAATTAACCCCAAAGGGATACCCCTGAATCGTTTTTTGGGTCAGTTCTATTTCTGTACGCAATGCCGTTGGTGATAACGATCCTCCCGCCAAAACCCCAAAACCACCTGCTCGGGACAAGGCAGAAACCAATGTATGGTTCGAAATCCATGTCATGGCACCACCTAAAATACTGTAACGACAGCCTAAAAAAGCCAACCCTTTGGACCAAAATCGATCCAATTGGCCCATATATTCCCCGTTGACCATATCATACCAAATGTGTGTGAACATGCCGTATCATATCATAGGCGTGTTGCTGCTCAACCATCACACCCAAAATACCTGGTTGCCGCACGCAATGCTCTATGGGAATGCTCGGAGGATTCCGTAAGGCGGCTTGGGCAGAGCTGCTGGAATTCCCAATTAAACTGACCAACATTTTTGGATCAGAACATACGGCATCTGGCCATTGGGATTTCACCTGATGATAATCATCAACCCACGTTAAAAAGTGGAATCCTTTTGCCGATACTGCTCGATCAATAATAGGTAAACCGGTTATTTCTTGTTTTTGATCCGGTAAAGAATTCATACGCCAACTGAGCACCGGTTTATACACAATCCCACAGACCTGTTTCGCATTTTCCCTAACCCACGTTCCAGAATGATCAGGTTTCGCCGTGGATAAAACATGCAAAGGAATGCCGTGATTTTTAGCCCAAATAATCGCATTGGCGTGCAATACTTTTGCCCCAAACTGACTGAGTGTTAACATGGCGTCGTATGATACATCGTCATAAGCACGCGCACCAGGAACATAGGCTGGATCGGCCGTATAAACCCCCTGAACATCGGTAAAAATTTCACATACCTTTGCCTTTAATGCTGCCGCCAGAATAACCGCTGTGGTGTCCGACCCCCCCCTGCCCAAAGTGGTAATGCGCCCCCCAGGCGTCACGCCCTGAAACCCACACACCACGGGAACAATGCCAGAGGAAAGATCGGACAGCAAGGCGGCTGATCCTGTAAAAACACCATCACAGCGCCCCCAATCTTCGTTTGTCACGATGGGGACTTGCCAACCCGTCCACGCCCGTGCGGGTACGCCTCTGGCCTGCAGAGCAAGGGACAATAAACCGGCGGTGATCATTTCGCCTGATGATAAAACCATATCTTGATCGGGGTTGGGCCCCAAAGATCCGCTTAATTCATCACACCAATACTTCAGATTGTTCGTTGTCCCCGCCATGGCAGAAACCACCACGACACAGGCCGGGTGTTTTTGTTGCGATTGATGTATGACATTGGCCACATGATGAATGCCATCCACATTGGCTAATGATGTTCCTCCAAACTTTTTCACCACAATCTGCATACACGATTCCTCGTTTTTTAGGTTCTTGTGAATTTTCAACTTCCAATGAATGACTCCACCATCCCCTTTTTTCAAGCCATTTTTTCTGTCCTCGATCGTTTTAAATTGGCCAGACCATACCAGGATATTACGCCAGCTGTAGCTAAAAATATACCAGGCATTAAAAAATTGGATGTACGATCAATTAAATAAGTGGCGACCTCTGGTGCACTGCCTCCAAATATGGCCATGCTGATATTATGCGCAATGGACACACCAGAATAGCGCACCTGTCTGGGAAAAATAGAGACCATTAATGATGGAACAGGTCCAAAAATACACCCCATTACCGCCGACAATAGGCAATGCGAGACCAAAACAACCCCAAATATTTCACTGTTTAATCCCCAAAAACACGGCACGCTGATGAGACAGAGCAAGAAAATCCATCGCTGCATCACCGTAATGGCGCCCCATCGATCACTCAACAACCCTGAAACAGGAATGGCACAAGCAAAGGCCAGCATGCTCAAAGTATTGGCCGAAAAATGATACCCCACCTGACCATAATTTTGTACATAGGTCATGGCATAAATGGTGACCAGAAAAAACCCCACAGCCACCACCACATCAATCACCACCACGCGCAGCATATCCTTCCAGTAATGGGTAAACAAATGTCCTAAAAACATAGATTTTTTATGCACCACATGCTGATCTTTTTCTTCACCCTTTACCTGGTCCGGATCGTCCGTCAATTTACGTAAAGCAGAGCCAACCCAACTGCCGGCAAAACTGAGCAGAAATGGCAATCTCCATCCCCATGATTGAACCTGATCGGGTGTCAGTACTCCATCAATCAGCATGCCCAAAACCGAACCCAGCAACAACCCAATTAACACGCTCAGCGATGACCAACTGCCCCACAGCCCCTTTTTTCCTTCCGGAGCATGTTCCACAACAAAAATCATGGATCCCGTAAATTCTCCCCCCATGGACAATCCTTGGAACAGTCGTAACACAATTAAAATCACCGCGGACCACGGCCCAACCTGCTCATACGTTGGCAATAAACCAATCAACGTTGTGGGAATGGCCATACAATAAATGGACCACATCAAGGCTTTTTTTCGTCCATGTCGATCCCCTATGTACCCAAAAAGAACCGCCCCCAAAGGCCGCATAATAAAGCCCAGAAAAAAGACCGCATAACTCTTTAATAACAACCCAACAGGCGTTTGATCTGGTGGGAACATCAATCGACTGATCATCACACCAAAATATCCATACAGGGCAAAATCGTACCATTCCAAAGCATTGCCAATCATGCAAGAGGTCACCACATGCCGCAACTTTTTCGACGATACAGTGGGGGTGTGACCAAGTGTGTTCACAGGCGGGGTCATGGAATCAAAAAATGAATAACTGATGCACTGATTGTTTATCAAGTGCTGAAAAAAGGCAATCAGAGCGCCAGCATCATGGACACCCTGAAAAGCTTTTTTTCCTGTTCCCCCCTATGTTCCAAATATTTTCCCCATTTATCGAGATAACAGCGCCGCCACAGCAGGAATTTTTCCCAAATCAGACCAGGACAAAAACACCAATAAAATGGCTAAAACGCCGAACGCTGCAATGGAAATGCCTTGACGCAGGCCATCAGATAATTTTCTGCCCATGATGCATTCTATTCCTTCCATCATAATTAATCCCCCATCCAATACGGGCAGAGGCAATAAATTGAAAAACCCTAAACCCAAGGATAAACTGGCCATCAAAAACAGAACAGGAAGCACGCCTTCTTGCAATACACTGCCAGCTTGGTGCGCAATGGAAATGGGCCCACCCATGGAATCTAGGCGCAAAGATTTAAACATACGCACAGGATTCAGCATATCAAGGGTTTCAGCAATGGCTCTCATAAAGGATTTTTTCCAATAAAACCGCGCATTTTTGTCTGGTGCGCACTTTAATTTACCCAACCATACGCCGGATGCCTTTTCTGCGGGCATAATGGTCAGATTCAGATCTTGATCACCACGCGTTACAAATACATCTAACGGTTGTGTAGCAGGCGTTTTTTCCAAAACCTTTAACACATCCTCAAACGTAGCAATCTTGTTTTTTGCCCCTTTTATATGATTTATCCGATCTCCCTGCCTGATTCCTGCCAAATAAGCTTGAGATGTGGGAAGAACCGTGCCAATGATGGGGCGGTGATACGGTTGTCCAAACGCCACAAATAAGGCCACAAACATGGCAAAAGCCACCACATAATTCACAGCAGGACCGGCTGCGGCAATCATAATGCGCTGCAGATGGGTTTTGCCTGCCATGGTACGTCCATGATCGGTTTGGCTTGTTTCTTTGGATACACTGCTGGCCACATTGGCATCACCCAACATTTGTACGTACCCACCCAACAAAATCCATGAAAAAATCCACTCTGTTCCGCTCTTGTCTTTCCAAGAAAATATCTTTGGTCCAAACCCAATAGAAAAACGCTCTACATGAACGCCACATGCTTTTGCAGCCCAATAATGCCCCAGTTCATGCACAAAAACCAAGGGAGACAACACCACAACAAAGGCCAATACCGACATTAAAAAAGATATCATAACAGGGGCTAAACAGATTTTTCTATGGTCCAACATACCACACAAATAATCAAAAAACAGTAGAAATCATGGCCCAGTATGGGGCAACCTCTCCTAATGTGTAGCCAAAAAATCCAGAGGCGCTGGTTATGGTTTTGAAAAATTTTGCCACGATGTCTCCATCCCCCATCACACCAATCCAGCCTGCACCTTGTTTAAAACACAACCGACCAACCCCAAAGATCCACAAATCAGAAATCTCTTGGGTTCAGCACCCCACTTTTTACCCTTTACCGCAAGCATAAAATCATCCAATGTGGCAAAAACATGAACCGCACCCCCATCATACCCCGACTCAATACAGCCCTGTTGCATCACAGACCATGGGGTACCTGTGGAATGGCCCCAGGATTCAATGACGCAAATATATTGGGCCAAAGGAGCCAATGTGGACCAAACAGAGTCCAAATTTTTTCCTGGTAATTTCCCAAAAACCACCACCAATGGCTTTTCCTCTCCATCAGCCCACCCTGCGGAACGAATGTGCTGGGCCAACACAGCCAATCCGCCTTCGTTGTGCGCCCCATCGACCCACATTTCATCCTCGAACGCCTTTATCCCCTTTTCAACAACAAGGCGCTGTAAACGACCCGGCCAAACCACGTGGGCCAATCCATGGCCTATGGCCCAACGGGGTATATTCAAGGCACGTTGCACCTTTAAAGCCATCACCGCAACAGCAGCATTCATACATTGATGTTGACCCGCCAGCCCCAAGGGGAAAAAATGGTCACAATCCAACAGATTTTGACCGTACTGAATATGAACACCACGCCCTTTTGGTTCAAAAAACCAATCCCTTTCGCCCAGATATAAAGGGGTCCCTTTTTCTTCAGCACTCTTGATCAAAACATCACGAACACACGAGACTTGCGGGGCGGAAATACAGGGCACATCCTGGCGCATAATGCCACTTTTTTGAACCGCAATATGGGGCAATGTCCGCCCCAATCGATCCAGATGGTCAAAGGAAATAGGCGTAATGATGCTGATGCATACCCCCGACACCACATTGGTTCCATCATGCAATCCCCCTATCCCCACCTCTAGTACCACTATATCGGCTGGAACCGAGGCAAATAAGTGCAAAGCCGTGGCGGTTACAGCCTCTGAAAAAGCAATTTTTCCCTCTGTCCATTGGATTATTTCCCACAGAATGGATGCCATGACGGCCTCATCAACCGTCTTGTTGGCCAGCATAATGCGCTCTGTCATACAGCATAAATGAGGGGATGTTAACCGATGAACCCTGTACCCCGCACGGTGCAGTACGGCAGAAATAAACGCGGCCACAGAGCCCTTACCATTGGTTCCTGCAATATGAATAATGGGGGGAAGACGATGTTGGGGGTTGTCAAAATACCCTAAAAGCCGTGTAATTGTTTCAAAAGAATGTCCGATTTCACAGCCCTGAAATTGCGACAATAGGAGGTCAAGGGTAATCATGTATCGATATGCGCTGATCCTGGAATATGATGGGTCCTTTTTTTCAGGATGGCAATGGCAAAAAGATGCGCCCTCTGTGCAAACCAGTCTGCAAAGCGCCATATTATCTTTGACGGGTGAAAAAATCACCCTGTATGCTGCAGGAAGAACCGACAGCGGTGTGCATGCGCTGGGACAAGTGGTGCACATGGATCTGTCTCGCCCTTGGTCTGTGGATTCATTGCGTCGCGGCATCAATTTTTACTTGAAAGATATCCCCATAAAAATTCTTCAGGCCCAAGAAACACCTCCTCCTTTTCATGCACGATTTTCTGCCCTTTCTCGCTCTTATGAGTATTGGATTTTGAATCGGCCCAGTGCCAGCGCTTTGCTGGAAAAACGTGCCTGGTGGATTGCGGTACCCCTGAATCAAGACGCCATGCTAAGGGGGTGTGCGGTGCTGCAGGGACATCATGATTTTTCCTATTTTCGACATCGCGATTGTCAAAGCCCCAGCCCATGGAAAACATTGGACCAATTAACCTTAGAGTCCCGACACGATTACATCATTATTTATGCCAAAAGTCGCTCTTTTTTACATCGACAAGTCCGCATGATGGTGGGGGCACTGGTGGCGTTGGGCAAAGAACAATGGGATTGTACGCATTTATCCTATTTACTGGCACCCGAAACACACACTGAAATACCCAGAAATCGCGCCACCACTGCACCTGCCCATGGATTATATTTAACCCACGTTGATTACGGCATTCCTGGATTGTACAACCCCAATCCTCTGGCCTTTCCCCATGGGCTTTGATGAAAAATCAGGCCAGAACTGCCATCACATGGTTCTGCCCATTGGGGCAAGGATGGTAAAATAATGGGAATATGCGTCAAGAGCAGGGAAAAGTATTCAGCAGGCACGCTTTATGCTTTTTACCCTATACTCTTAGCACAACCGATGAAACCATCGGGAGCATGCAGGTTTAAAAACCTGCTACAGACGAACGAATCTCTGACACATCGGCTTCTTTACCCGTCATGCTGACGGCTGAGTTTTGCTGATAAGCCCTGGAACGTGAGGTTCCCAATCCGTTATTTTTAGCCAACGCACTGCGTTTTTTCGCATAATTTGGTGCAACCATAGGATAATCCATGGGCAACGACCATCTTTCACGATATTGCTCTGGGGTCAATCCATAGGATGTGCGCAAATGTCTTTTCAACATTTTTAAACGCTTTCCATCTTCAAGGCACACCAAATATTCTGATGTGATGGATTTTTCAATGTCCACAGGGGCCTGGGGCAAAGAACGTACATTGGGGGTGTGATGCAGGTTGCACAAGGTTGAGAAAATTTGTTGCACAAAACCAGACACCTCTGCGGGCTGCATTTCATTGCGTGCAACATAAGAAGCAACGATACGACCAAGAGCTTCTAAGATATGCTCTTTATCCTTTACGTTTTCCTTATTTTCCCATAAACGAGCATTCATATTATTCCTTTATTTATAAATTTCCTACTCATTCTTACACCATTGCCACAGAGAATGCAATAAAAAGTTTCTGTTTTTTACACGAAAGATCAAATAACATAGAAACAAAACGTTCTGATCAACATAAAAAAGTATCTAGACCAAGAATTTTACCCTTGGTTTTTCTGGCAAACTGCTGGCATTTCCAGGGCTTGGGGTTTACAACAAAAAAACAACTGTACATCAGTCTCACCCAAAAAAGATTTTTAAAAAACGCACAATACCATGAAAATAAATTGCATTTGAATGGTTTTTTTATTATGATAAAAAAAAGGGATACGTTCAGACATTCTGTTGACCTACAAAAAAATCATTGTACAATCGCCCGGACACACCGTTTACGAAGGCGAAAATCCTGGCCAATTGGTGCATTTTTTTAGCGACACTTGGCACAGTGTGGCCACAGAAAAGACCACAGAGATTCATGGAAAAGGTGCTTTTTCCCAACGCATTTCTGCATTTTTATTTTCAAAACTAACCCAGATTGGCATTCCCAACCATTTTCTGGGCACACGCAACATGCGAGAGTCTCTGGTGCAGGATACCTATGCCCTTCCCTTTACCCTGCGGATTCACTCTTGCGCCAGTATGGACTTGTCCAAAGATTTTGATATACCAGAACATACCATTTTCGATCCCCCGTTGGTGGAATACATTGCGCCGTCTTCTAAATACCACATCAATGATGATTTTTTGATGGCCATGGGATGGTTGGACCAAGACGAAATCGATGAAATTCATGCTCTGGCCTTGCGCACCACCCATGGTCTGCAAGGGTTGTTTGCGGCCTGGGACTTGGCCTTGATCCAGTTGGAATTGACGCTGGCTCGATCCTTTGAGAGTCCCTTTGTGGTGGCTGGATCCTTGGCGCCAGAGCACTTCTTGGTTAAAGATTTACGCACCGGAGAAACATGGCATATTTCTCCAGATCCTGAATCTGAATCAGCCCCATTGACCGTGTACAGTGTATTGGCCAGACGATTGGGCGTGTACGCCTCTGCTTCTGGGGAAAATATGCCTTTACAAGCGGAAATTTTACAAACAGAAAATATCGTGGAAAATGGCCTGGAAAATCTTGAGGAACAACCGGAACAAACCAGTACAGACCATACCTTACCCATTGGTCCCCAGGTTAATCCAGATTCCAATGCCTCGCCCCAAAACGAACACCATTGGCCAAAAAATGTTCTATTGTTTCCCATCACTCGCCCTTAAACCCATATACCATCCATTGTCGGAACCATAATATTGGAGAATAGGTATGACTTGCTTTTCCCACACTCTTATAGAGCCTCTTTTGGACACCCCATCTGCGGATCAAGACATAAAACCATCCACAGAAGAAACCCTGTCTAATGTCCATTGGATTCATCAAAAATTAAGTACAGCCTTTCCCCAGGCTGACATTACGGTTACCGATACCCGAGGCGATGATCAGCATCTGTCCGTCACCATCATCAGCGGGGTTTTTGCCCAAAAATCTCGAATGGCGTGCCATCAAATGGTTTATGCCGCACTGGATCACATGCGACACAACCAAATTCACGCCTTGGCATTGCGCACCCGATCGGAATCCCTCACCCAGTCTTCTGATGGTGCTCGATAATATGGCAATGGGTTTACCGGTTATCCAGGACATCTGATGATGTGATGGCATCACACAGCCCAGACATGCACATGGCGGCGTTGTCTCACCACGACCTTCAAGGCATCTTATTGCACGGTGCTTTGGACACGATTAAGAGGCTTTACGCCCTGCATCAGCCAGAATGTCAGGAGTGGTTTTCCCCCCAGATCCAGGCCCCCAACCTTCTATGCTGCAGATTGCTTGTTTACCTATCCCAGGGCGTATTCATTTCTGGACTTGATGAACCAGAATCATTTTATCTCGACTTCTTAACCCATGTTTGATGCGTATATAGGATTGAGGGATAGACCAATATGCAGAGAGCGCCTTGATCACAGCCTGGTTGGCTTTGTCATTGTGTGCACGTGCAGTGACATAAACACACAGTACTTCTTGATTCAAGGAATCGAAATGAGCGACGATGCGCTCTGCGCGCGCCCCTGGTGTCACACGAATTTTAACTTGTTTTGGTTGCATTACACTATTTTTCCTGACAATATGCTGCTCATCTATTATATCCTCTGTTTTATCCCTGTCTGTATCCTGGGCTGCGCGTATGATACACTCAATCTCACCATCAAATGTCAGTCTGTATGGGCGCATTTCTAGATTTTATTTTGCCGCACCTGTGCCCAGGATGCCAGACCTGCATGGATACCTCTGGATTTTGTTGCCCCTGTTGGATGACATTACGCTTTATCACGGCCCCGTATTGCCCATTGTGTGGTAATCCGGGCGTTTCCAGTCACAGCACCCTATGCCACGGATGTCGAATGGATACACCAGTGTTTCACAAGCACAGATCCTTGTGGGAATATGGACCGGTTTCCAGGCGTGTTATTTTTGCATTAAAACACGGCCGCCAGCGTCATCTGGCTAAATTATTGGCCCATTGGCTGTTACCGCTGGCTTTGGAACACATGGTCGATTGCATTATTCCCGTTCCATTGCACCATGATCGTTTAAGACGACGTGGCTTTAACCAATGCGCCCTGTTGGCCACAGAAATCGGAAAACTCTGCAGCATTCCCGTCAAATTAAGCAGCCTAGAGCGTCCACTGGGTGCCCCATCCCAAGGCCGCTTTTCTCCTCAACAGCGTCAAGATAATGTCATGGGGGCCTTTTCAGCCAAACCAGAACTGGCCAACAAACGTATTTTGCTGATCGATGATGTGTTTACCACAGGTGCCACCCTGAACGCATGCGCGTCTGCCTTGCAACAGGTCAGTGTTTGTTCTATTCATGCCGTCACCATCGCCAAAGTTTCTCGATAAAATCTAAAGGTGTGTTCTGGAAATCTGGCTGTGGCTGGATTCTGCATTACAAGAATATCCCTCATTAGGAAAATGTTTAAAAAAGATTAGGAAAACATTGTAAAAATTTTTGCCCTGTCTTTTGTTCAAAAAACAAAACTGGTATTATACCTTGCACGCCCATCTTGAATAAACCATGGTGACCTATTCCGTACTGTGTGCGCTGGTTCAGGGAATCAGCGAGGCTTTTCCTGTCAGTTCTTCTTTTCATTTTGTTTTGTTATCCTACGGGATGAACCAGGCCATTGTTCCGTCAAAAGCCATGGCGGCCACCTTGCACAGCGGCTCATTTTTGGCTCTATGTCTGATGTTCAGACAGGACATTGGGGCACTGTTTCGTGGAGGTCTGGCCACAGTTTTTCAGAAAAAACATCCATCAGGAACCTTGTTAGAGGATCATCATCATTGCGAGAACGAGAAGGCTTTTTTCATGACCATGATCGCCGCTGGTTTAGGATTAAGCATGGGGATGATTCTGTTATATGGCTGTAAAAAGTGGTTTTTTTCAACATGGAATCCCTCATTAACGGCCATGAGCGTGATTTCTATTGTTTTTGCTTTGTTGTTAGAGTGCGCCAATCGGTGGCAAAACAAACGTGTTCATTTGGAGCCTTGGCAATTTTCCCAACGGCACTCTTTGATCATAGGCTTTACCCAAGCTTTGGCTGCAGGCTGTTCGGGGGTCAGTCGATTGGGTATTACACTGACTGCAGGACGATTCTTGGGGTATTCTTTGGACAGCACCTGCCGATACAGCTTTGTTATGGGCATTCCCATCATCGGTGCCAGCGTTGTCCAATCTTGGCCAGAAATCATCAATATGGGATTTCTAACCTTTGTTCAAACCTCTCTTTTGACCTTTTTATGCAGTTGGCCCATGATAAAAGTCATGCTTTACCTGTCTAAAAAAGAGTCCACCTTACCCTTTACCCTATACCGTGTGCTTTTGGGTTTTTTGATCTTGTGGTTACAACTGAGCTCTTTTTGACCCAATCCCTTGGTGCAGAATACCGTCATTGGTGTCTTGTCTGCCCTTCCCTAAAAACGGCCATACCCCACAGATTAAGCAGGAGAAATGGTGGTTGTGGGTGGTGATTGTTCCAAAGAGCGCACAACTTGTTGCCAAAATCCTTCTTGATGTCCCGATGGCAAAGGCGTGCTTTCTTTTGAAAAAACCACAGGATTAATCTTTGTGGATGTGAAAACATTCAACAAAACCCCTGATTTGGAAAAGGTCAAGGCAAAACATTTACATGACACAGGCTTGGTGGCCAATACGGGCTTGGTATACACCACATGGCTGAGGTAGTACAGCGTATGGGGATCATAGGATAAAATGGTCGTGGGTGTACCTAATTTTTGAATGACTTGCGCCTTGGTTGTGTTGCCCACACAAAGGGTTTGTATATCACAATCTTTGATAAAATGTCCATGATACACATCAACGCGCTGACAGGATGACAACAGCAAACCGGCTGTGGCCAAACATGCCGAAAAAAGGACGCTGTTGATATGATGTTTAAATCCCAAAGTGGTTTTAAGAAGAGTGCATCGTATTTTCATTATGCGTTTTGAATGTTGCCACATGGTATTCTGATTGTAGAATGGAATGTTCAACCCCTTGCCGTCAAGGTCTTTTCTCACCATCTGTTTATAAAAAGTTTACAAATATTTGTCACCGCATTACCCATGCCGTGGCCCATTGTCGGACCGTTGGACAATATGTTCTTGGTTTATATCTCTGATTATTTTCAGCTGTGGATTTTAACATGAAAAAAGTGGTTGACTTTTAGGTCCGCTTGGTTTGTTATGAAGGGAATACTGTCAGAGCGGAACGTAAACTCTCATGTCTCGTATTCATCCACGCTGTGGATCTAAAAATGCGCTGTGGTCATCTTTTTGCACAGAATTGCAAAATAATTCAGAATTTTTGATTGAAAATAATGATGAACCGTGTTGGCCTACAGGGCGATCGCGAAAAAACGGCACTCTCTATGCACGTTACCCTCATTTTTCGGCCTCTTCGCCCTGTGATGACGTTTCTCTCCACTCTTTTTCTCCATCCAGCATTGATCCTTTCCCTAGTCCGTCTGTTTCTCCTCTGAATACCTCCTTCTTCAGATCTTTTTTCGCCCATTTTGCGACAAAACTACTCTCCTTTTTTCCAGTGTCTCCCCCCTCTTCGTATATACACATTCCTCAGGATGACCGATGAGAACCTAGAGGATTAAGTCCATATTCATTGGAATTCATAGACAGAAAAAGGCATAGAACAAGGAAAAAAAACAAAAATTTTATAAAACATCCTGCAGATTATCTTTTTATCAAAAAAGGACAATGGTGTGTAACACAGCCCCATCTAACGTACCCCATCCAATGCCGTTAACACGAAAAGGCGTCTCGCCAGCCTAACCACACGAATGATGAGAGCAATGATTGTGGGGCGACTTCCCATTTGCCCCCTCAATCCCCATTCAAGCCAAACAGGGCACGGGCACGATCAAACAAAATGGCGGCCACTTGTTCTGGTGTACCGTCTGCTGGAACAAGAGTACAGGTATCTGGGTTTTGCTTGGCAATTTCTTCGTAACCCTTGTAAATTTTTTGATGAAAATCTATGCCCCTTTGATCAAACTTATTGCATGTCAATGGATTTTCCAGACGTCTATGCCTGGCCAGCGCACAATCCAGCTGTAATATAAAGGTATGATCGGGAAGTAAAATACATCCCGCCATACGGTGCCACCTTTGAATAAGATCCAAGTCTAATCCCCCAACGATGCCCTGATAAACCAAACTGGAATCGATAAAGCGATCGCACAACACCCACATCCCAGAATCCAAGGCGGGTTGGATAACCATGCGAATATGATGACGTCTGGCGGCCAAAATCATCAACATTTCTTCCATTTCGTCCACGTCTTCCCCTACAATCACAGCGCGTAATTGCTCTGCCAATGGTGTGCCTCCGGGTTCACGGGTCAACAGGTATGGAATGTTTTGACCATGCAAATAGGCTGCCAAACATTGCAATTGGGTGCTTTTACCCACCCCTTCTCCACCCTCTAAAACCAAAAACTTTCCCCGTGCTGGCGTCGGGTTGTTTCCGTATTGGGAATGGGCTTTTTGCACCCTGTTTGCCGTGTTTTCCATTGGATTATATCTCTATTGATGCTTCTGATGAAAAAACATCCTCCCAGTTTCCTTCGGTGGCTGATTTGGAATATTCTGTGGCGCGTGATTCAAAGAAATTGGTAAATTCGATTCCACCCAACATGTCATCCATCCAGGATAGTGGATTTTTTTCAATATGATAAAACACAGGCATACCCAATTGTTCCAAACGACGATCGGCAATATATCGGATATACCGCTTCATGTCTTCAATGGTCAGGCCTTCTACCCCACCCATTTCAAAAGCCAAATCAATAAAGGCATCTTCATGCTCTACCATCGTTTGCGCAATGTTCAAAATTTGAGCCTGCAGACCTGGTGTCCATAATGTAGGGTGCTCTGATATGATGGTTCTAAACAGCTTGATCACAGAATGAATGTGCAGCGTTTCGTCGCGTACAGACCAGGTTACAATTTGTCCCATCCCCCTCATTTTATTGAATCGAGGAAAGTTCAACAGCATGGCAAAGGATGCAAACAGTTGTAATCCCTCGGTAAAGGCACCATAGGCCGCAATGGTTAACGCCAATGCCTTGATGGAATGATCGTCGCTTTGAAACTGCTGCATATATTCCCACTTGTCTTTCATTTCTTTGTACTTGAAAAACGCGCTGTATTCGATTTCCGGAATGCCCAAGCTGTCCAGCAAATGAGAGTAGGCCGCGATATGCACCGTTTCAATATTCGCAAAGGCCGCCAACATCATTTTAACTTCGGTGGGTTGAAATATTTGGCAATAATAATTTAAATAACAGCTGCCGACTTCTACATCCATCTGGGTAAAAAATCGAAAGATCTGGGTTAATAAATTGCGCTCTGGAACACTCAACCTGTGATTCCAATCCTTAATGTCATCGCCCATGGGGACCTCGTCTGGCAACCAGTGGGTTCGCTGTTGGGTTAACCATGCGGTGTATGCCCAAGGATACTTGAATGGCTTGTACACTGGATTGCGGATAAACAGAGGCGAACGGCTGTCCACAATGGTGGATACTTGGGAAAAATGGGCATTAGATTGTTCATTTTGAACCAGAGCAAGCGACATAATACGAACCGAAATATTTAGACTCCCTATTTAACGATAAGAACCCTGTGGGCGTCAATCGCCGTTTTTCCACTTTTTCTACCCGGTGCAAAGATGGAAAAAAACGCCTCTAGCCCTTTTTAAAAAAAGCATGTATGATGAAAAAGGAATTCGTTTTTTCCGTATCGGGGCGTAGCGCAGCCTGGTAGCGCGCTTGCTTTGGGAGCAAGATGTCGGAGGTTCAAATCCTCTCGCCCCGACCAACATAACGATATTCTTAATGCCCATATTAAACCATTGACGGACCAAAGGTCAGATCTATGGTCATCCTATCCCCATGCTTACGGGTTGAATGGAAAAAATGGATAAGAAAACCCAGATTTTTCCTGGGCATGGAACATTGCACATCCCCATCGAAATGAATGGTGTGTACCTGTCCCCGTTTCCTTCACCCTTGTGGCTTCCACCCATCAATCTTGTGGAAAAACCCACGGTGTGGTACCGCCAATCAACAATCTTCAGATTTTTAAGGGATGTTGCCCCCCATCAAGAATCATTGTTCCTGCGTCTTACCTTCAGACATTATTTTTCCATCTCGTTTTCAGGCGGTGGCTTCATTTTTAGGCGGTGGTGTGGAAAAACCATTAAAAGGGCTTTTTAAACCCTCCTCATGGCATGATTGGGCTTCTTTGTTTACGTTTTGCATGCAATGATCAAACAAGATAGCCCCAGAACACCCCGTAGCACATCATCCGCTCTGTTCTGGGCTTTTTTGCTGAATCTTTTTGCCATTCTTCCAGTGCACGCCAACTTAACGCCCATTTGGGGATGGTGGACGTTTTTACACTTTAAGGAATTGTCCACACATTCGGGCTATGTGTTTTTTTTCCCAGGTTATGCCCTTTTTTACGGATTAATGACGCTGATATGCTGTCTGATCATTCGATGGCGTATTCCCGCATTGACATTGTTCGATCTGTTCAAAAATGTTCTAAGCTCCACACTAATTTCTACCCTGCTAGGGTTTTTCCTTTCTTTTCCAGCCTATTATTTAATCAAAACATCCTATTACGGGTTTTTCGATCCGACCTATGGCGCCATCCAGGATAACAGCCCCGTGGGCATTCTGTTATTTGGTGTGATGTGGGCCCTGTTTTTGGGTGTTTTTTCTTTTGCATTGTCTTACAAAGCAGAAAAACGCTTTTTGATGATGGGTTTTGAAAACAATCATTGGGAAAACAGAGGAGTAACCAAAAATCAATTGGACATCGCCTGTTTGTACAGCTCTGGCCTATCCCATATCTTTTTCTTAACGCTGACCTTGCTGGTGGGAATAGTCAGAGGTGATTTTAACATTTCTGGTGATGGGGCATCTAACCCACCTGTTTTTGTTTTGAACAGAGGACAAAACTGGAACCGCAATCCTAAATAGGATATGGCATAAAACAGAGGCATAACATCCTCTGTTTTCTCTGCTCAGGCAGATTTTAAAAATAATCCGGGCACCTGCCACTAAAGGCCAATCGGACCTTTTTCATAACGGAATGTATCCCTAGCGTATCAGCCCCCCCCACCTTCAACAGAAATCACGCATTCAGGCACTGTTTTTGTGCCAATAAAATTTGAGCCACCCCACGAACCGCCATGTTCTCCATATCCCGAATTTGCTCGAACGGTACAGCATACTGTTTCGCACGAACATCCACACTAACCACTTGATTATCAGAACTAAACACAAAATCGCCAACAACATCGGCTTGTACGGCTTCTTGATGATCCAGATCCAAAACCATGCGCCCCTTGATAAATCCACACGAAATGCCGGCCACCTGGCTAATCAAAGGCATTTTAGGAAACAGGGCTGATCCCGTCCACTTTTTTAACGCCAACGCCATGGCCACATATCCGCCGGAAACACACGCCGTTTTCAGGCTGCCTTCTGATTGTAAAACGTCACAATCAATGAACAATCCGACTTTGCTTAATACATCGACATCCAGCATCAATGACAAACTTTGATACACTGTGTTTTCAATGCTTTGAACTTCAAAGGTATTACGCGCATCGTTTCTGGAACGTCGCGGATGTTCTGAACCAGGCAATTGACCAAATTCAACATGCAAACCCGTGGCATTCATATCCAAACACGCTGTACATAAAATGTGGGTGTTTCCAGACTTGATGACACACGATCCATCAGCCGAAGGAGAAACGTGAGAAATAAAGGAAACCTCTCGGATGGCATGCTCATGACGAGCAAACTGGCGAATAAGCATTTGTATCTATTTGAAAAAGAATCTTGAACACCTTTGTACCACAAAAAGTATTTGGACAACAATCTTTTTTTTTAAAAAATCCCCAGGATCCGTGGCAACCACAACGTTTTGTGTGATAAAGTAAGCAAATAGGGATCATCAAAATGCCCACTTTTCCTGTTGTCGTACTCTCGTAAATCGCCTCGTCCATCTTCGCCAAAAAATCGATCTGGCCATCAAAAAAAGCCAAAGCAACGTTATTTCAAACTAACATCCATTTTAAAATGGTTGTTTTTAATGGCCATTTGGGGGGCCCTTTTTTTAGCAAGCGTTATATTATGGTTTGGTTCGGATTTACCCAATATTGATGGATTGGTAGAATTGTCTCGGCGACCCAGCATTGAAATTTTTGATATTCACGGCACGCCATTGGCCAGTTATGGAGATTTTTATGGAAAACCCATTGATGCGGACAAATTACCATCCCACGTGATAAACGCATTGCTGGCCATCGAGGATCGCCGATTTTATCAGCACAGTGGAGTGGATCCCGTTGGGATTTTTCGTGCATTTTTCGTCAACTTAAAGGCAGGCCGCGTTGTCCAGGGGGGCAGCACCATCACCCAACAATTGGCAAAAAACTTTTTACAGAGCAAAAAAGTCTATTCTCACGCTGACCGCTCTTTGCACCGTAAAATTTCAGAATTGTTGATGGCCATTCAAATCGAGCGCCGCTTTACAAAAAGCCAAATTTTAACCATGCATTTGAACAGAGTATACATGGGGCCAGGAACATGGGGTCTAGATGCGGCGGCGTTAAAATATTTTGGTCGATCGGCTCAAGAACTCAATTTATACGAAGCCGCCCTGTTAATGGGGTTGTTACAAGCCCCATCCTTGTATTCGCCCGCCCGCAATCAAGCCCGTTCCGAAGTTCGAGCTAAAAAAGTCTTGG
The DNA here is from genome assembly GCA_947461445.1 of Holosporales bacterium. Classification (GTDB taxonomy): domain Bacteria; phylum Pseudomonadota; class Alphaproteobacteria; order Holosporales; family Holosporaceae. Next base: position 17,491 of record CANHKV010000001.1, on the reverse strand, counting down.
ATGCCATGGTCAAGGCAGAGTTCATTTCTGAACAAGAGGCCCTAGCCGCCATGGCCATGCCCTCATCGCTGGCCAACAGTGCCCGCCAAACTTCTGGGCGTTATTTTACCAACTGGATCATGGATGAACTGCAAGAAGTCGTGGACACCCATTCCCAAGATCTGCGGGTGACCACCACCCTGGATCTGAATGTTCAACGCATTGCAGAACGTCAAGCAAAAAGAGTCATGGATATATATGGAAAAGTCTGGAAAGCCGATCAAATGGCGCTGGTATCCATGAATGCTCAGGGGGCAGTCCAGGCCATGGTGGGGGGTGTAAGCAAAGGCGATTCGTACAACAGGGCAACCCAAGCCTTGCGTCAATCGGGATCAACCTTTAAATATTTCGTTTATTTGGCTGCACTGGAAGCCGGTTACAGACCAAGTTCACGCATTGATGATCGACCCATCAGTTTTGGAAAATGGACTGCAAAAAACTTTCGATACACATCTACGGGGTCCATCAGTTTAATCAATGCCTTTTCCAAATCTGTCAATGCCGTGGCCATTCGTTTGGCCGTTCGTATTGGCGTTCCCAAAATCATTCGTATGGCCAGAAAGCTGGGCATCCAATCACCTATTCCAACACAATCACAAAACTATACCTTGGCGCTGGGAACATCGGGTGTGAATTTACTGGAAATGACGGGTGCTTTTTCAGTGATTTTGAACCATGGGCATTCCGTTAAACCTTATGGCATTGCCGCAGTGCACAATCGACAAAATAAATGTTTATACCGTCATAAAAATACGGATACAGAGGCTGTACTAGAGGAAGATGTGGTTGACGAGATGAAAAGCATGTTGCGTCAAGTTTTTGTATCAGGAACGGGGCGTTTGGCCAATTTTGGAACCATGCCCTTAATGGGCAAATCGGGTACTTCAAACAAAGGCAACCTGGATCGCGATTTGTGGTTTATTGCCATGACCCCCAAATATGTCACAGGGGTATGGACGGGTTGCGACAATGAAAAAGGCATGCCCCATTTATCCAATGGATCACCATCCCTGCATCTGTGGAAAAGTTTCAACATGGTTCTGTCTGAATACTTAAAGGATCCCAAAAATCCGGCCTGGGAAGAAGATGACGGGCACCCTAATGAATCCAAGTTCGCATTGCTGGGTAAACCTGGGAAACGCATATCCAGCGATGTGACAAAAGACAACATCAATGACGATGATGACGACGATGATAACGATGACGAGGATGATGACGAGGATGAAGCGGTTAATAGCAGTATAAAATCCAGTGAAAAAGTAGGTGTCTTATCCGAAAGTCAGAAAAAATTAGCCACGGAATCTCTTAACGATGAGGACGATGACGAGGATGAGGATGATGATGACGAGGATGCCGCATATTCTGATGATTAAGGGGATCTCAGGGGATTTTAATGGGTGGGGCTCATGCTACTTCTGTGTCCATCTGGATGCCGCATGTTCGGGGCCTCGGGGTGTGCAGGACTGTTTTACTGCTAGGGGCCTCGAGGTTTTTTCGGCTTCGACATGCTTTTTCTCTGATTCTGAAATGCAACATCCCATGATTGATGATGGTATGGTGTGCATTCATTTTGACAAACCTGTGTGGGGATTTTAATGGTGGGGCTCATGCCACTTCTGTGTCCAGCTGGATGCCGCATGTTCGGGGCCTCGAGATTTTTTCGTCTTCGACATGCTTTTTCCCTGATTCTGAAATGCAACATCCCGTGATTGATTATGGTATGGTGCGCATTCATTTTGACAGACCCGTGTGGGGGTGTTACTCCTTAAACCATGTCTGTAGGATGGTGCTGTAAAGGAACGCTTTTCAACGCATTCGGAAACAGAGTCAAAAAACAGAAAATGCGTTTTCAAAAATAATGCATATGGATCAATCGATGGTCCAACAGAGGCGTTAAGAACGACTATACAGAAGATAAAAGAGGGTTCTTACTAGAAATCTGAGCCGTATAGGTGGCTTCGGCCATAATTTTTCCAGATACAATGGCCTGACCATAAAAACGCCACACCATCCCTCTTTGCTGACGTTTTTCTACGTGCAGATGCAAGGTATCACCAGGCACAACGGGGATGCGAAATCGTGCTTCGGAAATGGACATGAAATAGACCAGCGTTTCTTGATGTTCAATACCCAAAGAGTACATCACCAATGCCGCGGCCGTCTGGGCCATGGCTTCTACGATCAAAACACCAGGCATAACGGGATGACCTGGAAAATGTCCATTAAAAAAGGGTTCGTTAATGGTCACATTTTTAATGCCAACGGCCGATTCATTCGCAATGATTTTTTCCAATCGATCCAACAACAGCATGGGATACCGATGGGGCAAAAGACGCATAATGCGTTCGGTTGTCAAGGTTTCTGGAACGCCTGCTGGCTGAATATGTGCAGAAATGCGCCCGTCAATCATGATCTAACCCCAATGTATTGAACCAAACATACCTTATTTTACCCACAGGAATCTGATCTGACCATACCTTTTTGATACTTTTTACCCCCTGAATTCCAACATTTTTAAAAAGTTCAATGAAAACGATTGATTTGATCGCCCGTTAACCCACCAACCCATTATTCAGTATTGGCCTGTGGTTTTCAGCCGCCCGGTTTTCATCATTGCGCAACGTCAATGATGCTGCACCAGAAATATAAGGAAAAATACGATACGGCGCACGTTTGGATTGATGGCGAACGAACAGTGATTTCAAGTTTGGACTTTCTTTTGGATAATTCACCCCTAAATCCTTTGGAAAAAATACGGTGGCTTGACCACTGGCCAAATTAATATTGATTTTTACCGCCGGATAATGCAATCGTAATCCCGATGATATGTATTTGTTTTCACCAGATTCATTGTGTTCTGTGGGTATGACCAGATCGTTAATGTTTTCATAAGATTCACGAATAAATCCAAGCTGAATATCTCCCTTACCACAGTGCATCTGTGTTTGCCCCATCAACCCATGCAATTTCACAGACGAATCCCCCGCAACCAAAGTAAATCGTGACAGTTTTCCTTGTCCAAAAATCCGAGCTGTCCCAGCCGCAACAGATAATTCACCCCCAAACCCCTGAATGGTGACGTGCACTGAACCGCCCTCTATGACCACGCGCATTCCAGAAGGAACCAGTATTTTACCCTGCAACCTTTGGTGGTGTTGCCCTGACAATTTTAAGCTGGTTTTCTTTTTCCCCAGTTGGGTGATGGCATTGGTGTTCAGATTGATTTTGTTTTCATTGGACTTTTGCCCTTCTATAACCAAATCAACATCTTTTCCACTGATAAAAAGGATTCCTATGTCTCCTTTTTCCACGCTCTGACCCCGTATGTCCAGCGATTGGTTCCCAGGATGATGGGTCATGGATCCATTCTTGGCCGTTTCTTCTGGACTGCTTTTTCCGTGCTGGACAGAAAAAATTCCGAAAAGAAAGACCACAAAACCCCCAAGAATCGGGGTCATTGCCCTATAAAAAAATTTATAGAATACTTTTAATGTACGAATAGGAAATTGATGTAATATCATGAACAGCCTTGTTTAAGGATTGGGCAATGCAACGTATTAAAGAACAGTGTACGCCTTTTCACGATTTTTCCCAATAGGGATAAAGGATTTTATCTGACATTTTACAGCCATTCGTCATGGTCACAGGAAAGGGAAGCGAAAAGCAAGGAATCAAAGAGATGATTTTAAAATAATATAGACCCCCAGCCAATACTGTGCCAGGGGGATAGGCTGTAAGTCTATCCCCCCGCGCATTCCATCAGAGTCCATCCCATGCTGGACCTTGGGTCAGAGGATTTAAAAATCCATTCCACCCATTCCACCCATTCCGCCGCCCATGCCCGCATGGGGTGCTGCCGCTTCTTTGGATGGTTTTTCGCTGATCATAACCTCTGTGGTGATGAATAAGCCTGCAATGGATCCTGCATTCTGTAATGCCAGACGCACCACTTTTTTCGGATCAATCACACCCATTTCCACCATATCGCCATACACATCTTTGTGGGCATTATATCCATAATTCATACTGTTTTGTTCCAGTAATTTTTGGACAATAACGGCGCCTTCTTTTCCTGCATTTTCAGCAATTTGACAGGCCGGTGCTTGCAGAGCCTTTAACACGCAACGCATACCAAAAATATAATCATTGGAAAAGTCTGCACGCTCTTGGGGCTGGCCAGGATTTGTCACATCTGTAATATAGGCACTTAGTGCTTTTCCAGCATACAACAATGCCACACCACCACCCGCCACAATGCCTTCTTCAACCGCTGCACGGGTGGCATGAGCCGCATCATCCACGCGATCTTTTTTCTCTTTAACTTCGGCTTCTGTGGCTCCACCTACACGAATAACAGCCACACCACCGACCAATTTGGCCAAACGTTCTTGCAATTTTTCACGATCATAATCGGAAGTTGTATCCTCGATTTGACGACGAATCAGATTACAGCGACCTGCAATCACTTCTTTTGTACTGCCCAAACCACCCTCGACAATGGTGGTGCTGTCGCGATCAATCACCACACGCTTTGCTCTGCCTAAATCCGTAAGATGGACTTTGTCTAATGTCATACCCACTTCTTCGGAAATCACGCGGCCACCGGTTAATACAGCAATATCTTCCAAAATTGCTTTGCGACGATCGCCAAATCCAGGAGCCTTAACAGCGACAACCTTTAACCCAATGCGAATTTTATTGATGATTAATGTGGCCAGCGCTTCGCCCTCCACGTCTTCGGCAATAACCAAGCACGATGCCCCTTTACGCACCAATTCTTCCAAAATAGACGCAATGGTTTGCAGCGAACTGATTTTTTTATCACACAATAAAATATAAGGATTTTCCAACTCGCAAATCATTTTTTCAGAATTTGTGCAGAAATAAGAGGAAATATATCCACGATCAAACTGCATTCCCTCCACCACATCCAGTTCAGTGGACAAAGATTTGGCTTCTTCTACGGTAATAACCCCTTCGTCACCCACACGCTGCATGGCTTCGGCCACGATTGATCCAATATCCGGATCACTGTTGGCAGAAATGGTGGCAACTTGAGAAATTTTTTGCGCATCCCCTTTGATCATCACACTGTTTTTATGCAATTGTTCAATCAACAATTCAACAGCCTTATCCATACCACGCTTGATTTCTATACGATTCATACCCGAACCAATGCCTTTTACACCTTCTAGGATCAAGGCTTGGGCCAAAACCGTGGCTGTGGTTGTACCGTCTCCGGCTGAATCAGCGGTTTTAGAAGCCACTTCGCGCACCATCTGAGCGCCCATATTCTCAAAACGATCCGATAACTCAATTTCCTTGGCCACCGTAACGCCATCCTTGGTCACACGTGGTGCCCCATAGGCTCTTTCGAAAATCACATTTCGTCCACGTGGACCCAATGTGGATTTAACGGCATCAGCCAGAATATTAATCCCGCGCAAAAAGCTGCCTTGAGAATCTTTAAAACGAATGTCTTTTGCTGCCATGATTATTTCTCCTAATTAAAACAATTGATTCAATGCATTCGGAAAACAATATCCTGTTTTATGATGCGGCGGGCGCAAAAACAGCTAAAATATCAGATTCTTTCATGATGACGATATCCACACCATCCACTTTACTTTCCGTTCCAGACCACTTTCCAAACAAAACGCAATCGCCGACCTTGATATCCATTGGTGTCAATTGACCAGCATCATTACGGGAACCTGGGCCGATGGCGAGAACCTTCCCCTTGATGGGCTTTTCCTTGGCCGTATCGGGAATGATCAATCCGCCTGCCGTCACTTCATCGCTCTCTAATCTTTGAATCACAACACGGTCGTGCAACGGGCGCAACGAGAGAGAAAAATTGGACATTATTGAGTCTCCTTTTCAGTAAGATGATAAATTAGCAGACTATAAAGTCGATTGCTAATTTTGTTTATTTTTAACACACAGACCCCCTTTATGCAAGAGGATGTTCAAAGTTCTTTTGCTTTTTGGCCTGGATTTTCCCCTCTTTTTGACCCAAAGCGGTGTGTACAAATTGACTCTGAAAGGCCTGATGGGTAAATTCACTCAACAGCTGAACACCAAAGGCGATCCCACCCCTTGGATGTAACGGTGTGGCTTTGCTGGCCATATCCACACCCGCAATATCCAAATGGGCCCATGCTTGATTTGCATTCACAAAACGACCCAAAAAAGCAGCAGCTGTTGCAGAACCTGCCCCCACACCAGATCCTGAAATATTTTTCATATCGGCACAATCGCTGTTCATGGCCTCGTCATATTTTTTATGCATGGGCAGTCTCCACAAGGCTTCGCCCGTTTTTTCGCCTGCGTCAATTAACTGCTGCGCCAAGGCATCATCGTGGGTAAACAACCCAGCGTACGCCGAACCCAATGCCACAATAACGGCACCTGTCAATGTGGCCACATCCACAATAATGGCCGGATTAAATCTGGTTTGGGTATAGGTTAAGGCATCGGCCAAAATCAATCGACCTTCGGCATCCGTGTTCAGAACTTCTATGGTTTGACCAGACAAGGACGTCACAATATCGCCTGGTCTTTGTGCCCGATCCGATGGCATATTTTCAACCAGCGCCAATACGGCCACTACATTAACAGGGGCTTTTTGCAAGGCCAAAGCACGCACGACACCAGATACGACCACCGCACCCGTTTTATCCAACTTCATTTCTTCCATACTGTTGGCTGGCTTTAACGATAATCCGCCGCTGTCAAAAGTCACTCCTTTGCCCACCAACGCCACAACAGGATCGTCCTTGCCTGCCCCCTGCCAAGACGCCACCACCACCCGTGCGGATTGGGCGCTGCCTTGGGATACACCCAACAGAGCCCCCCATCCTGTTAATTGGTTTTCCTCCAGCACCTCGACGTTGATCCCCAGTTTGTTAAAATCTTTAACCCGCTGAGCAAAAGTTTCCGGATAAATGATATTGCCTGGCTGATTGGCCATATCCCGTGCCCAATGCACCGATTGCACCAAGTGGTGGTCCATCAGACGCTGTTTTTTGACCTCTGCTTCGTTGGCCGCAGGATGAACAACATAGGCTTTTACACAGCGGGCCGGCGCGGGTCTGGCTTTGGTTCGATAATGGTTAAATCGCCAAGATCCCATTTCGCAGCCATAGGCCACATTCAACATATTTTCCTGATCCAGAGCATCCACCATCAGGGCACCCTCGCGATTCGATGGCACATGTTGCAATAATTTTGCGCCCAATTCCTGCCATTCTGTTCGGGTTTTTGGTGATCCAACAGACACCGCAATCACATTAGGGGAAACCAAAACCGCCCTTCCCTCTTGTAATCCAGCCAATCCAAAGGTTTCCTTTAAAATCGCAACCCAAGCATGCGTGGCTTGACACGTCAGGGTTCCATCTTTAAAAATTCCAACCATTTGAAACGCCTGGTCCGGACTGTTTTGGGTCAGCTCTAAAGAAAAATCAGACGAAAAAACACCATCTTTTTCCTGACCACATATATTGTTCTTCATTATATTTCCTTTTAAAATCAGATCTCTTTTCAGAATACGATATTTGGCACGGCATACGCAACAAAATCACCGTTATGGTGGAAAACAAGCCTCTTTTTTTAATGATTCAAGAAAATGTTTTCTCCTTTGAAAAAATAGTGCTAGGATGGAAGATATCTTCTCAGCGTTAATACACATCATGGCTTATAAACAAGACGTCATTGATCACTTTGAAAACCCCAGAAACGTTGGTACTCTTGATGCAAAAGACCCCAATGTAGGTACGGCAATGGTTGGGGCGCCGGCCTGTGGCGATGTCATGAAATTACAAATTTTGGTCGACAAAATGGGCGTCATTACCGCCGCAAAATTCAAAACATTTGGATGTGGTTCTGCCATTGCTTCGGCATCGTTGGCCACAGAGTTGTTGCATGGCCGTACCTTGGACCAAGCCAGCACCATTAAAAATACCGATATTGCATCCCAACTGTCGTTACCGCCTGTAAAAATGCATTGCTCCATGTTGGCCGAGGATGCCATTCGTTCTGCCATCGCCGATTATCAGACCAAGCAATCATGTCAGCCGCCATCCGCGTAACGCCCAGCGCATTATCAGAATTGCTGCGATTGTTGGAACTCCGGCCAGAACACGGTGTGCGCATTCGTTTACGTACCAGGGGATGTTCTGGTCTAAGTTATGTTTTGGAATATGTGGATGAACCCAATGCAGAAGAAGAAAAAATCGCCATTACAGACCAGTATTTTCTGTATGTACACAACAAGGCCTTGCTGTTTTTAATTGGTACGGAAATGGATTTTCAAGAAACATCGACACGTCGTGGTTTTGTATTCAGAAATCCCCAGGAAAAGGGATCGTGCGGTTGTGGAGCATCGTTTCATGTTTGAACCTTATATGTCTGAACCATTGTCATGGGCTGACCCCGAGTCACGGACCTCTGCATTGCCCCCGTCATCAGCCTGTGTGGCCCAACAATCCCAGCCATCTTTGTGCGCTGAGGATACTTCTGGGTCAACAAATGGTCTCTTTAACGCGTTTTCATTATTCGGCTTGCCAACCATTTTTGATGTGTGCTTGAGCACACTGGATCAGCGTTACGAAGAGATCCAAGCTCTGATTCATCCCGATCAGTGGATTTCTGAAACGGCAAAACAGCTGGCTGCCCAAAATTCTGTGCGCTGTAATCAGGCGTATGCCCTTTTAAAACAACCAGAAACACGCGCAGCCCATATATTACAACTGGGTGGACATTGGCCCATTCCAGATTTCCCAGATCTTTTTGACATTCTTTTGGATTGGTACGAACACGGACATCACCCAGAGGCCCAAGACTTGAACAGCGCATGTCAAACATTTTCCAGTGCAGTGCACATGGGCAACATTGAGGCCGCACAACGTGCCTATTGGTGGATCAAAGTTACCAGCAATCATAAAAAACAATGAACCTATTGGATGCTGCTAAGACACACCTGATTAAAAGCTTTCTCTGACGCCATTCTTTTTCATGACGCAGCCACAACGGTCCATAGGATGGATCAATGGAAAATGGAAACCGATTCCAATTGGCAGCTTGACACACCCATGGGCCAGAACCTGTTGATCCATTGCCCCAAGACCATTTGGCTTTTCAATATAATCCCATTAACCAATGCTTATTTACGCCATTAAAACGGGGTTTTAGCACACTGGCCCTGTTTTACCATCCACAGACAACACCGACCAAGGAGCATGCGCTTTATGTTTTCCACTTTATTATGACCCCGTGATGCATCACACCGGGTGTTCCGTACTGGCACCATCAAAGCACACACTCTGTGCCAGAACACACGATCAGACTGCAATGCCCCTTATCATAAAAATAGCAATTAATACCCGTTGTTCAACCACATGCAGACCTTGATATGTCATTGTTGCACATTTTTCTGCACTCATGAACAAGATGTTCTGATGGGACAAATCCAGGCTTAAAATGAACACAATCATAGACCCATAAAAAGTCTATGATTGTCCTATTATGACGGGTGGGCTATATCTATATATATGCATCGATATTTTATTCCAGAAGAATATTCAGCTTTCTGCTCCAATATTTTCAGCTTTCTGCTCCAATATTTTCAGCTTCCTGCTCCATAATAATGTTAACTTCATTAGCTGTTTTTGCTTTGTCAAAGTCCTCTTTAGTATACAGCATTTGGTTAGAATTAAACTCTGAATCCACACGGTAAAAGCCTGGATATCCTGGGTATTTAGCCAGCATATCGTCTATCTTGTGTCTTATTTGAGAACGCATCTCCTCATGATATTGTCTGGCTTTTTCTAAATTAAAAGGCCTTTCGTTGTTTATTTTTGTATTACAATCGAGATGTATTTTATCTATAATATGACGCAAATCGTCTTCAGGATCAGCAGAAACAATATATGGCAGTGCCAAAACCAACATAGCAATACTAAACTTTTTCATATGCAATCTCATTTTTTTAAATTGTTAGAAATTACTATATATTTAAAAAATTAAAAATCAGTTTAATACTGCATAATGCTGTATGCTGTCTTTTGCCTCGCGATTGAATGAATGGGGACACCTTTTTTTATGGGAATACAAGGGCCCCGTGATGCATCACACCGGGTGTTCCGTACTGGCACCATCAGAGCACAAAGTCTGTGCCAGAACACACGGACTGTAACACCCCTTATCATAAATACCCATTGTTGAACCACATGCAGACCTTGTCACAGAAATAGGTCTGCATTGTGTTGTTTCGACAATATTATTCAATGTTTGTATTATGGTCAATTTTATTGCGTTTTTCAAAAAAAATAAGTTTTTTTTCTTCATTCTTTTTATCCCTTTTTCTTTTGGGGATATCGTGTTCAATTTTGCTCAATTCTTCAGGATTTATAGGCTCAGCGAGCTCGCGAATTCTTTTAGTCTGCTCTTCTTTTACGATAGTTTTTTCAGGCTTTACAGTCTCAGAGAGCTTGAGCCCACTTTTTGCTTCACAGGCATCCATCAATTTTTTTGCCAATAAAAGAAAATCTTTAAACATTTCAAGTTTAATTGCAACATTTTTATTGCGTTTTTTATGTGTTATTTTTTCTGAACATTTTTCCAACAGATTTTTTACAAAATCTGCGTCGCACTTTATGCCTTTTAAATCTTCAACTTTTACGGCACTGCCACAAGCCTCAAGGTAATCAGAGCAATCTTTCTCACGATCCTCACGACCCTCATCACAATCATTGAAATCTTTATGAGAATGAACAGAAGTATTCCATAAAAAATCAGATATTATTTGATTACTACGATCAATATTTTTTAAAAAACAATATTTGGTTGATATTTGTTTCGATGGCTGAAAATCTAAAGCCAAATCTTTTAGCCCATGGATCAGCGCGTTGTTAAAAAGTTCTGTAGGCACATTTTTTATGGTTTCTATAAGAATTTTTTCTTGATCTTTAAAAAATTCTAATTGTTGTTCAATGCTCATTTCTATTCTGAGACTAAAAAATTTGTTCCAATCTTTCCAAGATCCTTCAGGGTTCAGCTGTACATTCTTTAATTCTCTTGTACGGAGTGCTTGGGCTGAATCCAGCGTGCCACACAGAAAAGGAGCAACAAGCAATAACCTTAACAATAAACTAACTTTCATTACTAAATCCTTAATTAAACTTTTTTGACTTTATTAAAATAAATTATAGTTAAAATTTTTTCAACCCCTATTTTTTCAACCCTTGGATGACGAGATATTGATCATTTAAACCACCCTTGCGCCACAGACGGGCCTGTGGTACATTTTAATTGAAGGGGCGATTAGCTCAGCGGCAGAGCATCTCGTTTACACCGAGAGGGTCGATGGTTCAATCCCGTCATCGCCTACCACACGTCATAAAAAATTATGATAAAAGTGGATAAAATTTGATAAAAAAACAGGAAAACCTCTTTTAAAAACAGACTAATAAAACCTGTTTTGTCCCTTTTTATAACCACCCATCTGATATACAATGGATTAAAGTTGTTTTCCATTGCGCCATGTCCCAAGAATTATTGACGTTTTTAGCCTTGTTGGCCACGGTTTTGGGATCCTTTGTGATTTGCAAAAAAACACACATCAGCATTGCCATTGGGTATCTGGTTTCTGGAATTGTTTTGGGACCTCTGGGGTTTAAATTCTTTAAACAGACCGCTTTTTTAACCATTTTGGGCCAGGTTGGCTTGTTATTATTTTTGTTTACTGTGGGTCTGGAAATCCCATTTCATCGCATACGCGCCCTGAAACGGTACATTTTTGGATTTGGTCTGGTTCAAGTGGTGGCCACCAGCAGTCTGTTATTCGCCGTCACGCAGTTTTTTATGCCCTGGCAAACGGCTTTTATTTTATCCATTGCGCTGTCTTTTTCGTCTACGGCTGTGGTGGTGCAATTGTTGTCTGAACGCTATGAACTGACCACCCAATCAGGTCGTACGGCGCTCTCTATTTTACTGTTTCAAGACATTGTGGCCATTGGGTTGTTCATGATGATGGGGTTATCTGCGGTGGGAAACAGCGATCCTTGGGCGGCCGTGGGAAAAGGGGTTTTTGGCTTGGTCTTGTCGGCTGGTTTGGGGTTTTTATTAACGACTGTGACTGAAAAAGCCCTGGGCCTGTATCGGTACAGCGAGTACATTACGACTTTTGTTGTATTATCCTTATTGGGATTCAGCTTTTTAACCGAATGGTTCCATTTATCCAGCGAATTGGGGGCATTTATTGCAGGTATTGCCATGGCAGGCACCCATTGGCGTCACCAAATCAGCATTGAATTGCATCCGTTTCGCACCTTGTTTTTGGCCCTATTTTTCATTGTGATGGGACTGGAAATCCACGCATGGCCCCCTGTCCATTCTTTGGGCTGGATTATAGGCGGATTAATTGGCATCAGCGCCATAAAAGTAGGCGTGGTTATGGCATGCGCGTGGTGGTTTAAAATGCAGGGTGGTTTATCTTTGGGCTTATTGATGGGGGGGTGCAGCGAATTTCTGTTCATGCTGGTGCCATCATTAAAACCGGTATTGGGTGGAGAAACAACCGATGGATTGTTGTTAATGGGCTTGGCATCCATGGTGATTACGCCCATGTTGTTTTTGGTATGCAAGACCATGTTGACCCCGAAAAAGGGATGTGAGTCCACGGCGCACCGTCAAGCCGTTGTCATTGCTGGATTTGGTCACATTGGCGAAACCATTGCACGAATTTTAGAACACAATTTCATTTCTTTTGTGATTATGGATTACGATCAATCGGCATTGGATCGGGCAAACGAAAACAATTATCCCACCATTTTGGGCGATGCGCGGGATATTGAGTTTTTAAAACGCATCAAAATTTATGAGGCAAAAGTATTTCTCATCACCTTTGGCCATATCGCAACATCGGCGGATATCGTACGGGCATTGCGTCGAAAATTTCCAGATCTTTCCGTATGCGTTCAGGTGCGCGATTATCAAGAAACCACACCATTTATGGGCCTTGGCGCACACCTTGTGGTACCTGAATCCATCGAATCGGGCATGCAGATGGCATCCATGACGCTGCAGTGCCTGGGTTTTTCCAAGGAATACTCTCAGAAAATGGCCCACTTTCCATCCAAACCTGTTTTTTTCGGAGAACGTCTGTGAAAATCATCACTGTTGATGGCATATGGTGTTAAAGATTCAAAATGCCTGCCTGTGTGGGGTTATATTCTTGTGCTATGCATTCCATCAGATGATCTTGCAGGGTAATCAAAGAGAAAGAATGCACAGCATTTTCAACCACATGCACCATGGAAAAATCGCAATCATGCATCGCCTATTGCAATGGATTTTACTCCCCCCATTTTGGCCAGGGATTTTAGCACAGACGTACCCCGACACGCCCGCAATGCCATAACCCCAACCAAGGACTCCTCTGATGTCTCTTTTAAAGTCTGTTTTTTCTGTCAGCAGTTTGACTTTGTTGGGCCGCATCACAGGATACATGCGCGACTTATTGCTCGCCCACTTGATTGGCGCCAACGCCATCAGCGACGCCATCAACATTGCCATTAAAATACCGTCTTTTTTTAGGAGAATTTTTGCCGAGGGTGCTTTTCACGTCAGCTTTTTACCCGCATATGCCCATACACAAAAGAACAAGGTGTTTGCAGGAATGGTTTTATCCATGTTGTTATTGGCCTTGGGCTGTTTGACCTTGGGCATAGAGCGGTATTATGCCCCATTATCACAATGGGTTCTTACGGATGCCCACCCTGCCACTCTGGGTTATGTTCAGCAATTTGGCCCCATCGTTTTTCCGTACATCTTTTTCATTTCGGTTGTGTCCTTTTTTGGCAGCATCCTGAATGCCCATGGTCGATTTTCAGCGCTAGCCATATCCCAAGCCATTGGAAATATCACAATCATTTTATTTGTCAGTTGCTTGTCTGGATTCACATGCGAAACGGGTTTGCTGTTTTCTTGGGGGGTTTTGCTGTCGGGCATGATACAGACGGCATTTATTGTATACAGTTCGTGGAAAGGGGGTTATTTTATTACACCATGCTGGCCAAAATGGACACCCGACATTAAGCAATTCTTGAAAAAATTTCTTCCTGGTCTGCTCAGTGTGTCTACGGTGCAAATTAACACCATTATTGTACCTCTTTATCTCAGCTCTCGTCTTCCTGTGGGCAGTTTATCCTACTTACAATATGCCGATCGGCTGTATCAATTTCCCCTCAGCATTATTGGCATTGCGCTGAGCTCTGTTTTATTACCCATGTTGGCGGAAAAAATTAAAGACAATGATCAGGAGTCTGCGGATGCGGTGTTTTCCCAGGCCTTACGTTTTGCGTGGATCGTGACGGTACCTTCGTTAATTTTAATGAGCGTATGCTCTTTTCCCATTGTGATCACCCTGTTTGGCAGCGGCAAATTATCCATCGCCCAATTGATATCCATATCCAACATTGTCAAGATTTATGCGCTGGGTGTTCCAGCTTATATCGTCATTAAAATTTTTACTGCACGATTTTTTGCGGCCAGAGACATGTTTACTCCATTAATCGGTGGCATCATCTCGGCGATCATTGATGTCATTTCGGCTCTGGTATTGGTGGATGTTCTGCAGCATTTGGCACTGGCCTTGGCTGCCTGTATCGCGTCTTGGGGGTATGCCATTTTCTTGGTTGTGCGTTTAATGGGACGGGATGGTTGGGATTTTCCAAAATCATTACAAGTGTTTTTCCTAAAAGCAACAGGAGCAGGCGTGATCAGTGCTGCCGCCGTTTTTTCTGTAACCTTTATCTTGAAGGCTGTTTTCGGCCCCTTTGAGGGATTCTCTTTATGGGGTAAAATAGGGGGTGTTGCCCTGTTCACTGGAACCTGTGGTATAACGTTTTTGGTGGGATTATGGAAAATGGGGGTATGTTCTCCGGAAACAATGTACACCTTGGCCCAATATTTTAGGAGAAAAAAGTCATGACAAACAACAGATTACAGCAAGAAACCCTGGGTGTGATGACGCCGGGATCATCCGATTACGATTCCTTGATGTCGGATCTTTCCAACTTATGGGTTGCCACAGAAAACGGTGAACCTGTGGATGCAGTGTATGCAAAGTCTTGCCTTGAAAAGGCTCTGGATGGTTTAACCAATGGATCCTTATGTGTGGTGCAACGCCCTGTTGCATCCAGTACCCACAATGACACATCATGGTCGGTGAACATTGCCTTAAAGCAAGCCATTTTAATGGTATTTCGTTTTTTTAATGCGGAAGAGCAGGGATTTTCACCATTGTGGTGGGATAAAATCCCGTTGCTCCAGAGGCAAGCGACATGGAAAAATGATGGAATTCGTGTGGTACCTGGTGCGTTTATTCGCCAAGGCGCCTATTTGGGACAATCCTGTATTATCATGCCAAGTTTTATCAATATGGGAGCACACATTGGTCATAAAACCATGATTGATGGAGGCGCGCACATTGGATCGTGTGCTTTTATCGGGGAACGATGCCACATTTCTGCCAATGTGACCATTGGCGGCACTCTGGAACCGTTACAAGCCCTTCCTGTCATCATCGAGGACGATGTATTTGTTGGTGCGGGGTGCCAGGTGGTCGAGGGCGTTCACCTTGGAAAGGGCACCATCTTGGCTGCTGGGGTTGTATTAACCAGCGGCACAAAAGTCATTGATCGCGCTACAGGAAAACACCTGACAGGACCCATTCCAGACTATTCCGTCATCATTCCTGGAACCTATTCTTCTGGCCATTACGGACTGTCCATTGCGTGTGCCATCGTTGCCAAAACCAGAGAACCGGGAGATTCAACAAAAACAGCACTGACGGATGCTTTACGGAGTTAAGTATTTTTTGGGATACGTTTGTATTGACTAGAAAGGCATCCCACTTTCTTTGTCAAGACTGATCAAATCTTCTACTGGTATCTCATGTTTTTGGGCAAGACTGATCAAGTTTTCTACTGGTATCTTATAGTTTTGGGCAAGACTGATCAAGTTTTCTACTGGTATCTTATGGTTTTGGGAAAGACTGATCAAATTTTCTACTGGTATCTTATGGTTTTGGGCAAGACTGATCAAATTTTCTACCGGTATCTTATGGTTTTGGGAAAGACTGATCAAATCTTCTACTGTAATTTTGTCACACAAATAATCGACTTTTAATTCAATGACTGGTATTTTATCTATAACAATCAAACATTCATTGATAAGCTTTATTTTTGCAAGCCTTATTTTTACAAGCTCTATTTTTGCAAGCTCTATTTTTGCACCATCTTCATCCGTAATTGAATCGTCTATTTTTGCACCATCTTCATCCGTAATTGAAACGCATTCTGTTTTTGAGGGCAAAAAATAATAAGGAGATAGAGGAGGGGGGGTCGTTAGGGGCTCTGTATGGACAAAAATCTTGTTTTGTTCTTGGTTTTCACTTTGAGATTCACTTTGAGAATAAATTTTATTCAAAGACTCCTCTAAGCTTTCACCATCATCCACTGCAAATACAGAATAAAAAAGGGGAAAAATCCAAAAGCCGATGGAGACAAATTTTTGAATAAAGCATGTTTTAGCACTCATTCTTTTGTTAACACTATTTAAATTTTTCTAACCATATCAAAAAAATCATAAAAATCAAAGGTCTGGGTCTGCTTTTTTCAAAAAATTTACCAGAGTTGTGCACGATTGATCCAAACGGACCCAAGTTTCTTCTAGGCTGTGGGTCAGGGCATAAGGAAAAATCCAAACATACAGCCCCAACGAAAGGATAATCATCAATCTGGACCCAACCCCCAATAACCCAAAAAAGTCGACACTTTTTCTGGGATATGCCGTCCAATACTGATGCATCCACCACCCCACAGGAGCGTAATAATCCATCATGACATTCAGAGGCATATCCAAAATGGCGTACATCATGATGTCACGATATGGCCACCAAAACTCGATCACACTAATGACCGATTGAAACAACGCTTCGTTCAAATCGTGCTCATCCTGACAATCTGGCACAGGTATAGTTGGCACCTGAGATTGGCTATAGGCGGTAACCACATGATATGGTGTGGGAAAAAAGGATTCTAGTTCCTGAAGAGTATACTGGGGATAATCATGGTGCACCTGGTCCAACGTAAAATTACACCATCCACGGTTTATTAAAACCTGCCAACAACACAATAACATACAATCATCCATGGCTTTTCTGCAGGATCTTTTCCCAATAGTGTAGGGCTTTGATCCCCTTAAATACAAATGTGCTTTAACAATTACACATCAACATCTCTTGTCATGGAGGACTGTTCATGTCTTTGACCTCTCGGTCTTTTCAGCCAAGGGGGAAAAGCCAAACGTGGCTTGGATTCCCCTATTTCTTTTTACGATTTTTTCAGGGATACTGGGTTAGGGTTTTAACAAAACAAAAACAAAACAG